>NZ_AP028461.1:10735764-11439896 GCF_033097365.1 Actinoplanes sichuanensis
ACCTGCGGCAAGATCGGCCGGGTGCTGATCGGCGACGGCGGCACCGTGCTCTTCGGGGCGGCCGACACGTTCCGGGCCGCCGCGGCCGACCAGATCCAGACCTGGGGTGAGCGGGTCGGCGCCGAGACCGTCCGTGGCCCGGAAGGGGGAGACCCGGCCAGCGTGGCGTTCGACGCGGTGAAACGGGGTATCGACACGGGTGTGGACACCGTGCTGATCGACACCGCCGGCCGCCTGCAGAACAAGGTCGGCCTGATGGACGAGCTGGGCAAGGTCAAGCGGGTGGTGGAGAAGCACGGCCCGGTCGACGAGACCCTGCTCGTGCTCGACGCGACCACCGGGCAGAACGGTCTGGAGCAGGCCCGGGTGTTCACCGAGGTGGTGGATGTCACGGGTGTGGTGCTGACCAAGCTGGATGGCACGGCCAAGGGCGGCATCGTCATCGCGGTGCAGCGCAAACTCGGGATCCCGGTCAAGTTGGTCGGCCTCGGCGAGGGGCCGGACGACCTCGCCCCGTTCGAGCCGAAGGCCTTCGTCGAGGCTCTTGTCGACGGGGACGCGTAGGCTCGCGGGTGTGCACCATAAGTCTGGGAGGCCGTGAGTGACGCAGGAGCCGCTGCGCGAGATACCGCTGCACGGTGGAAACGTCTCTACGGTCTCCCGGATCGGCGACACGGTCCGACGCAACGCGGGGCCGTGGACGCCCGCCGTGCACGCTCTCCTCCTGCACCTGGAGCGGGTCGGGTTCACCGGCTCGCCCCACGCCCTCGGCATGGACGAGAAGGGCCGTGAGGTCCTCTCCTATCTGGATGGGGAGTGCGGCGAGTATCCGCTGGCCCCGCACTGGGTGACCGAGGAGGCGCTGGTCACCGTCGGGACGATGCTGCGGATGTTCCACGACGCGCAGTATGGCTTCGTCCCCCCGCCGGGCGCGGTCTGGCGTTCGTTCGGGCCGCCCCCGCCGGACACCGAGGTGATCTGTCACCATGACGCCGCCCCGCACAACGTGGTCTGGCGGCCGGACGGCACGCTGGCCCTGATCGATTTCGATCTGGCGTCGCCCGGCTCACGGCTCTACGACGTGGCCTATGCCGCGTGGACCTGGGTTCCGCTGTTCAGCGACCGGGATTCCTACACCCTCGGCTGGAAGCGGCCGAACCGGCCACGGCGTCTGCGCCTGTTCGCGGACGCGTACGGTCTGATCCCGCGCGACCGGCACCGCCTGGTGCGGACCATCCGCAAGCGGATCGTCGACCACGTCGAGGGCATCCGGCGGATGGCCGCGGCGGGCGATCCGGCGTTCGTCCGGATCGTGCACAAGGGCCACCTGCGCCGCCCGATGCGCGACCTGCGGCTGCTCGATTACGAGCGCCACACGCTGGAGTATGCGCTGCGCTAAAGGCCTGCGATCGGGCTAAAGCGCCGATATCGTGGCAGCTCAGGCGCCCTTCTCTGCAGACTGTGAGGTTTTCTTCACACGTCGGAAACAACGCGTGACGTCTCGGAAATCGCGCGAAGACCGTGCTCGAAACAGCAGGCCGGAAAGCTTCGCGCCGAACCGGCCGACAGGCGGCGTTGCCCCAGGTCCGGTGTGCGAGGACACCTTATTCCGAGAGGAGGCAGCGTGGAGATCAACACCGGCAATACCGCCTGGTTGCTCCTGTCGTCTGCGCTCGTTTTGCTCATGACACCGGGTCTGGCGCTGTTCTACGGTGGCCTCAACCGGTCCAAGGGCGTTCTGAACATGATGATGATGAGCTTCTCGTGTCTCGGGCTCATCAGCGTCCTGTGGGTTCTGTACGGCTTCAGCCTCGCCTTCGGGGTCAACGAGAGCTCCGGCCTGAACAACATCATCGGCAACTTCGACTACCTCGGCGCCGACGCCGCCAAGATCACTGAGGAGTGGCTGTTCTTCGGGGCCAACACCGGCATCCCGACGTACGCCTTCCTGGTCTTCCAGATGATGTTCGCGATCATCACGGTCGCCCTGATCAGCGGCGCGATCTCGGACCGCATGAAGTTCGGCGGCTGGGTGCTGTTCGCTCTCGGCTGGTTCACCCTGGTCTACATCCCGGTCGCGCACATGGTCTGGGGTGGCGGCTTCATCGGCACCACGATCCGGGCGCTCGACTTCGCCGGTGGTACCGCGGTCCACATCAACGCCGGCGCCGCGGCGCTCGCGCTGGTCCTGGTCCTCGGCAAGCGGATCGGCTGGCCGAAGGACAACATGCGGCCGCACAACGTGCCGTTCGTCGCCCTCGGCGCGGGCCTGCTCTGGTTCGGCTGGTTCGGCTTCAACGCCGGCTCCGAGCTGACCGTTGACGGCACCACCGTCATCGCCTTCATCAACACCCAGGTCGCCACCGGCGCCGCGC
Source organism: Actinoplanes sichuanensis (assembly GCF_033097365.1). Lineage (NCBI taxonomy): Bacteria > Bacillati > Actinomycetota > Actinomycetes > Micromonosporales > Micromonosporaceae > Actinoplanes > Actinoplanes sichuanensis. The sequence goes on from NZ_AP028461.1 coordinate 10,738,140, forward strand.
TCGTCGGCTGGGTCGCCGTCGAGTGGATCCGGGACCGCAAGCCGACTCTGGTCGGTGCCTCCTCCGGCGCGGTCGCCGGTCTGGTCGCCATCACCCCCGCCTGCGGTTTCGTCGAGCCGCTGCCGGCCGTCATCATCGGTCTGGTCGCCGGTGTGCTCTGCGCCCTGGCCGTCGGCCTCAAGTACAAGCTCGGCTACGACGACTCGCTCGACGTGGTCGGCGTCCACTTCGTCGGCGGCTGGATCGGCTCCCTCGCGATCGGCTTCTTCGCCACCGACTCGGTCAACGCGGGCATCACCGACGAGAAGATCCTCAACGCCTCCAACGGTCTGTTCTACGGCGGCGGCGCCACCCAGCTCCTGCGCCAGTTCGAGGCGAGCGCCCTGGTCACCGTCTACTCCTTCGCGGTCGCCGCGGTCCTGGCCCTGATCCTCAAGGCCGTCAAGCTGGGCCGGGTCAGCGACGAGTCCGAGGTCGGCGGCATCGACATCTCGGCGCACGGCGAGACCGGCTACGACTTCACCCCGGCCTCCGGGGCCGGCGGGGGCGGCGCGTTCGCCCTGGCCGGTATCGGCACCAAGGAAACCGTGGACGCTGACGGCAAGGCTTCCGTCAGCCAGAAGGTCTCCAGCTAGATTCCCCCGATGGCTGCAATGGAAGGACTGAGCATGAAGCTGGTGACCGCGGTCATCAAGCCGTACCAGCTCGACGCGGTGAAGGAGGCTCTGCACGCTCTGGGCGTCGCCGGGCTGACCGTGAGCGAGGTGCAGGGATACGGTCGGCAGAAGGGCCACACCGAGGTGTACCGGGGCGCCGAGTACACGGTCGAGTTCCTGCCGAAGATCAAGGTCGAGGTGCTGACCGACGAGATCGACGTCGAGAAGATCGTCGACGCCATCGTCGGCGCCTCGCGGACCGGCAAGATCGGTGACGGGAAGGTCTGGGTGACCTCGATCGACGAGGTCGTCCGGGTCCGTACCGGCGAGCGCGGCCTCGACGCACTCTGATCCGATGACGAACCCGTTGAGTGAGCCGCCGGCCCCGCCCGCACGTCCGGCCGCGGGCGGCTCGCTCGACGAACTGAAGGACCACATCGGCGCCGCCGCCCGTGACCAGCGGGCGGCGGCGCTGGACCGTTGGCTGAAGCAGCTCTTCCCGTCCCACCTGCCGGGCGTCAGCCTGATCGCGGTCGGCGGGCTCGGCCGGCGCGACTGCGCCCCCTACAGCGACCTCGACCTGGTGCTGGTGCACAACGGCACCGCCGGGATCGACCGGATCGCCTCCTCGCTCTGGTACCCGATCTGGGACGCCCGCCTCGGGCTGGACCACTCCGTGCGTACCCTCCCGGAAGCCCTGTCCGTCGCCCACGACGACGTGAAGGTCTCCCTCGGCCTGCTCGACGCCCGGCACCTGGCCGGCGACGCCACCCTCTCCGCCGAGCTGATCGCCGCCGTCTCCGACCAGTGGCGGCGCACCGCGGTCCGGCTGATGCCCCAGCTGCGTGAGCTCACCACCAGCCGCTGGACCCAGCACGGCGAGCTGGCCTTCCTGCTCGAGGGCGACCTCAAGGAGGCCTCCGGCGGCCTGCGCGACGTGACCCTGTTGCGCGGCATCGGCCGCGCCGGGATCGCCGACACCATGCGCCCCGCCGTCCGGGCCGCCACCCTGCGCCTGCTCGACACCCGCGACGCGCTGCACCTCGCCGTCGGCCGCCGCGTGGACCGGCTCGTCGCCCAGGAACGCAAGGCCGTCGCCGACCTGCTCGACATCGACGACCCGGACAATCTGCTGCGACGGGTGGCGGGCGACGCCCGTACCGTCGCCCACGCCGTCGACGACGCCTGGCGGGCCATCGACCGTCTGCGCAACGGCCGCCGCCGAGGTGGCCCCGCCGCCCCGCCGAGCCGCCGCCCGGTCGCTCGCGACGTCGTCGAACAGGACGGCGAGCTGGTGCTGGCCCGCACCGCGATCGGGCCGGTCCCGGACCCCAGCCTGTCGCTGCGGGTCGCGGCCGCCGCCGCCATCACCCAGCTGCCGATCGCCCGGGCCACCTGCGAATGGCTCGCCGCCTTCTGCCCGCCGCTGCCGTCGCCGTGGCCGCCCGCCGCCCGCGCCGCGCTGGTCTCGCTGCTCGGCTCCGGGCCCGGCCTGCTGCCCACCTGGGAGACCTGCGACAGGTACGGCCTGATCGACGCGTGGCTGCCCGAGTGGGCCCGGATGCGCAGCCTCCCGCAGCACCACCCGATCCATCGGTACACCCTGGACCGGCACCTGGTGCAGGCCGCCTACGAGGCCACCGCCTTCGCCCGTGAGGTGGACCGCCCCGACCTGCTGCTGATCGGTGCCTTCCTGCACGACGTGGGTAAGGGCCTGCCGGGCGACCACAGCATCGTCGGCGCCCCGATCGCCGCCGACATCGCCACCCGGATCGGCCTGCGCCCGGCCGACGTCGCCACCGTCGAGAAGATGGTGCTGCTGCACCTGCTGTTGCCGGACGTGGCGACCCGACGTGATCTGAGCGACCCGAAGACCATCTCCACCGTGGCCGAGAAGGTCGGCGACACCCACACCCTGCACCTGCTGCACGCCCTGGCCCGCGCCGACTCGCTGGCCACCGGCCCGGCCGCCTGGTCGGACTGGAAGGGCCGGCTGATCGCCGAACTGGTCGACAAGGTGGACACCGCGCTCGACACCGGCGCCCTGCCCGAGCCGCCCGAACCCGACCCGGAACTGCTCGACGGCGCCCTGCCGGTGGTGCACCTGGACGGCGACCGGGTGGCGGTGGCCGCCGCCGACCGGCGCGGGCTGCTCGCCGGAGTCGCGGCGTGCCTGGCCATGCATCGGCTCGACGTGGTCGCGGCCGACACGATCACCGTGGACGGGCGGGCCATCGTGGAGTTCTCCACGTCGCCTCGGTACGGGTCGCCGTACGATCCCGTCGCTCTTGCCGCCGATCTGCGCCGAGTCGGCGCCGGTGACGTCTCGGTGACCCAGCGGGTCCGCGCCCGCGCGATGAGCGCGCGCGGCGGGACCGCCTCGCCCCGGGTGGTGTGGCAGCGTGACGTGGCCACCGACGCGGTGGTGCTGGAGTTGCGCGCCGCCGACTCGCCCGGCCTGCTCTACCGCGTGACACACGCCCTCGACGAAGCCGGTGCGGAGATCCGCGCGGCCCGCATCTCCACCCTCGGCAGTGACGTCGTCGACGCGTTTTACCTGGTCGGAACGTGGGCTTCGGCCGACGAACGGAAGCGGGTGGAGGCCGCCGTCCTGGCCGCGGTCTAGCGTCACTCCGCCGACGCACCCGCGTTGATCCGAAAGGACACGAATCGGGTACGGACGGAGAGTCGATGGCTGAGGCGCAGCCGGTCGCGTTGCTGGACGATCACGTCGCCCTCGCCGGCGCCGGGGCGGAGGTGTCGCTGCCCAACACGGCGATGCGCAACCGCTCGGTGGCCGCCCGCAGGGTGCTGGCCCGGGCCGCCGGGATCGGCTTGGACGAGGTGCTGGAGGCGGCCCGCAAGGGCGACACCCGCCGGATCCGGCGGCCGGTCGATCCGGCGGCGCTGGCCGGGCTGGCGCAGACCATCGCCCTGCAGGACGAGCTGCCCGGCGACCGGGACGACGCGCTCGCCCTGTACGCGCTGATCCGTACCGCCCGCGGTGCCCGCGCCCTGCCGCCGGCCCACCAGGCGTTGCACGTCCAGCTGGTGTACGCGTGGCAGGGGCCGGCCAACGCTCGGCAGCTGCTCGGGGCGTACCGGCGGATCCCGGTGGCGGCCCGCGAGTCGCTGGAGATCGATCTGGCCAACCCGTTCGCCGGCGGTGCCACCGAGATGGAGGCCTGGCTCGCCCGGTTCGGGGCGTTGTTCCCGGCACCGGCACCGATCCTGTCGGCCGCCCCGGAGAAGGCTCCGTTCGACCGGCTCACCGGTTCCGCCGGGCATCCCGCCGAGACCGCCGGGGAACGGGTCACGGTGGTCGTCACCGCGTACCGGCCGGGGGAGGGGCTGCTCACCGCGGTCCGCTCGATCGTCGCCCAGTCCTGGCCGGATCTGGAGATCATCGTCGTGGACGACGCGTCGCCGCCGGAGCACGACGCGATCCTGGCCGCCGCCGAGGACCTCGACCCGCGGGTCCGGCTGATCCGGATGCCCGCCAACGGCGGCACCTACGCGGCCCGCAACGCCGGGTTGGAGGCGGCCCGCGGCGACTTCGTCACCTTCCAGGACTCCGACGACTGGTCCCATCCGCGCCGCGTCGAACTGCAGGTCCGGCCGCTGCTCCTCGACCCGGCCGTGGTGGCCACCACCTCGGAGGGCATCAGCGTCACCGACCGGTTGGTGATGACCCGGCCCGGCATCCGGCGCGGCCGGGTCAACGTGTCGTCGCTGCTGTTCCGGCGGGAGGCGGTGATCAGACGGATCGGCTGGTTCGATCCGGTGCGCAAGGCGGCCGACTCCGAGTTCCTGGAGCGGATCCAGACCACCTTCGGCACCGATGCGGTACGCCGGGTCGCGAAACCACTGGCTCTGATCAGGCTTTCCGAGGGTTCACTGTCCCGGTCGGAGATCCGTGCCTACTGGATGCATCCGGCGCGGACGGCGTACATGTCGGCGTACCGCTGCTGGCACGCCACCACCCGGCCGCTGCACCGGGACCGGGCAGACCGCCCCTTCGTGGTGCCGGCCCACCTCAGCGGTACCGCGGGGGCGCGCCGGTTCGACGTGGTGGTCGCCGCCGACTGGCGGTTCCTCACCGGGGTCCAGCGGTCGGCACTCGCCGAGATCCGCGCGCTGCGGTCGGCCGGGCTCTCGGTGGCGATCCTGCACCTGGAGTCGCTGCGGTCGGTTCACCGGCAGCGGCGGTCGTTGAGCCCCGGAGTCCAGCGGCTGATCAACTCCGGTCGGCTGGAGCAGGTGCTGGAGACCGATGACGTCACCGCCGGTCTGGTGCTGGTCCGGCAGCCGGAGGTGCTGCAGTTCGCGCCCGAGGACGGGTGTGCGCTGCGGGCCGGGCGGGTGGTGATCGTCGCCGACCGGGCCCCGGCCCGGCGAGACGGCAGTGACCGGCGCTACACCGGCGCGGCGGTCTCGGCTGCCGCAACCCGCTTGTTCGGCGCGCCGCCGGTGTGGGCGCCGCAGGACCCTGCTGTCCGGACCATGCTCACCGACCTGAGTTCAGTCGACTTCGACCTTCCGATGGTCGCCGAACCGGTGGATGTCGCCCGCCCGCTGCCGCGCGGCCCGGCCGTCGTCGGGGTCGACCTGTGCGACGCCGGTGAATGGCCGGGTGATCTGGCCGCCGCCCTCGACGTACTCCGCCGCTGCACCGACGCCGACGTGCGGGTGCGTCTGCCGGAGACCCCGCGCCGGCCACCCGGCCTGCCGGCTCACTGGCTGGTCTACGAGCCGTCCGACCTGGACCCGCGGACCTTCACCGCCCAGCTCGACGTCTACCTGCACTTTCCGCCGGAACAGACCGCCGAGCTGATCTCCCGGCCGGCCCTGGAGGCGGCCGCGACAGGCTGCGTGGTCCTCGTCCCGCAGCGACTCGGAGCCGCGTTCGGGGAGGCCGCCGTGCCGTGTACACCCGACGAGGCGCCGTCCCTGGTCCGCCGGTTCCGTGACGATCCGGCCCGGTACGCGGCGCAGAGCATGCTGGCCCGGGCCGCGGTCGAACGTGACCACCACCCGTCGGCCTTCACCGCCCGGATCGCCGCGCTCCTCCCGGCGGCCTCGCCGGCCCCGCAAGGCCCGCCGGCACCTGTCCAGCGTCTGCCGTAACGGGGCCGGTCCCGGCCCCGTTGACCCGTCGGAACTGCATCACGAGGAGTCTCCGCATGAGCAAATTGAGCCGCATCCGTCGACGGCTGCCGCGTCTCACCGGCCCTCAGGTCGTGGTGATGGTGGCCGCCGGCGTCGTCTGCGCCGGTGCCGCGGCCACCGCGCTCACCGGCCGGACCGGGATCGCGACCGCCCTGCTGGCCCTGCTCGGCGGCATCATCCTGACCGGGCTGATGCTGCTGTTCCGGCGGCTCGCCCGAGTGCAGAAGGCCGGCCTGGCCGCCCAGCGCGACCTGCGGACCACCGTCGAGGAGATGCAGCGCCGCCTGGTCGCCGCGGTCGAACGGGAACGCCTCACCGCCGGTGATCGGCACCTCGAACTGGCCGAGGCCATCGCCCGGGTCAAACAACTCACCGACCGCAAGGCCGGCTCCGCCCAGGTGCTCGGCCTGCCCCGCGAGTTCGAGGCCACCGTGCAGCTGTTCCAGGGCTTCACACCGCGGGCCCCGATGCCGTCCTCCGGCGACTTCGCGCTCAACCCGACCGACCTGCTGGAACTGCTGCACCTGATCCGTACCCGCCGGCCCCGTCTGGTCTTGGAACTCGGCAGCGGCACCTCGTCGGTGTGGATCGCCTACGCCCTGGAGAAGGCCGGCGGCCGGCTGGTCTCCCTCGACCATGACGGTGGTTACGCGGCCCGGACCCGCGCCGCGCTCGCGGCCCACGGCCTTTCCGACATCGCGGTGGTACGGGACGCGCCGCTCACCCCGGCCGCGATCGACGGGCGCGACTACCCGTGGTACGACCCGGAAGCGCTCGCCGACCTGCACGACATCGACTTCGTACTGATCGACGGCCCGCCCGCGGCCACCGGGGCGGACGCCCGCTACCCGGCCATGCACATGATCGAGAAGCGGCTCGCCGACCGCGCCACCATCGTGTTCGACGACGCCGGCCGGGCCGACGAGCAGGCCGCCATGGCCGCCTGGACCGAACGGTTCACCGGCCTGACCCGGGAGGGCGAACTGCTCGGCCGGCACGCGGTGCTGGCGTTCACCAGGCCGCCGGCGATGGCTGCCGCCCGCGCCTGATGACTGTCACCCGGCCGGCGGTCGCTTCGCCCAGGGTTCGCCGGGGCACGGCGCCTCCGGTGCACCGGGCCGACATCGAGGGGCTGCGGGCCGTCGCGGTGCTGCTCGTCGTCCTGGCCCACGCCGGTGTGCCGGGGCTGGCCGGCGGGTTCATCGGGGTCGACGTCTTCTTCGTGATCTCCGGATTCCTGATCACCGGACTGCTCCGCCGCGAGTACGCGAAGACCGGACGGGTCCGGCTGGCCCGGTTCTACGCGCGGCGGGCGGTCCGGCTGCTGCCGCTCGCCACCCTGGTGATCGTGGTGACCCTGGCCGGGGCCTGGTACCTGGCGCCACCGGTGCGCTTCGCCACCTGGGCCGGCGATGCCCTGGCCGCGGCCACTTACACGATGAATGTGCGCCTGGACACCGGCGGGACCGACTACTTCGGTGACCCGTCGCCGTCGCCGTTCCAGCACTTCTGGTCACTCGCCGTCGAGGAGCAGTTCTACCTGCTGTGGCCGCTGCTGGTGGCCCGGGGACGGTTCGGGCCGGTGCTGATGGCGGCGGTCACGGTCGGTTCGTTCGCCTGGAGCCTGCACGACACCTCGTATTTCGGCACCGCCGGCCGGGCCTGGGAACTCGGCGCCGGAGCACTGCTCGCCCTGGTCGTGACCAGGCGCCGGCCCCGGCTCGGCTGGGCCGGACTGGCCGCGATCGGCGCCGCCGCCGTCCTCTTCGACGAGACGACCCGGTTCCCCGGTACCGCGGCCCTGCTGCCCGTCCTCGGTGCCGTCGCGGTCATCGCGGCAGGTGGCAACCGGCTCCTGTGCACCGGGCCGATGCGCTGGCTGGGCCGCATGTCGTACGGCTGGTACCTGTGGCACTGGCCGCTCCTGCTCGTCGCCCCGGCCGGTCCGACCGCCCGGATCGCGGTCGCCGTCGCCGCGCTGGGGCTCGCCGTCGTCAGCCATCACCTGCTGGAGAATCCGGTGCGGCATCATCGCGTGTGGACCGTACGGCCCGGGCGGGGACTGCTCCTCGGCCTCGGCCTCTCCGTCACGGCCGCCACCCTGGCCGGCTTCGGCATCCTCCACCCGCCGGAGATCCCGGCCCGGGGTGTCGCGCCCGACGCCGGGAAGGCCATCGCCGCCGCGCCGGACCCGGCCGGCGCCCTCACCCGGATGCTCACCGCCGGGGTCACCGCCACCGACCTGCCCCGCAACCTGCGGCCCACCTTCGACGGCGCGGCCCGGCAACGGCTCGCACCCCAACTCGACGGCTGTCACGTCGGTCTGACCGGACCGTTCCGGCCGAAGACCGACTGCTCGTACACCACCGGCCGGCGGACCGTGGTCCTCTTCGGCGACTCGCACGCCCTCCAGTGGTTCCCGACGATGGAGGCGATCGCCCGCAAGAACGGGTGGCGGCTCTACAGCTTCACCCGCAGCTCGTGCAGCCCCGCCCAGATCGCCCTCGACGAACGCCGGGCACAGGCCCGCTACCTGGAATGCGACGCGTGGCGTACCCAGGTCGTCGGCCGGATCAGCCGGCTCCGCCCGGCGCTGCTGGTGGTGTCGTCCAGCGTCAACTACCGGCAGGTGCTCAACGGCCGGCCCGCCGATCCGGACGCCGTCTGGCAGACCGGCTGGGTCCGCACCCTGACCACGCTGAAGCGTTTCGCCGGCCAGGTTCGGACGATCGCCGACACGCCCTTCCTCACGGTCGCCCCGGCTGACTGCCTCAGCACCAACCCGACCGCCGTCTCCCGCTGCGCGGTGCCCCGGGCCGACGTGCTGCCCGAACCCCGATGGCGCTCCCAGCAGCGCGCCATCTCGGTGGCCGCCGACGTCCCGGTGATCGACCCGGTCCCCTGGCTGTGCACGACCAGATGCCCGCTGATCGTCGGCGACACCCTCGTGTACCGGGACAGCAACCACTTGACCGAGGCCTACGCCCGGCTCCTGGCCCCGGTACTGGAGCCGCACCTCCGGTAGCGCCGCCCGGTCTCCCGCGCGCCGCCGGATCCCTGCCGCGCCGCGTCGGCCGCTCCGATGACGCCACCGAGTGGGACGAATAGAGCGCGCCCCCGCCGTGGGGTGACGGCGGGGGCGCGCATTGCGCGGTGCGGGGGCACCGCGCGGGGCCGGGAGGGGGTTCCGGCCCGTGCTCGCCGGTCTCCGCGAGGTTTCGTCAGAGGAGACCGGAGTCGTACGTTTCGCTGCGCCTTCGTCGCGCCCGCGCTGCGTCTTTCGCTACGCCCGCGGTGCGTCTTTCGCTACGCCTGGGCTCAGAAGCCGAAATCCTGCGTGAAGTAGGTGGTGCCGTTCGCCGAATAGGCGGCACCCACCCCGACCGTCTTGAACTTGCAGTTCAGGATGTTGGCGCGGTGTCCCGGGCTCTTCATCCAGCCCTGGACGACCTCGTTCGCCGACCGGTAGCCCCACGCGATGTTCTCGCCGCCCGGCTTCTTGTAGCCGGCCGCCTTGAGCCGCGTCGAGAAGGTCGAGCCGCCCGACCCCGAGTGGCTGAACGCGCCGGTCTTCGCCATCCAGGCACTGTGGGCGCGGGCCGCCTTGGTGATCTTGGCGTCGACCGTGACGGCGCCGCAGCCGTGCGACTTGCGCTGTACGTTCGTCAGCTTGGCGATGTCGGCCTGCATCGTCGTCACCGGCGTCGCTGCCTGGGCCGGCGACGCGAAGAACAGCACGGCGGCGGCGGGGGCGATGGCGGCCAGGGCGAGGCGGCGGAACATCGAGCGCAAGAGAGACCCTTCCGGAGTACGGCGCCCGGCTGCACCGCCGGGCTCACCGTTCTCTTCGGCCCGCCTCCGGCCCACTCGAATGCCGACCGGTTGTCTCCCCGTCACCATCGGGTTGCCGGCCATGAGGGCCGCCGCCGGAGACCGAGGGCCGCCGCACCGAGGGCCGCCGCACCGCGGGAGGAACCGTGGTGCGGCGGCGGGGCGGTGGGTGGGTCAGTAGTCGGCCGCGGGGAGTGGGGGCAGCACCTGGCCGGAGGCGGCGATGATCTCGCCGGTGATGGCCTCGCCGGTCGGTGGCGGTGGGGTGAGGAAGTCGTCGACGGCTTCCGCGTAGCGGGTGTGTGGGTGGTTCTCGTGGATGAAGGTCAGGCCGCGTTCGCTCTGCGCGCGTAGCGCCTCCGGGTCGCGGTGCAGGGCGGTGACGACGGTGGCGACCTCGTCCGGTTCGGCGTAGACGGCGGCCGGGCCGAACGCCGTCTCGTGTCGGTGCGGGAGGATCGGGATGCAGCCGGCCGCCATCGCGATCAGGATTTCGGGGCAGGTGGCCGGGAGCCGGTCGTCGACCGGCAGGTGCAGGTAGAAGTCGAGTTGGTGCAGGAAACCGCGGGTGTCCAGGTCGGACGGCCGGTAGACGAGCCAGCCGTGCGGAACTGCCGCCGCGGGTTCGTTGCGGTCGAGGACGCGGACGTCCAGGGCCGGCGACGTGGTGGCCCGCAGCCGCTGCCACTCGGCCGGGCCGCCGGCGCAGATGCGGCCGATCACCGGACGGTCGGCGCGTGGTCCGGCGCGATGCAGCCGCCAGCGCCGCGGGTTGACGGTGCCGGGCAGGTCGGCGGTGGTGAGCCGGGCGCCGAACGGGCCGCCGGCGAGGTCGGCGCGGGCCACGGCGTCGGCGGGCGCCCAGTGCGGTTCGACACCGAACAGGCGGCGGGACTCGGCGGCGCAGTGTGCGGCGGCCCGCGTCCAGGTCGGGTCGGCGGCGATGACGACCCGGGCGGCGCGGATGCCCGAGGTGACGGCGGGTGCGAAGCCCACCAGTTCCGGGTCGTGTACCAGGACCAGCCGGGCGTGTACGTCGTCGGTGAGGACCACCTGATCGATCACCCCCGTGTTGATCATGTGCTGGAGGGTGGGATCGAGGCGGGCGGGGTTGCCGGCGACGTTGCCGAGCGTGTTCAGGTGCAGGACGGCCACGGCCCGGCCGGTTCCGGTGAGCGCGCGGAGGCGTTCGGCGACCGGCCAGGCGGTGTCGCCGTGGACGTTCCAGTCACCGGCGAGGATCACGTCGTACGAGGCCCGGCGCAGTCCGGCGTCTCCGGCCAGGCCGCGGGGTGCGGCGAACGGCCGATCTCGGGGCGTGCGTGGCCGTACCGCCGGATCGTCGCCTGCGGTGACCCGGGTGTGCCAGGACTGAAACGCCGAGAGGTACGCGTGTCGCGCCGGATGCATCCAGCCGGGCCCGATGTCCGAGCCGGACAGTGATCCGGCGGTGAGCCGGATCAGGGCGAGCGGCTCGCCGCCGAGATGCCGGACCGCGGGCCGTCCGAAGACCGCCCGGGCCCGTTCCACGTATTCGGCGTCGGCGCCCTTGCGGACCGGGTCCAGGTAGCCGAGCCGGTCGAGGGCGGTCTCCCGACGGATCATCAGCGATGACAGGTTGTACGAGCGGAACTCGCTGAAGCCGGGCCGGGTGACCACCAGGTCCTCGGTGACCCGGATGGCCACCGACGTGGTGGCGACGATCGCGGGGTCGGCGATCAGCGGGGCGGCCTGCCGTTCCAGCCGCAGCGGATGCGACCAGTCGTCGGAGTCCTGGAACGTGACGAAGTCGCCGCCGGCGATGTCGAGTCCGGCGTTGCGGGCCCGGTAGGTGCCACCGTTGGTCGGGATCCGGACGACCCGTACCCGTGGGTCGAGGGCGGCCGCCTGGTCCAGGGCGGATTCGTAGCCGGGGCCGGAGCCGTCGTCGACGACCAGGATCTCGTGGTTGGTCCAGCTCTGCGCGACGAGTGAGCGGACCGCGGTGACGAGTCCCGGGCCGGGCTGGTAGGTGGTGACGATCGTGGTGATCCGGTGCGGCGAGCCGTGCCGGGGCGCCGGGGTGGACCGGATCCGGTCGAACCCGGTCACGTCGGCGGGCACCAGGGTGAGGCCGGGGGCGGGGAACAGTTCGGCGAACCGGGCCGGCCACTCGTCCTTGGTGGCCATGTCCACGGCCAGGGCGGCCCGGATCGGTTCCGGCACCGACGGGTAGTCGGCGAGCAGTTTCGCCACCCGGACCGGGTCGCCGGTGGCGAACGCGATCTGCGCGTGCAGCCCCTGGTGCACGGGCGCGACCCCGGCCGGGCCGAAGGTGCGCAGCAGCGAGTCGAACAGGGCCAGCCCGTCAGCGCGGTCGCCGGGCTGCAGGTTCTGCAGGGTGACGACGCGCGCGAGCTCACCGAGCGCCCACGCGTCGGCGTCCTGGAACAGCCGGCCCTCGCGGGCGGCGGCGATCAGTTCGTCGGCCGGTCGGCGGGCCGCCGCCCAGGCCAGCAGGGTCCGGGCCCCGGCCGACCGGGTGTGCAGGGCGGCCGTGGCGGGACCGGTGGGCGCGACCGCGGTGAGGTTCCGCCAATAGCGTTCCAGCAGGTCCGTCCCGTACGCGTCCGGTGTGGTGTGCTGCCTGCGCATGGCCCCCCTCGACTGTCGGGAGGATCAACGCGTCGGGGCCGGGGTGCGTGACGCGGGGTGTGTACGGTTCGTTGTCCTGACCATGACGGCGACCGTTCACGACGTGGCGATCCTCTCGGACTTCCGCTATCCGGGTGGCACGTCGGCCAGCATCGCCGCGGAGGTTCGGGCCCAGGCCCGGGCCGGCCTGACCACGGTGCTGGTGCATGTGCGCTCGCCGCATCTGAAGCGGGACCGCCCGTTCCATCCACTGATCACCGCCCTGATCCGGGACGGTTCGGCGTACCTGGCCGCGGAGGGCGAGGAGGTCGCCGCGAAGCTGCTGGTGGTCCGGCAGCCGCGGATCTTCACCGAGGAGCCGGCGGCTCGGCCCGCGGTCCGGGCCGGACGGGCGGTGATGGTCCTGAATCAGGCGCCGGGCGACGCCGGGGACCCGGGCCGCTACTACGACTTCGCGGTGATCCGACAGCGGGTGGAGAATCTGTTCGGGGCCGGGATCGAGTGGGCGCCGATCAGCCCGCAGGTACGCGCCGAGGTGCTCCGCGCCGAACCGGGTGCAACCCTGACCGCGATCGACTGGCACGAGATCATCGACGGCGCGGAGTGGTGGCGGGAGCGCCCGGCCCGGAGCGGGCCGCCGGTGATCGGACGGCACGGCCGGCCCGACCCGGTGAAGTGGCCGCGGACCCGGGAGGAGCTGCTCCAGGCGTACCCGGATGTCCCGGACGTGCGGGTGCGGGTGCTCGGCGGCGGTGAACTGGCCGTCGAGCGGCTCGGTCGGACGCCGGCGAACTGGGAGGTCATCGAATTCGGCACGGTCGAGCCGGCCGAATTCCTGCACGGGCTGGACTTCTTCGTCTACTTCCACGACCCGGACCTGATCGAGGCGTTCGGCCGGACGATCATGGAGGCGATGGCGGCCGGTGTGCCGGTGATCGTCGGCGAGCACTTCCGGCCGATCTTCGCCGATGCGGCGCTCTACACCACCCCGGCCGGCGTGTTACCGCTGGTCCGCGAGCTGCACGCGGACCGGGACAGGTACCGCGCGGTGTCCCTGCACGGACGGGAGTTCATCGAGACCAGGTACGGCTACCCGTCCCACCTGGCCCGGTTGGCCGCCCGTGGGATCCGCCCGGACGCCCCGCCACCGCCGGCCCTGCGTGCGCCGCGACCCGTACCGCCGAAGGGTGTGTTGCTGGTCAGTGACAACGGCGTCGGCCTGGGGCACCTGTCCCGGCTGATGGCGATCGGCCGACGACTGCCCGAGGGCACCCCCACCGTGCTGGCCACCCAGTCGCACGGCGCGATGGTCGCCCACCGGGAGGGTTTCCTCACCGAGTACATCCCGTCCCGCAGCGTGCTCGGCCTGCCCCGGAACTCGTGGACCGAGCTGCTGCGCAGCCGCCTGGAGCATCTGATCGACCTGCACCGCCCGGCCGTGGTGGCGGTGGACAGCGTTCCGCACGACGGCATCGTGGCGGCCACCCGGTCGCGGCCCGGGGTCACCTGGGTGTGGGTGCGCCGGCCGATGTGGCGGCGCGACACGGGGGCCGAGTGGATCGAGCGCCGGTCGGCGTTCCAGCATGTTCTGGAGCCGGGTGAGTTCGCCGCGGCGGCCGACGAGGGCCCGACCGTCGACGACCGGGACGGGGTGTTCCCGGTTCGGCCGATCACCTACCTGGATGCCGCCGAGCTGGTCACCGCCGAGGAGGCCCGCGCCGCCCTGGATCTCGTGCCGGGCCGCCCGGCCGCCCTGCTGCAACTCGGTGCCGGGAACATCAACGACATCTCGTCACCGGCCGCCCGGATCGCCCGTCACCTACGCGGCGCCGGATTCCAGGTGGTGCTGGCCGAGTCGGCGATCGCCACCGAGCCGATGCCGCCGGTGGCCGGTGCGCACGTGGTCCGGGTCTACCCGATCAGTCGATACCTGCGCGGATTCGACCTGGTGGTGAGCGCGTCGGGTTACAACTCGTTCCATGAGCTGATCGCCTTCGGGATCCCGGCGGTGTTCGTGCCGAACCGGGAGACCGCCCTGGACGACCAGACCAGCCGGGCCCGGTTCGCCGCGGCCGCCGGTGCCGCACTGATCGTCGAGGACCCGGACGGTGACGACCTGGACCGGGTGCTGTCCCGGGCGGTACGGGCCGACGTCCGCGACGCGCTGCGCCGCCGCTGCGCCGAGGTGGCCCCCGGCAACGGCGCCACCGACGCGGCCGACTGGCTGACCGCTCTTACCTGAGGAGGGCGCATGTTACGTGAGGAGGACGTGATGCCCGACGAAGGCGACATGCAGTCCCTGGTCGTCCGGCTGCGCACGATCGAGCAGGAGCGGGACGCCTGGCGGACCCGCTGCGACGGGCTGACCGGGGAACGCGACGAGGAACGGGAGGCGGCCCGGCGGCTGCGCGGCAGTGGGTCGTACCGGCTGGGCCGTGGCCTGGTGACGCTGGCCCGGGATCCGCTGCGGCTGATGCGCCGGATGCGCCGTGTCCCGGTGGCCCCGCGCCGCAAGACGGTCAAACGCCCGCTCCAGGCCCGGCTGTACGTGGCGATCGGCCTGGACCTGGACCGGCTCCGCGAGTTCACCCAGACGGTCCGCCGCCGGGTGCTGGTCGAGCCGGACCATCGGGCCGTGATCCTGACCGACAACCCGGAGTTCTCCCTGCTGCGCCGGTCCGCGCTGATCCTGGAGTACCTGCCGGACCGGGCCACCTGGGAGCGGCACCGCCCGGACCATCCGTGGGACGTGGTGCTCTCCGAACGGCTGTCCCGGCTGTTCACCGAGCACGACGCGGCGGGTGTGGTGTTCGTCGACCCGGACCGGCCGCCGACACTGCCGGAGATGTTGGACACAACCCCGCCGGGGCGCACGTCGTTGCAGCAGTCATGACCGCTCAAACCGTGACGATCCCGGCGGCTCGGTCACCCGAGATCCCGGACCGGCCGCCGAACCCGCGGCTGTGGGGCCACGTCGCCCGGCGCTGCGTGCTCGTCCCGGCGATCGTGCTGACACCGCTGCTCGCCGTCGCGCCGTCCCGCGACCACCGGTTCAACGTCTACTGGCACGGCGGCCTGTTCCGCGACGACCCGGCAGCGATCGTCTCGCACACCATCGCCAGCGGCGACGCCTACCTGCGGCTCGGTAACTTCCGGCCACTCGGGCGGATGCTGGAGAAGAGCCTCGACCTGGCCGCCTTCACCGGCATGCAGCAGCTCGGGCTGCCCGCCACGGTGATGCTGCGGGCCGTCTCGATCCTCGCCGCGATGCTGCTCACCCTGGCCGTCGTGGTCCTCGCCGAGAGCGTGCTGCACCGCGGCCGGCTGCTCGGCGGCACCCCGTCGACGGTCGCGCTGCTGCTGCCGTACGCGGTGGGCGCCGGTTTCGTCGCGGCCGGCCAGGACAGCACCGTCATCCTCTTCGGTGGCCTGTACTTCAGCACCGCCGCCGTGGTCCTGCTGGTCGCCGCCGTGGCCTGCCGACTGGACCGGCTCCGGTGGTGGAACGGAGTGCTCGCGGTCACCGCCGGAGCCGCCCTGGCGATCTTCAACGAGCCCGCCTACTTCGCCGTCCCGCTGGCCACCGCCGCGGTCCTGCTCCGCGGTCGGTTCGTGCTCGGGATGGGTCCGCGGCAACTGCTCGTCTCGCCCGGGATGCGGTTCGCCGGTCTGCTCTGGGCCGGGTTCCTGCCGGTCTTCGCCACCGTCCGGTGGATCATCCGCGGGTTCTGCTCCGACGGCGGCTGCTACCAGGGGTCGGACCTGATCGTCGACGCCCGCTCGATCCTGCTGCTGCCGGTCCGGATGACCGCCTGGCTGCCGCCGTTGCAGTGGCGGGCCGCGACCGACGCCGGCACCGGGGACTGGTGGCGTGGTGTGGTTCCGGTGGTGGCGGTCGTGCTGCTGGCGGGGCTCGCCGTCCGTACCCACGTGGTCTTGCGGGAAACCGCACGCCCGGATCGCCGGGCGCTGACCGGCCTCGCCGCCGTCGCCGTCGTGATCATCGCCTGCGGCGCCCTGCTGGCCACGCTCAGCGTGGCCGTCCGCGCCGCGATGAGTGGCACGCAACTGTGGGAGCAGGGCTGGCGTGACTCGGCGCTGACCGTGCCCGGCGGGATGTTGCTCGTCGTGTCGCTGTCGCTGCTCGCCGGACGGCGCGCGACCGTCGGCGCTCTGGTCGCGCTGGTGCTGTGCGGCACGGTTTCGGCCACCGCCAACCGGGCCTACGCCGGCGCCACCGCCACCCTGAAGACCGCCCAGCTGGACAACCGGATCGCCGCCGCGATGGGTGGCTTCGAACGGTCGAAGGCCGGCAACGTCCGCCGGTGCGCTCTACTCGACGAGGCACTTCTCACCAACCGGCACAAACCGTTCCTCCAGCAGCGTTACACCGACTCGCTGGATCTGGCCGCCCGCACCCTGGCCGGCGTGCCGTTCTGCGACCGGGCGGTGATCAGGTGATCTCGGTGATCGCGCCGATCTACAACGAGGGGCCGGGCGTCGACAGGTTCGTCGAACGGCTCGGCGAGGTCCTCGGAGCCGCCTCCCTCGATTACGAGCTGGTCCTCGTCGACGACGGCTCGGCCGACGACTCGTGGTCCCGGATCTCCCGGCAGGCGCTGGTCGACCCGCGGGTCCGCGGCCTGCGGCTGTCCCGCAACTTCGGCAAGGAGGCCGCCCTGCTGGCCGGGCTGGACCATGCCGCCGGCGACGCCGTCGTGATCATCGACTCGGACCTGCAGCATCCGCCGTCGGCCATCCCGGCGATGGTCCGGCGCTGGCAGGACGGCGCCCAGGTGGTCGAGGCTGTCAAGCGCAACCGGACCGGCCAGCGGCTCGGCAACCGGCTCGGCTCCCGGCTGTTCAACCGCACGTTCACCAGGTTCACCGGCGTCGACCTGGTCGACGCCACCGACTTCCGGCTGCTCGGCCGCCCGGCCGTCGACGCGCTGCGGCGGATGCCGGAACACTCGTCGTTCTTCCGCGGAACCAGCAGCTGGATCGGCTTCACCCGGGCCACCGTCGAGATCGACATCGACCACCGGGAGGGCGGCGCGTCCCGGTGGACCGTGCGCGGCCTGTGCCGCCTGGCGGTCAACGGCCTGACGTCGTTCACCTCGGCGCCGTTGCACATGGTGACGCTGGCCGGCTTCGGGTTCGCCGTGTTCGCCGTCGTCCTCGGCATTCAGACGCTGGTCCGTTGGATGAGCGGCGGCTCGGTGGCCGGCTTCACCACGGTCATCCTGTTACTGCTGGTGACCGGGACGTTCGTCCTGATCGGCCTCGGCGTCATCGGCGAATACCTGGCCCGCATCCACGAGGAGGTCCGTGGCCGGCCCCGGTACCTGCTCCAGGAGCGGGCCGAATCGACGGTTCCGGAACGCTGGGTGGTCGAACAGCGTGCCGAACGCTGACACCGCGGTACGGATCGTCCGTTACGGGGTGAGTGGCGTCCTGAGTGCACTCACCCATTTCACCGTCGGGCTCGGCGCCTCGGTGCTGGTCGGGATGCCGCCGGTGCCGGCCTCGACGATCGGCTTCGCGGCCAGTGTCGCGGTCTCCTACCTGCTGCAGCGAGCGTGGGTGTTCCGGTCCGGCGCCGCACACACGGTCACCGGGCCGCGATTCCTCACCGTCACGGCTGCGGCCTTCGGCCTGAACACCGCGATCCTGTGGGCCGGGACGTCGCTGTTCGGCGCCCCGTATCCGCTGGTCCAGGCGGTCGCGATCCTGCTGATCCCGGGGCTGAACTACATCCTCAACTCACGGTGGACCTTCATCTGAATTCGGTACGGCTACGAAGAGCGACCGTGGCTGTCCCCGCGAGGTGACTGCCCGCTCCCGGCCTCCAGCGCGACCGCCGGGCTGAATGCGGTGGTCGACGCGATACCGGGCGGCGTGGGTGGGAGGGGTGGCTGGGCGGTGAGGGACGCCCGGCCGCGGCGGTGGTTCAGAGGCGGTGGGCCTCGCGGGCCGTGGTGACGCCCCGGGTGTCGAAGAAGCGCTTCGCGATCCGGGCCAGCTGGTCCGGGTCGTATTGGCGGTGGTTCTGAACCAGGATCACCAGGTCGGCGGAGGCGGCCGCACCCTCCAGGTCGTCGGTGCGGGAGACCGGGACGCCGTCGAGTTCCCAGGTGGTGACGTGCGGGTCGTGGTAGGCGACGGTGGCGCCGAGGGCGGCCAACTGGCGGGCCAGCGGGGCGGCCGGGGATTCGCGCTGGTCGGCGATGTTGGCCTTGTAGGTGATGCCGAGCAGCAGGACCGTCGCGCCGCGGACCGCGTGGCCGTCGGCGTTGAGCAGGTTCTGGGCGCGGCGGGCCACGTAGGCGGGCATCGTCGTGTTGATCTCCTGGGCCAGCTCGACGAAGCGGAACGGATAGCCGAGCTTGCTGCGGACGTTGTGCGACAAATAGTTGGGGTCGATCGGGATGCAGTGGCCGCCGACGCCCGGACCGGGGTAGAACGCCTGGAACCCGAACGGCTTCGTGGACGCCGCGTGGATCACGTCCCACAGGTCGATGTCGAGCTCGTGGCAGAACCGGGCCATCTCGTTGACCAGCGCGATGTTGACGTGGCGGTAGGTGTTCTCGAGCAGCTTCGCGGTCTCCGCCTCCCGGGTCGAGCGGGTCCGCACCACGGTCTCGACGAACCGGCCGTAGAACGCCTCGGCGCGGTCGGTGCAGGCCGGGGTGTAGCCGCCGACCACCTTCGGGGTGTTGTGCGCGCCGTACACCTCGTTGCCCGGGTCGATCCGCTCGGGTGAGAACGCCAGGTGGAAGTCGATGCCGGCGGTGAGCCCGGAGAGCTGTTCGAGTCGGGGCCGGACCTCCTCGTCGGTGGTGCCCGGATAGGTGGTCGACTCCAGCACGACCAGCATGCCGGGCCGCAGGTTGCGGCCGATCGCGGAGGTGGCGCCGAGGACCGCCCGCAGGTCCGGCCCGTCCCCCTCGGCGAGTGGTGTGGGCACGCAGATGACCGCGGTCCGGGCCTGCCCGATCAGGGTCTCGTCGGAGGTCGGCAGAAAGCCGCCGGCCAGCATCTTCTCCACATCGGTGTCGCTCAGGTCGTCCACGTGCGAGCGGCCTTCGGCGAGCGCCCGCACCACGGTCTGGTCGATGTCGAAGCCGAGGACCGACATGCCGGCCCGGATCGCCTGCTGCGCGAGTGGCAGCCCGACATAACCGAGGCCGAGGATGACGACGTCGTAGCTCAAGGGAGTCTCCTTCTCACAAACGGTCAGGCGACGGGCGGCAGCGCCACACCCGGAGGGACCGGCCGGTCGTCCCGGCCGGGGCTCGGCTGCCGGGGCGCCGCGATGGTGCGGACGTTCCGGTGCTGTAGTTCGAACGGCGACGTGAACGGCAGATAGGCCGGCAGGAACTCGGCGACCAGGGCTTCCTGATCGGCGACGGCGGCGCTGTGCACGTCCACGTCGTTGAGGCAGAACGCGTCGACGTCCCGGTTGCGCAACAGCCGTGCCAGCCGGAACGGCGTCACCGGCTCGGACAGGTCGGTGTACAGGTAGCGGATCCGGCCCGGCGCGGCCTTCCCGGTGAGGTACGCGTAGTACTGCTGCAGCGACGAGAGCAGCGAGATGTCGTCGGGATGTCGGAACTGGTGTCCGGCGGTGGCACTCACCTGCTCGCCGAACCGGGCCTCGATCTCGGCGATGACGCTGCGCCGCGACGGGTGCGGGGTGTGCATCATCTTGCGGGTGAGCATCCGGCCGAACGTCTCCTGGATGAGCCGCCGGTTGTTCTTGGCGGCCGAGTCGGCGGGCCGGTCGGCGGGGCCACGGGGCGCGGTGTCGACCCGGGCCGCCGAGGCGAAGAACTTGGTCAGCCCGCCCGGCGTGAAGAACATCTCCGGGGTGACCGGCCGGCCCAGGATCACGTCGTCGTTCAGGTAGAGGAAGTGCTCGGCCAGTCCCGGGATCCGGTGCAGCCGCGACTCGATGGCCTGCGAGTTGAAGGTCGGCAGCCGTCCGGTGTCGCCGAAGATCTCCCGGTGCGACACCACGGTGAGCCGCGGGTGGGTCCGGTCCAGCCAGGCCGGCGCCTGGTCGTCGGTGACCAGGAAGACCCGGCGCACCCAGGGCGCGAAGCAGTGCAGGGCGCGCAGCGAGTAGCGCAGCTCGTCCCGGCTGGCGAACCGCGAGTCGTTGGCGGCCTGGGTGCTGACCTCGCCCACCCACGGGTTCTCGGCCAACGCCCGGGCCTTTCGCCGCTGCCAGTCCGGGTCACCGCCGTCCACCCAGGTGTAGACCACGTCGATCGGGAAGTCGACGCGGTCCGGGTCGACCGAGGTGAAGATCCGGCGGGTGCGGTAGCCGGTCGTGTCGCCGGGTGCGCTGAACGACCCGAACACCGGTTCCGCGGCCACCGTGACCGGCTCGCCGGCCGGGATCGAGTCGGCCACCGGGTTGCGCCGCGGCGAGACCAGCCGACCATCCCGTTCGTTCCAGAACTCGACCTCGCAGGCCAGGTCGTGCCCGAGCACCAGACTGCCGCCCGGGTCGGTGACCGGCCAGCACACCGACACCACCTGGGGGGCCTTCCGGCGGCGGCCGGGCCGGGTCACCCGCAGTGATCCCCGATCGTCGGCGACGTGCCGCCGGAGCGCGGCGAGGGCCTCCGGACGATCGGCGGCCCGGACCGCCACGGCGGTCCGGCCGGCCGCCCGGATCGGTACCCGGAACCAGTCGACACCGGCTTCGTCGAGCGCCTTGCCGACCCGGTCCAGGTTGCTTCGGCGGACCTCGGCGGGTGCGGCGGCCGGGTCGGCGCGGGCGGTCAGGACACCGGCATTCGTCCGTACGCGCAACGTCGCTCCACCGGCGCCGCGGACCCGACCGGGCGCCAGCGGCATGAAGGTCCGTGCCACTCGCAGCCGTCGTTCCGGTGCGACCCGGGGCAGGACTCGCGCCTCGACCGTCTCGAAGATCCGCCGGCGGACCGGCCAGGGGGCCAGCCGCAGGACCTGTCGCAGGGCCACGCCGTCGTCCTTTCGCCGCTCATCCGCCGAGGTGTGCGAGTGGTTCGCGAGGGTTCAACGTCCAGGATCAGAGCGAAGTTGCGGTCTATATTCCCTTTAAGCGTGTTATACGGCTTTGGTGCGACAGTCGTGCCGGAACGTGCCGACCTCACCCCTAGGGGGAACGCATGGGGGTCTCGGCCGATGCGGGCCGTTGCGTTGGAAAGGCATGGTGGAAGAGGTGATGTCAGACGACGGCGGGAGGCCGGCGATGGGTAAGGCGATCGCGTTCGTGGTGGGGCTCGTCGCGGTGGGCTGGGTGGCCAGCTGGCTACTCGGGCCGCTGCTCTGGTATCTGTTCCTCGGCGCTCTGGTGATCGGCGGCGGTGCCGTCCTCTATGCGGCGGCCAAGCGCTCACTGGCCCCCGGCACCCGCACTCAGCGGCGCATCGAGGCGGCCGCGCGGACCTACCGCATGCGGAACCGGTGAGGGACCGGCGATACGGCTAGGCTTGCGTTCGACGTGACCATTCAGACCAACGGGAAGTCGCACCGTGTTTGACACTTTGAGTGACCGCCTCTCCGGGATCTTCGGCAAGCTCCGCGGCAAGGGCAAGCTCACTGATGCCGACATCGACGCCACCGCACGCGAGATCCGTCTCGCGCTGCTGGAGGCGGATGTCGCGCTGCCCGTGGTCAAGGCGTTCATCGCCAGCCTGCGTGAGCGGGCCCGGGGCGCCGAGGTCTCCCAGGCGCTCAACCCGGCCCAGCAGATCATCAAGATCGTCAACGAGGAGCTCATCCAGATCCTCGGCGGCGAGGGGCGGCGGCTGCAGTTCGCCAAGCAGCCGCCGACCGTGATCATGCTGGCCGGTCTGCAGGGTTCGGGTAAGACCACGCTCGCCGGCAAGCTCAGCCGCTGGCTGAAGAACCAGGGCCATCAGCCCCTGCTGGTCGCCTGTGACCTCCAGCGCCCCAATGCGGTCAACCAGCTCCAGGTGCTCGCCCAGCGGGCCGGGGTGGACGTCTACGCCCCCCAGCCGGGTAACGGCGTCGGCGACCCGGTCCAGGTCGCCCGCGACTCGATCGAGCACGCGAAGCGGACGGCGAAGGACATCGTCATCGTCGACACCGCCGGTCGTCTCGGCATCGACGCCGAGATGATGCAGCAGGCCGCCGACATCCGGGCCGCGGTCGACCCGGACGAGGTCATCTTCGTCATCGACGCGATGGTCGGTCAGGACGCGGTGCGCACCGCCGAGGCCTTCCGTGACGGCGTCGGCATCACCGGTGTGGTGCTCTCCAAGCTCGACGGCGACGCCCGCGGTGGTGCCGCGCTCTCCGTCCGGCACGTCACCGGCCAGCCCATCCTCTTCGCGTCCACCGGCGAGAAACTGGAGGACTTCGACGTCTTCCACCCGGACCGGATGGCCGGCCGGATCCTCGACATGGGCGACCTCCTGACCCTCATCGAGCAGGCCGAGCAGGCCTTCGACGAGGATCAGAAGGAGAAGATGGCCAGCAAGCTGCTCGGTGGTGAGCAGTTCACGCTGGAGGACTTCCTGGACCAGCTGATCGCGGTCCGCCGGATGGGCCCGATCGCCAACATCATCGGCATGATGCCGGGCATGGGTCAGCTCAAGGGCCAGCTCGACGAGCTCGACGACAGCCACTTCGACCGGGTCACCGCGATCATCCGCTCGATGACCCCGGGTGAGCGCACCAACCCGAAGATCATCAACGGCTCCCGCCGGTTGCGTATCGCCAACGGCTCCGGCGTCACCGTCATGGACGTCAATCAGCTGCTCAACCGCTTCACCGACGCGCAGAAGATGATGAAGCAGATGACCGGCATGATGGGCCTGCCGGGCGGCCGTCGCAGCGCGACCAAGAGCTCGAAGAACAAGCGCAAGCCGGGCAAGGGTGGCGGTCGGCCGCGGGTCGGCGGGCGTCCGGGTGGGATGCCGGCCGGGTTCCCGGGTGGCATGCCGCAGCTGCCGCCGGGGCTCGACCCGGGTGCGCTCGGTGGGGGCCAGGGCGTGCCGCCCGGGTTCAAGCTGCCGAAGCTCGACTTCAACAAGCTGAGCAAGCCGCCGAAGGACGACAATCGTTGATCTTGGGCTAGTCGCTGTTCAAGTTGTATTGCGCTAACTGTCAGGGGACTAGTAGCATGGGCGGCGATCCTAGCGAGGAGGAGCTCATGACCGCTGCCCTTCAGTTGCCTGACAAGCAGGACTGGACCGTCGACGACCTGGCCGGCCTTCCGCCGGATCTCAACTATGAGTTGATCGACGGAAGGCTGATCTTGCCGACCCCCACCCTTGTCCATCAGGTCCTCGGCGTTGAGTTGGTCCTCATGCTGCGACCCAACTGTCCGCGCGGCTATGTGCCCGCGCCCGACTTGTCGCTCAAGATCAATCGTCGAAACGAGCCGCGTCCCGACGTGGTCGTCACTAATTTGCGATACGCAGCGAGAACGCCCGTGCCGGTCGATGGCGCGATGCTGGTCATCGAGGTTGTCTCGCCGACCTCCCAACTCCGGGACATGAACGCGAAGACTGCGGTCTACGCTGCGGCCGGCGTTGAGCACTACTGGATCGTCGATCCGACCATTGACGGTGATGTGACGATGACCGTCCTCCAGCGCTTCGGAGGCGGTTCCTACGAGCGTGTCACCTGCACCAGCAAGGTCTTCAGCACTGAGGTGCCATATCCGATCACCATCGATCTGCCGGCTTTGACCGCGCTTCGCGACGAGTACCTCGCTGCGCAGGATGAGGCTTGATCCGGTAGGACTTACGGCATGGCGTTTCATGTGCGTGGGACGGTTCTGCCGGACGGTGAGGTTCGGGATCTGTGGCTGGTGGGGGACAGGGTCACCTACGAGCCGGTGGCCGGAGCCGAGACGATCAGTGACGGCGGGTTCGTCGTTCCGGGGCTCGTCGACGCGCACTGCCACCTCGGCATCGCCTTCGGGGCGAAACCGATCGAGAGTGTCGACCAGGCGCGTGAGCTGGCCGTCATCGACCGCGACGTGGGTGTCCTGGCCCTGCGTGACGCGGGTTCGCCTTTTCCGTACCCCGAATTGGATGACGAACCGGGCGTGCCCCGCCTGGCCCGCGCCGGGCGCCACGTCGCCGCCCCTCGCCGTTATCTGCGGGACATCGGCGTCGAGGTGGCCGCCGACGAGGTCGCCGCAGCGGTCACCGAGCAGGCGAAAGCCGGGACCGGCTGGGTGAAGCTGGTCGGCGACTGGATCGACCGGGCCGTCGGCGACCTGGCGCCCAGTTGGGACGCCGCGACCATGGCCGCCGCCGTCGAGGCCGCCCACTCCGCCGGAGCCCGGGCCGCGGTGCACACGTTCTCCGAGGAGGGCGTGGAGATCATGGTGAAGGCCGGGGTCGACTCGGTGGAGCACGGCACCGGGCTCACCCTCGACCTGATCGACGAGATGGCCCGCCGCGGGACGGCCCTGGTGCCCACGATGATCAACATCCGGACGTTCGGGAAGATCGCCGATTCGGCGCGCGGCAAGTTCGACGGCTATGCCGACCACATGGTCGCGCTGCGCGACCGGTTCCCGTCGGTGGTGCTCGCCGCCCACGAGGCGGGTGTGCCGATCTACATCGGCACCGACGCGGGCGGCGGCATCCGGCACGGCCTGGCCGCCGAGGAGATGCTCTACCTGCACGAGGCGGGCATCCCGGCGGCCGACGTGCTGGCCGCCGCGTCCTGGCGGGCCCGCGACTGGCTGGGTTTCCCCGGCCTGGTCGAGGGTGGCCTCGCCGACCTGGTGGTCTACGAGGCCGACCCACGTGCCGACCTGCGGGTGGTGCGGGCGCCCCGCCGGATCGTGCTGCGGGGCGCCGTCGTCAAATGACGGTCAGCGGTTGAAACGCCAGATCCACAGCTCCTGCCCGGCCGGGCAGGTGAGGATCTTCTCGTCCCAGTCGCAGCGCCCGGAGATCTCCGGGATCTCGCCCAGTTCGACCTTCTGGAAGTCGACGTTGGAGACGCCGCGGACCTGGTAGTTCCGGTCCCCGGCGTTCTGGGTCATGGTCAGCGCGTTGCCATCGTCGACGAACCCGCCGACCCCGAAATCGGAGTAGCGGGCCTGCCCGTTCTCGTCGTAGAGCGTGGTCGCCTTCTCGCCTCCACTGCTGGTCAGGACATGGCCGAGCCGGGACGAGTCGTCGCCGTACCGTGGCACCGCCCCGGTCGTGCGGAGCACGGTCCCGGTCTTCGCGTTGATCATTGACATCCGGGCCACCGGCTGCTCCGCGGGGGCGTTGCCGTCGTTCTCGATGACACAGAGACGATCACGCCCGCAGGGGATGTGGCTTTCGAAGTACCAGGGTTGTTCGTTCCGGTAGATGACGCGGTCCGCCGCCGCGATGCCATTGAGCGCCCCGTCGCCGCGTACCACCGTGTAGATCGTTCCCTCGTAGGCGGACAGATCTTCCGCGCCCGCGCGGCCCGGCATCGTCGACCGCACCTGGCCGGTCCGGATGTCGCGGATCGTGACCAGCCCCGACCGGCTCATGTCGACGAGCCGGTCGTCACTCATCGGGACCGCGTCGGCGTATTCCGGGTTGAAGAGGACGGACCCGGTCCGGTCCTCGGTGATCGCGCCGGTCGCCATGCCGCTGATCATCCGGGCAGGGGGGAGGGAGTCGTCGTCCGGCGTGGACCCGGCCGGCGCCGTCCACAGCTTCCGTCCGCGGACCAGGTCGTACCCCTCGATCGCGGTGGTCGCCCCGATCAGCCGGACCAGTACGTCCTGATGCAGGACGAACCGGTCGCGGTCGGTGTGCCGCAGTTCCCACGTCTTGGCGCCGGTCGCCGGGTCGTGGAATTCGAGGATCCGCTCGACCGGTTCGTCCATCGCCTCGGAGCGCACCTCCAGCTCCCGGAGCAGGATCACCACCTTCGGCGTGGTGGCGACACCCCGGTAGTAACTCTCCCGGGCGCTGATCCGCCACAGGGCCGCCCCGGTCCGGGCGTCCACGGCGGTCGTCTCGTGCCCGCCGTTGCCGTCGGCCGAGAAACCGATCACCCGGTCCCCGGCGATCCGGGTGTTGTTCCACATCCGGCCGTCGGCGATCCGCAGCGGCTCACCGACCGGCGCCATGCCGCGGATCCGGGCCGGGTCGGTGGCCGGCAGCAACGGTTCGGGTCGCGGGTTCGGGCGATGGACGGCCAGCCCGGTCCCGAGCGCGACCAGCACGACCGCGGCGGCGGCCAGGGCGGCCCGGCCCCGGGCACGGCGCTGCCGTCCGCGCTGCCGGGCCCGCTCGACGCCGGCGAGCGGGATCGCGTCGGCCTGCCGGCTCAGCGCCGTGAACAGTTCGTCCAGGTCAGCGGGCACGGCGGGCTCCTTCCTGTGCCATCACGGAGGTGTCCTCGAGCGCGGCCGCGAGCAGGGTGCGGCCGCGGAACAGCCAGGACTTGACGGTGTTCTGGGTCGCACCGGTCTCGGCGGCGATGTCGGCGATCGACCGGTCCAGCAGGTAGTGCAGGGCGAGCGCTCGCCGCACCTTCTCCGGCAGGTCGCGCATCGCCCGTACCAGCAACACCAGGTCCTCGGAGGGCGGGCTGACCGTCGGCGGCGGCGGTTCGGCGGCGGCCCGGGCCCGTCTGATGCCGAGCCGTCGCCACCGGTCCGCGGACAGCCGGTTCACCACCAGCCGCAGCCAGGCTTCCGGGTCGTCGTACCCGGACAGGCGCCGCCACCGTTGCCAGGCGCGCGCATACGCCTCCTGGACCAGGTCCTGCGCCTCCACCGCGTCGCCGGTGAGCCCGTAGGCGTACCGGGCCAGCCGCCGGGCGGTGTCCCGGTAGAAGTCATCGAAGTCCATCCGTCACCCCGTCTTTCTCCGATGAGGGACACGGGATGCCCACCCGGCTGGTTGCACCGGAGACGCGACTACGATGCTTCCTCATGGCTCGCGTGCTCACTCCCCGTGCGGAGGACTTCCCCCGCTGGTACCAGGACCTCATCGCCAAGGCGCAGCTCGCCGACAACGGCCCGGTGCGCGGCACGATGGTGATCCGTCCGGTCGGTTACGCGATCTGGGAGCGGATGCAGGGCGACATGGACGCCCGCATCAAGGAGCAGGGCGTCCAGAACGCGTACTTCCCGCTCTTCATCCCGGAGAACTATCTGCGCCGTGAGGCCGACCACGTCGAGGGCTTCTCGCCGGAGCTGGCCGTGGTCACCCACGCCGGTGGCAAGGAGCTGGCCGAGCCGCTGGTCGTGCGCCCCACCAGCGAGACCGTGATCGGCGAGTTCATGGCCAAGTGGGTCGACTCGTACCGTGATCTGCCTCTCCTGCTCAACCAGTGGGCCAACGTGGTCCGGTGGGAGCTGCGCCCGCGTACCTTCCTGCGCACCACCGAGTTCCTCTGGCAGGAGGGCCACACCGCGCACGCCACCGAGGCCGACGCCCGCGAGCACGCGCGTGACATCCACAAGAACGTCTACGAGGCGTTCATGACCGAGATGCTGGCCATCCCGGTCATCCCCGGCCGCAAGACCAAGGGCGAGCGGTTCGCCGGCGCCACCAACACGATGACCGTCGAGGCCATGATGGGCGACGGCAAGGCGCTGCAGATGGGCACCTCGCACGAGCTCGGACAGAACTTCGCGAAGGCGTTCGACATCACCTACTCGTCGGCCGAGCGGACCGTCGAACACGCCTGGACCACGTCGTGGGGCACCTCCACCCGGATGCTCGGCGGCCTGATCATGGTGCACGGCGACGACAACGGCCTGCGGCTTCCGCCGCGCCTCGCGCCGGTCCAGGTCCAGATCATGGTGGTCAAGGCGGGCGAGGGCGTCACCGAGGCGGCGGAGCAGCTCCGCAAAGACCTCAAGGCCGCGGGTGTACGGGTGAAGCTCGACGACCGCGCGGACATCCCGTTCGGCCGTCGCGCGGTGGACGCGGAGCTGCAGGGCATCCCGATCCGGATCGAGGTCGGCCCGCGCGACCTGGCGAACGGCAACGCCGTGGTGGCCCGCCGGATCGACGGCACCAAGTCACCGATCGCGCTGGCCGAGGTGGCGAACGCGGTGGTGGCCGCGCTCAAGGCCGACCAGCAGCGCCTCTACGACGACGCCCTGGCGTTCCGTGAGGAGCGCACGGTCGAGGTGAAGACGCTGGCCGAGGCGATCGAGGCGTCGCAGACCGGGTTCGCCCGGGTGCCGTGGTCGGCGGTCGGCGAAGCGGGTGAGAAGGAGGCGAACGGCAAGGCGATCACGGTGCGCTGCCTCACCCGCGAGGACGGTTCGATGCCGGAGTCGGACGAGGAGCCGGACCTGATCGCGTACCTGGGTCGTTCGTACTGAGCGTGCGCTTCGAACCGGGTCGGCTGATCCTGCACCGCGACACCCATCACGGCCGGATCGCCTTCGTGCATCCGGGCCGGGTGATCTCGGACGACGACCGCGGGCTGCTCATCTGGGTGGCCCGCGGCTCGACCATCGCCGTCGAGACGACTCTGGACGGCCGGTTCCCGCGGGAGCTGGCCTTCCCGGACTGGATGGCGGCATCTCGGGAGTGCCGGATCGCGCAGTGGCGCGGCCCCGGTGTGCTGCGGTTCTTCCCACCCGGCGAAAACCACTCGGTGTGGTTCTTCCGGGACGACGAGGGCGTTTTCACCGGGTACTACGTGAACCTGGAGGAGGCCGCGATCCGCTGGGACGACGGTGTGGCCGCCGGGATCGACGTGATCGACCAGGACCTGGACATCGTGGCCGGCGTCGACCGGGTGTGGCGGTGGAAGGACGAGGACGACTTCGCCGAGCGTCTGGCCTTCCCGGAGCTGTACTGGGTGCCGGACGAGGCGGCGGTGTGGGCCGAGGGCCGGCGGGTGATCGCGAGCATCGAGGCGGGGGAGTTCCCGTTCGACGGCACCTGGACCGATTTCCGTCCGGATCCGTCCTGGCCCACCCCGGCCGAGCTGCCGCCGGGCTGGGACCGGCCGGTGGTGGCCCGGTTGGGAGAGTCGCCTGCTCGTCTGGCAGAATGAGTTGTTGGTATCCGGCATGCGACAGGCGCCCTCTAACCCCTGATCGCGATGCCAGTCCATGAGACATCGGTCCCGCAATCCCCACGTGGGTTCCGTTCGGCTCAACCACGCAGTCATCAGGAGCGAATAAACCGTGGCCGTTAAGATCCGGCTCCTGCGGATGGGCAAGATCCGCAACCCGCAGTACCGCATCGTCGTCGCCGACTCGCGCACCAAGCGCGACGGCCGCGCCATCGAGTACATCGGCATCTACCAGCCGAAGGAACACCCCTCGGTCATCGAGGTGAAGTCCGAGCGCGTTCAGTACTGGCTGTCCGTCGGCGCCCAGCCGTCCGAGCCGGTGCAGCGCATTCTGGAGAAGACCGGCGACTGGCAGAAGTTCAAGGGTCTGCCCGCCCCGGCTCCGCTGCTGGTCGCGCCGAGCAAGCAGAGCAAGGCCGAGGTCTACGAGGCGGAGGCCAAGGCCGCCGCTGGTCTGACCGACACCAAGCCGGCCACCACCCCGAAGAAGGCGTCGAAGCCCGCCGAGGCCGCCGAGCCGAACCGCGAGGCTGTCGCCGAGACGGCTGAGGACCCGGCCGGTGCCGGCGCCGACGCGAACTGACGGGGCGCTCCGGCCCGCGCTGGAGCACCTCGTCAAGGGCATCGTCGACAACCCGGACGACGTCCGGGTTCGTCTGGTCGACTCGCGTCGCGGCAAGCGGCTCGAGGTCCGCGTGCACCCGGAGGACCTGGGAACGGTCATCGGGCGCGGTGGGCGTACGGCCAAGGCCCTGCGTCAGGTGATCGGCTCGATCGGCGGTCGTGGCATCCGGGTCGACATCGTCGACGCGTACTGATCGATGCTGCTCGTCGTCGGCCAGATCGGTAAACCGCACGGCATCCGGGGCGAGGTCTCGGTGGTCGTGCGGACCGACGAGCCCGAGGAACGCTTCACCGCCGGGTCGGTGTTCATCACGGAGGTCCCCCGGGACCGCCGGGTGAGCGCCGGCCCGGCGGCCGTTCCCGCTTCCGGTGCTCGTTTCGAAGTTCCCCAGCAACTGGTCCTCGAGTCGATCCGCTGGCATCAGGGCCGCGGTATCGCCGTCTTCGAGGGCATCCACGACCGCAACGTGGCCGAGGCGCTGAAAGGCGTCTTCCTCCAGGTGGACAGCGCCGATGTGGCGCCGCCGGAGGACCCGGAGGAGTTCCACGACCACCAGCTGATCGGGCTGCGCGTGGAGTCCGTGGACGGGACCGAGCACGGCACTGTGCAGCGGATCGAGCACGCACCCGCGTCCGATCTGATCGTGCTCGCCAAGAAGGGCGGCGGGACGGCTCTGATCCCGTTCGTCACGGCGATCGTCCCGACTGTGGACGTGCGCGGTGGCCGGATCGTCGTCGACCTCCCGGAAGGCCTCCTGGATCTGTGAAGGCTCTCCTGTGAAGGTCGACATCATCTCGATCTTCCCGGATTACTTCGCGCCCCTTGATCTCTCGCTGATCGGTAAGGCGCGGACCACCGGGACCCTCGATCTGACCGTGCACGATCTGCGTAAGTGGACCTACGACGTGCACCGGACCGTGGACGACAGCCCGTATGGGGGCGGCCCCGGCATGGTGATGCGACCCGAACCCTGGGGCGAGGCGCTGGATGCCGTCGCGCCACCGGGGGCGGCTCTGGTCGTACCGTCGCCGGTCGGGAAACCCTTCACCCAGGCCGACGCCCACCGGCTCGCCGGCCTGGACCACCTGGTCTTCGCCTGTGGCCGCTACGAGGGCATCGACCAGCGGGTGATCGACGACGCCGCGGACCGGATGCCGGTACACGAGGTGTCGCTCGGCGACTACGTGCTCTTCGGCGGTGAGGTCGCGGTCATCGTGATCATGGAGGCGGTCACCCGGCTCCTGCCCGGTGTGCTCGGCAACGCCGACTCGCTCACCGAGGAGTCACACGCGGCCGGTCTGCTGGAGGCCCCGGTCTACACCAAGCCGCAGTCCTGGCGCGGCCGTGAGGTGCCGGACGTGCTGCGTTCCGGCGACCACGGCCGGATCGCCCGCTGGCGGCGCGAGCAGAGCCTGCTGCGCACCGCCGACCGTCGTCCCGACATGTATGCGGCGTATCCGCCGGAGTCCCTCGACAAGAAGGATCGCAAGGCGCTCGCCGAGGCCGGATTACAGCTCCCGGGTTCCGGTGTGGCAAAGTAATGAGGTTGCCGTGCTCACCCACACCGTGAGCTGAGCACGAGGATCCCCTGGAGTGGCGGGGGATCAGAATGCCCATTCGCGTACCGACTCCCGGTGCGCTCTAGTACGAGGATGCAGCGATGAACACGCTGGACGCTCTTGACGCCCAGTCGCGGCGCACCGACATTCCGGACTTCCGTGCCGGTGACACGCTCAAGGTGCACGCCCGGGTCGTCGAAGGTAACCGGTCCCGTGTCCAGGTCTTCCAGGGCGTCGTGATCGCCCGCCACGGCTCCGGCCTGCGGGAGACCTTCAAGATCCGCAAGATCAGCTTCGGCGTCGGTGTCGAGCGGACCTACCCGTTCAACAGCCCGGCGATCGACCGGATCGAGGTCATCACTCGTGGTGACGTCCGTCGCGCCAAGCTCTACTACCTGCGTGAGCTGCGCGGCAAGAAGGCGAAGATCAAGGAGCTGCGGGAGAAGCAGACCGTCTGATCTCCGCGGTGTTTCCGGGACGGGCCACAGCGCACTAAGCTTGCGCCCGTGCCGGACGCGCTGTAGGTGAACCATTCCAGTCCTACCGCCCGTAACTCTCCCTAGCCGGGAAACTCGGGCGGTAGTGCTGTATCCGGGGGCGGTTCGGCCGGTAGGCGGCGGGAGATGCGAAGCGTGGATCCGATGGAAGGCTATCGGCCGGCACGACGCCGGCGCGGCGTGGTACGGAAGGAGATGCCTCTCTGGCAGGAACTTCCGTTGCTACTGGTCGTGGCGTTCTGTCTGGCGGTGCTGATCCGGACCTTCCTGGTCCAGGCGTTCTACATCCCCTCGGGGTCGATGGAGAACACCCTGTTGATCAAGGACCGGGTGCTGGTCAACAAGGTCGTCTACGACATGCGTGACCCGTTGCGCGGCGAGATCGTGGTGTTCCGCGGGACCGACGACTGGGCACCCGAGGTGACCGAGGAGGTCAGCAACACCTTCCTCGCCAAGCTCGGCCGGACGGTCGGCGACCTGGTCGGCGTCAGTCGCCCCGGGGAGCGTGACTTCATCAAACGGGTGATCGGGCTTCCGGGTGACAAGGTCGCCTGCTGTGACTCCGGCGGGCGGATCACCGTCAACGGGGTGGGCATCGATGAGGCGTACATCGCCGAGGGCTTCAACTCCGATCTGAGTCAGCCGCCGATCGCCGGTCAGTGCACCAGCCGGCGGTTCAACGAGGTGACCGTCCCCGAGGGGCAGATGTTCGTGATGGGTGACCACCGTTCGGTCTCCCAGGACGCCCGTTGCCAGGGGCCGGTGCCCATCGAGAACGTGATCGGCCGGGCCTTCGTGGTCGTCTGGCCCAGTGAGCGGTTCACCAGCCTCGACGTGCCGGATGTCTGGAAGCAGTTCGCCGAGCAGTACCCGTCGGCGGCCGCGCCGCATCAGGTCCCGGTCCGGGAGGAGGAGCCGCTTGTCGCCACAAACGTGTTCCCCCTTCTGTTGGGTGTGGTTTTATCCGCGCGTTCCGGCATGTCGTTACGGACGAGACGACGTAGGCTCCGAGCGTGATTGACGAGCAGACCGAAAAGCGCCAGGGCTCCTTCTGGCGTGAGCTTCCGATCCTGTTGGGCGTGGCGATCCTGGTCGCGGTCCTGGTGCGCGCCTTCGTGCTGCAGACGTTCTACATCCCGTCGCCCTCGATGCAGCACACCCTCGAGTTGTGGGACAGGGTGCTGGTCAACAAGCTCGTCTACGACTTCCGCGAGCCGCGACGGGGCGAGATCATCGTCTTCAAGGCCCCGGCGGTGTGGCAGTCCGGCACCGAGGGTGAGGACTTCATCAAGCGGGTCATCGGTCAGCCGGGCGACAAGGTCGAGTGCTGCGACCCGCAGCACCGCCTGATGATCAACGGGACGTCCCTCGACGAGCCGTATGTCTACGTCGAGTCCGACGGCACCCGCAACCAGGTCGCCAGCCGTAACTTCACCATCACCGTCCCGACCGGGCGGCTCTGGGTGATGGGTGACCACCGGGAGGCGTCGGGTGACTCGCTCCAGCACTACAACGACAGCAGCGCCACCGACGAGGCCGGCAAGATCAACGAGGCGACGGTGCCGATCGACTCGGTCGTCGGTCGGGCGTTCACGATCTTCTGGCCGGTCAACCGGGCGACGTGGCTCTCCGTTCCGGACGAGTTCGAAGTCATCCCCGACGCGGGCCAGTAACACTCGCGCAATAGGCTTGGTCGCGTGACCGAGGTGATTGACCGCCGCGCCGGCCGGGTCCTGCTGGTCGATCTGGCCGGGCGGGTGCTGCTCCTGCACGGCGGCGACCCGGCTCGGCCCGGGCTGCGCTGGTGGTTCACGCCGGGCGGTGGGCTGGACGCGGGTGAGACGACCGTCGACGCCGCCTGCCGCGAGCTGTTCGAGGAGACCGGGCTGCGAGCGACACCTGACCGGCTGGGCGACCCGGTCCGGCACGAGGTGGCCGAGTTCTCGTACGACGGCCGGCAATATCGGCAGGAGCAGGATTTCTTCCTGCTCCGAGTGCCCGACTGGCAGGTCGATACGGCCGGGATGGATGAGGAGGAGCGCCTCACCATCACCGAGCACCGCTGGTGGTCGGCCGCCGAGATCGAGGCCAGCCAGGAGGAGATCTTCCCGCGCGACCTGGCCGACCTGCTGCGCGGCCTGACCGTCGACGCCGTCACCGAGGACGCCTGAGATGGCGGCCCTGACGCGTACCTCTGCCGGATTGTCAGCGGCGGCCCCGTCGCGTACCTCTGCTGGGGTTTCGGTGCCGGCCCCGTCGCGTACCTCTGCTGGGGTTTCGGTGGCGACCCTGACGCGTACCTCCGCCGGGGTTTCGGTGTCCGCACCGATTTTTGCTTTTGCCCGATTTTCGGTGCCGGCTTCCGTGTGTGCCGTTGCTTCCGCGCCCGGGGATTTCTGATGCTCGCCCCGCCGCGCACCGTCGTTCGCCGTGAGGCCGGGCTCTACGCCCTGGAGCAGGCGCTGCAGCGCCGCGGCTTCCGGCATGTGGCAGGCGCCGACGAGGCCGGTCGTGGCGCGTGCGCCGGCCCGCTGGTGGCGGCCGCCGCGATCCTGCCCGAGGGCAAACGCGGCGAGATCCCCGGCCTGGCCGACTCGAAACTGCTGACCGCCGCCGCCCGGGAACGGGTTTACGAGCAGGTCGTCGCCAAGGCCCTCGCGTGGTCCGTGATGATCATCCCGCCGACCGAGGTCGACGCCCGCGGCCTGCACGTCTGCAACCTCGCCGCGATGCGCCGGGCGCTGGCCTCGCTCGACGTCCGCCCGGAGTATGTGCTGACCGACGGCTTCCCGGTCGACGGCCTCGGCGTGCCGGGCCTCGCCGTCTGGAAGGGCGACCGGGTCGCCGCCTGCGTCGCCGCCGCCAGTGTCCTGGCCAAGGTCACCCGGGACCGGCTGATGGTCGAGCTCGACGAGAAGTTCCCGGACTACGGTTTCGCGGTGCACAAGGGTTACATCACCGAGGAGCACAGCACCGCGCTGACCACTCACGGACCCTGCTCCGAGCACCGATTCTCGTATGTGAACGTCGCCGCGGCATCCGGCCGCGGCAACCGGCCCCCGCGGGCGCGCCGCCCGGCCGAGCCGCCACCCGCGCTGTTCGACGTATCCGTTACCCAGCCGCTGCTGATTCCAGAGGCTGCTGAGGGTACCGTCGGCGTGGCGTCGAGCGAGCAGCCTCAGCCGTCGCCGTCGGTGGGGGAAGATAGTGCCATGGAGGGCGAGACACGATGAGCGCAGAGGATCTCGAGAAGTACGAGACCGAGATGGAGCTGCAGCTCTACCGGGAGTACCGCGACATCGTCCGCCAGTTCTCCTACGTGGTGGAGACCGAGCGCCGGTTCTACCTGGCCAACCAGGTCGACCTGCACGTGCGCAACTCCGACGGCGAGGTGTATTTCGAGGTCGAGATGCACGACGCCTGGGTGTGGGACATGTATCGCCCGGCTCGGTTCGTGAAGAACGTGCGGGTGATGACGTTCAAGGACGTCAACGTCGAGGAGCTGGAGAAGCCGGACATCTCGTTGCCGGACGAGCCAGGTTTCGGCGGCTGACGGTCATCCACAGCGGGCGGTTGTCCACAGGGGCGGTCGCGGCACGGGTTCCGGCCCGGCAGTCTCGGCGGCATGCCTGTTCTCGCCACTGTCCTGCTTCTGCTGCCTACGTTCTGGGCCGTGCCGTCCTATCAGTGGCCGGTGTCGCCGCCGGCTGTGCTCCGGCGGTTCGATCCGCCGCCTGAGCCGTGGCAGGCCGGTCATCGTGGCGTCGACCTGGGCGTGGCCGAGGGGGCGCCGGTTCGGGCCGCCGGTGGTGGCGCTGTGGTCTATGCGGGGGTGCTGGCCGGGCGGGGTGTCGTCAGCATCCTTCATGCGGGCGGGCTGCGTACCACGTACGAGCCGGTGGTCGCGGCCGTCCGGGCCGGTGACCTGGTCGCCGCCGGTGATCTGATCGGGTCGGTCGCGGCCGGACATCCCGGTTGCCCGCAGGCCGCCTGCCTGCACTGGGGGCTCCGGCGCGGTGACGTCTACCTCGATCCGCTGGCGTTACTCGGCTTCGGCCGGGTGCGCCTGCTGCCCCTCGATCCTCGCTGACCGCCGCCGACCTGCGCGCGGCCCGGCCGGCCGGGTGCGGTGGTTCAGCGCTGGTATTCGGCGAGGAAACCGGGCAGGCGGTCGGCGAACACGTCATACTCCTCCGGGCGGTTGTAGACCTGACCGCTCAGTCGCAACAGGCCACGGCCGCCCCACGCGTTCACCGCGACCTCGGTGGCCAGCTTGTCGGCGATGTGCTGCCGCAGTGCCTGAGCCTCAGGGGCGGTCGTCGCCAGCCCGGCGGGCAGCGGCACCACACGCATCGCCACCCCAGGTCCGCCGGGGTGCGGCAGGTCGGCGGGCGCGAGGCCGAGGGCCTCACCGACAACCCTCTGGCCGTACGCGACAAGCGCCTCGTTGTGCTGCCGGACGGCTTCCGGCCCGAGCGTCCGCAGCGTGAAGACCCCGGCCGGGGCCGCCAGCCACGGCGTGTAGTCGATGGTGCCCTGCGACTCGACGGCGTTCGGGTAACCCTCGTCATGGGCCCACGACACGACCAGTGGCTCGATGCGGCGACGCCAGGCCGGAGCCACGTTCATCAGAGCCGTGCCACGGGGTGCCCAGCCCCACTTGTGCAGGTTTCCCACCCAGAAGTCGGCGCCGATCGCGGACACGTCGACAGGCAGCATGCCCGGCACGTGCGCGGCGTCCACCAGCACCGGGATGTCGTGCTCGCGGGCGGCGGCGGCGATCTCGCGTACCGGAAAGAGGGCCGCCGTCGCCGACGCCAGTTGGTCGACGACCAGCAACCTGGTGCGGCCGGGTCGCAGCGCGGCCCGGATCCGGGCCACCACCTCCCGTGCCGGCAGGCCGAGCGGCACCGCCACCGTCCGCGCGCTGGCCCCCGCCCGGCGGCAACGGCCGCGGACCGCCATCGTGACCGCGCCGTACGAATGGTCGGTCAACAGCACCTCGTCGGCCGGGCCGAGCCGCACCGACTGGAGGATCATCGACACCGCGGCCGTCGTGTTCTGGATCAGCGCGCTGCCGTCCGGGTCCGCGCCCAGGAACGCCGCCAGATGACGTCGGCTGTGGACGACCCGGTCCTCCAGGCCGACGGCGAAGAAGCGCAGCGGATTGGACTCCATCTCGTCCCGCAGGCGCTGCTGGGCACGTTGCACGCTGATCGGGAGCGCGCCGAACGAGCCGTGGTTCAGATAGGACACCGACGGATCGAGCGAGAACAGGAGCCGAGCCCCGGGGATCGGTTGCGGTGGTGCTCCGGCCGGGGCGCTCATGCTGTGGATCGTACGATGTCAGGCCCGTGGATGCGCCTGATTGAAGGCCGCACGCAGCCGCTCGGTCGACACATGTGTGTAGATCTGAGTGCTCGCCAGCGAACTGTGCCCGAGCAGCTCCTGCACCGCCCGCAGATCGGCGCCGCCGTCCAGCAGATGTGTGGCCGCCGAGTGCCGCAGGTCATGCGGGCTGGTGTGCGGCAGGCCGGCGGCCCGGGCGGCGTCGGCGACGATCCGGCGCACCACGGTCGGTTGCAGGCGGCCGCCCTTCACCCCGAGGAAAAGCGCGTCCCGGCTGGACCGGTTGACCAGCCCCGGGCGGCCGAGGCGCAGCCAGGCGTCGAGCGCCCGCCGTGCCGGATGCCCGAAGGGAACGGCCCGTTCCTTGGCGCCCTTCCCGAACACCCGGACCACCTGCCGCGCGTGATCGACATCGGCCCGATCCAGTGCACAGAGCTCCCCGACCCGGATTCCGGTCGCATAGAGCAGCTCGAGAACGGCGCGATCCCGAATCGCAAGTCCGTCCCCGTCCTCGGTGCGGCTGTCCTCATCGCCGGTTCCGGTTCCGGTCACGTCTCGTCCTGGGCCGGGCGCCGGGGGTGATTCGTCGGTTTGCGCGATCGATGCGGGCGGGTGGGCCGGGGTCATCAGGCTGGCCGCCTGGTCGGCTCGCAGGACCGTGGGTAGGCCGCGATGAGCCCGTGGGCTGGCCAGTTGGGCACCCGGATCATCGGCCGAGAGCCCGGTCCGGTGGGCCCAGCCGGTGAAGGCCCGTGCCGCAGCCGCTCGCCGGGCCTGTGAGGACCGCGCCGCGCCGGTACCCATCCGAGCCGCGAGCCACCCACGGAGAACCGTGATGTCCAGATCGCCGACCGATCCCCGGCCCTCGGCCGCCGCATGATCGAGAAGCGAGACCACATCCCCGACGTACGCCCGGACGGTGTGCTCGGAACGTCCCTCCACCACCGCGAGGTGCCGGCCGAAGTCGTCCACCGCCGCACGCAGGGGCATCGGCAGTCGCTCGTGCAGTTCCCGTATCCGCATCGCCTCAGACCGTCCATCCAGCAGAGTCGTCAGTCAAGCATTTGTGTCATACCCCCGGTCTAGGGTCGGGGTCATGGCACGCTGGGAGGAAATCGAGAAGGACGCCCCGGAGTTCGCGGCCCGCGTGCGGGCTCTCTTCGAAGCGGGCACCAACAAGACCATCGCCACACTGCGGCGCGACGGCTCACCCCGGATCTCCGCGTCCGAGGCCCAGTTCACCGACGGCGACCTGACGTTCGGCTCGATGCCGGGTGCGATGAAGCTGCGAGACCTGCTCCGAGACCCACGCATCGCGATGCACAGCCCCACGCTGGAGCCCCCAGCCGACAACCCGTCGGCCGGTCCGGGCGACGCCAAGCTCTCCGGCCGGGCCGTGGTGGTCCCACCCCCACCGGACACCCCACACGTCGACGCCACCTTCTTCCGTCTGGACATCGACGAGGTGGCCCTGACCTACGTGGGCACCCCGGCCGACCACTTGGTGATCGAGTCCTGGCACAAGGACCGAGGCCACACCCGCCGCACCCGAACCTGATCCCACCCGCCGCGCCCGCACCGTCACTCGCCGCACCCGGCCCTGTCCCCACCCCGCGTCCCTGCCCTCGCGTCCGCGCTTGCCGCGCCCGGCCTCGCGTCCGCGCTTGCCGCGCCCGGCCTCGCGTCCGCGCTTGCCGCGCCCGACCCCGCGTCCGCGCTTGCCGCCCTCCACCCCGATACGACCCGGACCCCGGACCCGGACGGGAAGCATCACCCCTGGAGGGAAGTTGGGACCCGCCTCACTGGCCGCCCGGCATCGGCCGGGCGATTTCGGCTGGGTGAGGTGCGAATGGTCGGCCGGCTTCGGGGGTGGCGCCGGCCCAGAGCGCTGAGTGGGAGCGGTGCGGGCCGGAGCGGCGCGAGCTAGGCGAGGAGTCGGCGCAAAAGGCCGGGTGCGGGCTGGGCTGGCGGCCAGCGGCGCGGGGTCCTGCCGGTTCGGCAAAGTGGGTGTCACCGGCTTGGCCGAGAAGGGGCGTCAGCGGTTGCTTCTGGGCGGACGTCCGGTTGAGCGAATAGCTCGGATCGGCCTGGAGTGAGCTGGTTGAAGCCTCGAGTGAGGTGTGTTCACGCCGGGAGTGATCAGGGCCGCTCCGGCTGATCGGGCGAGGAGCGCGCGGGTGAAGAGTGGACTGGCGAGAAATGCGCGGGTGAGGAATGGACTGGCGAGGAACGGCTGGGTGAGGAACGGATCGGCGAGGAGTGGGCGGGCCTGTCTCCGATGGGCGGCCCGGTCAGGACAGCGTTCGGGGTCTTGTCCAGGCCAGGAAGCGTTCGTACAGGTTTCCGGGCGTCTCGCCGTCTGATGTGAAGTCGTCCAGGGCGTCGTACATCTGGGCCGACAGATAGATCTTCAAGAGTGAAGGAAAAGCCTGGTACTCCTTCAGAAGGCAGGCCTTCGCCTCCGGGCATGGCCACGGATGGCCACACACGCGACACCGCCAATGCGGACGGTCGTGCAGGTGCTCGGATTCTGGTGTCGTCGACACGGAATTCCCCCGATAGTGGTCTGTTGGTTGGGCTCGGGTCGTCAATGGCGGCGGGTTCGACGGCGGGCGCCCTGACTCGCGCGGTGCTCCTGAGCTGGGGTCAAGCGACCGGCGCGACCCACGTGCGCATCCGGACTCGTCGGGCGGGTGGGGCCGTCCACGGTGGGTGGGGCACTCGCGCCCGGCGGGGCGGAGCGGGACCGATAAATGCGACCGCCACCCTGGGCTCTGTGGTCGGAGACGGGTAACACCCACCGGGGATAGGGCGGTGGCGGTGGCGGCGGAAACCGGTCGATGCAGGGGGCCTTGAGCCCGCATATGCAGCGACGCCATAGGGCCCGCCAGTCGCGGCGATGGTTGGGATGATGAGGTACCCGGTCACTAGGCCGGGGACTGCTAGGCATAGGACCACCTTACTTGACCACGGACTAGCTGTCTCCTACCAACTTGGTCAGAGACTAATAGTCCCGCGCCTACGGTCGATCATGTGGGAGTGAAGCCGATCCGCCTCATGGGCGCGCACGAGATCCGCATCCGTCTGGGCGGAGTAAGCCGACAGCGGGCGTACCAGATCACCAGCCGTGCCGACTTTCCGAAGCCGGTGGCCGACCTTGCGCAGGGCAAGGTATGGCTGGTGGAGGACGTCGAAGCGTGGATGAAGGTGCACCGCCGAGACCTGGACGAGTCCGAGGACTGATTCGTCAGGTCACCGCGGTGACCCTGGACCGGCCCGGAGCCGCACGGCGGCGGGCCGGTCAACACCATGCCTGCGGCGTGGTGTCCGCTGTCCGATCAGTCGGCATCGCGCCGGTTCCGGCCCGGCGCGGGGGCCAGGGCGACACCATCACGGGTACGTACGACAAGTCCCGCGATCTCGAGAAGAGACAGCCGGCGTAGCACCGTGCGCAGGCTCAGCCGGGCCGCGGCCGCGAGCTCCTCCGGGGTGGCCGAACCGTTCGGTGGCAGAGCCTCCAGAACCAGCGCGGTCTC
This sequence comes from Actinoplanes sichuanensis, assembly GCF_033097365.1. Classification (NCBI taxonomy): domain Bacteria; kingdom Bacillati; phylum Actinomycetota; class Actinomycetes; order Micromonosporales; family Micromonosporaceae; genus Actinoplanes; species Actinoplanes sichuanensis. The sequence continues at coordinate 10,779,021 of NZ_AP028461.1, forward strand.
CTCGTCGAGGTGATCGTGGCGGCGTTCCGGTCCGCGGGGCGTCTCGGCGAGGTATTCGCCGATCCGGCCGACCTCCTCGAGCACCTCGGCGGCGTTGGTGACCACCCGTGCGTATGGATTGTTCCGCAGGATCTCGTGGCATCCGACCGACATCGCCGATGTCACCGGTCCGGGAACGACCATGGCCGGCCGGTGCAGCGCCAGGACACGGCTCATCGTCTGGGCGGCGCCGCTGCGTGCGGCTGCCTCGACGACGACCGTGCCCGCGGTGGCGGCCGCGATGACCCGGTTCCGGATGAGGAACCGGTGCCGCAGCGGTTCGGCGCCGATCGGCCATTCGCTGACCAGCAGGCCGGAGTCGGCGATCCGGTCGAACAGCGCGGCGTTCCCGGCCGGGTAGGGCCGGTCGATTCCGCAGGCGAGGACGGCCACGGTACGGCCACCGGCGGCCAATGCCCCACGATGGGCCGCCGCGTCGACCCCGAAGGCCCCGCCGGACAGCACCGTCCACCCCATCCGGGTGATCCCCGACGCCAGTTCTCCCGTGACGTGAAGGCCGTAGTTCGTGGCGGCCCGTGCCCCGACGATCGCGACCGACCGTTCCAACGTCTCGCCGAGCGCCCACTCCCCGCGCACCCAGAACCCGAGCGGCGGCCGCGTGTCGCTGTTGATTCGGCCGCTGCTGTCCAGTTGCAGGGTCGCCAGGTCGATGATCCGTCGCGGCCACTCCTCGTCGGAGGGCACCACCAGACGGGCGCCGAGCCGGTCGGCCCGACGGATCGCGATCTCCGCCATCCGCCGGGCGTCACCGGCGGCCGCACGGGCGGCGACGGCGATCCGGAGTCGCTTGTCCGGAATGTCCCCACTGAGTAGCTGCTCCAGGGTGGCCGGCGCCCCGGCCTGCTCGACAAGCGTCCAGACGGCCCGGTTCCCGGGTTCGGCCAGCCAGGTGAGCGCGACGCGCGCCGCCCGATCCTCCGGCCCACCGCCCGGGGCTGTCTCGCCGCCGGACGGCAGGACGCTCACGCAACGCTCCGATCAAGCGGAAGAAAACGATCAAGCCACGGCAAAGGCGAGCACAGCGCAGGAGGCAAGGGCGGGCGCGGCGGCGCAAAAGGGTGCGGTGACGCAGGAGACAAGGGAGAGGACGGCGGCATAGAAGGCGAGGAAGAGGGCGGCGGCGCAGAAGGCGAAGGAGAGGGCGGCGGCGCCGAAGGTAAGGAAGAGAGCGGCGCAGAAAGCACGGGAGAAGGAGGCAACCAAGAGGAAAGCGACGAAGGCGGCGGTAGCACAGGGGAAAGCGCTGGCGGCGGGGAGGGAAACGACGGGGAAGGCGGAGGACGCAACGGAGAAGAGGGCGGCGGAGAAGGCGAAACCGGCGGGGACGAAGGCGTATAGGTGGAATGCCACGGAGAAGGACGGGAGGCGGCGGACGCCGAAAGGTTCACGGGACGCTCCGATCAAGGGAGGGGAGGCCATGCAAGGGGAGGCCATGCAAGGGGAGGCCATGCAAGAGGAGGCCAAGGAAGGGGAAGCCAAGGAAGGGGAGACCAAGGGAGAGGAGGTCACGGAGGGGGAGGCCAAGGGAGAGGGGTCCAAGGAAGGGAAAGGCAGGAGAGAGGGCGCCAAGGGAAGAGAGGGCGACGGAAGAGAGATGGAGGAAGAGGAGATCAAGGGGGAGAAGATCGAGGGGAAGAACGGACAACAGACGAAGAAGCACACCGCCGAGGGCGGCGAGAAGACGCGTGGCCGGAGCGAAAGGGCGCGGGAGCGGCGGAAAAGGGAAGCCCAGCAAGCAGTCACTTCGGGACACGGCCACCCGCCTCACCCATCCGCAGCTGGTAGGCCTCGCAGACATCGCCCTCCGACGGCCGTGCCCGCCCGTCCAGGTCGGCCACCGTCCAGGCGAGCCGCAGACATCGATCGAAGCCGCGGGCCGACAGCGTCCCCCGATCCAGCGCGCTGTGCAGTACGGCGGTGGCCCGACCCGGCAACCGCCACGGCGGCCGGCGCAGAACCGGCCCGGGCACGTCGGCGTTGACCCGCCACCCACCGGCCGCCCACCGTCCGGCCGCCGATTCCCGGGCGCGGGCCACCCGGCCCGCGACGACCGCGGACGGCTCGGCCGGTGCCGACTCCTCCATCAGCTGCACGGCCCGGACCGGCAGCAGGTTGACCCGCATGTCGATGCGGTCGAGCAGCGGCCCGGACAGCCGTCCGAGATACCGCCGCCGCACGGTGGGCGGGCAGTGACAGGCCTGGTCGCCGGCGGGCGAGGCGCACGGGCACGGGTTGGCCGCGACGACCAGCTGGGCGCGGGCCGGATATTCGGTGGTCCCACGGGCGCGGGACAGCACGACCCGCCCGCTCTCCAGCGGCTGGCGCAGCGCCTGCAACGTGGCCCGACTCATCTCCGGCACCTCGTCCAGGAAGAGCACCCCGCGGTGGGCGAGCGACAGTGCACCCGGCCGGATCAGCCCGGACCCGCCCCCGACCAGGGACGCCAGCGAAGAGCTGTGATGCGGAGCCTGGAACGGCGGCCGTCGGACCAGACGCCCGTCGGCGGGCAGCACCCCGGCGATCGACTGAAGGGCGGTGACCTCGAGGGCGGCCTCGTCGTCGAGCTCCGGAAGGATGGACGGGAGCCGCTCGGCGAGCATCGTCTTCCCGGCTCCGGGCGGTCCGAAGAGCGCGAGATGGTGACCGCCGGCGGCGGCGATCTCCAAGGCGTACCGCCCGATCTCCTGTCCGGCGAGATCGGCCAGGTCCGGCCCGGGCGGTGGCGGCGCCGGGGGTACGACCGGCGGATCCAGCAGGGTCCCGGTGCCCTGGGCGAACGCGACCAGCCGGTGCAACGTGTCGACGGCACGAACCGTGACTCCCGGCACCACGGTCGCCTCGCAGGCGTTGGCCACCGGCACGATGACCCGGCCGACCCCGGCCTGTGCCGCCGCGGCGACCATCGGCAGCACACCCCGCACCGGCCGGACCGCCCCGTCGAGCCCCAGCTCGCCGATGAGCGCGACCCCGTCCAGCCGCTCGGCGGGCAGCTGACCGGCCCCGGCGAGTACGGCGCTCGCGACGCCCAGGTCGAAGCCGCTGCCGTGTTTCGGTAGGGCGGCGGGCAGCAGGTTGACGGTGATCCGCCGGTTCGGCCACTCGCACCCGGAGTTGACGATGGCCGCCCTGACCCGGTCGCGGGCCTCGTTGAGCGCGGTGTCCGGCAGGCCGGTGAGCAGCAGGACGGGTAGCCCGTTGGAGATGTCCGCCTCGATCTCGACCAGGTGACCGGCGACACCGAGCAGGCCGGCGCAGAGGACCCGTGCGTAGCTCATCAGAACGCGTCCCGGATGTGGACGATCCGGGTGGCGCCCCGGCGTTGCGGTAGGACCTCCACCACGTCGAAACGGAGGCGCTCCGCCCGTACCCCCTCGTCGGTCAGGAACCTGGAGGCCAGATGCCGTAACCGGCGCACCTTGCGGTGATCGACAGCTGCCGCCGGTGGGCCGAAGGCCGCCGTGCGTCGGGTCTTGACCTCGCAGAAGACCAGGTCGGCGCCGTCACGCAGGATGAGATCTATCTCGCCCTCGGAGCAGCGCCAGTTGCGCCGCAGCAGTGTGAGACCGATCTCCTGGAGGTGCCGGGCGGCCAGCCGCTCGCCGTAGGCGCCGACCGCCCGTCGCTGAGTCGTCATGGCCCGGCACCGTGGCAGGAATGCCGAGCCGCCGCGTCACGCCCTGTGGATGCCGCGGTGATGTGGACGACCGGCCGTCGCCCGGCCCGTCGTGCTAGACCGAGGGCGGGCCGGGGGACCAGGCGGCTTGGCGTATGCTTGTCGACGGCGACCGCCTGCGCGGTCGACCTCGCGCGCCCTCCTACAGGTCCGAGCGCTGATCTTCAGCGACGGCCGGAGGCGGCGGCCCTCCCTGGTCCCGATTCTGTCGGGCCCGACTGCGGCCGTCGACCGGGCGCCAGGACGCCTACCGCCGGTGGGCGTGACAACCAGGGAAGATCAGGGAGTAACAACCATGGCCGTAGTGACCATGCGCCAGCTGCTGGAGAGCGGTGTCCACTTCGGGCACCAGACCCGGCGCTGGAACCCGAAGATGAAGCGCTTCATCTTCACCGAGCGCAACGGCATCTACATCATCGACCTGCGCCAGACCCTCGACTACATCGAGAAGGCGTACAGCTTCGTGCGGGACACCGTCGCCGAGGGTGGTCACATCCTCTTCGTCGGCACCAAGAAGCAGGCCCAGGAGGCCATCGCCGAGCAGGCGACGCGGGTCGGCCAGCCGTACGTGAACCACCGTTGGCTCGGCGGCATGCTGACCAACTTCCAGACCGTTTACAAGCGCCTTCAGCGGATGAAGGAGCTCGAGGCCCTGGGTGACCTGAGCGGTACCGCCGCCGGTTACACCAAGAAGGAGACCCTCCAGCTCTTCCGCGAGAAGACCAAGCTCACCAAGACCCTCGGTGGTCTGCGTGACATGACCAAGACGCCGTCGGCGATCTGGGTCGTGGACACCAAGAAGGAGCACATCGCGGTCGACGAGGCCCGGAAGCTGAACATCCCGGTCATCGCCGTGCTGGACACCAACTGTGACCCGGACGAGGTCGACTTCCCGATCCCGGGCAACGACGACGCGATCCGGTCGGCCGAGCTGCTGACCAAGGTCATCGCCGCCGCTGTCGCCGACGGTCTGATCGCGCGTTCCGGCCGTGGCCGTGGTGCCACCGCCGACGAGAAGCCGGAGGCCGGCACCGTCGCCGCCGGTGAGCCGCTGCCCGAGTGGGAGCGGGACCTCTACGAGGGTGCCGAGAAGAAGGCCGAGGAGCCGGCTGCCGCTCCCGTTGCTGCCGCTGCTCCCGCCGCCGCTGCTCCGGCCGCTGTCGCCGCTGAGTAAGTCAACCGACTGACCATCGAGAGAAGAGTCATGGCTAACTACACCGCCGCGGACGTCAAGAAGCTCCGCGACCTCACCGGCGCGGGCATGATGGACTGCAAGAAGGCGCTGGAGGAGTCCGAGGGCGACTTCGACAAGGCCGTCGAGTTCCTCCGCATCAAGGGTGCGAAGGACGTCGGCAAGCGGGCCGGCCGGACCGCCGCCAACGGCATCGTCAGCCACTCGGGCAACGCGCTGCTCGAGCTGAACTGCGAGACCGACTTCGTCGCCAAGACCCCCGACTTCGTCGCGCTGGGCCAGCGGTTCGTCGAGTTCGGTGAGCAGCACAAGATCGCCGACGCCGCCGCGCTGCTCGCCGCGACGCTGGAGGACGGCAAGACCGTCGCCGACACCGTCGAGGAGTACGCCGCGAAGATCGGCGAGAAGATCGTCGTGAACCGCTTCACGATCGTCGACGGCACGGTCGCGGTCTACCTGCACCGCAAGGCGCAGGACCTGCCGCCGCAGGTCGGTGTGCTGGTGCAGTACACCGGCAAGAACGACGAGGCGGCCGACTCGGACGCCCGCGGCATCGGCATGCAGATCACCGCGATGCGGCCGAAGTTCCTGAGCCGCGACGAGGTCCCGGCCGAGGTCGTCGAGACCGAGCGTCGCGTGGCCGAGCAGACCGCTCGTGAGGAGGGCAAGCCGGAGCAGGCCCTGCCCAAGATCATCGAGGGTCGGGTGAACTCCTTCTTCAAGGACTTCGTCCTGCTGGAGCAGGCTTCGGTCGTCGACAACAAGAAGACGGTCAAGCAGATCGCCACCGAGGCGGGCATCGAGATCACCCGGTTCGTCCGGTTCGAGGTCGGCCAGGAGTAAGGCAGCACCGAAAGCAATGCGTCGGGAGGTCGGGTACGCGATTGAGCGCCCGGCCTCCCGGTCGCATAAGGTCTCTTGACAGATGGAGAAGGGAAGGCGGGTCTCATGACGATGGTGACCGAGCAGTCCGCCACGGCCGACGATCAGAACCTGCCGACCATGCGCCCACGGCGGGTCGTCCTCAAACTTTCCGGCGAGGTGTTCGGCGGCGGTGACGTCGGGGTCGAGCCCGATGTGGTGCAGTCACTGGCCAAGCAGATCGCCACCGTCATCCGGCGCGGCATCCAGGTCGCGGTGGTGGTCGGCGGGGGCAACTTCTTCCGCGGCGCCGAGCTCCAGAAACGCGGTATGGACCGGAACCGCGCCGACTACATGGGCATGCTCGGCACGGTGATGAACTGCCTGGCCCTCCAGGACTTCCTGGAGAAGGAGGGCATCGAGACGCGCGTGCAGACCGCCATCACGATGGCTCAGGTCGCCGAGCCGTACCTTCCGCTGCGTGCCATCCGGCACCTGGAGAAGGGCCGCGTCGTGATCTTCGGCGCCGGCGCCGGTATGCCGTACTTCTCCACCGACACGGTCACCGCCCAGCGGGCGCTGGAGATCCGGGCCGACATGGTGCTGATGAGCAAGAACGGGGTCGACGGCGTCTACACCGCCGACCCGCGGGTCGACCCGAGCGCCAAGAAGCTCGAATCCATCACCTTCCAGGAGGTTCTGCTGCGTGGTCTGCGGGTGGCCGACCAGGCCGCCTTCAGCCTCTGCCAGGAGAACAAGCTGCCGATGCTGATCTTCGGCGCGGAGGGCGACGACACCATCGTGCGTGCGTGCGCCGGCGAGCGGATCGGCACCCTGATCACCGCCGACTGACGGTCGCGTCCACACGTCCCCACATCCCGCACCACCGAAGACAGCAAGGAGGCGAGAAGAGCCGGTGATCGAGGAAACCCTCTTCGAGGCCGAGGAGAAGATGGAGAGCGCGGTCGAGCACGCCAAGGAGGAGTTCGCCGCGATTCGCACCGGCCGGGCTACTCCCGCGATGTTCTCCAAGATCCTGGTCGACTACTACGGCGCGCCCACACCGGTGACGCAGATGGCGTCGGTCGGCGTCCCGGAGCCGCGCATGGTCATCGTCAAGCCCTACGACGCGTCCCAGTTGGGCCCGATCGAGCGGGCGATCCGTGACTCCGACCTGGGGGTCAACCCCAACAATGAGGGTACGCAGCTGCGCATCCACCTTCCGCAGATGACGGAGGAGCGCCGCCGCGAAATGATCAAGGTGGCCCGCGGCAAGGCCGAGGACGGGCGCGTTGCGATCCGTAACGTGCGCCGCAAGGCCAAGGACCAGATCGACAAGCTGGTCAAGGACGGCGAGACCGGCGAGGACGACGGCCGGCGCGCCGAGAAGGAGCTCGACGACGTGACGCACCGCTACGTGGCCGTCATCGACGAGCTGGTCAAGCACAAGGAAGCCGAGCTCCTCGAGGTCTGAGTATCGATAGAAGCCCGGCACACCTCCCCGGAGGGGCCGGGCTTCTCCGCTGTTCGGCCGGGGGCGGTTCACGGGCGGTTAAATTGCACGCCATCTCGAGAGCTGTTCAAGCGTCACCTTTGCAGTACGCTCTGCTCGGTTCCGGTGAGAAGTGTGAAGTGTGAGAAGCAGGTAGGGGTCAGGCTTTGTCAGTGCGTTCGGCGGTGCTCCCGCCCACCACCCCGCCCGAGGTCTGATGTCTTACGTCGATCCCCGCGCCCGGCAGATCCCCGGCGACGACACGAGCGTGCCGGCGCCGTACTTCCATGAGTCAGAGGAACCGCATGCGCATGCCGGGACGGAGCCGATGAGTGACTCCGCGCGCCCGGAGGGCGGCAAGGGCCGCCGCCGGGCCGGGCGTGGCCGCAAACCGCAGGGTGGTGGCCGCGCCGGCCGTAACCTGCCCGCCGCCATCGCCGTCGGGGTGAGCCTGGGCCTGGTCGTTCTCGCCTCACTGCTGATCCAGCCGATGGCACTGCTGGTGGTGCTGGTCGCGGCCTCCGGGATCGGCGCCTGGGAGATGGCCCGCGCGCTGTCCACCTCGGGAGCGAACCCGCCCCTGATCCCGCTGCTCGCGGGCAGCGTGCTGATGACCGGCCTGGCCTGGTATGAGGGAGCCGACGCACTGGTCCTGGGCCTGCTCGTGACGGTCGGCGCGGCCGTGCTGTGGCGCCTGGCCGACGGCGTCGCGGCGGTGCGCCGTGACTTCACGCCGAGCGTGCTGATCGCCGTGTACGGCCCGTTCCTCCTGAGCTTCGCCGCGATGCTGGTCCGGATGGACGAGAACGACGGCCCGCTCATGGTGATCTGCACCCTGGTCGCCGTGGTGCTCTCGGACACAGGTGGTTACGCCGCGGGCGTCTTCCTCGGTAAGCACCCGATGGCTCCGAAGATCAGTCCGAAGAAGTCGTGGGAGGGTTTCGCCGGCTCGGTGACGGCCGCCGCGATCGGCAGCAGCGCGCTGCTCTTCTTCCTGCTGGACATCCCGGTCCACTGGGGCCTGCTGTTCGGCGCGGTCATCTCGGTGGTGGCGGTCCTCGGCGATCTGGCCGAGTCGATGTTGAAGCGGGATCTGAAGGTCAAGGACATGAGTAATCTGCTGCCCGGGCACGGCGGCCTGATGGACCGGCTGGACTCGATCCTGTTCGCCGTCCCGACCGCGTACCTGCTCTTCTCGATCATCACGCCGAGCTAGCTGTGGGCGACCTACTCGGCGGACGTGGGAGACTGGATACGCCATGACGATTCTTCCGGTCATCCCGATCAGTCCCGATCAGCCAGACATCCTGCCGTCCGGGCCGACGAAAACACGCCGTCGCCCCAGCATGCCCCCGCGCCACCTCGCCGACATGGATCTCGCCGCGCGCAAGAGCGCGGTCACGAGCCTGGGCGAGCCCGCGTTCCGGGCCAAGCAGCTCTCCACCCACTACTTCGGCCGCCTGGTGCGCGACGCCGCCGAGATGACCGACCTCCCGGCCGGCTCACGCGACAAGCTGACCGCGGATCTGCTGCCCACGCTGCTCACCCCGGTCCGGGAGCAGGCGTGTGACGACGGGGCGACCCGCAAGACACTGTGGCGGCTGCACGACGGCGCGCTGGTGGAGAGCGTCCTGATGGGTTACCCCGATCGGGTGACGGCCTGTGTCTCCAGCCAGGCCGGGTGTGGCATGGCGTGCCCGTTCTGCGCGACCGGCCAGCAGGGCCTGACCCGCAACCTGTCGGTGGCGGAGATCGTCGACCAGGTCGTCTATCTGGCCGGCGTCGCCGCGTCGGGCGCGGTCACCGGTTCGCCTCCGCGGTTGTCCCGGGTGGTCTTCATGGGGATGGGCGAGCCGCTGGCCAACTATCCGCGCGTGATCGAGACCGTGCGGCGGCTGACGGCCCCGGCTCCGGAGGGCCTGGGGCTCTCACAACGGCACATCACGGTGTCCACGGTGGGTTTGGTGCCCGCTATGCGGCGGTTGATCGCCGAACAGCTCTCCGTGACTCTTGCGCTGTCACTACATGCCCCCGATGATGATCTGCGCGATGAGCTTGTGCCTGTCAACCAGCGTTGGAAGGTGGCCGAGGTGCTCGACGCCGCGTTTGACTACGCGGCACAGACCGGCCGTCGGGTTTCCATCGAATACGCCCTGATCAGGGACGTAAACGATCAGCCCTGGCGTGCCGACCTGCTCGGCCGTCTTCTGAGAGGCAAGCTGGCCCATGTGAATCTCATCCCACTGAACCCGACACCGGGTAGTAAGTGGGATGCGAGCCCGAAACCGGTCGAGCGTGAGTTCGTGCGCCGGTTGCAGGAGGCCGGCGTCTCGACGACGGTTCGCGACACCCGGGGGCGGGAGATCGACGGCGCGTGCGGCCAGCTGGCCGCGGGTGAGCTGACGGACGCGAGCGCAGGGGGCGCCGCAGCCGACGCGGAGGTGGCACAGTGACTGGGCGCAGGTCCCAGCGAGCGGAGTGGGAGACGTTGTGACGAGTCAGGGGCAGCGTTTCCGAAGGCGTGCGCTGCGGCGTGGCTACAAGGTCGACGAGGTCGACGCCTTCCTGGACCGGGTCGAGGCGACCCTGGCCGGGGAGCAGGTCGGCCCGCCGGTCGGTGCACAGGAGGTGCACGACGTCGTCTTCCGGGTGCGGTTCGGCGGCTATGACGAGTGGCAGGTGGACCTGCACCTCGACCGGGTCGAGCGGCAGCTCGCCGAGTTCGAGGAGCGGGGTGGCCGTCCCGCGCCGGACCCGATGCGTGACTCGATGCGCAGTGGCCTCACGGCCGGTTCGGTGTCCGGCCCGCCGGCGATGAGCCAGAGCCAGGGCTTCGACCGTGGTGGTTTCGACCGTGGACCGGCCGGTCCCGGTCCGCAGGTGCAGGGCTTCCCGCAGGGGCAGGGCGGTTTCCCGCCCGGTCCGGGCATGCAGCCGCAGGGGATGCCCGGTCGTGGTGGTCCCGGCGGTTTCGGCGGGCCCGGCGCCCCGGGGATGAACCCGGCGGCCCAGATGGCGTCCCCGCCGACCGAGCGGCTTCCCGCGCCGATGCGCGACGACCGGATGATGCCGCCGCAGATGCCACAGCGTCAGCAGCAGCAGTTGCCGCCCGGCCCGGACCCGTATGGGCGGTATGACGAGCCGACCGGCTACGGCCAGCAGATGCCGCCGCAGTCGCAGCTCCCGCAGCGTCCCGGCCCGCCCCCCGGCTACGACCCGAGTGGGTACGACCAGGGCGGCTACGATGGCTTCGAGGCCGGCCGGCACGGTAAGACGGACATGACCGCCGAGATCCGGATGCCGGACCGTGACCCGCGTGGTGGCTACGGTCAGCAGATGCCCGGCGGCGGCTCGATGCCGGGTTCGCCGATGGCCATGCCCGGTTCGCCGATGCCCGGTGCGCCGATGAGCGGCCCGCCCTACGGCGGTGGCGGTGGGTACGGCCAGCCGCAGCAGCCCCAGCAGCCCCAGCTCGGTCCGCCGCTGGGTGAGCCGGGTGGCGAGCTGTACCGGGTGGACCAGCTGCGCCGGACGTTCCAGCCGCGCCGGTTCGGCAGCGGTTACGACCCGATGCAGGTGGACCGGCTGTTCGAGGGCATCCTGCAGGCGATGACCGGCCGTGGTCCGATGCCGGTGAACGAGAACGATCTCGACATGCTCCAGTTCGGCCTGGTGCCGAACGGCTACTTCGAGGCCGAGGTCGACGCCGCGCTGCGTGAGGTGAAGGACATCCTGCTGCGCCGCCGGTGATACAGCGAATGCGAAAAGAGGGGGCCGAGGCCCCCTCTTTTGCTGTAGCCGGAGTTACTGGTCGTTGGGGCGCAGGCCGCTGCGGCGCAGGATCGCGTCACCGATGATGACGGCGATCAGGCCGATCGCGATCGCGGCGAGCCACACCTTCTCGGTGTTGCCCTGCTGGTTGCCCCAGAAGAAGAGCAGCATGATCGCGGCCGAGATGATCGCGCCCTTCTGAGCCCGCTTGCGGTTGCCGGGCTTCAGCTGGTCGGGCGCGTAGACCTCCTCGTGGTGTTCTTCCGCAGCCACGGTGGCGACCTCCTAGTCGATGTTGAACCGCCAAACAGTGTGTCACGGGGTCGACGGGCGGAACCCGGCAACCCGGCTGTAGTTTCGAGGCGGTCAAAAGACGGAGTTAGCAGAGGAGCGATCAAAGTGCGGATCACGGGCACCGGCCATGCGAGCATGCGGATCGACACCGCTGCCGGCAGCATTCTGTGCGATCCGTGGGTGAACCCGGCGTATTTCGCCTCCTGGTTCCCGTTCCCGGACAACTCCCAGCTGGATTGGGAAACTCTGGGTGACGTCGACTATCTGTACGTCTCCCACCTGCACCGGGACCACTTCGACGCGGAGCACCTGAAGAGGTTCATCAGCAAGAAGGCGACGGTCCTGCTGCCGGAGTACCCGACGTCCCAGCTGGAGGACGAGCTGCGGGCGCTGGGCTTCACCAGCTTCCTGCGGACCAAGTCGGACGAGGTGCACGAGCTCGACGGCGGCCTCAAGGTGATGATCCAGGCGCTGATCAGCCCGACCGACGGCCCGATCGGCGACTCGTCGCTCTGGGTGGAGTATGACGGGGTTCGCGTCCTGAACCAGAACGACGCCCGCCCGTCCGACCTGACCCGGTTCAACGAGTTGGGTCATGTGCACGCCCACATGCTGCAGTTCTCCGGCGCCATCTGGTACCCGATGGTCTACGAGCTCCCGGAGAACGCGAAGACCGCGTTCGGCAAGCAGAAGCGGGAGCGGCAGTTCGACCGCACCTGGCGCTACATCGACGACCTGAAGGCGGACTTCGTCTTCCCGATCGCCGGCCCGCCGTGTTTCCTCGACGACGAGCTGTGGCAGTTCAACGACATCCACGGTGACGAGGGCAACATCTTCCCCGATCAGTCGGTGTTCCTGAGCGAGTATGCGAAGGTCGGCGGCACCAACGCGGTCGTCCAGCTGCCCGGCAGCGTGACGGAGCTGACCGACGGCGGTACGAGGCAGCACACCACGCACCCGACCCCGGTCGACGAGTTCTTCGCGAACAAGCGGGCGCACCTGGAGGAGATGCGGGAGCGCAAGCGTCCGATCATCGAGGCCGAGAAGGCGTCCTGGCGGCACCCGGAGATCGACGTCCTCAAGGAGCTGAAGAAGCGGATCGAGCCGCTCCTCGAGGAGTCGATCTACATGGCCAAGGGCGTCGGCGGCCCGGTCCGCTTCGACCTGGTCTCCTACGACGGCGACGAGGTCGAGTCGATCGTGGTGGACTTCCCGGGCAAGCAGGTCCGGGCGTATGCCGACGAGAAGGTCCGCTACCGGTTCCGCACCCAGCGGGAGCTGATCGAGCACCTCATCTTCATCGACGAGGGCGACTGGGTGAACTCGCTGTTCCTGTCCTGCCGCTTCTCCGCGGCCCGGATCGGGCAGTACAACGAGTTCGTCTACGCGTTCTTCAAGTGTCTGTCCGAGGAGCGCCTGCAGTACGCCGAGGGCTGGTACGACGAGCACGAGAAGGCCGTCGACGCCGAGGACATCGAGTTCGGCGACTGGACCGTGCAGCGACGTTGCCCCCACCTGAAGGCCGACCTGTCCCGGTTCGGCATCGTCGAGGGCAACGTGCTGACCTGCCAGTTGCACGGTTGGAAGTTCGACCTGCCCAGTGGCCGCTGCCTCACCGGCGTCGGCCACAAGATCAGGGCGACCAAGAAGGCCTAGAGGGCCAGATCCTTCAGGATGCGGCGGGCCGCGTTGTGGCCCGCCGCGCCGATCACGCTGCCGGCCGGGTGTGCTCCGGCCGAGCCGTGGTAGAGCCCGTCCAGTCCGGTGAAGTACGGCATCCGCTGGTCGAACGCGATCGTGTTGTCGACGTGGTGGATGTGTCCGCCGGTGATGCCGAAATGCTGCTCGATCCCCGGCGGGGTGAGCGGGAACACGTCGGCCACCAGATCCGAGGTGCCGGGCGCATACCTGTCACAGATGGCGAGCAGCCGGTCCACGTACCCCGGAAGTTCTTTGTCCCACGATGTGCCAGACGGCTCGAAGGGGACAGATTGCACGAACAGCGCCGAGGAATGGTGTCCGGCCTCGTCGCGCAGCGACGGGTCGACGGTGGTGTGCAGATACCACTCGATGGTCGGTTCGGCCGGCAGCACACCCGCCTTCACGTCCGCCCACATGCCACGCAGGTTGGCCATCGGCGACCCCTCGCCCGGCAGCAGGTGGATCGTCGATCCGAACGGCGACGGCGCGCCGGGCGGCAGGCAGTCGAAGACCGGCAGGCCACGCAGCGCGAGGTTGACTTTGAGAGTGCTGCCGGTCCGCTTCACCGCGGCCATCCGCCGGGTCAGCTCCGCGGGCAGGACCCCATCAGGGACAAGACCCATCAGTTGGTACGGATCACAGCCGCCGAGAACGACCCGGGCTCCCACCGACCGCCCGTCAGCGAGCACGACGCCACTGGCCGCCCCGCCGTCGACGGTGACCGACGTCACCCGGGCATCCGTGAAGATCTTCGCCCCGGTCGCCCGAGCCGTGTCGGCGAAGGTCCGCGACACGGTGCCCATGCCACCCTCGGCGATCAGCCAGGTCCCGTCCGAGCCGGGCAACCGGCACATGTTGTGCACCAGGAAGTTGTGCCCCGTCCCGGGATCGTCCGGCCCCGCGTTGAGCCCGGACAGGCCGTCGGTGACCGCATACATCGCGACCAGCAGCTCACTGGCGAACCCGAACCGCCCCAGGTAGTCGGCGACCGAACCACGTACCAGATCGAGGAAGGTGCTCTGCAGCTGTGGCCGGATGTGCCGGTCGGCGATCTCCTCCACCGACGCCGGCTCCTCCAGCCAGGCCGGCGCGAGATCGGCGCGCAGCGCGCCGATCTCCACGGCGAGCGCCTCGTCGGCCTTCGCGTCCCGGTCGCCGAGCTGCGCCCGGTTGGCCGCGCCGTCACTCCCGAACAGGAGGTACGGCGAACCGGCCCCGACTCCCGGCAGGAAGTAGTGCGGGTCGCGGCGCAGCACGGGGATGTCCACGTCGAGGGTCCGCAGCAGCTCCGGCGGCATCAGCCCGAGCAGATAGGACCCGGTCGACTGGCCGAGGCCGGGCACCTTGGGGAAGGGGTGTTCGGTGCGGGTGGCGCCGCCGATCACTCCCGCGGCCTCGAGCACGACGACGTCGAGCCCGGCGCGGGCGAGCAGGATCGCGGAGACCAGGGCGTTGTGACCGGCTCCGATGATCACCACGTCGGCACGGTCCGGAATGGGGGTCATGGTTCGCGAGGTTATCCCCTGATCGCGCTCGGTGACCTCGTCGAATCATCCGAGAATCGCGGCTCGACGGCCCGGGTCGCCGCGAAACCGGTGAGCAGCACCACGTGGAACAGGTAGAGCCACAGTCCGATCGCCACCACCCCACCCACCTCGGTCAGGCCGCCGAACGGCACCCCCAGGTCCAGTGGCAGCGAGCTGAACAGCACCGCCCCGTGCAGGAACCCGGACAGGTTCGCGGCCGTGAACGAGCCGATCAGGATCGTGGCGAGCCACGGCGGGCGGCCCGGGGCGACGTAGCGGAACACCCAGATCACCACCGGGGTCAGCAGCAGCCAGATCGCCAGGAACGACAGCACCACGCCCAGCACCGACCACCAGCCGCCGCGTACCCACAGGCCGCTCGTGGTGGGCAGGGCCAGCAGCAGCGAGAGCAGCAGGGCCGGTGCCGCCGCCAGCAGCGGCAGCCAGAGCAGCCGGCCGCGCCAGCCGACCAGTTTCTCGCCGGGGCGCGCGATGGAGGCGAAGGCCCGGCGCAGGCCCTCGCCGTACAACGTCGCCGGAAGCAGGCTGGCCAGCGCGAACGTCGGCGTCAGCGTCAGCCCGGCGTCGATCAGGGCGGCGAGCGCTCCGGGCGCGCCGATCTGGTCCGGCAGCGCGGCGATGGTCCGTCCGGTCAGGTGACGTACCCGCTCCGTGCCCACCACCAGCCCGGTCAGCCAGATCGCCAGCAGGGCCACCGGGACCACCGCGATACCGCTGTAGAAGGTGATCGCGGCCGCGTGCAGCGCGACGTCCTTGCCCTGAAGCGGCCGCAGCAGTTTTCGCACCCCGAATCGATACCCCGATCGATGCCGCAGATCACTAGGATCTCGCATTCGTGGACACCGAAACGGGCTTCTCGTTCTCCGCGCACCCGACCCGGCAGCAGCTCCTGGTCTCGATCCGGCGTTTCATGCGCGGCCAGCTCCGGCTCTTCCGGCTGGCCGGCGCGCTGCTGATCGTGTTCGGCCTGGTCTTCTCGCTCGACGAAGAGCTCGTCCTGCGGATCTTCACGGTGCTGTTCGGCCTGGCCTGCATTCTGGTGGTGCCGGAGATCACGGTCCGGGTCGTGGTCGCGAAGATCCAGGGCATGCTCACCCGTCCCACCGAGTACCGGATCGACGACCAGGGCATTCGGATGACCAACGACCTGACCGAGTTCTTCGTACGGTGGATCGCCGTGGACCGGCTCGACGAGGCGCCCGGCCTGCTCATCGCCCGGACCGGGCAGACCGGCTTCTACGCCGTGCCGACCGGCTCCCTGCCACCGGAGACGGCCGCCGAGGTCACCGAGTACGTGCGGGCGCACGTCCGGCGCGGATAGCCGTCCGCGAGAATGGGCGGCATGCGAGACCTCGTACTGCTCGGCTCCACCGGGTCCATCGGCACCCAGGCCATCGACATCGTCCGGCGCAACCCGGACCGGTTCCGGGTGGTGGCCCTCGGCGCCGGCGGCGGCAACGTCGCCTTGCTCGCCGCACAGGCCCTCGAACTGGGCGTCGAGGTGGTCGGCGTGGCCCGTTCGTCGGTCACCCAGGATCTGCAGCTCGCCTTCTACGCCGAGGCCCAGAAACGCGGCTGGGCGACCGGCGACTTCAAACTTCCCAAGATCGTCGCCGGGCCGGACGCGATGACCGAGCTCGCCCGGTGGCCCTGTGACGTGGTGCTCAACGGCGTGGTCGGCAGCCTCGGTCTGGCGCCCACCCTGGCCGCACTGGAGTCCGGCCGGATCCTCGCGCTGGCCAACAAGGAGTCCCTGGTCGCCGGCGGGCCCCTGGTCCGGCGGATCGCCAAGGAGGGGCAGATCGTCCCGGTCGACTCGGAGCATTCGGCGCTGGCCCAGTGCCTGCGCGGCGGCACCGCGGCCGAGGTGCGGCGGCTCGTGCTCACCGCCAGCGGCGGGGCGTTCCGCGGCCGGCGGCGCGAGGAGCTGACGAACGTCACACCCGAGGAGGCGCTCAAGCACCCGACCTGGGACATGGGGCCGGTCGTCACGATCAACTCGGCCACCATGGTGAACAAGGCGCTCGAGGTGATCGAGGCACACGAGCTGTTCGGGGTGCCCTACGACGACATCGAGGTGATGGTCCACCCCCAGTCGGTCCTGCACTCGCTGGTCGAGTTCACCGACGGGTCGACCCTCGCCCAGGCCAGCCCGCCGGACATGCGGCTGCCGATCGCGCTCGCCCTGGCCTGGCCGGAGCGGGTGCCGTCGGCGGCCGCCGCGGTGGACTGGACACAGGCCCACAACTGGGAGCTCCGGCCCCTCGACCACGAGGCGTTTCCGGCGGTCGAGCTGGCGAAACAGGCAGGCCGGGACGGGCGCTGCCGACCGGCCGTCTACAACGCGGCGAACGAGGAGTGTGTGGCCGCTTTCGTCTCCGGTCGGCTACCGTTCTTGGGCATCGTCGACACGCTGGAGCAGGTGCTGGCAGCGGCCCCGGATTTCGGGGAGCCGGGTACCGTCGATGACGTGCTTGCCGCGGAAGCATGGGCGCGTGCCCAGGCGCAGCGGACCATCGAGACTGTGGCTGAAGGAGCCTGATGCTGTTCTGGCTGGGGTGCGCAGCCTTCGCGCTGACGATTCTGATCTCGGTGAGCCTGCACGAGCTGGGACACATGATCACCGGCAAGCGCTTCGGGATGAAGGTCACGAAGTACTTCGTCGGCTTCGGCCCGACCATCTTCTCGTTTCACCGTGGTGAGACCGAGTACGGCCTGAAGCTCATCCCGCTCGGCGGTTTCTGCAAGATCGTCGGCATGACGCCGCAGGACGACGACGTCGCCCCGGAGGACCAGCACCGCGCCATGTGGCGGTTCCCGGTCTGGAAGCGGACCGTCGTGATGGCCGCCGGCTCGATCACACACTTCGCGCTGGCCCTGATCGGCGCCTGGGTGATGGCGTGGGCGATCGGCCTGCCGAACATGGATCTCCCGCGGACCGACGCCGAGGTGCGGGCCGCGCCGGCCATGATCCGGGTCGCCGAGTGCGTCCCGACCTCGCTGAGCGACACCAGCACCGAGTGCAAGCCGGGTGTGGCGAGCGCCGTCGCCGGCCCCGCGCAGGCCGCCGGCCTGCAGACCGGCGACGTGATCACCAAGGTCGGCGCCACCCCGGTGGCCAACTACGGGCAGCTCACCGACACCATCCGGGCCGCACCGGCCGGGCCGACCGTCTTCGAGTACACGCGTGCCGGCCAGCCGGCCACGGCGACCGTCAACCTGGTCTCCGCCGAGCGGCGCCCGATCGACGACCCGGCCGGCCCGATCTCCACGGTCGCCGTGGCCGGGGTGAGCCGGACCACCGACCAGCCAGCGGTGATCCACTACAACGGGCTCAGTGCGATCCCGGCCTCCGGTGAGTACAACTGGTTCCTCGTCGAGAACTCGATGCAGGCGATGGCCCGGATCCCGGAGAAGATCCCCGCCCTGTGGAACTCGATCACCGGCGACGAGCGTGACCCGGACACCCCGATCAGTGTCATCGGCGCCAGCCGGATCGGTGGCGAGGCCCTCGAGCGGGGCGTGCCCGAGGTCTTCTGGGGTGTCTTCATCTCGCTGAACGTGTTCATCGGCCTGTTCAACCTGCTGCCGTTGCTGCCGGTCGACGGTGGGCACATCGCCATCGCCTGGTTCGAGGCCCTGCGCTCCCGGCTGTACCGTGCGCTCCGGCGGCCCGATCCGGGCCGGGTGGACTACTACAAACTCATGCCGTTGACGTACGCGGTCATCCTGATCGGTGGTGCGTTCACCCTGTTGACGGCGACCGCTGACATCATCAACCCGATTACGATCTTCCCGTGAGCCTCCTCCGGGCTCACCTCGTCCAAGCACCATGGAAGGCCGGGAGTTACCCCCAATGACCGCGATCAGTCTCGGAATGCCTGCGGTACCCCCACCGCCCCTGGCTCCGCGCCGGCAGAGCCGCCAGATCAACGTCGGGGGTGTGCTGGTCGGTGGCGGGGCCCCGGTCAGCGTCCAGTCGATGACGACGACCCTCACCTCGGACGTCAACTCGACCCTCCAGCAGATCGCCGAGTTGACCGCGGCCGGCTGCCAGATCGTCCGGGTCGCCGTGCCGTCCCAGGACGACGTCGAGGCGCTGCCCGCGATCGCCAAGAAGTCGCAGCTGCCGGTGATCGCCGACATCCACTTCCAGCCCAAGTACGTGTTCGCCGCGATCGACGCCGGCTGTGCCGCGGTCCGGGTCAACCCGGGCAACATCCGCCAGTTCGACGACAAGGTCAAGGAGATCGCGAAGGCGGCCGGTGACGCCGGGATCCCGATCCGGATCGGCGTCAATGCGGGCTCGCTCGACAAGCGGCTGCTGGAGAAGTACGGCAAGGCCACCGCCGAGGCGCTGGTCGAGTCGGCGCTCTGGGAGTGTTCGCTCTTCGAGGAGCACGGTTTTCGGGACATCAAGATCTCGGTGAAGCACAACGACCCGGTCGTCATGATCCGGGCCTACCGGCAGCTCGCCGAGCAGTGCGACTACCCGCTGCACCTCGGCGTGACCGAGGCCGGCCCGGCGTTCCAGGGCACGATCAAGAGCGCCGTCGCGTTCGGCGCGCTGCTCGCCGAGGGCATCGGTGACACCATCCGGGTGTCGCTGTCCGCCCCGCCGGTCGAGGAGATCAAGGTCGGCAACCAGATCCTGGAGTCGCTGGGTCTGCGCGAGCGGGGCCTGGAGATCGTCTCCTGCCCGTCCTGCGGCCGGGCCCAGGTCGACGTCTACACCCTCGCCGAGCAGGTCACCGCGGCCCTCGACGGCTTCCCGGTCCCGCTGCGGGTGGCAGTCATGGGCTGTGTCGTCAACGGGCCGGGCGAGGCCCGCGAGGCCGACCTCGGTGTGGCCTCCGGTAACGGCAAGGGCCAGATCTTCGTGAAGGGCAAGGTCATCAAGACCGTTCCCGAGGCGATCATCGTGGAGACCCTGGTCGAGGAAGCTCTGCGCCTGGCCGACGAGATGGGCGCCGAACTCCCCGACGAGCTGAGGGAGCTGCTCCCCGGCCCGACGGTGACGGTGCACTGATCTTCTGAAGGGCCCCCTCGGGGGCCCTTCTTCTTTTCAGAACAGGACTGTGGCGAAGCTGCCGGCTGAGATGAAGCCGCAGTTCGCGTAGACGCGCCGCGCTGAGGTGTTGTAGTCGTTCACGTAGAGGCTGACCGTGGGGGCGACCCGGCGTAGCGCGTCGGCGACCACCGCCGCCATCGCCGCGGTGCCCAGGCCCTGGCCTCGATAGTCCGGGTGGACCCAGACGCCCTGCACCTGGGTGGTTCGCCGGGTGACGATCGCCAGCTCGGCCTTGAAGATCACCAGGTCGCCCTCGAACCTGGCGTAGGCCCGTTTCGTCTTCACCAGCTCGGCGATCCGCCGCCGGTAGCCTCGCCCGTTGTCATCCTGCATCGGCGAGACCCCGACCTCCTCGGTGTACATCGCCACGGCGGCCGGAAAGAGCTGGTCGACCTCGCCGGAGCGGACCAGTCGGACCGCCGGATCCGGGCGGACCGCCGCATCCCGATCGGTGACCAGCAGGGGCTGATGCGGCCGCACGTCACGGGCCGGCCCCCAGTTACCGCCGAGCCGGTCCCACAGGTCCAGCACGGCCTCCGAGCGGCCGATGATCGACGAGCAGATCCGCGGCTCGGCGCCGAGCAGATCGGCGAAGGCCGCGGTGGCCGGCGGCGTCGCGCCGACCGGCACCAGATGCGCCCCGGACCAGATGATCGACTCGATCTGTCGGCGCGGCTCATAGCCGTAGATCCGCCCGTCGGACCGCCACCAGTTCAGCCCGTGTGCGGCGACACGCTCCGCGATCTGGGCGCCCGCGTAGGGGTCGGCGTCGAGGATCCGCTCGACGGCCGCGCGCTCGGGCTCACCGAGCTGGCGAATGGGCACCGTCAACACAGGTACCACATTGCCAGATAGCGGCGCTTCGACACGTGCCGCAACCCCGCGATCTCAGAAACCCTTGCCGACGACACGTTGCCGATATATCGTCTAACTATCGACGACAGAACGGAGAAGGTCATGAGGCACATGCATGGCGAGCGCGGACACGGTGGACACGGGTGGCCCGGCGAGTTCCGCAGACGCGGTTTCGGCTTTCCGCCCGGATTCCCCTTCGGCGGCCCCGGCGGCCCGGGCGGCCCCGGTTTCCCTCCGCCCGAGTTCGGCAGAGGTCCACGGCGAGGTGGGCGAGGTGGGCGACAGAACGTCCGGCCCGCGATCCTCGCGCTCCTGCTCGAGCGGCCGATGCACGGCTACGAGATGATTCAGGAGCTCGACGCGCGTACCGGCGGGATCTGGCGGCCCAGCCCCGGGTCGGTCTATCCGACCCTCCAGCTGCTCGAGGACGAGGGCCTGATCGAGGTCACCGCCGAGGGCGGCCGCAAGAGCTACCGGCTCACCGAGGACGGCCGGCCCGAGGCCGAGACCGCCGCCCAGAACCCGCCGTGGTCCCAGATCGGCGCCGACACCATGTCCCAGGTGCAGGACTTCCGCGACGCGGCGGTCGGCATCATGGGCGCGCTCAAGCAGGTCGGCTTCAGTGGCACCGCCGAGCAGCGCCAGAAGGCGCTGGAGGTGCTCGGCGAGACGAAGCGCAAGCTCTACGCGATCCTCGCCGAAAGCGAGTGAACCGCCGCGGCTGACCGAGGCACGTCCGGGGCGCCCGGGCGTGCCTCGTGCTGTGACCTGCGCAAAGCCTGCACCGAGGGTTCCACCGCCCCCTACCCTCGATGGTGCTGGCGATGCGCGCGGACCGGGGGCGAGGTGCGGGTTGAGCGAACCCTCCGACGCCGTGGTGATCGGTCTCCTGGAGGCCGCACCCGACGCGATCATCGCGGTCGACCGGGACGGCCGGATAGCCGTCGTCAACGCGCAGACCGTCCGCATGTTCGGTTACGAACGAAGTGACCTGCTCGGGCAGTCCATCGAGCTCCTGGTTCCGGAACGATTCCGCGACCGGCATCCGGGGCATCGTCTCGCGTACCTCCGTGATCTTCGTCCCCGCCCGATGGGCGCCGGTGTCCCGCTCGCCGCCCGGCGGCGTGACGGTAGCGAGTTTCCCGCCGAGATCTCCCTCTCCGCCCTCGCGTCCGGCGGCATGATCGTCGCCGCGGTCCGTGACGTCAGCGACCGGGTCCGCCGCGAGGCCAAGTTCCAGGGCCTGCTGGAGGCCGCGCCGGACGCCATCGTGGGTGTCGCCGCCGACGGCCGGATCACCCTGGTCAACGCCCAGGCCGAGCGACTGTTCGGGTACCAGCGCAGTGAGTTGCTGGGCCGACCCATCGAGACGCTCGTGCCGGAGTCGGCCCGGGCCCGGCACCCGGACCTGCGACACCGCTACTTCACCGACCCCCGCCCGCGGCCGATGGGCTCCGGCACCGCCCTGCGTGCCCGGCGGCGTGACGGCACCGAGTTCCCCGCCGAGATCAGCCTCTCCGCGCTGGAGACCGAGGACGGCCTGATCGTCTCGGCCGCCATCCGCGACGTCAGCGAGCGCATCGAGGCCCAGGCCGAACGCCAGCGCCTGGAGGCCGAGGGGGAACGCCTCGCCGCGGCCGCCGAACGGGAACGTCTGGAAGCCCAGCTCCAGCAGTCCCAACGACTGGAGAGCCTCGGGCAGTTGGCCGGCGGCGTCGCCCACGACTTCAACAACCTGCTCGCGGTGATGCTCAACTACGCCGGCTTCGTCGCCGAGCAGATCCAGGAAGCGGCCGACGCCGACCCGGACAGCGCCTGGCCGCAGGCCTCCCGCGACCTCCAGCAGGTGCTGCGGGCCGGCCGCCGGGCCACCGAGCTCACCCACCAGCTGCTCGCGTTCGGCCGCCGCGAGGTGGTCCGGCCCCGCGTCCTCGACCTCAACGTGGTGATCCGTGAGGTGGAACAGCTCCTGCTACGAACACTCGGCGAGCACATCCAGCTGCACGCCGATCTGGAACCACGGCTGTGGCCGGTCCTCGCCGACCCCGGGCAGATCGAACAGGTCCTGGTCAATCTCGCGGTCAACGCCCGGGACGCGATGCCCGGCGGAGGCACGCTCACCGTCCACACCGGTAATCAGGAGCTCGCCGCCGACGAGGCCGCCCGGATCCGGCCGCCCGCCCCACCCGGCCGTTACGTACGCCTGCGGGTCGCCGACACCGGCACCGGGATACCGCCCGACGTGCTGGAACGCGTCTTCGAGCCGTTCTTCACCACGAAGGCGCCGGGGGAGGGGACCGGACTCGGGCTGGCCACCGTCTACGGCATCGTCACCCAGGCCGGCGGTCATGCGTCCGTGTACTCCACGGTCGGCGCCGGAACCGTCGTCACCGCCCTGCTGCCGGTCACCCAGGAGCTGCCGGCACCGGTCAGCGCGCCGGCCGGTCTCGCCCAGTTGCAGCGCGGCGGCGAGACGATCCTGGTCGTCGAGGACGAGGACGCCCTACGAGCCGTCACCGAGCGGATCCTGACCCGCAACGGCTACCACGTGCTGAGCGCGGCCGGCGGCCCGGAAGCCCTCAAGATCGTCCAGGACGCAACCCAGCACATCGACCTGCTGCTCACCGATGTGGTGATGCCCCACATGCACGGTCGCCAGCTCGCCGAACACGTCCGGGAGGCCCGGCCCGGCCTGCCCGTAGTCTTCATGTCCGGGTACGCCCAGCCGTTCATCACCGGCGAGGGCACCCTGGACGCCGACACCATCCTGATCACGAAGCCGTTCACCCAGCCCGAGTTGCTGGAGCGTCTCCGTGAAGCGCTGGACAGTGCCTGACGTCAGCGGCCGAGGGCGGCGATCAGGTCGAGGAGGGCGGGCAGGCCACCCCGCTCCAACTCGGGGGTCGGGGTCAGCGCCATGACCGGGACCGTCACACCCGCGTCGGCGTAGGCCTGGACCCGGGCCCGGCACTCGGCCGGGGAGCCGTGCACGATCAGCTCGTCGACCAGCGAATCCGGGATCGCGGCCAGCGCGCCCTTGCGGTCACCGGACTGCCAGGCCTGCCACATCGGAGCGAGCAGTTCCTCGCGGCCGAGCCAGCGGTGGAAGGCCGCATAGGCCGGAACCGTGAGGTAGGCGGTGATCATGCGACGGCCGACGGTACGGGCATACCCGGCGTCCTCGGTCGGGATCACGAAGATCCGGGCGGCCACGTCGAAGCCCGCCCCGGCCTCCTTGGTCTCGGCCACCGCGGTGGTCACGTCGGCGGCCGACAGCCAGTTGAGGATCACACCGTCCGCCTCGGCGGCGGCCAGTCGCAGCATGCCCGGGCGTAGCGCGGCCAGCAGGATTCCCGGCGGTGTCGCGGGCGGGCGCTCCAGCCGGAACCGGCGCACCGAGAACGTGTCGAAGTCGCCGTCGACCAGCTCGCCGGCGAGGGCCGACCGGACGAACCGGAGAACGTCCCGACTGCGGGCGAACGGCCGCTCGAAGTCGACCGCGTTCCAGTCGCCGACGACCACCGGCGAGGACGCGCCGATGCCGAGCTGGAACCGGCCCGGCGCGGCCTCGGCCAGCGCGGCCGCGGTCATCGCCAGCAGGCCGGGACCGCGGGTGAAGGCCGGGGCGATGGCGGTGCCGAGGCGCAGCCGGGGCTCCCAGGCGGCGGCCAGCGTCAACGGAGTGAAGCCGTCGGTGCCGTTCACCTCGGCCGACCAGGCGTCGGTGAAACCCGCGTCGGCCAGAGCGGAGAAGACGGCGGCGTGCTCGGAGAGTGGTACGCCGCTGAACGGCACGGTCATGCCCCATCGCATCGACATGACCTCGATCCTGCCGGGCTGATCGGCGTGATGTCCAACACTTCAGCCGAGGTGCGGGATATCCCACCGGGACATCCCGCACCGCCCGGCTCAGCCGACCGTGCTCCGGGTACGCCAAGCGGTCGCGAACGACGTCTTGCCGTTGGTCCGCAGCAGCGAGCCGTGGTAAATCCGGGCGCCGATGGCGAGCATCCCCGCCGCGCTCAGAGCCAGCACACCCAGCGCCACGAACGGCTCCCAGGCGGCCGCCGTGTTCTCGAAGATCCGGATCGGCATCGCCATCGGCGAGGACAACGGGAAGTAGGAGAGCGCCGTCAGGGCGGTGTCGTTGTCCCGCAGGAAGAGCACCGCGAAGAACGGGATCAGCACCGCCATCTGCACCGTGCCGGACGTGCTGCCCAGGTCCTCCTGCCGGGCCGCCAGCGCGCCGACCGCGGCCCACAGGGTGGCCAGCATGACGAAGCCGAGGACGAAGAACGGCAGGAACCAGCCGAGCGCCGGCCGTAGGGCGCTGATCGCCCCGGCGTCCAGGTCGGCCACCGTCGTGCCGATCAGCGCGATCACCGAGAGCAGCGCGATCTGGGCGAACGCCAGCAGTGTCATCGCGGCGATCTTGCCGGCCAGCAGCGCCTTGGCCGGGATGGTGGCGACCAGGATCTCGACGATCCGGGTCTGCTTCTCCTCCACCACGCTCTGCGCGATCTGCAGACCGAAGAGCAGGGACGTGATGTAGCAGAGCATCGCCAGGGCCAGCGGCACGAAGATCGAGATGAACTCGTCGAACGCGGGCGGGGCGAGCAGTTCCACCGGCGGAACGGTGCTCAGGGCGTTCAGCACCTCGCTCGGCGCGTCCTCCATGGCCTGCACCTTGGGACCGGGCAGCACCACGGCCTCCACCTCACCGTCGCGCAGCAGCTGCTCCGCGACGGCCGGGTCGGTGACCTCCTGGACCTCCAACTGAGCCGCGCGCAGGACCGCGGAGTAGGTGCTGTCGACCACCGCGACCTTGGTCGGGCCGCTGCTGAGCATGGCCGGGATCGCGATCGACGCGATCAGGACCACCAGGAACGACACCGTGCTGAAGATGAACGCCTTGTCCCGGAGCTTGGCGCGGATCTCGCGTCCGAAGACCAGCTTGGCGGCCTGGAACGTGGTCACTGGATAACCTCTCGGAAGATCTCGGCGAGCGAGGGGCGGACCGGGCCGAAGGAGCGGACCGGGCCACGGCCCAGAGCGGCCCGGAGCACCGCCTGCTCGTCGGCGCCGTCGGTCAGGTCGAAGACGGCCTGCGCGCCGTCCAGTTCGAGCAGCGTCACACCCGGCTCGTCACGCAGCCAGCCGGCGTCACCGTCCACCTCGATCCGGAAGCGGGGCAGCGCGTACTGCTCGCGCAGCCCGGTCCGGGATCCGGCGGCGCGGACCGTGCCGTCGGCGATGATCACCAGGTCGTCGCAGAGACGCTCGACCACTTCCAGCTGGTGGCTGGAGAAGAGGACGGCGGCGCCGGTACGGGCCCGTTCGCGGAGCACGGCCAGCACGGTCTCCACCGCGATCGGGTCGAGACCGGAGAACGGCTCGTCCAGGACCAGCAGCTCCGGGTCGTGCACCAGAGCCGCGGCGATCTGGGCCCGCTGCTGGTTGCCGAGCGACAGTTTCTCCACCGGGTCACCGGCGCGTTCGGCCAGCTCCAGGCGCTCCAGCAGGGTGGCGGTGCGGCGCTTGGCGTCGGCCGCGCTCAGCCCGTGGAGTCGGCCCAGGTAGACGACCTGCTCGCCGACGGTCATCTTCGGGTAGAGCCCACGCTCCTCGGGCATGTAGCCGAACAGCTGCCTGTCGTTCTTGCTGATGGCGTTGCCGCGCCAGGTCACCGAACCGGTGTCGGCGGCGAGCACGCCCAGGATGATCCGCATGGTGGTGGTCTTGCCGGCGCCGTTCGCGCCGACGAAACCGGTGAGCCGGCCGGAGTCCACCGTGAACGACACGTCCTTGAGGACCTGCCGCTCCCCGAAGGACCGGTTCACGGCCTCCACGTTCAGGACTGTTGTCATGACCTTGACGCTAGATCAGCGTCGATGGGTCTGTCGTCCGGCGCGGGACGTCATCCTCCAGAAGGACCCTCAACCGCCGGGGCGGACCACACCGAGCTCGTACGCCAGCACCACGGCCTGGGTACGGTCGCGGGCGCCGATCTTCATGAGCACCCGGCTGACGTGCGTCTTCACCGTCGTCTCGCCGAGGCGCAGGGTGGTCGCGATCTCCGCGTTGGTGGCACCGCCGGCCAGCAGGACCAGTACCTCGTGCTCACGTGGGGTCAGCTGGTCCAGGCGTACCCCGGCGGTGTCCGGTGTGGTGAAGGTGGAGATGACCCGCCTGGTGACGGCCGGGGCGAGCAGCGCCTCACCGGCGGCGATCACCCGTACCGCCTCGGTCAAGGCCTCTGGTGTGCCGTTCTTGAGCAGGAAGCCGCTCGCGCCGGCGCGCAGCGCCGCGAACAGGTAGTCGTCGCGGTCGAAGGTGGTCAGGATCAGCACCGACGGGCCGCCCTCGGCGGTGATCCGCCGGGTCGCCTCCAGACCGTCCACACCGGGCATCTCGACGTCCATCAGCACCACGTCGGGCCGTAGCCGCAGGGCCATCTCGACCGCCTGGGCGCCGTCGGCGGCCTCGCCGACCACGGTGATGTCGTCCTCCATCTCGAGGATGACCCGGAAGCCGATCCGGACCAGCTGGTGGTCGTCGGCGAGCAGCACGGAGACGGTCACAGCGTCACCCCGGCCGGGTACGGGAACCGCGCCCGCACCCGGTAGCCGCCGTCCGGGTGCGGCCCGTTCTCCAGCGTGCCGTCGTGCACCGCCACCCGCTCCCGCATGCCGACCAGGCCCATCCCGCCGGCGGACGGGGAGCCGCCCCGGCCGTCGTCGGTGACGTCGAGTTCGAGCTCGCCGCTGAGGTAGCGGACCCGGACGTCGAGGACTCGGGCGTGCGCGTGCTTGAGGGTGTTGGTCACCGCCTCCTGCACTATCCGGTAGACGGCCTGGGACAGCGACTCGGGCAGCGGCACCGGGTCACCGTAGACGGCGTAGCGGACCGTCAGCCCGGCCTCACGGGCCCGGTCGGTGATCTCCTCCAGCCGCTCGACGCCGGCGTTCGGCACCACCGCCTCGGTGGCGGCCGCGGAGGTGGCCCGGAGCGCGCCGAGCATGCGGCGCAGCTCGTCGACCGCGGTCCGGGCGCCCTCCTCGATCGCGGTGAGGGCGGTGCGGGCCCGGGCCGGGTCCTTGTCGAGGGCACGCCGGCACGCGGACGCCTGGATGCCCATCACCGACACGTGGTGGGCGACCACGTCGTGCAGCTCCCGGGCGATCCGGACGCGCTCGCCGAGGACCGCCCGCTCGGCGGCGATCTCCTGGGTGGCCCGCAGCTCGGCGGCCTGCTCCTCGAGGGCGTGGCTGCGCCTGACGTGCTGCCAGGCGGCGTCGCCCATCAGGTAGCCGAAGGCGAAGAACGCCGAGTTGACCACGAACCAGTTGAACGCCAGGGAGGCCTTGTCGGCGTGGCCGCCGAACTGGCCGGCGAAGAAGACGAACACGAAGACGATCCAGGCGAACATCGCGCCGATGATCACGAGCCGCAGGACCCGGGCCCGTTCCCGGTTGCGCCCCCAGGCCCCGAGGGCGTAGATCGCCGCGAACAGGGCACCGGTGGTGACCTGCTGCTCCAGCGAGCCGCGGACCTGCCCGCCGATGAAGGCGGCGCCGATGATCACGGCGACCACGTCGGGGTACGCCCGGCGCAGCGTGAGCGGGAGGGTGATGGCCAGCACCCAGGCGATCTGCTCGGCCACCGAGGCCCCGTCGTCGACCCGCACCGTGCTGATGTTGCGGGAGAGGAAGAGGTTGGCCACGGCGACGGCGGCGACGGCCAGTCCGATCCACACGTCGGTCCGCCGCTGTTTCGCGGTCGGGCCGGGCCGTACCCAGTCGTCGAGGTTCACCGATGGCATGGGGTGACCATGCCACGGATCGGCGAGTACGGCTCAACCGCGCCGGGTCTGTGTGGGGATGCTCGCGTCCTGGTCGGGGGTGATCGTGCCGCCGAGTTCACGGATGTGCCGGTGGGCGGCTTCGAGACGGTCTTCGAGCGTGACGATCCGACAGGCGGCGGTGAGTGGGAATCCCTGGTCGAGCAGTATCCGGACCCGGGCCGCCAGGTCGAGTTGGTGACGGGAGTAGCGGCGGTGACCGCCGGCCGAGCGCTCCGGCTCGATCAGACCGGCCTCGTCGAGGCTGCGGAGAAAGGCCTGCGTCACACCGATCGACTCGGCGGCGCGGCCCATGCTGAACACCGGGCTGTCGCGATCCACAGTGTTCATCCAGCCATAGTCCAGGGCCCCGGCGGGTAACCGGGGCCCTGGATTTTCAATTCTGTTGCCGGACTCTGCCGGCGCATGTGGTCGACCGGCTGCGTGCCGCTAGCAGTCGACCGGAGTGATGGGCATCGGCTGCGATCACCTCTTGTCGGGCCGGGGACGTCGTGATTACGCGTTGCTGCGGTATCTCGTCCTCCTCCTCCAACTCAGCGACTGTGCCAGTTGCTTGTCGGCCGTGACCGACAAGACAAAGATATGCCTCCAGCCGCCAAATTTCTAGAGTCGCCGCTGTAGATTTTTTCGGTGAAAGGCCTGCCGAGCTGCGAAAACACTTTCATCGATGCGACGGCGGTACGGGGCGGGCGCTGAGGAAGAGAGAGGTGACCGCGCCCCGCACCGCCATCGGCGGAGAGGTGTCCACAGCGGATCCCGGCCGAGGGATCGCTCTCATCAAGGATCGCCGCGGGGGTCGCACAAGGCAACGCAATTAACCCTGTGCATTGACTGCCGTAACACGGCGGAGCGATCATGACCGCAGCAGTGGCTCAGGTCACAGTCTCTCTCGTGAGCAGGGGGCACCCCAGATGAGCACCGACGAGGAAAGACTCGCCCAACTCGGCTACAAGCAGGAACTCCACCGCCGGCTCTCCGGCTTCTCCAACTTCGCCGTCTCCTTCTCGATCATCTCCATCCTGGCCGGTGCGATCACCTCGTACGGGATCGCCATGAAGGCCGGTGGGCCGGTCGCGATCACCCTGGGCTGGCTCTTCGTCGGTGTCATGGTGACGTTCGTGGCGTTGGCCATGGCCGAGGTCTGCTCGGCCTATCCGACCGCCGGTGCCCTCTACTGGTGGGCCGCCGCGCTGGCCAAGAGGAACAAACCGGCCTGGGCCTGGTTCATCGGCTGGTTCAACTTCCTCGGCGAGGTCGCGGTGACCGCGGCCATCGACTTCGGCGCGGCGATCACCACCGCGGCCTTCCTCAGCCTGACCTTCGGGCTGGAGGTGACGGCGACCTCGACGTTCCTGATCTTCCTGGTCATCATCATCGTCCACGGGTTGCTGAACACCTTCGGCGTCAACCTGGTGCGGGTCCTCTCCGACGTCAGCGCCTGGTGGCACCTGATCGGCGTCGCGGTGATCGTCGGCATCCTCGCGGTCGTCCCCGACCAGCACAAACCCATCTCCGAAGTGTTCACCGAGGTCTACAACGCGACCGGGTTCACCTTCGCCGGGGCGGGCGTCTACGCGGTGCTCATGGGTCTGCTGATGGCGCAGTACACGTACACCGGCTACGACGCCTCCGCGCACGTCGCCGAGGAGACCCACGACGCCGCCAACGCCGCGCCCCGGGGCATCGTGATGTCGGTGATCGTCTCGGTGATCGCCGGTTTCGTGCTGCTGGTCGCGATCACCTGGTCCATCCAGGACTACGAGGGCGCGCTCGGCACCGAGCTGGGCCTGCCGCCGGCGCAGATCTTCATCGACGCGGCCGGCCACGACCTGGGCGTGTTCCTGCTGTTCATCTGCATGGTGGCGCAGTGGTTCTGCGGCATGGCGTCGGTCACCGCCAACTCCCGGATGTCCTACGCCTTCGCCCGTGACGACGCGATCCCCGGTTCGCGGATCTGGAAGAAGGTCAATCCCCGCACCGGTACGCCGACCAACTCGATCTGGCTGTGCGTGACCCTCTCGACGATCCTGGTGCTGCCGTCGCTCTGGAACACGGTCGCCTACTTCGCCGCCACCTCGATCGCGGTGATCGGCCTCTACATCGCCTACGTCGGCCCGGTCCTGCTGCGCCGGCTCAACCCGGACTTCCAGCCCGGCCCGTGGAATCTCGGTAAGTGGAGCGCCCCGGTGGGCTGGATCGCCATCGTCTGGGTAGGGATCATCTGCGTGCTCTTCGTGCTGCCGCCCGGCAGCCCGATCACCGCGGAGACGTTCAACTACACGATCGTCGCCGTGGCGGTGGTGCTCGGGGCGGCCGCGATCTGGTGGTTCGCCAGTGCCCGGAAGTGGTTCACCGGGCCGAAGCAGAACCTCCTGGAGAAGGCCGCCCACGGCGAGTCCACCGACTGATAGGACTGAACACATGGATCTCGAGGAACTCGACGTCTCCGTCGACAACGGCAGCATCGACACCGTGCTGCTGGCCCTGACCGACATGCAGGGCCGGTTGCAGGGCAAGCGGCTGCACGGGCGGTACTTCCTGGACGAGGTGGTCTCCGGCGGCAGCGAGGGATGCAATTATCTGCTCGCGGTCGACGTGGACATGAACACCGTCGACGGTTACGAGATGTCCTCCTGGTCCACCGGCTACGGCGACTTCGTGATGAAGCCCGACTTCAGCACGTTGCGCCGGGTCCCGTGGCAGCCCGGCACCGCGCTGGTCCTCGCCGACCTGCTCGACACGGCGGGACAGCCGGTACACGCGTCACCCCGGCAGATCCTGCGCCGCCAGCTCGACCGGCTGGCGGCGCACGGGCTGACCGCGTACGCCGGGACCGAACTGGAGTTCGTGCTCTACCGGGACAGCTACGAGCAGGCGTTCAGCAAGAACTACCGGGACCTGGTCCCGGCCAACCAGTACAACGTGGATTACTCGCTGCTCGGCACCGCCCGGGTGGAGCCGCTGCTGCGTCGGATCCGCAACGAGATGTACGGCGCCGGCCTGATCCCGGAGAGCGCCAAGGGCGAGTGCAACTTCGGCCAGCACGAGATCGCCTTCCGCTACGCCGACGCGCTGACCAGCGCCGACAACCACGTGATCTACAAGAACGGGGCGAAGGAGATCGCCGCCCAGGAGGGCATGGCGCTGACCTTCATGGCCAAGCCCAACGAGCGCGAGGGCAACTCCTGCCACATCCACTTCTCGCTGCGCGACGAGAACGGGCGGTCGGCGATGCTCGGCGACGGGCCGGCCCACCTGAGCGAGACCGGGCAGCGGGTGCTGGCCGGGCTGCTCGCCACCATGCGCGAGTTCAGCCTGCTCTTCGCGCCGAACATCAACTCGTACAAGCGCTACCAGCCCGGTTCGTTCGCGCCGACCGCGCTGCGCTGGGGTGTCGACAACCGGACCTGCGCGCTGCGGATCGCCGGGCACGGGCAGGGCATGCGGGTGGAGAACCGGGTGCCGGGCGGGGACGTCAACCCGTATCTGGCGATCGCCGCACTGGTCGCCGGCGCGCTGCACGGCATCGAGAACGAGCTGTCCCTGGAGGACGAGTTCGCCGGCAACGCCTACCGGGACGAGACGGCCGGCCGGGTACCCGGGACGCTGCGCGAGGCCACCTCGCTCTGGGCGGGGAGTTCGGTGGCGGAAACCGCGTTCGGGGCGGACGTGGTGGCCCACTACGCCAACATGGGGCGGGTGGAGCTGGCGGCCTACGACGCGGCGGTGACCGACTGGGAGTTGCGCCGTGGATTCGAGCGCCTCTGAGTGTGAGGATCTTGGCGTGGGGACTACAGATGTGATCAACCCCTCGACGGGCGAGGTCTTCACGACCGTACCGTCGCTGGGTTTGGAAGAGACCGATGCGGCCATCAACCGTGCCGCGGACGCCTTCGGTGAGTGGCGTCGGGTGTCGCCCGGGGACCGGGCCCGGTTGTTGCGGCGCTTCGCGACGGTGGTCGAGGAGAACCTCGAAGAGCTGGCCCGGCTGGAGGTACGCAACGCGGGTCACACCATCGGCAACGCCCGGTGGGAGGCCGGCAACGTCCGGGACGTGCTGAACTACTACGCGGGCGCGCCGGAGCGGCTGTCCGGGCGGCAGATCCCGGTGGCCGGCGGTGTCGACGTGACCTTCCACGAGCCGC
Source organism: Actinoplanes sichuanensis (assembly GCF_033097365.1). NCBI lineage: Bacteria > Bacillati > Actinomycetota > Actinomycetes > Micromonosporales > Micromonosporaceae > Actinoplanes > Actinoplanes sichuanensis. The sequence continues at coordinate 10,811,544 of NZ_AP028461.1, forward strand.
TCGGGGTGGTCGGGATCATCGTGCCGTGGAACTTCCCGATGCCGATCGCCGGCTGGGGGTTCGCCCCGGCGCTGGCGGCGGGCAACACGGTGGTGCTCAAACCGGCCGAACTGACTCCGCTGACCGCGATCCGGCTCGGTGAACTGGCCCTCGAAGCCGGCCTGCCGGAGAACGTGTTCCAGGTGCTGCCCGGCAAGGGGAGTGTGGTGGGGCAGCGGTTCGTCACCCATCCCGCGGTCCGCAAGGTCTGTTTCACCGGCTCCACCGAGGTCGGCAAGTCGATCATGGCGGGCTGCGCCGACCAGGTGAAACGGGTGACGCTGGAGCTGGGTGGCAAGAGCGCCAACGTGATCTTCGCCGATGCCGACCTGGACGCCGCGGCCGCCGCCGCCCCCTCCGCCGTTTTCGACAACGCCGGGCAGGACTGCTGCGCGCGTTCCCGGATCCTGGTCGAGGCCTCGGTGTACGACAGGTTCCTCGCGTTGCTGGAACCCGCCGTCAGCGCGTTTCGGGTAGCCGACCCGTCCAGCGACTCGTCCGAGATGGGACCACTGATCTCGTCGGGCCGGCGGGACTCGGTGTCGTCCTATCTCGACGGTGCCGATGTCGCCTTTCAGGGTTCGGCTCCTGCGGGCGGAGGCTGGTGGTTCCCGCCGACGGTGCTGCTGGCGGGTTCGACGGCCGACCGGCACTGGCGGGAGGAGATCTTCGGCCCGGTGGTCAGCGTGCTGCCGTTCCGGGACGAGGCCGAGGCGATCGCGCTGGCCAACGACACCGAGTACGGCCTGTCCGGATCGCTCTGGACCCGGGACGTGGGCCGGGCGCTGCGCGTCTCGCGGGCACTCGAGACCGGGGCGCTGAGCGTCAACAGCAACTCCTCGGTGCGCTACTGGACGCCGTTCGGTGGCATGAAACAGTCCGGCCTCGGGCGTGAGCTCGGCCCGGACGCATTGCTGTCCTTCACCGACGTGAAGAACGTGTTCCTGGCTACGGGAGAATAAGTGGAACGTCTACAGGACCGGGTCGCCGTGATCACCGGCGCCGGCAGTGGGATCGGACTGGCCACCGCCCGGCGGTTCGCCGCCGAGGGCGCTTTCGTCGTTTGTGTCGACATCTCCGAGGACGCGGGCAAGGCCGTGGCCGAGGAGGTCGGCGGCGAGTTCGTCGCCTGTGACGTCAGCGACGAGGAGCAGGTCAAGGCCCTCTTCGACGGCGTCGCGGAGCGGCACGGGCGGGTCGACATCGCCTTCAACAACGCCGGCATCTCGCCGCCGGACGACGACTCGATCCTGGTCACCGGCCTGGACGCGTGGGAGCGCGTCCTCAAGGTCAACACCACCAGCGTGTTCTTCTGCTGCAAGTACGCGATCCCGCACATGCAGCGGCAGGGCAAGGGCTCGATCATCAACACCGCGTCGTTCGTGGCGCTGCTCGGCGCGGCCACCTCGCAGATCGCCTACACCGCGAGCAAGGGCGGGGTGCTGGCGATGACCCGGGAGTTGGGGGTGCAGTTCGCCCGCGAAGGCATCCGGATCAACGCGCTCTGCCCCGGACCGGTGGCCACCCCGCTGCTGATGGAACTCTTCGCCAAGGACCCGGAGCGGGCCGCCCGCCGGTTGGTGCACGTGCCGATGGGCCGTTTCGCCGAACCGGACGAGATCGCCGCCGCGGTCGCTTTCCTGGCGAGTGACGACGCCTCCTTCATGACGGCTTCCCAGTTCGTCGTCGACGGCGGCATCACCGGAGCGTACGTAACTCCGCTATGAGGTTTAGCGACCCGCTACGGTGGAGATGGAAGCCCTATACACCCAGTTCAAACGAGGTGTAAGGGGTCGAATCCCCGCCGGCACGGGTCGATCCCCGTGTAGGTGGGACAGAGGGGCCCGTGACGCGGCGCCGGTTCTCCGGCGCCGCGCGCATGTGACTACGGTGGTGCGATGCGTCCGATCATCGGCATAACGTCCTATGTGCTGCCCGCCGGCTGGGGCGTCTGGACCGATCTCCCGACCGCGCTGGTTCCGTACGACTACACCGAGGCGGTCCGGCTCGCCGGTGGCCGCGCGGTGATCCTGCCGCCGGACGATCTCGACGCGGACGTGCTCGACCGGATCGACGGCCTGGTGCTGGCCGGCGGGGCCGACCTCCAGCCGTCGCTCTACGGCCAGGAGCCGGGCCCGCACACCGTCGCCCAGCCGGACCGGGACGCCGGTGAGCTGACCCTGCTGCGCGGCGCCCTCGACCGGGACCTGCCGATCCTGGGCGTCTGCCGGGGCATGCAACTGCTCACCGTCGCCGCCGGTGGCACTCTGCACCAGCACCTGCCCGACCTGCTCGGACACGAGAAGCACCGGCCGGGGCCGGGCGTCTACGGCTCGCAGCAGGTCGTGCTCGACCCGGGCACCCGGATCGCCGCCCTGATGGGCGAGGACCTGACCATCAACTGCTTCCACCACCAGGGCGTCGCCGACCCGGGCTCGCTGACCGTCACCGGGCGGGCCGCCGACGGCCTGCCCGAAGTGGTCGAGGATCCGGAGCGGCGTTTCGTGCTCGGTGTTCAGTGGCATCCGGAGGTGAGCCGGGACCGGCGGCTCTTCGGAGCCCTGGTGGCGGAGGCTTCGAAGGAGCTCACGCAAGCATGCGCAGACCGCTGATCGGACTCACCGCCTACGCCGAGCAGATCCACCACGGCCGCAACGACCTGATGGCCGCGATGCTGCCGATGAACTACGTGAGGGCGGTGCACGCCACCGGCGGCCGGGCCGTCCTGATCACGCCGGACGACCCGGGCACCGACGTGCTCGAGTCCCTGGACGGCATCGTCTTCTGCGGCGGCGGCGACATCGACCCGGCCAACTGGGGTGCCCCGCGGCACCCGGCGACCGAGGTCGACACGGTCCGCGACACCTCCGAGCTGATGCTGATGCGCGCCGCGTTGGAGGCCGACCTGCCGATGCTCGGCGTCTGCCGGGGCATGCAGATGATGGCGGTGGCCACCGGCGGATCCCTCCACCAGCACCTGCCGGACCTGGTCGGGCACGAACGCCACCGGGCCGCGGCCGGGACCGACCCGCTCGCCGCCGGTGCCTCCGACTACGGCCGGCACGACGTGGTGGTCGAGGAGGACAGCGCGGCGTACCGGCTGTTCGGCCGCAGTCTCACCGTGAACTCGTTCCACCATCAGGCGATCGGTGACCCGGGCGAGTTCCGGCCGGTCGGTTGGTGCCCGGACGACCAGGTGATCGAGATCGTCGAGCACCCGGGCCGCTCGTTCGCCCTCGGCGTGCAGTGGCACCCCGAGCGGACCTCGGACCTACGGGCCTTCGCCGCGCTGGCGGAGGCCTCGGCACGGGCTCGCGTGGTCGCTGCCTGACGAGCGGGACCACCGGTGCGGTGTTAACGTGCGACCGGACCGGACGTGTGGGAGGCATGCATATGGGCGCCCTGCCGAGGCGGCTCCGCAACGCCTTCGAGCGGGGCGGCGAGATGGGCGCCCGGATGTCCACGCTGGACTGGTCGGCCACCCCGATCGGTGATCCGTCGACGTGGCCGCCCGAGCTGGCCGACGCGGTGGCCACCATGCTCGCCTCCCGTGCCCAGATCATCATCTTCTGGGGCCCGGAGTACGTGGTGCTCTACAACGACGCCTACACCGCGACGATGGGCAGCAAACACCCCGGTTTCCTGGGCCGGCCGGGTAGCGAGCTGTGGGCCGAGGTCTGGGACGTCCTGCATGAACTGTTCCGCGGTGTGATCACTGACGACGAGTCGTTCTACGCCCGTGACCACCTGTTCATGATCGAGCGCAACGGGTTCGTCGAGGAGACCTACTTCGACATCTCCTACGACCCGATCCGGTCCGCGGACGGGGTGCCCGGCGGGGTGCTGTGCATCGTCACCGAGACCACCGGACGGGTTCTCGGCGAGCGCCGGGTGCGGACCCTCAGCGCGCTGGGCCGCGGGCTGGCCGACTCGCCGGACCAGGCCACCCTCGCCGCCGACGCGGCCATGGTGCTCACCGGCGACGCCGAGGACGTTCCGTACGCCGCCGTGGTTCTGAACGACCCGGACCCGCACCCGGCGATCCGTGCGTCGATCACGAGCGGCCGGCCCGGCCGTGTCCTGCTCGCCGAGCTGACCGGCCCGGCGCCGTCCGCGGCGGCCGAGGCACTGGTGCTGCCGATCGGCGTGGGCGCGGACACGATCGGGGCGCTGGTCGTCGGGGTCAGCCGCTACCTGGCGCTGGACGGCGACTACCGCGACTTCCTCGACCTGGCGGCAGCCCAGATCTCCCGGGCGGTGGCCAACGTCCGGGCCTACGAGCAGGAGCGCCGCCGGGCCGCCGAGCTGGCCGCGCTCGATCAGGCGAAGACCGACTTCTTCTCGAATGTGAGCCATGAGTTCCGTACCCCGCTGACGTTGATCCTCGGGCCGTTGGAGGATCTGATCGAGGACCCGGCCCTGGACGGGCCGGTGCGGGACCGCCTCCGACCGATGCACCGCAACGCGCTCCGGCTGCTCAAACTGGTCAACACCGTGCTCGACTTCTCCCGGATGGAGTCCGGTCGGATGGCCGCCGTCTTCCGGCCCACCGACCTGGCCCAGCACACCGCCCGGCTGGCCGGGACCTTCCGGCCGGCCATCGAGCGGGCCGGGCTGACGCTGACCGTGGACACGCCGGCGCTGGGCGAACCGGTCCACATCGACCACGAGCTCTGGGAGAAGATCGTCTTCAACCTGCTCTCCAACGCCGTCAAATTCACCCGCGACGGTGGCGTCGAGGTCCGGATCCGGGCCGCGGACGGCCACGCCGTGCTGTCCGTCCGCGACACCGGTGTCGGCATCCCGGAGGCCGAGCAGGCGCTGCTCTTCGACCGGTTCCACCGGGTCACCGGGGCCTGGTCGCGCAGTCACGAGGGCACCGGGATCGGCCTGGCGCTGGTCCGCGAGCTGGCCGGGCTGCACGGCGGTTCGGTGGGGGTGCGCAGTCGCCCCGGTCAGGGCAGCGAGTTCACCGTCCGGCTCCCGTTCGGCTCGGCTCACCTGCCCGCCGACCGGATCAGCGACGACCCGGCGCCGCCGGGCGACCCGATCGAGCCGCGGCTCTGGGTCGACGAGGCGACCTGGTGGGCCGGGGACGGGCCGCCCGCCCCACAGCCCGTGCACCGGAGGGCCGGCGGCCGGATCCTGCTCGTCGACGACAACGCCGACCTGCGTGAGCACGTGTCCAGGCTGCTCGGGCCGTACTGGGACGTGGTCACCGCGGTGGACGGGATGGGCGCCCTGGACCTGGCCCGGGAGCAGCAGTTCGACCTGGTGCTCACCGACGTGATGATGCCCCGGCTGGACGGGTTCGGTCTGATCGCCGGGCTGCGCGCGGATCCGCGTACCCGGGATGTGCCGATCGTCGTGCTCTCCGCCCGCGCCGGTGAGGAGGCCGCGGTCGAGGGACTGTCCGCGGGCGCCGACGACTACCTGGTCAAACCGTTCTCCACCCGGGAGCTGACCGCCCGGGTCCGGGCCAACCTGGAGCTCGGGCAGCAGCGCCGGGAGACCGTGAACCGGCTCCGCGGGCTGGTCGACGCGGCCGCCGCGCTCAACGCCGTCCCCACCACCGCCGAGGTGTTGGAGGTCGCCGCCCGGCACGTGCTGGCCATGACGTCGGCCGGCCGGGTGCTGCTGACCACCCCGGAGGGTCGAGCCGAACGCGACGGTGGTGCCGCCGGATCGGCCCCACCCGACCTGATCCTGCCGCTGCCCGCCACCAGTGGGCCGCCGCTCGGTGAGCTACGGGTGTGGGCCGGTCCCTGCGTCCCGGTCGAGCCGGTGGTACTCACCCAGTTGGCCCGCCTGGTCGGGTTGCGGCTGGCCAACGCCCGCCTCTACGAGACCGAGCACCGGATCGCCTCGACCCTCCAGCACAGCCTGCTGCCGCACACGCTGCCCCGGGTGCCGGGAGCCATCGTGGCCGGGCGGTATGTGCCCGGCAGCAGCGAGGCCCGGGTCGGTGGCGACTGGTACGACGTGATCGCCGGCCCAGACGGCGTGCTGTACCTGGTCATCGGCGACGTGGTGGGCAAGGGGGTGCAGGCCGCCGCCGTGATGGGGCAGTTGCGTAACGCGCTCCGGGCGTACCTGCTGGAGGGTTTCGACTGCGGCGCCGCGCTGACCCGGCTGAACCGACTGGTCGACACGCTCGGCCGGCGGCAGTTCGCGACAGTGCTCTGTGTCGGGTTCGACCCGCGGACCCGGCGGATGAGCTTCTCCTCGGCCGGGCACCCGTCACCCGTGCTGATCCCGCCCGGTGGGCCCGGCACGTTCCTGTACGGCCCGGCGCTCGGACCGCCGATCGGGGCGCTCGGCGTCGTCACCTACCCGACCCGGGAGACCGAGCTGACCGCCGGCGCCCGGCTGCTGCTCTACACCGACGGCCTGATCGAGGACCGGCGGCAGGGCATCGACAGCGGTCTCGCCGACTTGACCGCCGACGTCGCCAAACCCACCGAGCACGTCGACGACCTGCTGGACGCGCTGCTGGCCAAGGCGGCCCGGCAGACCCGCCGCGACGACATCGCCCTGGTCGCGCTGGAGGTGACCGAGCCCAGCGAGTTCGTGCTGCGGCTGCCCGCCGAACCGGGCCTGCTCACCGTGCTGCGCCGCCGGCTGGAGGACTTCCTGGCCGCCCACGAGGTGCCCGAGGAGGACGCGTTCGACCTGGTGGTGGCGGTCTCCGAGGCGGCCGCCAACGCCATCGAGCACCCGGTCGACCCGGCCGAGCCGGTGATCACCGTGACCGCGTCGCTGCCGGAGGACGCGGTGGTGGTGTCGGTCCGCGACACGGGCGGCTGGCGGCCGGCCGGTGACGCCGGATTCCGCGGTCGGGGGCTGGCCCTGATCGGCGCGCTCACCGAACTGTCGGTACACCGCTCGGCCGAGGGCACCGAGGTGACCCTGCGCCGGCCGCTCAGCTCTGCTTGAGCCAGGGCTGGGTGCTCAGGCCGGCTATGTCGAGGACCCGGCGCACCCGATCGGAGGGGAACACCTCCAGCGCGCCCGCGTAGTGGTCGACCAGTCGGACCAGGGTGTGGATGGCGGCCGAGTCGAAGAAGGTGACTGCCCGTAGGTCGACTGTCGCCGCCGTCACCCGGCCCGGCGTGGCCGCCTCGAACAGCGCCCCGGCGGTCGCCATGTCGACCTCGCCGGTCACCGTGACCGTGACCCGATCACCGACCACCTCGCCGACCGCGGAGAAACTCGGGTCCGCACCCACTTGATCCACGCCGAATACGATTCCACAGCGGTCCGCACACCGGCAAGGACGGGCCCGGTCGGTGCCGTGGCCGCCGGTTAGGCTGTTCCTCATGACCGTACGTGCCCCACTCGTACCGGGAAAGCAGTCGCGCGCGCGATCGGTCCCGGCACAGATCGTCCGCCCCGAGTACGTCGGGAAGAAACGTCCCCAGCAGTGGCGCGGCTCGCACGTGCAGTCCACCGAGACGATCGAGAAGATGCGGATCGCGGGCCGGATCGCCGCGCAGGCCACCCAACTCGCCGGCGAGCACTGCAAGCCCGGTGTGACCACCGACGAGATCGACCGGGTGGTGCACGAGTTCCTGCTCGACCACAACGCCTATCCGTCGACGCTGGGCTACAAGGGCTTCCCCAAGTCGTGCTGCACCTCGCTCAACGAGGTGATCTGCCACGGCATCCCGGACTCCACCGTGCTGGAGGACGGCGACATCATCAACGTCGACGTCACCGCGTACCTGAACGGGGTGCACGGCGACACCGACGCGACCTTCCTGGTCGGTGACGTGAGCGACGAGGCCCGGCTGCTCGTCGAGCGCACCCGTGAGGCGATGATGCGGGGCATCCGCGCGGTCGCGCCGGGCCGACCGATCAACGCGATCGGCCGGGTCATCGAGGCGTATGCGCGACGGTTCGGGTACGGCGTGGTCCGTGACTTCACCGGGCACGGGATCGGCGAGACGTTCCACTCCGGGCTGTACATCCCGCACTACGACAACCCGCAGCTCACCACGGTGATGGAACCGGGTATGACGTTCACCATCGAGCCGATGATCACGCTCGGCACCCATGAGTACGAGATGTGGCGTGACGGGTGGACGGTCGTCACCAAGGACCGTCGGTGGACCGCCCAGTTCGAGCACACCCTCGTGGTGACCGACGACGGCTACGAGATCCTGACCCTGCCCTGAGCTAGTCGAAGAGGGCGCCGAGCCGGCCGTCCACCGGGCGGCCGCGCGCGGTCAGCTCCTCGGCCTGATATCGCAGGATCGCTCCGAGCTCCTGCATGTCGGCCGCGGCCACGCCGGTGTGCTTGACCGCGTCGGCCGTGTTACGGAAATAGGTGCGGGTCAGGAAACCGGCGACCAGGGCGGCGTGCAGCCGGGCCTCGGCCATCAGGATCAGGGCGGCGTCGGTCTCATACCACTGGGTGAGTCGTACCGCCCGGGCGTGCGCGCTGTTGGCTATCGCCCAGTTCTGCCGGGCCAGGCCGGTGAACTCCATCGGCCGGGCCTCGGCGAGCAGACTGAGGTGGGCCTCCCGCCGCACCTTGAACCACTCCTGTGGATCGTGCAGCGCAAACGTGGTGATGTAGGTGTCGGCCTGCATCGGCCAGTAGGTGGTCAGCTGCCGGGCCTGGCCCAGCCCCTCCTCGGCGGTCGTCACCCGCAGGTCGACCGGGATGCCGTCGACGTTGCGGCGGGCCGGTTTCGGCCCGGTCCGCGGACGGTACGTGATGACGACCAGATTGACGTCGCTGCTCTCGGTGTCGTCGCCGTGTGCCATCGAACCGCACAGCCCGATCGACTGGACCTCGGCCGACCAGCGCTCCTGAACGGCGTCGCGCAGCCGGATAGCGAGCGACCCGCGAGGCATGGTGGTGTCGAGCTCGGCGATCACAGGCCCATTCTCGGGCATCCACCCGCCCCGGGTGGCGCGATCATCAGGCCGGGCGGCCCGGAAAGGCCATTGTCAGCGGTGTGACCTCGGCGATGCGCCGCCAGCGGGTCGCACGAACTGCGGAGTCGGTCAAATGCGACAGCGCGTCGACCCGTTCGTCGCCCTCGGTGACCGGCAGCAGCGCCCGCCACGCCTGGGCCACCCCGTCCTCGACATGGACGGCCAGTTTCAGCGCGCCCTCCCGGTCGGTCACCTCGAACGGCAGCTCATACGCCGCCGGAGCGGGCGCGGCACTGGCCTGCAGCTCGTCGATGCGGTCGATCAGGTCGTCACGCCGGGCCCGGTGCTCCAGGTCGGCGGCGCGGGCGCGGGCCACCTCGTCGGAGTCGGTCAGGTGCACGCCGATCACGCCGTAGGCATAGATGGCCGCCTCCTCGGCGGCGAGGGCGGCGGCGAGTTGTTCCGTCACGCGCGAAGAGTATCGGGTCAGCGCAGCGCCTCAGCGTGTGTGGCGCGGCAGGCGGCGATCGAGCCGGCCAGCATCGCCCGATCGGCCGGGGCGGCCTTGCAGGCGGCCGCCGCGGTCTTCTGCCCGGCCAGCTCGGCCTTACGCAGCGTGGCGACACTGTCAGCGGGGGCCGCCGGTGCCGATGCCGACGGTGCGGCCGACACCAGCGCGGCGCCGATCAGCCGGGAGAGGTCGGCGGCGTGCGCCCGGTGGTCCTCGGCCAGCGGGGTGAGCCGGGTGGCCAGTGCCGGCTGCGAGACGATCACCCGGTCGTACGCCGCGGCCAGCGCGAGTGTCTCGTCGAGCAGGGGCTGGAAGGCATCCGGCGGGGGAGCGGGCTCGGGCTCGGAGTCGAAGACGCCGCAGCCCGCGAGCGCCGCGGAACCCAGCAGGACACCGAGGAAGTTCCGCCGTGAGTTCGTCAGCACGGTGCCAGTGAACACCATTCGGTGCGGCGCTGCTTCGCCCCGCCCGTCGGCACGTTACGCTTCGCGTCAGCCGCGGGGCCGTGAACTGCCCGGCGGCATATAGTCGTTCCTGCGAGAAGCTAGCGAGAGGTCGAGCCCGATGACGCAGCGTGGTCGCGCCGGGGCCCGGCCCGGTGGTCGCCCCGGCGCCCGCCGCACCCGGCCGGAGCCGGAGACCCGTAACCCCACCCTTCCCCGTGTCGACCTGACCGCCGCGCGTGCCCGGGTCCGCGAGGTGGTCGAGCCGGTGATCACCGCGGCCGGTTACGACCTGGAGGACCTCTCCCTGTCCCGGGCCGGCCGCCGGCACGTGGTCCGGGTCCTGATCGACACCGACGGCGGCATCAGCCTGGACGACGTGGCGGTGGTCTCCCGAGAGATCTCCGCGGCGCTCGACGCGGCCGAAGAGGCCGGCGGCGAGGTGCTCGCCGGGGAGTATCAGCTGGAGGTCGGCTCACCGGGGGTGGACCGACCGCTCACCCAGCCGCGGCACTGGCGGCGCAACACCGGCCGGCTGGTCGCGGTGAACGGGTTGACCGGCCGAGTGATCTCGGCCGACGAGACCGGCGTGACGCTCGACGTGGACGGGACGATCCGGGAGCTGGGCTTCGCCGAGTTGGGGGCGGGCAAGGTCCAGATCGAGTTCAAGCGCATGGACGAAGCCGAGTTCGACGAGTCGGACGACGAAGAAGACGACGACGAAGGGGAGGGCGAGGAATGAACATCGACCTCGCGGCGCTGCGCGCCCTGGAGCGCGAGCGGGAGATCCCGTTCGAGACCATCCTGGCGGCCATCGAGACCGCTCTGCTCACCGCCTACCGGCACACCGAGGGCGCGGAGAGCCACGCCCGGGTGGAGATCGACCGCAAGAGCGGTGTGGCCTCCGTGCTGGCGCAGGAGTTCGACCAGGACGGCGCCCTGGTGCGTGAGTGGGACGACACGCCACACGACTTCGGCCGGATCGCCGCGATGACCGCCAAGCAGGTCATCCTGCAGCGGCTCCGGGAGGCCACCGACGAGCAGCACTTCGGTGAGTACGCGGGGCGCGACGGCGACCTGGTCACCGGTGTGGTGCAGGCCGACGCCGCCCGTGCCGAGAAGCACATCGTGACGGTCGACCTGGGCAAGCTGGAGGCGGTCCTGCCGCAGTCCGAGCAGGTGCCCGGGGAGACGTACCCGCACGGCACCCGGATCCGCTGCATCGTGGTGCACGTGGCCAAGGGCTTCCGCGGCCCGCAGATCACCCTGTCCCGCTCGCACCCGGCCCTGGTGAAGAAGCTGTTCGCCCTCGAGGTGCCGGAGATCGCCGACGGGACCGTGGAGATCGCCGCGATCGCACGTGAGGCAGGTCACCGTACGAAGATCGCGGTGCGCTCGACCGTGCAGGGTGTGAACGCGAAGGGCGCGTGTATCGGCCCGATGGGCCAGCGGGTCCGGGCGGTCATGAGCGAGCTGCACGGCGAGAAGATCGACATCATCGACTGGTCGGACGACCCGGCCCAGTTCGTCGGCAACGCGCTCTCCCCGGCCAAGGCCCTGCGGGTCGAGGTGGTGGACGCGGCCAGCCGTACAGCCAGGGTGACCGTGCCGGACTTCCAGCTGTCGCTGGCGATCGGCCGGGAGGGACAGAACGCCCGGTTGGCCGCTCGGCTCACCGGTTGGCGCATCGACATCCGTCCGGACAGCGAGCCGACCGGAGTCTCGGACCGTGATGCGGCCGAGGCGGGGAACTGACCGGATACGCGTGCGGCGCGAACGAGAGGTAGACTTGCTCTCGGTCGGCCCGACGCGAACCTGCGTCGGCTGCCGCAAACGCGCGCCGGCCGATCGTTTGCTGCGGTTCGTCGCGGCAGATTCGGGGGAAACCTCCGGCTTCTGCCCGATCCGGCCCGCCGACTGCCGGGGCGGGGAGCACATCTGCATCCCGATCCGGCCTGCTTCGCGCAGGCGGAGCGACGTCGCGCCTTCGGGCGTGCGTTGCGTCTCACTGGACTTGCTAACCCAGAACTGCTTGCGGAGCACATCCGTATGGTCTCCGTGCCGTGCGGATCCACCGATGACGAGGCGTCGCCGCCCCGTCACGACCCAGCAAGGTAGGACGACCCAGATGAGCACACGATGAAGTCCCTGAAATGACCAGGCTTCTAGTGCACGAGTGAGGTCTGTGCGGGCGCTGCTCGTACGACCTCGAAGTGAGGAGTGCAGTGCCAGGCAAGGCCCGCGTACACGAGCTCGCCAAAGAGCTCGGGGTCGACAGCAAGACCGTTCTCGCCACCCTGAAGGAGATGGGCGAGTTCGTTAAGTCCGCGTCCAGCACCGTCGAGGCCCCCGTGGCCCGCCGGCTGCGTGGCGCCCTGGAGCAGGGTGGCGCCATTCCGGCGTCCTCCTCGGCTCCGGCGCCGAGTGCGCCCACCTCAGGTGGCCCCGGCCCGTCCGGCTCGCCGCGTCCGGGTCCCCCGATGGGGCGGCCGCAGCCGCCGCGTCGTCCGGGTCCCGCTCCGAGCGCGCCCACCAACAGCCCTACTTCCCCCGCGCCCACCCCCGGTCCGTTCCGTCCGGGTCCCAAGCCGGCCGTTCCCGGCCGTCCGGGCCCGACTCCCGGTCCGGTCGCGAAACCGGCCAGCGCCCACGACATCGAGGTGGCGGCCGCCGAGGCGCGCGCCTCGGCGTTGAAGGCCGAGCAGGAGGCCGCGGTCAAGGCCGCACAGGCCGCTCGCACGCGGGACGCCGAGCGCCGTCAGGGCACGACCGAGGGTGGCGCTCCGCGCGGCCCGCGGCCCGGCCCCGGCAGTGTTCCGCCTCGTCCGGGTTCGCCCGCCGCCGGTCGTACCGGTGGCCAGGGTGGTCCGGGTGCCCCGGGTGGTCCCCGTCCCGGTCCGGCCGGCGGCGCTCCGCGTCCGCCCGCGCGTGGCCCGGGTAACAACCCGTTCGGTGTCTCCGGCGGCGGCGCTCCGCGTCCCACGCCGGGCTCGATGCCGCGTCCGAACCAGGCGGGCATGCCGCCGCGGCCGAGCCCCGCCTCGATGCCGCCGCGGCCCAGCCCCGCCTCGATGCCCTCGCAGCGTCCCGCCGGTCCCGGCGGCGGCCGTGGCGGTCCCGGTGGCGGCGCAGGTCGTCCCGGCGGTCCCGGTGGCGGTGCAGGCCGTCCCGGTGGCGGCGGTGGCGGCTACCGCGGTGGTGGCGGCGGCGCCGGTGGCGGTTTCCGTCCCGGTGGCGGCGGCGGTGCCGGTGGTGGCTTCCGTCCGGGCGGTCCCGGTGGCGGCGGCGGTGGCTTCCGTCCCGGTGGTCCCGGTGGCGGCGGCGGTGGCCCGGTCGGTGCCGGTGCTCCGGGTCGTCCCGGTGGCGGCGGTCCCGGTGGCCGTGGTCGTGGCGGCGGCGCGGCGGGTGCCTTCGGGCGTCCCGGCGGCCGGCCGACCCGTGGCCGGAAGTCGAAGAAGCAGCGGCGTCAAGAGTTCGACAACCTGTCCGCCCCGCAGATGAGCTCTGGTGCTCCTCGCGGTAGTGGCCAGGACGTCCGGCTCTCGCGTGGCTCGTCGCTCTCCGACTTCGCCGACAAGATCAACGCCAACCCGGGCTCGCTCGTCCAGGAGATGTTCAACCTGGGCGAGATGGTCACCGCGACGCAGTCGGTGTCCGATGACACCCTGCTGCTGCTCGGTGAGCACCTGGGCTTCAACGTCGTGATCGTCAGCCCCGAGGACGAGGACCGTGAGCTGCTCGCGCAGTTCGACATCGACCTCGACGCCGAGGTGGCGGAGGACCGTCTGGTCACCCGTCCGCCGGTGGTGACCGTCATGGGTCACGTCGACCACGGTAAGACGAAGCTGCTCGACGCGATCCGCAAGACCAACGTGGTCGCCGGCGAGGCGGGTGGCATCACCCAGCACATCGGTGCCTACCAGGTCGTCGTCCCCCACCAGGGGGAGGACCGGGCGATCACCTTCATCGACACCCCGGGTCACGAGGCGTTCACCGCCATGCGTGCCCGTGGTGCCAAGGTGACCGACATCGTGATCCTGGTGGTCGCGGCCGACGACGGCGTCATGCCGCAGACGGTCGAGGCGCTCAACCACGCGAAGGCGGCCGACGTGCCGATCGTCGTCGCGGTGAACAAGGTCGACAAGCCGGACGCCAACCCGGACAAGGTCCGGCAGCAGCTGACCGACTACGGCCTGCTCGCTGAGGAGTACGGCGGCGACACGATGTTCGTCAACGTCGCGGCCAAGCCCGGCATCGGCATCGACGACCTCCTCGAGGCCGTCCTGCTGACCGCCGACGCGGCGCTCGAGCTGACCGCCCCGATCGACGGCCCCGCCCAGGGTGTCGCGGTCGAGGCCCACCTGGACAAGGGTCGCGGTGCCGTGGCCACCGTCCTGGTGCAGAAGGGCACGCTGCGGGCCGGTGACTCGATCGTCGCCGGTGGTGCGCACGGTCGTGTCCGGGCCATGCTCGACGAGAACGGCAACGCGATCGCCGAGGCCGGTCCGGCCCGTCCGGTCCTGGTGCTCGGTCTCACCTCGGTTCCGAGTGCGGGTGACACCTTCCTCGCGGCTGAGGACGACCGCACCGTGCGGCAGATCGCCGAGCAGCGGCAGGCTCGCCGTCGTGCGGCGACCTTCGCCAACTCGGGTCGCCGGAAGTCGATGGAAGACATCATGCGCGAGATCGAGAAGGGCGAGACGACTGCTCTCACCCTGATCATCAAGGGTGATGGTTCGGGTTCGGTCGAGGCCCTCGAAGAGGCGCTGTTCAAGATCGAGATCCCGAGCGAGGTCGAGCTCAAGGTCATCCACCGCGGCGTCGGTGCGATCACCGAGAGCGACGTCAACCTGGCGTCGGCCTCGTCCGACCAGATCGCCACGATCATCGGCTTCAATGTCCGGGCCTCGAACAAGGTCAAGGAGATGGCCGACCGCGCCGGCGTGGAGATCCGCTACTACAGCGTGATCTACCAGGCCATCGAGGAGATCGAGGCGGCTCTGAAGGGCCTGCTCAAGCCGGAGTACGAAGAGGTCGAGCTGGGCACCGCGGAGATCCGCGAGGTCTTCCGCTCGTCCAAGATCGGTCTCATCGCGGGTTGTATCGTCCGCTCGGGCCTGATCAAGCGGAACGCCAAGGCCCGGATCATCCGGGACGGCACGGTCGTGGCCGACAACGTCACGATCAGCTCGCTGAAGCGGTTCAAGGACGACGCCACCGAGGTCCGCGAGGGCTTCGAGTGTGGTCTGACCCTGAGCGGCTACGGCTCTCCGCAGATCGGCGACACCATCGAGACGTGGGAGATGCGCGAGAAGCCGCGCGCGTAACCCGTATCGGATCGACGACGGCCCCCGGTGCTCAGGCACCGGGGGCCGTCTCGGCAGAATGGCCGCATGTCCCGGTATGCCTTGCTGCTCGCTCCGTCCGCCAACCGCGTCTACGCCGATCAGGCGTCGCGCATGTCCCAGGCGGAGCTGGCCGCGTTCGCGCCGGTCCTCTCGTCGGAGCTCGCCGACATCGAGGTGTCGCTGATCGGCGGGGTGGAGTATCTGACCTTCAGCGCCGAGCTCGGCGACACCGACATCGGATACCTGTCGAACCTCTCGTCGGCCTACGCGCTCTTCGAGCGGGTCGAGGATCTGCTGCGGCCGCTGACGCTGACCCCGCTGGCCCGGTACGACAGCGACCTCATCACGATCCCGAAGTACGCGGGCAAGACCAACGAGCAGTTCACCAAGCTGGTCCTCAACCTCACCCTGCTGGCCTCGGCCTCCGCGGGGCGGATGCTCGACGGCGGCCTCACCGTCCTCGATCCCCTGTGCGGCCGGGGGACGACCCTCAACCAGGCTTTGATGTACGGCTACGACGGCATCGGCGTGGAGATCGACGGCAAGGACGTCGAGGCGTACAAGCTGTTCCTCCAGACGTGGCTGAAGCGTAAGCGCCTGAAGCACACCGCCGAGCTGGTGCCGATGCGCCGCCAGGGCCGCCGGGCCGCCCGCCGGCTGGAGGTGACGATGGCCGCCAGTAAGGACGATCACAAGGCGGGCGCCGTGCAGAAGGTGACGGTGCTGCACGCCGACACCACCGGGCTGGACGGTCTGATCCGGGGCAACGTCGCCGACGTGTTGGTGGCCGACCTGCCGTACGGGGTGGCGCACGGCAGTTACGACGACGGTGGCGGCATCTCCCGGCGCCCGCTGGACCTGCTGGAGCGGGCCGTGCCGGAGTGGCTGCCGCTGCTGCGTCCGGGTGGTGCGATCGGCCTGTCCTGGAACACCAAGGTGGCCAAACGGGAGCTGGCTGAGGACATCCTGCTGGCAAACGATCTGGAGATCGTCGAGCACCTGCCGCTGGAGCACCGGGTGGACCAGGGCATCGAGCGCGACGTGATCGTGGCCCGCAAAATCCCGCGCTGACCGACGGGTCCGCCGAGTAGCGTGCTCGCTGATGTATACCGAGACCGCGATCTTCGACCTGCTCCTGCCCGGTGACTCGCATTCGCTGAAGCAGAAGCGTTCCTATGTCCGGCCGATCATCGCGATGCTGAAGAAGTTCGACGTCAGCGTCGCCGAGGTGGGCCTGCACGACCTGCATGGCCGTGCGCAGATCGGGGTAGCCGTGGTGGCGGCGGAGGCGTCCCAGGCGCGTGCCGTCGTCGACACCTGTGAGAACCAGGTGGCCGGGCGCCCCGAGATCGAGCTGCTCTCCGTCAAGCGAAGGCTGTACGGCGACGACGATTGAGCGCCTGGGTACGCTTCAGCAGTTGGGCGGGGGCGGTACGACCCGCGGGATACACAGTCGGAGGTGGGCGAGATGTCCAACCCAGCCAAGACGCGCCGGCATGCGGAGCGGATCAAGGAGCTGGTGGCCAGGCTGGTGCGGGAGATCAAGGATCCCCGCCTCGGCATGGTGACGATCACGGACGCCCGGATCACCGGCGACCTGCGCGAGGCGACGGTCTTCTACACGGTTCTGGGTGACGTGACCGAGCAGGCGTCCACGGCGGCGGCGCTGGAGAGCGCGAAGGGCATGCTGCGCACCCGGGTCGGGCACGCGCTCGCTCTGCGGCACTCGCCGAGCCTGACGTTCGTGCTGGACGACGTTCAGAACCATGTCAAGGAGATCGACGACCTGCTGGCCGAGGCCCGGCATCGGGACCAGGAGGTCCAGCAGATCGCGGCCGGTGCGACGTATGCCGGGGACCCGGACCCGTACAAGAGCGAGGACGACGACGAGATCGAGGACGACGAGCCGGAGCCGGTCGGCGCCCGCGAGGACAAGGGGTGACCGAGGGTCCGTCCGCCGATCTGTGGGCCGCCGCGGTCGCGGCGGTCCGCGCGGCCGGCCCCGATGACGAGGTCCAGCTGATCTGTCACGTCAGTCCCGACGGGGACGCGCTCGGCAGCATGCTGGGTTTCGGGCTCGGGCTGCGGCGCCTCGGATTCACCCGGGTTCGCGCGACGTTCCCGGGTGACTTCGTGGTGCCTACGCCGTACCAAAAGCTCCCCGGTGTGGATCTGCTCGTGCCGGAAGCGGACGCCTTCGCCGACCCGCGCCTGGTGCTGGTCTTCGATGTGGCGAGCGAGTCGCGCCTCGGCGCGCTCGCCGACCGGGTCACGGCCGCGCCGGCCAGTGTGATCCTCGACCACCACGCGTCGAACACCGGATTCGGTGGGGTACGGCTGGTCGACCCGCACGCGGCGGCGACCTCGGTGGTGGCCGACGGGCTTCTGAGTCGTCTCGGTGTGCCGCTGGACCCGGAGATCGCCGAGTGTTTCTATGTCGCGCTGGCGACCGACACCGGTTCGTTCAAGTTCGACATGACCACGGTATCGGTTCACGAGCTGGCGGCGCGGCTGATCGCCACCGGGCTCCGGCCGGGGGAGATATCCCGGCGGATCTTCGACAGCAAGCCCTTCGGGGCGATGAAGCTCACCGGCGAGGTGATCGGGCGGGCGATCCTGGAGCCGGCCGCGGCCGGTGGGCGGGGCATGGTCTGGACGTACGCGACGCTGGCCGACCTGGAGCGGCACGCGCAGCCGCCGTACGTGCTGGACACCCTGATCGACCCGGTGCGCTCGGTCGCCGAGGCGGACGTGTCGGTGGTGGTGAAGCAGGTGGCGGCGGGCGAGTGGTCGGTGTCCCTGCGCAGCAAGGGCGCGGTCGACGTGAGCGCGGTGGCGGTCTCGCAGGGCGGTGGCGGTCACCGTCTGGCCGCCGGTTTCACCGGGTACGGGGAGCCGTCCGACGTGATGGACACGGTTCGTCGGCTAGTTGACGAATACCTGAATTAGCAGCCGTTTCCGCTGCGTGGCGGGGGTCACTCGGGAGGGTGGCGCCCGCCTTTTCCATCCCGGATCGCGGGATCCAGGCCTGCAACGGCGGGACTGAACGTTAGTTTGGGACCTGAACGGTGATTTGGTTCGCCGCGGCTGCCACCGATGCCGCCCGCGAGCCCTCGAGCCACCCGGGTCCACCGCCCTGGGTCGCGTCACCTGGGCCAGTGGCCGCGGCGATCCCGGGGCCGGCTGGTGACGCTCCGCTCGACCCATCCGTGCTGGAAGGAAACTCTGATGGCTGCCAAGCCGAAGCCGAAGCCCGCTGACGACGCCGCCGAGCAGGCCCGCCGCGCTCTCCAGACCTCGATGGACACGCGTCAGTAGGTGTAAGTGACGGGTCGTCTTGCGACCCTTACCAGTGGGCGGGCATCATGGGTATCCATGAGCCCGCCTGCCGATGCGCACCTCCAGCCACAGCGCACCGCGACGGCCCGCCGGATCGCCGGCCTGGCCCTGCCCGCGCTCGTGGTCCTGGCCGCCGAGCCGCTCTACGTCCTCGTCGACACCGCGGTGGTCGGCCACCTCGGGTCCCTCCCGCTGGCCGCCGTCGCGATCGGCGGGACGATCATGTCGTTCGCCGTGTGGTTCGGGACGCTCATGGCGTACGGGACCACCGGTCGTGCCGCCCGTCGCTTCGGTGCCGGTGACCGGGCCGCCGCGGTCGCCGAGGGTGTTCAGGCCTCCTGGCTGGCGCTCGGCGCCGGTCTGCTCCTCGCCGTGGGCGGTGTCTTCGCCGCCGGGCCGCTCGCCGGGCTCCTCGCCGGTGACCCGGCGACCGCCGAGGCCGCCGCCGGTTGGCTGCGGATCGCCGTCCTGGGCGCGCCGGGCCTGCTCCTCGCCGCGGCCGGCAACGGCTGGATGCGCGGCGTCCAGGACACCCGCCGACCGCTCTGGATCGTGCTCGGCGCCAACGTGCTCTCCGCGATCCTCTGCCCGGTCCTGGTCTATGGCGCCGGGCTCGGGCTGACCGGCTCGGCCATCGCGAACGTCACCGCGCAGACCCTCGGCGGCCTGCTCTTCCTGATCGCGTTGATCCGCGAGACCCGCGCGCTGCGGCCGGTGCCGTCGATCATCGTGCGGCAGGTGGTGCTCGGTCGCGACCTGCTCATCCGGGGCGCCGCCTTCCAGGCCTGCTTCCTGTCCGCTACCGCGGTCGCCTCCCGGTTCGGGGTCGCCGCGGTGGGCGCTCACCAGATCGGGCTGCAACTCTGGTTCTTCGCGGCGCTCGCCCTCGACGCCGTCGCCATCGCCGCACAGTCACTGGTCGGGGCGGCTCTCGGTGCCGGGGCCGCGGCCGAGGCCCGGGATGTGGCCCGCCGGGTCACCCTCGCCGGTGGTGTCGCGGCGGTGGGGTTCGCCGTGCTGGCCGCCGCCGGGGCCTCGGTGGTGCCCGGCTGGTTCACCCCGGATCCGGCGGTGCACGACCAGGCGGCGATCATCTGGCCCTGGTTCGTGGCGTTGCTGCCGTTCGCCGGTGTCGTCTACGCACTGGACGGGGTGTTCATCGGCGCCGGCGATGTGGCGTTCCTACGCACGCTGACGATCCTGTCGGCGCTCCTCGGGTTCCTTCCGGCGATCTGGACGGCCTACGCGCTCGATCTCGGGCTGGGCGGGGTCTGGGCCGGGCTGGGGCTGTTCACGCTGGCCCGGTTCGCCGGTCTGGTCTGGCGCTGGCGCTCCCCGCACTGGCTGGTCACCGGTGCCACCCGCTGAAGGCTGATCGTCAGCGTCGTCTCGAAGGCCACCGAATAGGGTGGGCGGGTGAACACGGACGGACTGATCGTGGTGGACAAACCGGCCGGGATGACGTCGCACGACGTCGTCGCCCGGATCCGGCGGCTGGCGAAGACCCGACGGGTGGGGCACGGCGGGACGCTGGACCCGATGGCCACCGGTGTCCTGATCATCGGGGTCAATCGGGCCACCCGCCTGCTGACCTACGTGATCGGTGCGGAGAAGAGCTACGCCGCGACGATCCGGCTCGGTGAGTCGACGATCACCGACGACGCCGAGGGCGACGTCACCGCGACGGTCCCGGCCGGGCACGTCACCGACGAGGCGATCCGGGCCGGGCTGGCCGTCCAGGTCGGTGAGATCGACCAGGTGCCCAGCGCGGTCAGCGCTATCAAGATCAACGGTGAGCGGGCGTACAAGCGGGTCCGGGACGGGGAGACCGTGGAGATCCCGGCTCGCCGGATCACCGTCTACCGGCTCGACGTCCTCGACATCAGGCGGCCCGCCGGCCGCGAGGTGGTCGACGTGGACATCGAGGTGACCTGCTCCTCCGGCACGTACATCCGGGCCGTCGCCCGCGACCTGGGCACCACCCTCGGTGTCGGCGGTCACCTGACCGCGCTGCGGCGGACCGCGGTCGGCGGGATGACCCTGGACGCCGCGTCCACCCTGGCCGAGTTGGAGGAGCGGGCACCCGACGTGATCGGGCTGCCGCTCGCGGAGGCCGCCCGGCGCGCGTTCCCGCAGCGGGTCGCGAACGAGGAGGAGACCCGGGTGCTGCGGCACGGCGGGCCGCTGCCGGCGGTCGGTATCGAGGGGCCGTATGCGGTCTTCGACCCGGCCGGCGAGGTGCTCGCGGTGGTCAGCGAACGCGACGGCCGGGCCCGAGCCGAGATCGTCCTGGCCCCCGCCTGAGTCAGGGGTCGCTCAGGTGGCGGGCGATCGTGGCGACCAGGTCGGCGGCGGCGTACGGCTTGTCCAGGAAGTCGTCGCAGCCCGCCTCCAGCGCCGCCTTCTGATCCTGTGGCAGCACACTG
The DNA here is from genome assembly GCF_033097365.1 of Actinoplanes sichuanensis. NCBI lineage: Bacteria > Bacillati > Actinomycetota > Actinomycetes > Micromonosporales > Micromonosporaceae > Actinoplanes > Actinoplanes sichuanensis. The sequence continues at coordinate 10,832,536 of NZ_AP028461.1, forward strand.
GCGGTGACCGCGACGACGGGTGGCCGTGGTTCGCCGGTGGCGGCCAGTTCGCGGGCCAGGTTGAGACCGTTGCCGTCGGGCAGGTTGATGTCGAGCAGGATCAGGTCGAAGTCGGTGTCGGCCAGTCGTTCTCGGGCGGCGGCCAGCGTGGCGGCGTCGACCAGTTCGGCGTCCCGGACCGCGGCGACGGCGGCTCGGGCCAGCACCGCCTTGACCAGCATGCGGTTCAGTTCCTCGTCCTCGACCAGGAGGATGCGGTGCGGTTCGCTCACGGTTCGGACCTCCGGGCGTCGGTGGGCGGGACTGCGCTGCGGAGCGTGACGGCGATCTCGGGAACCCGGGTGATCCCGCGACGCGCGGCCGGATGAGGGCTGAGTCGGGGGGCGCCACCCCGGGTGAGGGCTTCGGCGACCGCTCCACCGGCCATCGCGGTGGCGATCAGCGGCGAGGTCCCGGAGGCGAGGGCCGTCGCGCTCAGCCCGAGCACCGGGGTGTGCCGGCCGGCCGGGTCCTGTTCGATCGCCGCGAGCAGGCTGAAGCCGTCCTCCTCGGGCGACTGCAGGTCGCAGACGATCAGGTCGAACTCGCCGGTGCGGCTGCGGGCCAGGCCGTCCCGGGCGTCGGCGCAGGCCACCACGTCGGCGCCGCCGGCCCGCAGTCCTTCGGCGATGGCCCGGCGGGCCTCGTCGTCGTGGTCGACCAGCAGCACACGCGGGGCGGGGCGGGCGGCGATCGCGTTGGTCAGGGCGCTGAGCAGGGCGGACTGCTCGACGGGTTTGACGAACCAGTCCTGTGCGCCGAGAGCGATCCCGGTCGGTGCCTCGTCCAGGATGCTGGCGAAGAAGACCGGGATGCCGGCCAGCCGATGATCACCCTTGAACCGCCGCAATACCTCCCAGCCGTCGATCCCGGGCAGGGTGACGTCGAGGACGACGGCGTCCGGGCGGCGTTCCCGGGCCAGTGCCAGACCGCTCTCCCCGGTGCCGGCCACCTCCACCCGGTAGCCCGCGTTGCCCAGCTGGGTGCTCATCAGCTCGGCCGACTGCGGGTCGTCCTCGATGAGCAGCACGTACGGCCCGGTGCCGGGATGGGCCGCGGAGGCGGCGATGGACGCGGCCGGCAGCTCGACGGTGAACTCGCTGCCCCGGCCGGGTTCCGACGCCAGGCTGATCACACCGTCGTGGGCGACGACCAGCCGCCGGGTCAGCGCCAGGCCGAGGCCGGTGCCGGAATGCCGCCGGTCCGGGTCGCCGGCCTGCTGGAACTCCTCGAAGACGCGTTCCAGATCGGCGGTGGCGATGCCGACGCCGGTGTCGGCGACCACGATCCGGACCCGGTCGCCGGCGGCGCGGGCGGTGACCGTGACATTGCCGTCGTCCGGGGTGAACTTGATCGCGTTGGAGACCAGGTTCTCGACGATCTGACGGAACCGCAGCCGGTCGGCGAGCACGGTCACCGGGGCCAGGTCGGCGCGGATCGCGAGCCGTTTGCCGGTGAACAGCGGGGCCAACCCGGTGAGCAGGTCCTCGATGGTGGTGTCGACCCGTACCGGGGCCAGCCGCAGCTCCAGCCGTCCGGACTCGACCTTGGTCAGGTCGAGGATGTCGTTGATCAGCCCGAGCAGGTGCCGGCCGCTGCTGTGCACATGATCGACCCATTCGGCGGGCACCCGGCGGCGGTCACCTTCCGGCTCTTCGAGCCGCATCAGGTCACTGAATCCGATGATGGCGTTCAAGGGGGTACGCAACTCGTGGCTCATATTCGCCAGGAAGTCGCTCTTCGCCTGACTGGCCCGGGTCAGAGCGGCCACCGAGGCGCTCAGTTCGGCCGTGATCGCCTGCCGTTCGGCCAGTAGCCCGGCCTGGCCGCCGAGGTCGGCGAGCAGCCGCAGATCGTCCTCGCTGAACAGGTTGCGGTGCCGGTTGAACAGCAGCACGGCACCCTCGACGTCGGGCGGCACCCGCATCCGCAGCACCCGGAGGAAGTCGTCGGCCAGCCCGTCACCGAAGTGGGCGACCAGACCCGGCCCGCCGTCCCGCATCCGTACCGGGGCGCGGTGCCGGGCCAGCCGGTCCAGGTCGGCCTCGATCGGGCCGTCACCCGGCCGGCCCGGACCGGAGTACGCGATCCGTCCGTACCCCTCATCGGTCTTGTGCAGCAGGACGGCGACCGCGTCGGCACCGGTCTGGTCCCGCATGATCTCCGCATAGGTCTGCCAGACCTGTTCCGGCGAGTCGGCCGGAGCGCGCAGCAGCCGTTCGGTGACCAGCTGGGCGGCCGCGGCCGCGAAGGCGCGCCGCAGCCATCGCGGCGGCTGAAAGGCGATCAGGTAGCCGAGAGCGCTGATCAGGGCCAGCGCGACGCTCGCCGCCCGCAGCGCGGTGTCGCCGCTGCGGCCGCGGAGCAGGATCACGCATCCGAAGGCGACCGTCGCGCCGGCCGCGGTCATCAGCCGGGCCCGGTTCGCGCCGGTCCGGGTCCGTGCCTCGCCGAACAGCAGCGCCGCGGCGATCAGTTCGACGGCCAGGAAGTAGAGCACCGCGGGCGTCCGGACCGGGGGCGGCAACGGCAGCGGCAGCACGACGATCGGGACGAGCAGGGTGAGGTATCCCACCAGTACGGCGGCGGTCAGCGCCCGGGGCACCGATCGCAGACGCCCGGCCAGGCGGAGGGTCAGGTACGGCTGGGCGAGGATGGCGGCCGCGCCTATCGCGTTCTGCCAACGCGGCAGCGTGCCCTGCGCCATGCGGGCCATGTCGATGCAGACGACCAGCACGAACGGGGCGAACACCAGGGCGACGTCGCGGCGCAGCGGGTCTCGGCGGCGGAGGAAACCGAGTAGAGCACGGAGGAAGAGCACCACGAAGGTGACCTCCGCAGCGAGCAGCACGAGGCGACTCCACTCGACGCTCATTTCGCCATTTATCGTACTCAGGTGGGTGAGGTGGAGGGCTGATACCGGCAGGCTGGCCGATCGATACGCTAGGGCGGGCACAGTCGGCGGAGGAGCGTTCGATGCAGCGATGGCGGGGATTCGAGACGATCCCGTCCGGGTGGGGCCGGTCGGTCGTGACGATCGGTGTCTTCGACGGGGTGCACCGGGGCCACCAGGCGATCATCGGGCATGCCGTGAAACGGGCCCGTGATTCCGGTCTGCAGTCGGTGGTGATGACCTTCGACCCGCACCCGGCCGAGGTGGTGCGCCCCGGCTCGCACCCGGCGGTGCTGACCGAGCCGGTCCGCAAGGCGGGGCTGATCGAGGCGCTCGGCGTGGACGCGCTGTGCGTGGTGCCGTTCACTCCGGCCTTCTCCCAGCTGACGCCGAACGAGTTCGTGCACGACGTGCTGGTCGAGTCACTGCACACCGCGGCCGTGGTGGTCGGCGACAACTTCCGGTTCGGGCACCGGGCGGCGGGTGACGTGGGTCTGCTCGAGTCGCTCGGCCGCACGTTCGGCTTCACCGTCGAGGACGCCCCGCTGGTGGCCGAGGACGGGCTGGTGTTCTCCTCCACGTACATCCGCAGCTGTGTCGACGCCGGGGATGTGCGGGCCGCCGCCGCCGCGCTCGGCCGTCCGCACCGCCTCGCGGGCGTGGTGGTCCGCGGCGATCAGCGCGGCCGTGAGCTCGGATATCCGACGGCGAATCTGATGACCCACCGATATGCGGCGGTTCCGGCCGACGGCATCTACGCCGCGTGGCTCACCCGGGGCGGGGAGAACGGCGTCCGATTGCCGGCCAGCGTTTCGATCGGCACCAATCCCACATTCTCCGGGCGGGAGCGTCGCGTCGAGGCGTATGTGCTTGATTTCTCCGGTGACCTGTACGGCGAGCGGGTGAGCCTCGATTTCGTCGCCCACCTGCGCGAGCAGCGTAAATACGACGCCATCGAGCCCCTGGTGGCCCAGATCGAGGCCGACGTCGCCGAGACCCGGGTGTTACTCAGTTGACCCCCTGGTAGGGTTGAACGGTCGTTGGAATATCCGACACCGGTCCCGCCTGCCTGCCCGACGCCGCGGGTCGCGGGGTAACCGTGCAATCGGCAACACAGAATCTCGGAGAACATGGCGCTCGATCAAGAGACCAAGAACAAGATCATGGGTGAGTACGCGACCAAGGAGGGCGACACCGGTTCGCCCGAGGTTCAGGTCGCCATGCTGACCAAGCGGATCGCCGACCTGACCGAGCACCTCAAGGCTCACAAGCACGACCACCACAGCCGTCGTGGCCTGCTCCTGCTCGTCGGCCAGCGCCGCCGCCTGCTGAACTACGTTCAGAAGAAGGACATCCAGCGCTACCGTTCGCTCATCGAGCGTCTCGGCCTGCGCCGATAGTTTCACCAGGGGAGCGGCTCCGGTCGCTCCCCTGATTTCCACCCCACGGACCCGCGCGGGTCGCAACCGTCAGCACCGGTCCTCGGTAGTGGTTCCCAGGTGTCAACCCTGGGCACTTCGATCGAAGACCGGCTCACTGCACCGCGCTGTTGACCGCCGGGTCCACGACGAAGGAGTACCGCACTTCATGACAGAGCAGAACAACGCTCTCGGCAACGAATCCCGTACGGCCGTCATCGACAACGGATCGTTCGGCACCCGGGAGATCGTGTTCTCCACCGGCCGCCTCGCGCAGCAGGCCGCCGGATCGGTGATCGTCCAGCTGGGCGACACCACCGTCCTCTCCGCGACGACCGCCAGCAAGCAGCCGAAGGACCACTTCGACTTCTTCCCGCTGACCGTCGACGTCGAGGAGCGGATGTACGCCGCCGGGCGGATCCCCGGCTCGTTCTTCCGGCGTGAGGGCCGTCCGTCCGAGGACGCCATCCTCACCTGCCGCCTGATCGACCGGCCGCTGCGCCCGTCGTTCACCAAGGGCCTGCGCAACGAGGTCCAGGTCGTCGAGACCGTCCTCGCGCTCGACCCGGCCCACCCCTACGACGTCGTCGCGATGAACGCCGCCTCGATGTCGACCAAGCTCTCCGGCCTGCCGTTCAGCGGACCGGTCGGCTCGACCCGCGTCGCGCACGTCGAGGGTCAGTGGATCGCCTTCCCGACCCTCGAGGAGCTCGAGCGGGCCACCTTCGACATGGTCGTGGCCGGTCGCGTCACCGCCGAGGGCGATGTCGCGATCATGATGGTCGAGGCCGAGGCCACCCCGCACGCGATCAAGCTGATCTCGGCCGGCGCCACCGCGCCGACCGAGGAGGTCGTCGCGAGCGGCCTGGAGGCCGCCAAGCCGGCCATCCGTGAGCTCTGCCGCGCGCAGAGCGAGCTCGCCGCGGTCGCCGCGAAGCCGGTCGCCGAGTTCCCGGTCTTCCTGGACTACCAGGACGACGTCTACTCCGCCGTCTCCGACGCGGTTCGCGCCGAGGTCGCCGAGGCGCTGAAGATCGCCGGCAAGCAGGAGCGCGAGGAGTCCCTCGACCTGGTCAAGGCGAAGGCGCACGAGCTGCTCGACGGGCAGTTCGAGGGCCGGGAGAAGGAGATCAGCGCGGCGTTCCGCTCGGTCACCAAGTCCGAGGTGCGCCAGCGTGTGCTGCGCGAGCAGGTCCGCATCGACGGCCGCGGCCCGCGTGACATCCGCCCGCTGACCGCCATCACGGGCGTGCTGCCCCGCGTGCACGGCTCGGCCCTGTTCGAGCGCGGCGAGACCCAGATCCTGGGCGTCACCACGCTGAACATGCTGCGCCTGGAGCAGTCGCTGGACACTCTCGCTCCCGAGAAGACCAAGCGCTACATGCACAACTACAACTTCCCGCCCTACTCGACCGGTGAGACCGGCCGGGTCGGCTCGCCGAAGCGGCGTGAGATCGGCCACGGTGCTCTGGCCGAGCGTGCGCTGGTGCCGGTGCTGCCGTCGCGCGAGGAGTTCCCGTACGCGATCCGTCAGGTCTCCGAGGCCCTCGGCTCGAACGGCTCCACCTCGATGGGTTCGGTCTGCGCCTCGACGCTGGCCCTGCTCAGCGCCGGTGTGCCGCTGAAGGCGCCGGTCGCCGGTATCGCCATGGGCCTGATCTCGGACGAGGTCGACGGCAAGACCGAGTACGTCGCGCTGACCGACATCCTGGGCGCCGAGGACGCGTTCGGTGACATGGACTTCAAGGTCGCCGGTACCGCCGAGTTCGTCACCGCCCTGCAGCTGGACACCAAGCTCGACGGCATCCCGTCGGACGTGCTGGCCGGCGCGCTGCAGCAGGCGCACGAGGCCCGCGCCACGATCCTCGCGGTGATGACCGCGGCGATCGAGGGCCCGGCCGCGATGAGCGAGCACGCCCCGCGGGTCACCACCGTGAAGATCCCGGTCGACAAGATCGGCATGGTGATCGGCCCGAAGGGTCAGACCATCAACGCGATCCAGGACGAGACCGGCGCCGACATCTCCATCGAGGACGACGGCACCATCTACGTCGGCGCGACCAACGGCCCGGCCGCCGAGGCCGCGGTCGAGCGGATCAACGCGATCGCCAACCCGACCCTGCCGAAGGTGGGCGACAAGTTCCTCGGCACCGTGGTGAAGACCGCCGCGTTCGGCGCCTTCATCTCGCTGCTTCCCGGCCGCGACGGCCTGTTGCACATCTCCAAGGTGGGCGACGGCAAGCGGGTCGAGAAGGTCGAGGACTTCCTGAACGTCGGCGACAAGGTCGAGGTGTCCATCGCGGACATCGACCAGCGCGGCAAGATCTACCTGGACAAGGTGCGCCCGGAGGGCGAGGAGGCCCCGGCCGCGGCCGCCGCTCCCGCCGAGAACCGGCCGCCCCGCGAGGAGCGTGCTCCCCGCGAGGGTGGTGGCGAGCCCCGCCGTCGCCGGTCGCGTCCGTCCGGTGACCGTGGCGAGCGTCGCGAGTAATCACCTGTGACAGATCAGAACCGCGGGCCGGCCACTAGGTCGGCCCGCGTCTCTACCCGGACCCTCCAGGACGGCGTCAAGAAGACCGTTCTGCCCAGCGGCCTGCGCATCATCACCGAGGCGATTCCGACCACCCGCAGCGCCGCTCTCGGCATCTGGGTCGGCATCGGCTCCCGTGACGAGACCCCGTCGTTGCACGGTGCCTCGCACTTCCTGGAGCACCTGCTCTTCAAGGGCACCCATCGGCGTACCGCCCTGGACATCTCCGCGGAGATCGAGGCGGTCGGCGGCGAGACGAACGCCTTCACCACGAAGGAGTACACCTGCTACTACGCGCGGGTGCTCGACGCCGACCTGCCGCTCGCGGTGGACGTGCTGGTGGACGCGGTGGCCGACTCGATCCTCGACCCGGCCGATGTGGAGACCGAGCGTGGCGTGATCCTGGAGGAGATCGCCATGCACGAGGACGAGCCGGGTGACGAGGTGCACGACGTCTTCGCCGAGGCGATCTACGGCGATCACCCACTCGGTCGGCTGATCTCCGGTACTCCCGAGTCGATCGCGCCGATGACCCGGGACCAGATCAACCGCTTCTACCGCCGCCGTTACACGGCGCCGGAGATCGTCGTCGCGGCGGCCGGGAACCTCGACCACCAGGCGGTGGTCCGGCTGGTGCGCAAGGCCCTGGCGGGCACCCCGCTGGACACCGGGCCGGCCGATCCGGCGGCGCCGCGTCCGGGCGACAAGAGGGTACGGGTACGCAAGGCCCACGACCTCGTCCTGCATCGCGACACCGAGCAGGCGCACATCGTGCTGGGCGGTCCCGGCCTGGGCCGGCACGACCACCGCCGGTTCGCGATGGGTGTGCTCAACAACGTGCTGGGCGGTGGCATGTCGAGCCGTCTGTTCCAGGAGATCCGGGAGAAGCGTGGCCTGGCCTACTCGGTGTATTCGTACGCCGGGCAGTACGCCGACAGCGGCCTGTTCGGGGTCTATGCCGGATGCGCCCCGGCCAAGGCGCGAGAGGTGCTCGACCTGATCCGGGTCGAACTGGACCGGGTCGCGACCGACGGCATCACCGCCGAGGAACTGACCCGCGGCCGGGGCATGACCAAGGGGTCGTTCGTGCTGGGCCTGGAGGACACCGGTTCGCGGATGAGCCGGCTGGCCAAGTCGGAGCTGCTGCACGGTGACCTGATGGGTGTCGACGAGATGCTGGCCCGGGTGGACGCGGTCACCGCCGCGGAGGTCCACGCGGTCGCGGCGGATCTGCTGGCCCAGCCGTTGTCGCTGGCGGTGGTCGGCCCGTTCGACTCCGGCGAACTGCCCGCGTAGTGTGCGCCACCGCCCGGCCGTCCGGGCGGTGGCCGTACGTTAAGTTGGCGGTGTGACTGAACTGCCTGAATCCATCCGTGTCGGTGTTCTCGGCGCCCGGGGTCGCATGGGCCTCGAGGTGTGCAAGGCGGTCGACGCCGCCGAGGATCTCGCCCTGGTGTCGATGATCGACCAGGGTGAGGAGCTGTTCCAGGCCTCCGACGCGGGCGCCCAGGTGCTGGTCGACTTCACCAACCCCGACGTGGTCATGGACAACCTGCACTGGGCGATCGAGCAGGGCATCCACGTGGTGGTCGGCACGTCCGGGTTCACCGAGGCGCGGCTGGCGAAGGTGCGTGGCTGGCTCGCCGCCAAGCCCGGCGTCGGCGTCCTGATCGCGCCGAATTTCGGCATCGGCGCGGTGCTGATGATGCAGTTCGCCGCCCGCGCCGCGCGTTACTTCGACTCGGTCGAGATCATCGAGCAGCACCACCCGCGCAAGGTGGACGCGCCGAGCGGCACCGCGATGCACACCGTCAAGGTGATCGCCGATGCGCGCGCCGCGGCGAACCGGCCGCCGATGCCCGACGCCACCAAGGAGGAGCAGCTCGGCGCCCGGGGCACCGAGATCGACGGCGTCCGCGTCCACTCGATCCGGGCCGCCGGTCTGGTGGCCCACCAGGAGGTGCTGTTCGGCACCCCCGGTGAGACGCTGACCATCCGGCACGACTCGCTGGACCGGTCGTCCTTCATGCCCGGCGTGCTGCTCGCGGTCCGTAACGTGATCACCCGGCCGGGCCTGACCATCGGCCTGGACCCGCTGCTCGAGGGCTAGGTCTCGTCCCCGCTCACCGCGACGTGCAGGCGGAGCTGCGGCACCAGGAGGTCGTCGACGTCCAGGGCCCGGCCCGCCCCGTCCGGCTCCCAGCCGGTCGAGCCGAGGAATTTCCGCATCGCCTCGTCCGCCTCGTAGACCCAGGCCACCGCGGTACGGAAACCGTCGTCCCGCCAGTTGTCGACAGCCGCCGCGAGCAGCCTGCTGCCGTGCCCGCGACGGCCCCAGCGCGGCTCGATGAGCAGGTCGGTGACGGCCGCGACGTCGTCCGGCAGCGGTTTCTCCTCGGGCGCCAGGGCCTGCTCGTCGGCCGGCCCGGACGCGGCGAAGCCGACCACGTGTGATGAGCTCTCGCCCTGCTCGACGGCGATCAGGACCCGGTGCCGGGCGGACGGCGGGGCGGTGATCGCCTCGGTCCAGCCGCGGGCCAGGTAGCCCTCGTCGAGGTTGTCCAGCACGTGTGCCGGGAACATCCGCCGGTAGGCGGTGCGCCAGGTGCTGAGCTGGATGCGAGCGATCTCCGCGGCGTCCTCGGGACGGGCGGGACGGACGAAGCCGAGTGCCATGGCGGCAACTTTGTCATACCCGTCACCTAGTCTTCCCCGGTGGCCGTGTCCGAACAGCTCTCCGTCGCCCAGGCCCGCCGGATCACCCTGGCGGCGCAGGGCTTCCTCGATCCCCGGCCGGGTGGCGCCACCGACATGCGCCACCTGCGCCGGGTGCTGCGCCGCCTGCACCTGATCCAGATGGATTCGGTGAATGTGTTGCAGCGTGCCCACTTCATGCCGCTCTACAGCCGGCTGGGGCCGTATGACCCGGGCCTGCTGGAGCGGGCCGCCTATCGCCGGCCCCGTGAGCTCTTCGAGTTCTGGGGCCACGAGGCGTCGCTCATCCGCACCGATCTGCAGCCGCTGTTCCGCTGGCGGATGGCCCGGGCGAAGGAGTTCGCCTGGGGCAACATGCGCCGCATCGCCGAGGAGCAGCCCGATCTGGTGGCCTGGGTGCTCGACGAGGTCCGGTCCCGCGGTCCGATCACCGCCGCCGAGATCGAGCACGACGCCCCGCGGACCAAGGACCACTGGGGGTGGAACTGGTCGGTCGTCAAGCAGGCGCTGGAGTGGCTCTTCTACACCGGTCAGGTGACCGCCGCCGAGCGCACCACCTCGTTCGCCAGGCGCTACGACCTGCCCGAGCGGGTGCTGCCGCCGGCGGTGCTGGCCACCCCCGACCCGTCTCCCGAGGAGGCGTTCCGCGCCCTGGTCGAGCTCTCCGCCCGGGCCCTCGGGGTGGCCGGCGAGGCCGAGCTGCGTGACTATTTCCGGCTTCCGGTGCAACCCTGCCGGACGGCGATCGCCGAGCTGGCCGAGGCCGGCGTGCTACGGCCGGTGACCGTCCCCGGGTGGAAGGCGGCCTGGCTGCACCACGAGGCACGGCTGCCCCGGCGGGTGACGTCGGCCACTCTGGTCAGCCCGTTCGACCCGCTGATCTGGGAGCGGGCCCGCACCGAGCGGCTGTTCGGCATGACCTATCGGATCGAGATCTACGTGCCCAAACCCCAGCGGCTGTACGGCTACTACGTGCTCCCGTTCCTGCTGGGCGAGCGGTTCGCGGCCCGCGTCGATCTGAAGGCCGACCGCCGGGCCGGAGAGCTGCAGATCCCGGCCGCGTGGCTGGAGCCGGGCGCCGACCCGGAGGAGACCGCCGTGGCGCTGGCGATCGAGCTGCGTCGTCTGGCCGGCTGGCTGGGCCTGCACACGGTGTCCCCACCGGAGCGCGGTGACCTGCTGGCCCCGCTGGCGAGCGCTCTGCGTGCGGGCGTCCCGGGTGTAGCGTGACGGCCATGACCGTTGCCGAGCTGCCGTCCTGGCTCGCCGACCAGCCGGTCCAGGGCCCGCCGGTCCCGCCCGAGTGGTTCCTCTACCCGGCCCCCGAGCCGGACCGGATCACCAGGTTCGTCAACCGGGTCGCGGCCCGGTCCCCGATCTGGCTGGCGCCGTTCGCGGTGCTGGCCTGCACCGGTGCCGCGGTGGGTTACACGCTGATCTCCGACCCGGCCGCCGCCCGGGCCGGGGAGGCGCCGTCCTGCCTGCTCAAATACCTGACCGGCTTCGTCTGTCCGGGCTGCGGCGGCACCCGTGCCGCGTGGTTCCTGCTGCACGGCGACCTGCCCGCGGCGGCCCGGCATCACCTGCTGTTCGTCTTCGTGGTGCCGTTCCTGATCTATCTCTACGTGGCGTGGGCCGGCCGCCGGCTGTTCCGGTGGAGGCTGCCGGAGCTCTCGATCAGTCCGGCCGTCATGATCACATTCATGGCGGTCTGGGGCGTCTGGAGCATCCTGCGTAACCTCCCATGGGCGCCGTTCACCGCTTTCTACGTGTGACCGGAGCGTCCGATAGGTTGTCAGGTATGACGCACGACCCGCGGCCCTTCGGACGGCTGCTGACCGCCATGGTGACTCCGTTCACCCCGGACGGTTCCCTGGACCTGGAGGGTGCCGCCCGGCTCGCCGCCCACCTCGTCGACGAGCAGCGCAACGACGCTCTCGTGATCAGCGGCACCACCGGAGAGTCCCCCACCACCTCCGACGCGGAAAAGGAGCGACTGCTCCGCGTCGTGATCGAGACCGTCGGGGACAGGGCACAGGTTCTGGCGGGGGTGGGCACCAACAACACCGCCCACACCATCGAGCTGGCGCACGCCGCGGAGAAAGCGGGGGCGCACGGTCTGCTGGTCGTGACGCCGTATTACAGCAAGCCGCCGCAGGCGGGCGTCGAGCGGCATTTCCGCACGGTCGCCGACGCCACCGGCCTGCCGATCATGGTCTACGACATCCCGCACCGGGCCGGCACGGCGATCACCACCGAGACGATGGTCCGGATCGCCGAGCACGAGCGCATCGTCGCGGTCAAGGACGCCAAGGGTGACCTGGTCGCCAGCTCGCACGTGCTGGCCCGGACCGATCTGGCCTACTACTCCGGCGACGACGCGGCCACCCTGCCGTTGCTCGCGATCGGCGGGGTCGGCCTGGTGGGCACGTCGACGCACTTCACCGGCAAGATCGCCAAGGAGATGATCGAGGTGTGGGAGCGGGGCGACGCGGCAGCCGCGCTGGCCCTGCACCGCACGGCTCTGCCCCTGTTCACCGGCATCTTCCGGACACAGGGGGTCATGCTGGTCAAGGCCGGTCTGGGGGCGCTCGGGCTGCCCGCCGGGCCGGTCCGCTCGCCGCTGGTCGACGCGACCGGTGAGGAATTGAACCAACTGCGCCAGGACGCCGCCGCGGCCGGCATCGTGCTCTGACAGGAAGATGCGTATGACTAACGCTCACATCGAGCTGGGTCCGCCGCCGCCGCTGCCGGAGGGCGCCCTGCGCGTCATCCCGCTCGGTGGGCTGGGCGCCATCGGCCGCAACATGACGGTCTTCGAATACGACGGGAAGCTGCTGGTAGTCGACTGCGGGGTGCTCTTCCCCGACGTCGAGCAACCGGGCGTCGACCTGATCCTGCCCGACTTCGCGCCGATCCTGGACCGGCTGGAGGACGTGCAGGCGATCGTGCTGACCCACGGGCACGAGGACCACATCGGCGCGGTGCCCTACCTGCTGGCCCACAAGCCGGACATTCCGTTGGTCGGCTCGGAGTTCACGCTCGCGCTGGTCGAGGCGAAACTGGCCGAGCGGCGGCTCGACCCGTATACGTTGACCGTCCGCGAGGGCGGCGTGGAGCGGCTCGGCCCGTTCGAGTGCGAGTTCTTCGCGGTCAACCACTCGATCCCGGACGCCCTGGCCGTCGCCGTGCGTACTCCGGCGGGTCTGGTCCTGCACACCGGTGACTTCAAGATGGACCAGGTGCCGCTGGACGGGCGGATCACCGACCTGGCCGGCTTCGCCCGGCTCGGGGCCGAGGGCGTCGACCTGCTGCTGTCCGACTCGACGAACGCCGAGGTGCCCGGGTTCGTGACCCCGGAGCGCGACATCGGCCCGGTGCTCAGCTCGATCTTCGGCAAGGCGAGCGGCCGGATCATCGTGGCCAGCTTCGCCTCGCATGTGCACCGGGTGCAGCAGGTGATGGACTCGGCCTGGGAGTTCGACCGCAAGGTCGCGCTGATCGGCCGGTCCATGGTCCGCAACATGGGCATCGCCCGTGACCTGGGCCTGCTGCGCATCCCGGAGGGCCTGCTGGTCGGCCTGGACGAGGCCACCCACCTGCCGCCCGACGAGATCGTCTTCATGTCCACCGGTTCGCAGGGCGAGCCGATGAGCGCGCTGGGCCGGATGTCCACGGGCGACCACCGACACATCACCATCGCTCCCGGCGACACGGTCGTGCTGGCCAGTTCGCTGGTGCCGGGTAACGAGACATCGGTCTACCGGGTGATCAACCAGCTGTCCCGGGCCGGCGCCACGGTCGTCCACAAGGAGACGGCGAAGGTGCACGTCTCCGGCCACGCGCCCGCCGGTGAGCTGCGCTACCTGCTCAACGTGACCCGCCCGAGCAACCTGATGCCGGTGCACGGCGAGTGGCGGCACCTGCGCGCGCACGCCCAGCTCGGCATCGAGACCGGGGTCGCCCCGGACCGGGTGGTGCTCTGCGAGGACGGTGACGTGGTCGACCTGGTCGAGGGCCACGCCCGCGTGGTCGGCCGGGTGAAGAGCCGGTATGTCTACGTGGACGGTCTCGCGGTCGGTGACGTCAGCGAGTCGCTGCTCACCGAGCGCCGGATCCTCGGTGACGGTGGGTTCATCGCGGCCACCGTGGTCATCGACTCGGTGACCGGAAAGGTGGTCGGCGAGCCGGTCATCTCGGCGAAGGGTTTCTCCGAGGACCCGGAGGCGTTCAACCCGGTCGTCCCGCTGCTGACCGCGGCCCTGCACCGCTCGGCCGAGGACGGCATCACCGACACCCACCAGCTACAACAGGTGGTCAGGCGCACGGTGGGCCGCTGGGTGAACGACGCCTATCGGCGGCGGCCGATGATCGTGCCGACGGTCGTCGAGGTCTGAGAAAACCTGTGTAATCCATAAGAGTCAGCGTCCGTTTCAACCATCTTGGGTCGAGCTGCGTACTCCCAGGCACCGGTGCCGCCCCCACGGCACCCGTGGCGGAGGGAGTTCTCCAGATGCAGCGCAGTGCGATCGCCGTAGGGGCGGTTGTTGCGGTGGCGGGTGCGGCGGCGGTCGCCTTCACCCTGCCGTCGCTCGCCGGCACCGAAGAGACCGGCGGGTCGAAGGCTTCGAGCACTCCGGGCGGATTGTCCCCGGAGTTGCTCGCGGCCATGAAACGTGACCTCGGTCTCGACAGTGAACAGGCGGCCACCCGGCTGGCCCGCTCGGAGTGGGCGGGCGGAGTCTCGGCGACGCTCGCCGCGCAGACCGGTGAGGATTTCGCGGGTGCCTGGCTCGCGTCCGACGGCACCACGCTCAAGGTCGCGGTGACCGACTCCGACGCGGCGTCGGCGGTGAAGGCCGCCGGTGCCGTACCGGTGCTGGTCAAGCGGAGCGAAGCCGAGCTCGACGCGTTGAAGACCAAGCTCGACTCGGCCGCGGCCGAGGTCGACGGTCTCACCGGCTGGTACGTCGACGTGCCGACCAACAAGGTGGTCGTGGTCGCGCAGCCCGGTGAGAAGTCCGAGGCGCTCGCCGTGGCCCGCCGGGCCGGTGTCGCCACCGAGGCGCTGACCGTGAAGATCAGCGACGCGCAGCCGAAGCCGCTGTTCGACGTCCGTGGCGCGGACCCGTACTTCATCAACATCGGTGGTGGCCAGGCCCGCTGCTCGATCGGCTTCTCGGTGACGACAGGTTTCGTCACGGCCGGTCACTGCGGCGAGGAGGGCACCGCCACCACCGGCTTCAACAACGAGGCGCAGGGCACCGTCGAGTTCTCGGTCTTCCCGGGCAACGCCGACATGGGCTTCGTCGCGGTGAACGACGACTGGACCCCGCGTCCGGTGGTCAACGACTTCGAGGGCAACGAGCTGCCGGTGGCCGGCAACACCGAGGCCCCGGTCGGCGCGGCGATCTGCCGTTCCGGTTCCACCACCGGCACGTTCTGCGGCACGATCCTGGCCAAGAACCAGACGGTCCAGTACCCGGAGGGCACGGTCACCGGCCTGACCCGTACCGACGTCTGCGCCGAGGGTGGCGACTCCGGTGGGCCGTGGCTCTCCGGCGACCAGGCCCAGGGTGTGACCTCGGGTGGTTCCGGCGACTGCACCGCCGGTGGTGAGACGTTCTTCCAGCCGCTCAACGAGATCCTGGCGGCGCAGAACCTGACCCTGGTCACCACCGAGGGTGAGGGTGGCGCCGAGGCGCCGCCGGCCTCCGCGCCGCCGGCCGAGGAGGGCGAGGAGGCGTCCGCGTGTGACGCTCTGCCGGTCCAGCGCGACGGCACCATCAACCGGGCCGGTCAGGCGCAGGCGCAGCCGAACGGCGGGGCCTACCGGGCCCGGGCCGGCACGCACACCGCCTGCCTGGACGCCCCGGACGGTGCCGACTTCGACCTGGTGCTGCAGAAGGCGAACAACCGGGGCCAGTTCAAGACGGTGGCCCAGTCCACCGGTACCGGTGACAAGACGCTGTCCTTCACCGGCCGTTCCGGCACCTACCGGTACGTCGTGGTGGCCACCGCCGGCACCGGCGCGTACAGCCTGGGCTTCAACGTCCAGTAACGGCTGATCCGGGACGGGTCCGGGCGTGGAAGCCGCCCGGACCGGTCCCACCGCCGGGCCCGGAGACCTTAAGCCCGGCCGGGGCTCCGTGATCCGGCGACCAGGATCGGGGTCCTCACGCTCAGCGTGAGGACCCCGATTTCATCTCCCCGAGCGCCTCGCCGAGCCGGCAGCCGGTCGCCACCCCACAGAGAATGACCTGATCGAGTTGTTCGAGGGTGGCGCCGTGCTCCCAGTCGGTGGTGACCTCGCCCACCACGATGGCCTGTCCCTCGTCGGTCACCTGCACGTACGCCTTGGGCCACAGCTGATCCCGGTTCCACGTGTTGCAGAACTCGTAGAGCTTCGGCACGTCCTCGACCGAGAACACGTGCTGCATCATCGCCCGCACCTGGAGGATCTCCTGCCGCTGGCCGAGGCGGAAGAAGTAGATGAGATTGCCCTGGAAGTTGCCGGCGATGTCACCGTCGGCATCGACGAAGTACGCGAAGCCGCGCTTGTCCAGGGCGGCCTTGATCAAGTCGTTGCTGAGAGGCTGCACCTTACGATGGTAAATGCCGGGAAAGTGAAAAGCAGTCGCGGTGCGCCTTCTCGGCAGACCGGCCGCACCCGGCTACGGTGACACCCATGGCGGGCCGAACTCCTCCGGCGGGCCGGAGCCGCGCCGCGTCCACGACTCGGGGCGCGGCGGTCAACCGTGCCCAGCAACCGGCACGTAAATCGACGGGTAAGGCTACCGGTAAGGCGCCTGCGCGCAAACCGGCCGCCCGACGTCCCGCGGTCCGTAAGGCGCCGCCGCCCGCGGTCGGTCCGGGCATCGCCCGCGGCCTCGGCAGCCTCTGGCTCGGCGTGGCAGGCGGGGTCGGCTGGCTGGCCCGCGGGGCCGGTCGGCAGGCGGCCAGCGCCCGGGCGATCGGCCCCGAGCACCGCCGGGACGGCGCCGGGCTGTTCATGCTCGGTGTCGCCATCCTGATCGCGGTCGCGGTCTGGGCGGGCAGCGCCGGTCCGGTCGGCCTCTGGGTGGCCGACATGGTGCGGCTGTTCCTCGGCAGCCTCGCGGTGCTCCTGCCGCTACTGCTGTTCTACGGTTCGATCCGGCTGATGCGCCAGCCGGTCGACCCGGAGCACCGTGGGCGCACCCTGGTCGGCTGGACCGCGATCATCGTGGCCACCGCGGCGCTGCTGCACATCTCCGGCCCGCGATCGGACAATCCGACCGTCGACCAGGCCGGGGGACTGCTCGGCTTCGGGGTCGGTGGGCTGCTCGAGCGTGCGGTGACCGACTGGGTGGCCGTACCGCTGCTGCTGTTGCTCTTCGCCTTCGGTCTCCTGGTGATCACCGCGACGCCGATCGCCAAGATCCCGGAGCGCGTCGCGCTCCTGCTCGACCTGGTCTCCGGCCGTTCCGGCCGGCACACCGAGCGCCCGATCGCAGAGCCGGACGCGGACCTGGACGTGGATCTGGACGAGATCCTGGAGGAGCCGGCGAAGCCGCGGCGCCCGGCCCGACGGCGGCAGGCCTCGCAGGCCCCGGTCACGCCACTGGCCGATGAGGAACCGCCGGACGACTTCGACGAAGAGATCATCCTGCACGACACGGTGGCCCTGCCGAAGCTGCCGAAGACCCGCAAGAAGGCGGCGCCCGAGCACTCGCCGATGCCGCCGACCCGGGCCGAGCAGCTGGAGATCTCGGCGGTCAAGGGCGACTACCGCCTGCCGCCGGCGAACATCCTCGCCACCGGTGCCCCGCCCAAGGCCCGCAGCCGTGCCAACGACGAGATCATGGCCGCGCTCACCGGTGTGTTCGAGCAGTTCAACGTGGACGCGGTGGTGACCGGCTTCACCCGTGGACCGACGGTCACCCGGTACGAGGTGGAGATCGGCCCCGGTACCAAGGTGGAGCGGATCACCCAGCTCTCCCGCAACATCGCCTACGCGGTGAAGTCGCCGGACGTGCGGATCCTGAGCCCGATCCCGGGCAAGAGCGCGGTGGGCGTGGAGATCCCCAACACCGATCCGGAGAACGTGTCGCTCGGTGACGTGCTGCGCTCCCGGGCGGCCGCCTCCGACCACCACCCGATGGTGGTGGCCCTCGGCAAGGACATCGAGGGCGGCTTCGTCGTGGCGAACCTGGCCAAGATGCCGCACATCCTCATCGCGGGCGCCACCGGCGCGGGCAAGAGCTCCTGCCTCAACTCGCTGCTGGTGTCGCTTCTCACCAGATCGACACCGGACGAGGTACGGCTGCTCCTGGTCGACCCCAAGCGGGTGGAGATGACGGCGTACGAGGGGATCCCGCACCTCGTCACGCCGATCATCACGAACCCGAAGAAGGCCGCCGACGCCCTGGAGTGGGTCGTCCGCGAGATGGACATGCGTTACGACGACCTCGCCGCCAACGGGGTACGCCACATCGACGACTTCAACCGCAAGGTCCGCAGCGGCGAGATCACGGCGCCGCCGGGCAGCGAGCGGGAGATGAAGCCGTACCCGTACCTCCTGGTGATCATCGACGAGCTGGCCGACCTGATGATGGTCGCCCCGCGTGACGTGGAGGACTCGGTCGTCCGGATCACCCAGCTGGCCCGGGCCGCCGGCATCCACCTGGTGCTCGCCACCCAGCGGCCGTCGGTGGACGTGGTCACCGGTCTGATCAAGGCGAACGTGCCGTCCCGGCTCGCCTTCGCCACGTCCTCGCTGGCCGACTCCCGGGTCATCCTGGACCAGCCGGGCGCGGAGAAGCTGCTCGGCCGCGGCGACGGTCTCTTCCTGCCGATGGGTGCCTCCAAGCCGACCCGTATCCAGGGCGCCTGGGTCGACGAGACGGAGATCGCGGCGGTCGTCAAGTTCTGCAAGGACCAGCGTGAGCCGGAGTTCCGCGAGGACGTCACCGAGGTTCCGCAGAGCAAGAAGAAGGAGATCGACGAGGAGATCGGCGACGACCTGGCGTTGCTGATCCAGGCCATCGAGCTGGTGGTGTCCAGCCAGTTCGGCTCGACCTCGATGCTTCAGCGCAAGCTGCGGGTGGGTTTCGCGAAGGCGGGCCGCCTGATGGACCTGATGGAGACCCGGGGCATCGTCGGGCCGTCCGAGGGTTCGAAGGCCCGCGACGTGCTGGTCAAACCGGACGAGCTGGAAGAGTCACTGGCCGCGCTCAAGGTCGACTGAGCTCCGGCGCGGGGAACGGCTGCCGGAACGTGAACGCCCGCGGTCCGGGGCCCTCCGCGCCGAGCAGAGCCAGCCGCTGCAGGCCGTCCCGGAGTGTCGGGATGCGGCCGGCCTCGACCCACCACAGCACCATCGCCGACTCGCCGGGAACGAACCACTCCCGGCGGCGGCGCAGGTAGTCGAGGTGGGTGGAGTGGTAGACGTAGCCGCGAAGTGCCTCCAGGGACTCCCAGACCGACATCGTGGCGATCATCTCGGGCGGCGCCGGCTGGATCCCGAGCGCCGCCAGATCGACGTCCTCCTCCTTGAGTCGCCAGACGAAGCCGGGGGAGCGGTCGGCCAGTTCGTTCATCAGGTCGACGCCCGCGGTGAATTCGGCGACCAGGGGATCCCCCTCCGGGGCACGGAGCTTGGCGACGTTCATCTGAGCCACATGGAAGTCCGTCATGCGGTCACTTCATCAGGCCGTACAACTAAAGTCAATTGGTTTTGTTTTTAGAGACGGTGACGCAGCAGCGGCCCGGCGCCGGATCCATCCGGGCGCACCATTCGTCGGCCAGCCCGGCGCCCTCCAGCAGGCCGTTGAGCATGGCCAGGTTCATCCCGCAGATCAGCGGCGGGAACTGCTCGGCCACCCGGTGATAGGGGCAGTTGCGCAGTTCGATCCGACCGTCCTCGCGGGTCGCCGGCTGGTAGCCGTTGCCGGTGAGCAGGGTCGTGACGTCCGGCTCCGGCCCGGCCTTGCGGCCGTGCTCCTCGGCCACGCGATACAGGGTCTCCTCGGCGCCGGACCGCTCCAGGGCCTCGGCCAGCAACTCGGCGGCGCTGCGATAGGCCCGCGGCGGCACGCTCACCGCGTGCTCCGCCGCGGACAGCCGGTACAGCTTGGCGGGGCGTCCGGCGCCCGGCCCGCTCCGGCCCGATCGGCGGGCGTACGAGACCTCGAGCAACCCGGCATCGACGAGTTTGTCCAGATGGAACGCGGCCAGGGTGCGACCCACGCCGAGCGCCTCGGCCACCTCGTCCCGCCCGGCCGGATCCGGCGCCGCGTCGGCCACCGCCCGGTACGCCGCCCGCCGCACCCGGTCGGCGAGCGCGGTCACGGCGTCGAGGTCGTCCAGATGGTCGGGAGTCGTCACTCCGCCATCGTATTGCCAACCACCTTTGGCGGTAGAGGCGTGCTCACGCGCTCCCGCAGCACGTCCCGGACCAGGGTGTGCCCGACCGCGATCAGCGCGGCCAACATCAGCGCCGCGAGCATCCGCAGATCCAGCTGCAGCAGGGTCTGGCCGAACAGGAAATAGGTGTAGGAGCCCAACGAGGCCGCCTGGACCAGCAGCGGCACGAACCACAATCGGGGCACGTAGAAGACCAGTACCACGGTCAGCACGTCGGCCAGGTAGAAGTACCGCTCGTGCATGCCGGGCAGCCCGAACGGGATCAGCATCGCGAAGAGCGCCGCCAGCGTCACGATCCGGGTCTCGTCCAGCCGCGCCCGCCGAGCGATCACCAGCAGGAAGACGCCCAGCACCAGCGCCGCGGTGAGCAGATAACCCAGGTGCCGGGCGGTGTCCAACCGGCGGGTGCCCTCCAGGAAGGCGAAGATCGTCGGGGCCTTGGTGGTCAGCTCGTCGATGATCCCGGCCTGCCGGTCCAGGCTGTAGATGGTGAACAGCTCACCCGGCGACCGACCCAGCAGCAGCGCCGGCAGGCTCAGCGCCAGCCAGACGGCGGGCACCGCGAGCAGTGTCCGCGCCCGCAGCCGGCCGGCCAGCACGAGCAGCGCCACCAGCGCGAAGATGAAGATGCCGTGCGGCTTGAAGGCCAGCGACACGGTGCACAGCGCAACACCCCACCAGCCCCGGCCGCGGGCCAGCATCCACACCCCACCGACCGCGAACGACGCCCACATCGAGTCGATCTGCCCCCAGACCGACGCGTTGATCACCACGGTCGGCAGCAGGATCACCACGAGCGCCGCGGCGATCCCGGCCCGGCGGCCCCGGTGCATCTCCACCAGCCGGAACACGAAGAACGCCAGCAACAGGTCGAAGGCCGCGTGGACCAGCTTGATCCCGATCAGCAGCGGAACCGGCAGCACCGAGGCGAACCAGAGCAGGTACATGAACGGCGCGTTGTAGTTGCCGATCGCCTCGCCCAGCCCGCGCCAGCCTCCGGCCCGCTCCAACTGGTCGTGCCAGTCGAAGAAGATCTGCATGTCACGGGTCGTCTCCGAGCGGCCCGCGTAGCGCGCCGCGAAGGCCACCACCAACAGACAGACGACCAGGAACAGCTCCGCGCGCCGCTGTGGATCACGAAGGGTGGACATGAGGAGGGACGATATCGACCCGGCGCCACACTTTCGTGCCCACCGGGCGAATCGGATGTTTCCGGGACCGGCCGAGCGGAGGAAGGCCGTCTCCGGGCGGCCCGGTAACCTTGTCGGGTGTCTGGAACTCCTCCCACCCGCCGTGTCGCCCTGCTGACCCTGGGCTGTGCCCGTAACGAGGTCGACTCGGAAGAGCTGGCCGCCCGCCTCGACGCCGGCGGTTGGGAGGTCGGCACCGACGCCGAGGGCGCCGACGTGGTCGTCGTCAACACCTGCGGCTTCGTCGAGAAGGCCAAGCAGGACTCGATCGACACGCTGCTCGCCGCGGCCGACACCGGCGCCAAGGTGGTCGCCGCCGGGTGCATGGCCGAGCGGTATGGCAAGGAGCTCGCCGAGAACCTCCCCGAGGCGAACGCGGTGCTCGGCTTCGACGACTACACCGACATCACCGACCGCCTGGAGAGCGTGCTGCGCGGCGAGAGCCACGTCTCGCACGTCCCGCGTGACCGCCGTGAGCTGCTCCCGATCACGCCCGTCGAGCGGCACGCGAGCAAGGTGGTCGTGCCCGGTCACGCCACCGTCGACGAGCACACCCCGGCCCACCTGCGAAAGGTGCTGCGCCGTCGGCTCGACAACGGCCCGGTGGCCTCGCTCAAGCTGGCCAGCGGCTGCGACCGGCGCTGCGCGTTCTGCGCGATCCCGGCCTTCCGTGGCGCCTTCGTCTCCCGCGACCCGCAGGAGCTGCTGGCCGAGGCCGAGTGGCTGGCCAAATCCGGTGTCCGCGAGCTGGTCCTGGTGAGTGAGAACAGCACGTCCTACGGCAAGGACCTGGGCGACCCGCGCCTGCTGGAGAAACTGCTGCCACAGCTGGCCGCGGTCGACGGCATCGTCCGGGTCCGGGCCAGCTACCTCCAGCCCGCCGAGACCCGCCCCGGCCTGGTCGAGGCGATCGCCACCACCCCCGGCGTGGCCGCCTACTTCGACCTCTCCTTCCAGCACTCCAGCGAGCCGGTGCTGCGCCGGATGCGGCGGTTCGGCTCCACCGACCGCTTCCTGGAGCTGCTCGACTCGGCCCGCAAGCTGTCCCCGGCGGCCGGCGCCCGGAGCAACTTCATCGTCGGCTTCCCCGGCGAGACGAAGCAGGACGTGGACGAGCTGATCCGCTTCCTCACCGAGGCGCGCCTCGACGCCATCGGCGTCTTCGACTACAGCGACGAGGACGGGACCGAGGCCGCGGGCCTGTCCGGCAAGCTGAGCGACGCGACGATCAAGCGGCGGTACGCGAAGGTGGTCGCCCTCGCCGAGGAGCTCTGCGCTCAGCGTGCCGAGGACCGGATCGGCGACACGGTCGAGGTCCTGGTCGACACGATCGACGACGGCGAGATCGAGGGCCGCGCCGAGCACCAGGCTCCCGAGGTCGACGGCTCCACCACCCTGGTCGCCGGTGGTGACGGGGTCGACCTGACCATGCTGCGCCCCGGTGATCTGGTCCGCGCCCGCGTCACCGGCACCGAGGGCGTGGACCTGATCGCGGTGCCGACGGAGATGATCTCGGCCGCCCCGGTGACCCGGTGACCGACGAGCCGGTGCCCGCGCCGCGCGTGGTGTCGCTCTACAACGCGGCGAACGCGTTGACCGTGGTCCGGATCGTGCTGGTGCCGGTCTTCCTCGTCCTGGTCGTCGTCTCCCAGATGAACGACCCGGATTGGCGGATCGCCGCGTGCCTGGCGTTCTGCATCGCCTCGGCGACCGATTTCGCGGACGGCTGGATCGCCCGGAGGTGGCATCTGGTCACCTCGTTCGGCAAGGTCGCCGACCCGATCGCGGACAAGGCGCTCACCGGCACCGCCCTGGTCCTGCTCTCCCTCTACGGCCCGCTGTCGTGGTGGGTGACCGTGATCATCCTGATCCGTGAGTGGGGCGTCACCGCTCTCCGCTTCTGGGTCATCAGGTATGGCATCATCCCCGCCTCCCGGGGTGGCAAGCTCAAGACCGGGCTGCAGACCGCCGCCATCACGTGGTACCTGTGGCCCGTACCGGAGCCGTTCCATCTGGTCGGTGTGGCGCTGATGGGCGCCGCCCTGGTGGTCACCGTGGTCACCGGTGCCGACTACGTCCTTCAGGCGCTCAGGCTGCGGCGCGGCGCCCGACCGTAGGGTCCCCGACAGCCGAGGAGATTCGATGGAGATGTCCGTGGCCGCCGCCGCGGCGGTGCACACGCTCGTCGAACGGGGCGAGACCATGGCGACCGCCGAGTCGCTCACCGGCGGCCTGGTGGCCGCGACCATCGTCGAGATTCCCGGGGTGAGCGCCGTCTTCCGGGGCGGCCTGGTGGTGTATGCCACCGACCTCAAGGCCCGCCTCGCCGACGTGCCGGAGGGGTTACTGGCGGAGCGCGGGCCGGTCGACGCCGACGTGGCCGCCGCTCTGGCCGAGGGCGTCCGGGACCGCTGTGGAGCCGACTGGGGTCTGGCGACCACAGGTGTGGCCGGTCCGGAACCGCAGGACGGCAAGCCGGTCGGGCTGGTATACGTCGCGGTCGCCGGGCATGCCGGGGCGACCGTGCGCGAGCTGAAACTGGCCGGAAACCGGGCGGCCATCCGTACCGAAAGTGTGACGGCCGTCCTGCAATTGCTGACCGACTCTCTCCGAGAGTCACCGGCGCATCTCTGAGCTGGGAATACTTCCATTGATGGGTCTGTTGTCCGGTTCGGTCCCGGGCCGCCCGGTCCGGGAATTCGGCGGGGCGGGATGTCGGCGCGGCTAACGCCAGGTACGGTTGCGGGAAGCCTCCGGCGTCAGCCGGCGGCCCCGCCCGCAGGAGGAGGTGCCATGGTCCTGCTACGCCGCGTTATCGGCGACGCACTTCGTGCGCGCCGGCAGGGGCAGCACCGCACGCTGCGCGAGGTGTCGACCGCCGCAAACGTCAGCCTGGGATATCTGTCCGAGATCGAGCGTGGGCAGAAAGAGGCGTCCAGCGAGCTTCTCGCCGCCATCTGTGACGCTCTCGGCGCCCGCCTCTCCGAGTTGCTCAGTGAGGTCAGCAACACGCTGTCCCTCGCGGAGAACATGGAGGGTGTGCTTGTCCCGATCGACGAGAAGGATGGGGACGTCTCCGTCTCGGTGCGCCAGGATTCGCCGTTGAAGGCGACGCTGCACGCGACCCGGAAACCGAAGCGGGACATCGTCTACGCCGCCTGATCATGCAGACGTCTGTGCCGGGCCGCTCCAAGGGAGCGGTCCGGCCTGTTTCGTCTGCGGCCGCTTCGTCTCGCGGCGCGATGGCAGGCCTTTCGTGCCTCGCCGGGAGAGGTCAGGGGAGCGTAGCCTCGATGCCAGGGGAGACCCTGAGATCCCCCCGAGGACCCGTGACGCGGCTGGCGTCCGGCTGTCACGATGGTTTGGCGTCACCGATTCGATACCGCGGTGACGCGTCCGACGGAGCGACATTTGAGGGGACACCACGAGATGGCGAATCCGTTCGTCAAGGGCTGGCATTACGTGATGGCGCTCTTCGGCGCGAAGATCGACGAATACGCCGACCCGAAGGTCCAGATCCAGCAGGCCATCGAGGACGCCCAGCGTCAGCACCAGGCGCTCGTGCAGCAGGCCGCGGCTGTCATCGGCAACCAGCGGCAGCTCGAGATGAAGCTGTCCCGGCAGATGTCCGAGGTCGAGAAGCTGCAGGGCATGGCGCGCCAGGCTCTGGTGCTCGCCGACCGGGCCCGCGCCGCCGGTGACGAGTCCGAGGCCCAGAAATACGAGCAGACCGCGCAGACCCTGGCCACCCAGCTGGTCGCCGGTGAGCAGTCGATGGAGGATCTGAAGACCCTCCACGACCAGGCTCTCGGCGCCGCCGGTCAGGCCCGCAAGGCGGTCGAGAACAACGCGATGCTCCTCCAACAGCGGATCGCCGAGCGGTCTCGCCTGCTGAGCCAGCTGGAGCAGGCCAAGATGCAGGAGACCGTGGCCAAGTCGCTCGAGTCGATGTCGCAGCTTGCCGCGCCGGGCAACACCCCGTCGCTGGACCAGGTGCGCGACAAGATCGAGCAGCGGTATGCGAATGCGATGGGCCGGGCCGAGCTGGCCTCCAACTCGGTCGAGGGCCGCATGCTGGAGGTGCAGAAGTCCAGCCTGGACCTGGCCGGCGCGTCCCGGCTGGAGCAGATCCGCTCCAGCATGGCGGGCGAGAAACTGGGCGGCGCCGCCGCTCAGCCGGCGGTCGAGCAGCCCGCCACCCCGGCCGCCGACGCGGCCAGCGTGGCCCGTCTCGACGAGATCCGCGCCAGCCTGAATCAGAAGCGCGGCGACACCACCGCGGCCGGCTGACCGGTCCCGGCAGAGACGAGGGGAGCGACGGTGGACGAGCGGGCCAGGTACTTCCGGCGGCTCAAGCGGCTGCGGGGTTCGGCGCGGCGGTGGAGCGTGCTGGGTGGTGGCCTGACCGCTGCGGCGGCCGTCCTCACGCCCTATGCGGGGATCGGCGCCGGCGACGCGGCCTGGGCGGCCGCGGCCGGTGCGTCGGCGGTTCTCGCGGTGTGGCGGTGGAAGGATCATCGTGAGCTCGCCGCCACCCCCGCACCGCCGCCCTCGATTCCCGAGGACAAGCTCAGCAAGGCGCTGCAGCGGTTCCCGGCCGGGCAGACGGTGCTGCGGGAGGTCCGGCGCCAGCGCAACCGGTATGCGTTGCGCGGCTCGGCGATCGCCGACGCGTGGGACCGGCTGGACCGGGCCTCCCAGGCCATGGTCGGGTTGGCCGGCCGCCTCACCGGGGCCGGCGAGACCGCGATGCTGGAGGCGGCCACCGCCGAGCAGTGGCTGCGTGACCTGGGGCAGCGGGTCGCCAGCGTGGAGCGGGCCATCCCGCTGGCGCAGCCCGGTCAGCGTGACGCGCTGGTCGAGTCGCACGCCGGGCTGGCCGAGCAGTTCACCGAGGGCGTCGAGGCGTATGAGCAGTTGGTCGCCGCGGCCGCCGGTTACGTCGCGGAGGACGGTCACCCGGTCGCCGAGAGCCGCCATCCGGCGTATTTCAGCCTTGTCGACGCGGCCGATCGGCTCCGTGGCATCGCCGAGGGGCTGGCCGAGTTGCGGACCACCGAGTTCCGCACCATGCCGGGCTTCTCGGCCCCGTCCACTTCCGTCCCGCCGGCCCCGGCCCCGTCTGCCTCCTCCTCGGCGGCTGCTTCGTCAGCCGCATCCGCCGCGGTGCCGAAGCAGCCGGAGGATGATCTCGGCGAGCTGTCCGAGGTGCGGACCACCAAGTTCCGGACGCCCGGTTCGCGTTCCGCGGCGGGCTGATCGTCAGGGCTCCGGCTGGCAGCGCGGACACCAGTAGGTGACTCGCTCGTCCTGTTCGGCTTTGCGGATCGCCGTGCCGCACCGGCGGCACGGCTGGGCGCGTCGGCCGTACACATAGCTGGTCTCGCCCTTGCGAAGCGAACCCGTGGTGGTCTGCGTCCAGCGGCCCCGGTTGGAGGCCACCAGTTTCTGGGCCATCGTGACGGCTCCCGTCAGGTCGGTCACGGCGGCGACCGGGGTCCACGGCCACAGGCCGCGGAGGAACAGCGTCTCCGCCTTGTAGAGATTGCCGACTCCGGCCAGATTCCGCTGATCCAGCAGTGCCTCGGCGATCGTGGCGGACGGTTTCGCGGAGATCCGCCGGACCGCCTCGGCCGGATCCCAGTCGGCGCCCAGCAGATCCGGCCCCAGATGGCCGACGAGGGTGTCCTCGCCGGCCGTCGGGATCAGGGCGATCTCGTGCAGGTGATACCCGACGGCGACCGATCGGGCCGTGCGCAGCACCACCCGGATCAGGTGTGCGGGGCGGCCGGTCCAGCGTTCACCCGGGGCGTAGGACCGCCAGGCGCCGTCCATCCGCAGGTGCGAGTGGAGGGTGTGCGGCGGGCGGCCCTCCCGGGTCAGGCGCAGCAGCAGATGCTTGCCGCGGCTCGCCGACTCGGCGACCGTCCAGCCGGTCAGGTCGGTGGTGGCCAGCCGTGGCACCCGGAAGTCGGAACCGGTCAGAGTCTCCCCGGTCAGGGCCTTCTCCAGCACGCGGGCGGTGTTCCAGACGGTGTCCCCTTCCGGCATGTGACCATTCTTGCCCCTCCGGCGTGTGGTCATTCCGCCCGGACTCGGAGAAAACCGGATGCCCCGGAGCCCGGCGGCTGAGATTCTGCCCGCATGGATCTGGATATCGCCCCCATCGGGGACCGGGCCGAGCTCTACCAGGAACTCGATGGCGGCTGGCCGGAATTCATGAGTAAAGATCCCACGAGTGGCTTCTTCTACCGTTATTCGGATCGGTTCTGGCCGGAGTTCTCGCTGCTGGCGGTTGATCGGGAGACCGGACGGGCGGTGGCCAAGGCGCATTCCGTGCCGCTGGCCTACGACGGCGACATCGCGGCCGGGCTACCCGAAGGCGGCTGGGACTGGGCGATCCGCACCGCGATGCACGACCATCTCAACGACGTCAAACCGACGATGGTCTCCGCCCTGGAAATCAACATCAGGTCCGATCTGCGCGGCTCCGGCCTTTCCGGCCTGCTGCTCGAGGCGATGCGCGACAACGCCGCCCGGCACGGCTTCACCGACCTCGTCGCACCGGTCCGACCCAGCGGAAAACCCGCGGACATTCAACGGCCCATCGATGAGTACGCCCACGCGACCCGCCCCGACGGCCTGCCGATCGACCCGTGGCTGCGGGTGCACGTGCGTGCCGGGGCCTCGATCGTCAATGTCGCGCACTACAGCATGACGTACGCGGGAACCCTCGCCCAGTGGCGCGAATGGACCGGCCTGCCGTTCGACCGGACCGGTCCGGTCGAGGTGCCGGGCGCCCTGTCCCCGATCCATTGCGACACCGCCCAGGACCATGCCGTCTACGTGGAACCCAACGTCTGGGTCCACCACCGCATCTAAACCCGCTCGGCGCGCCCGACGGTCGAATTCGGCGGGTGCGCCGAGCGGGCAGGGTCAGCGGGCGCGCCGAGCGGGGAAAGTCAGCGGGCGCGCCGAGCAGGGAGGGTCAGCGGGCGGTGATGCGGACGATGTCGCCCGGAACGACCGAGAGCAGCACGACGGCCCGCCCGTTGTTGACCGCGATCGCGACCCGATCCGCGGAGTCGGCGAAGACGAGCAGCTCGCCCACGTTCACATCGGCGAACGTGGTGCCGCGCCGGGCCCGGACGCCGCCGTTGACGAGCAGCTCGGAGCCGAGCCCGGACAGCGCCGAACCCTCGGCCGCGAGCTGCACGTTGCCGAACCGGTCGACGGTGAGCACCTCGGCCTCGATCCACCCGTCGCCGATGGTCGCGATCGGGTCGGGCAGACGGGTCAGCTCGGTCGGATCCACGGCTGGACCGGCCTCCGCGGGAGCAGCGCCGAGTGATAGCCGGGCCGCGGCCGGTGCGAACACGTCCCGGCCGTGGAACGTCCGGGACACGTCGCCGAACGTCCAGTCCTTGTTGTCCAGCTCGTAGGCCGCGGTGATCCCGCCGAGCGCCTCGGCCGCCCAGATCAACAGCCCGTTGTCGGGGCCGACGAGCAACCCGTTCGGCGTGACGAGCACGATGCCCCGCCGGCCCGTGCCGACACCCGGATCGACGACCGCCAGGTGCACCGAGGCCGGCAGGTGGGGCGCGGTCTGCGCCAGGACGGCGGCCCCGCGCGCGACGTCGGCCGGCGGCACATGATGAGTGACGTCGATCACTCGAGTCTCGGGTGCGACGCGGGCGATCGACCCATGGCAGGCGGCGACAAAGCCGTCAAAAGTGCCGTAATCGGTCGTGAAGCTGATCCATCCATAACCGGCCATGGTGGGCAACGTTACTGCCTGTCGATGATCGATGCGTGGCGGGCGCGCCGTGGTGTCGTGGCAGTGTTGAGCCATGCGTCTCGTGATCTTCACCGAACCCCAGCAGGGCGCCAGCCACGACGATCTCCTGCGGGTCGCCAAGGCCGCCGAGGACGGCGGATACGACGGGTTCTTCCGCTCCGACCACTACCTGAGGATGGGCGACGGGTCCCCGCTGCCCGGCCCGACCGACGCCTGGATCACGCTCGCCGCGCTGGCCGTGCAGACGTCCCGCATCCGGCTCGGCACCCTCGTCAGTTCGGCCACGTTCCGGCTGCCCGGCCCGCTGGCGATCGCCGTGGCCCAGGTCGACGCGATGAGTGGCGGCCGCATCGAGTTCGGCCTCGGCGGCGGCTGGTTCGAGAGCGAGCACACCGCGTACGGCATCCCGTTCCCGCCGGTCAGCGAGCGCTTCGACCGCCTCGAGGAACAGCTGGAGATCATCACCGGTCTGTGGTCCACCCCGGCCGGCTCCACCTACGACTTCGACGGCAAGCACTACCGGGTCGCCGACTCGCCGGCGCTGCCCAAGCCGGTCCAGGCCCCGCTGCCGGTCATCGTCGGCGGTCACGGTAAGAAGCGGACCCCGTACCTGGCGGCCCGCTACGCCACCGAGTTCAACGTCCCGTTCTCCAAGATCGAGGACATTCCGGCCCAGTACGCGCGGGTCAGCGCCGCGGCCGAGGCTCTGGGCCGCACCGAGCCGCTGACCTACTCCGCCGCCGCCGTCCTCTGCGTGGGCCGCGACGACGCCGAGGTCAACCGCCGGGCGGCCGCGATCGGCCGCGAAGCCGACGAGATGCGCGAGAACGGCGGCATCGTCGGCACCCCGGCGGAGGCCGTCGAAACCATCAAGCGCTACGCCGAAGCCGGCGCCTCCCGTCTGTTCCTGCAGGTCCTCGATCTGGCCGACCTCGACCACATCGACCTGGTGGCCGCCGAGGTGGCCCCGAAGCTCTGAACCACGAAGCTCTGAACAACGGAGCTTTGGACCACGGAGCTCTGAACCACGGAGCTTGGACCACGGAGCTCTGAATTACAGGCGGCCGGCCCGGCAGCGTCGGCCGCCTGCGGTCCCGCCGCTGTCGAGCGCCCGTCTACCTTCCCGCTCCGCGGCCCTCGACGTCGGTCGCGTCCGGTGGTTCCCTGCCTTGCTTCGCAGGCTTCTTCCGGCCCTGCTTCGCGGGCCTCCTCTCGTCGTAGCGGCGTCGGCTTTCGGTCAGGCGCGTAGCCGGAGACCGCGCGGGGTGGTCCGGAAGCCGGCCGCGGTCAGCGCGTCCCGCAACGGGGACGCGTGGACCGACTCGCCGTCGGCCCGCTCGACCGACATCGCGCCGAGCGCCCCCGACCGCACCGCCCCGGCCAGGCCGTGTGCCCCGTGGGTGAGCAGCTCCGTGTCGTCGGTGAAGGACAGCAGGGTCCGCCCGCCGCGTTCGACATAGAGCACCAGGTCACCGCCGGCCAGCACGACCAGGGCACCGGCTTTCCGGCCGGCCCGATGACCGGCCTTGGCGACCGGCTCGCCGTCACCGCTGTCCACGATGCGATCCGGCCATGGCAGGGCCGCGCCGTAGGGGTTGGCCGGATCGGTCGCGGCCAGCACGACCGCCGGTGGGCCGCCACCACGTCGTTCCTCATCCGGCTCGTTCAGCGCCCGCAACCTGTCGACGGCCCCCGGCACCGCGAACTGCGCCGCGCCGAGCCCTTCGACGAAGTAGCCGCGCCGGGCCGCCCCACGCTCCTCCAATGCCGCCAGCACCGGATAGACCGCCGCGAACCCGCCGGTCACCCCCTCGGCCACGGCGGCGCCCCGGGTCACCACCCCATGCCGTTCGAGCAGCAGGTCGGCGACCGCGGCCGCCCGCCGGGTCGGGTCCGGATCACGATCGGGAAGCCGTGACCAGCGGCCCGCCATGTTCGGCGGCCCACCGCGCGCGGGCATGTTCGGTCGCCCCGGCCGTCGGTACCGCGATCGGGCCGGTGCCGCCTTCGCCCGGTGTGCGCCGCTGCCACCGAGCAGAGCCCGCAGCGGCGCGAACGTGTCGTTGGTCAGGTGCCCGGCCCAGACGAGATCCCACACCGCGGCGGCCAGCTCGGTGTCGTCGGTCGAACCGACCCGATCGGACAGTGACCGGAAGAACAGCGCCTGCCCACCGTCGAGCGCGTCGAGCACCGACTGATGCAGCGGCCCGGCCGCGAACTCGTCGTCCGGTGGGGGAAGCAGTAGCGGCGCGCTCTCCGCGTACGCCAGCGTCACCCAGCCGTCCCCACCGGAGATCGACCCGGACCCGGCCCACAGCACCTCACCTGACGCGCACAACTCGTCGAGCTGGGGCGCCGCGTAGTCGGCCACCCGGGCCGGGAGCACCAGCCGCTCCCAAGCCGACGCGGGCACCGCCACCCCTTGGACCTGCTCGATCGTGGCGGCCAGTGCGTCCACCCCGCGGGCGTTCCCGCCGACCTGCTGCCAACGGGGCAGGAAGGTGGCCAGCACCCGGGGCGGGACCGGCTCGATCTCCCGCCGGAGCGCGGCCAGCGAACGCCGCCGCAGCATCCGCAGCACCTCGGCGTCGCACCACTCGCTTCCGGCGCCGCCCGGCGAGAACTCACCCGAGGTGACCCGGCCGGTCGCGCTGAGCCGCTTGAGTGCCTGCTCGACCACGAACACCCCGAGCCCGAACCGTGCCGCGCACGACGCCGCCGCGAACGGCCCGTGCGTGCGCGCATAGCGGGCGACAAGGTCACCGAGCGGATCGGCGACCGGCTCCAGATAGGCCTCCGGGATGCCGACAGGCAATGCCACTCCGAGCGCGTCCCGGTAGCGCCCGGCGTCGTCGATACCGATCCATCGGTCCTCCCCGGCGACCCGGACCCACACCGCCCGCCGAGTCGTCACCAGATGATCCACCCACTCCGCGGGCACGCCCCGCACGGCCATCTCGTCCGCGGACAGGTCGCCCAGCAGCCGGAGCAGCTCGGCCGCGTCCTCCGCGTCGCGTGGAGTGCGCTGGGTGGTCAGCCACTGCAACTGCGCCTCGGTCTCGGCCACCACCGCCGGATCGAGGAGCTCACGCAGATCGACCCGGCCGAGCAGCTCACCGAGCAGCGTCGAGTCGAGCGCCAGCGCCGCGGCCCGGCGCTCGGCCAGCGGAGCATCTCCCTCGTAGAGGAAGGCCCCCACGTAGCCGAACAGCAGCGACCTGGCGAACGGCGACGGCCGAGCGGTCTCCGCCTCCACGAGCCGGACCTTGCGGCCGGAGATCTCCCGCATCAACCCGGTCAGGCCGGGCACGTCGAAGACGTCCTGCAGGCACTCACGGGCCGCCTCCAGGGTGACCGGGAAGTCGGCGAACTCGCGAGCCACGTCGAGCAGCTGTGCCGACCGCTGCCGCTGCTGCCACAGCGGCTGGCGGCGGCGCGGGTCACGGCGGGGGAGCAGCAGCGAACGGGCGGCGCACTCCCGGAAGCGGGACGCGAACAGCGCCGACGTGCCGACCGACTCCTCGACCAGTTGCACGATCTCCTCCGGATCGAAGGCGATCAGGTCGGCGCCCGGTGGCTCGTCGGCGGTGTCCGGCAGGCGCACCACGATGCCGTCGTCGGAGGGCATCACCTGGCCGTCCACCCCATACCGCTCGGCGAGCCGGCGGCCGATCGCCAGCGCCCACGGCGCGTTGACCCGGGCACCGAGCACACAGTGCACGGTCATCCGCCAGTCGCCCAGCTCGTCACGGAACCGCTCGACCACGATCGTCCGGTCGTCGGGCAGATGCCGTGTCGACTCGCGCTGCTCCCGCAGGTAGGCCACCAGGTTGCCGGCCGCCCACTCGTCCAGCCCCGACTCGCGCAGCGTGGCCGTCGCCGCCTCGTCACCGGCCTTGACCAGCGATCGAAGCCGGGCGCCGATCGCCCGGCCCAGCTCGATCGGGCGGCCCGGGGAATCACCTTTCCAGAACGGCATCCGAGCCGGCGCGCCCGGAGCGGGCGACACCAGCACCCGGTCGGGAGTGATGTCCTCGATCCGCCAGGAGGTCGACCCGAGCAGGAACACGTCGCCGACCCGGGACTCGTAGACCATCTCCTCGTCCAGCTCACCCACCCGCGAGGCACGCTCCGAACCGGCCAGGAAGACACCGAACGTGCCGCGGTCGGGGATGGTGCCGCCGCTGGTCACCGCGAGCCGCTGCGCGCCCGGGCGGCCGGTGAGCACGTCTGTCGCCCGATCCCAGACCAGGCGTGGCCGGAGCTCGGCGAACGCGGTCGACGGGTAGCGGCCGGACAGCATGTCGAGCACCGCGTGCAGCGCCGACGCGGGCAACTCGGCGAACGGCGCGGCCCGCCGCACCAGCGCCGCCAGGTCGTCGACCTGCCACTCGTCCAGCGCGGTCATCGCGACGATCTGCTGGGCCAGCACATCCAGCGGGTTGCGGGGACAGCGCAGCTCCTCGATCGCGCCGTCACCCATCCGCTCCGCCACGACGGCGCAGGACAGCAGGTCACCGCGATGTTTCGGGAACACCACCCCGCGCGACACGGCACCCACCTGGTGTCCGGCCCGGCCGATGCGCTGCAGGCCGGCCGCCACCGACGGCGGCGCCTCGATCTGCACCACCAGGTCGACCGCGCCCATGTCGATGCCCAGCTCCAGGCTCGACGTGGCCACCACGGCCGGCAGCTGCCCGGATTTCAGCGCCTCCTCGATCTGTTTGCGCTCCTCCCGGGAGACGCTGCCGTGGTGGGCACGGGCGACGACGGGGGGCGCGCCACGGGTGCCGCCGGCCTGCGCCATGATCTCCGCGGGCGTCCGCATCCCGAGCGGGACCTGCGCGAACTCCGGATCGGCGCGCTCGGCGGCCAACTCGTTGAGACGGGCGCAGAGCCGCTCCGACCCACGACGTGAATTCGTGAACACGATCGTCGACCGATGTGCCTCGATCAGATCGAGAACCCGCTCCTCGACGGCCGGCCAGATCGACGGCGTGTGCCGCCCGGCGCCCGGATCATCCTGATCGGAATCGGGCACCTCATCGAGCCTGGTCATGTCCTCCACGGGGACCTCGACCGTCACCTCGATCGTCTTGGCGCTGCGTGGCTGCACTATCTCGACATCCTGACCACCGCCGAGGAACCTCGCGGTCTCGTCGATCGGGCGAACCGTCGCGGACAGGCCGACCCGCTGCGCCGGGCGCTCCAACAACGCGTCCAGCCGCTCCAGGGAGAGCGCCAGATGTGCGCCACGTTTCGTCGCCGCGACCGCGTGCACCTCGTCGAGGATCACCGTCTGGACGCCGCGCAGCGAATCCCGCGCGGCCGATGTGAGCAGCAGGAACAGCGACTCCGGCGTGGTGATCAGGATGTCCGGCGGGGTGCGCGCGAAACCTCGCCGCTCCTCGGCCGGGGTGTCGCCGGTGCGCATGCCGACGGTGATCTCCGGCGGTGGCAGGCCCAACCGTCCGGACGCCTGCCGGATCCCGGTCAGCGGCGCCCGCAGATTGCGCTCCACGTCGACGGCGAGCGCCTTCAGCGGACTGATATACAGCACCCGACACCGCTGTCGGGCCTGCTCCGGGACCGGCTCACGGGACAACCTGTCCAACGACCAGAGGAAGGCCGCCAGGGTCTTGCCGGACCCGGTCGGCGCCACCACCAGCGCGTTGCGCCCCGCGCCGATCGCCTGCCACGCCCCGGCCTGAGCGGCGGTGGGCGCGGCGAAGGCGGCCGTGAACCACTCCCTGGTGGCCGGCCCGAACCTCTCCAGCACGTCTTGCACGCCTCACATCCTGCCTCGGGGGTATGACAGAAACCGGAGCGCTGACGCGCCTCCGGCGAGAGATTTCCCGGTTCGGCCGGTTCGATCACCTTTCGCTTCTTCAGATGTACGCCGGACCGCACCGACTGGTGACGTTGCGCTTCACGGGCGCCCCGTGGCTGCCTTTTGGCTGACTCCGGAGCGCGATACCCGTACCGCATCCTGATTTTTCTGATCTTTGATGTTCTGAGCGGTGACCGGGTGATCGGCGTTCCTTGGGCGGTCTGTGGCTGATTATCCTGATACTCGACGTGATGGGTGGGTGCCGATGGCGGTCAGGCAGATGCTCGTCGCAGGTCGGTACCGTCTCGTGGAACCGGTCGGCGCGGGTGGGATGGGCCGGGTCTGGCTGGCCCGCGACGAGATGCTGCACCGCGACGTGGCCGTCAAGGAGATCGTGCCACCCGAGTGGATGTCCGATGTTGAACAGCACAGGCTGCATGAGCGGACCCTTCGGGAAGCACGCAGCGCCGCTCGTCTCAACCATCCCCATGTGGTTCGCATCTACGACGTGGTGCACACCGGGGGCCTGTCCTGGATCGTCATGGAGTACGTCCAGTCACGCTCTCTTTACCAGGTATTGAATGAGGAAGGACCGTACGAGCCGGCGGTCGCCGCGCGGATCGGCCTAGCCGTGCTGGACGCGCTCGGCGCCGCCCACCGGGCTGGCGTCCTGCACCGTGACGTGAAGCCGCACAACGTGCTCATCGGTACCGACGGCCGCGTCGTCCTGACCGATTTTGGTCTTGCCACGTTTGTCGACGACGGCGGGGTGACCGCGCCCGGGCTGATAGTCGGCTCGCCGCAGTATGTCTCCCCGGAGCGCGCCCGCAACGGCGCCTCGACCGTCGAGTCCGATCTGTGGTCGTTGGGCGCCACCCTGTACGCGGCGGTCGAAGGCCATTCGCCATACGCTCGGGAGACCGCGATGGCGACGCTGGCCGCCCTGGCCACCGAACCGCCCGACCCGCCTCTCCGGGCCGGCCCGCTGGCCGCCGTCCTGGACGGTCTGCTGCGCTTCGACCCGGCGGCACGTCTCACCCTTCCGGAGATCGAACGCCGGCTCCGCATGATCGTCTTCAGCGATCCACAGGAGATCCCCTTCCTGCCCACCCGGCGTGGTTCCCGGCGGCCTGCTTCCTCTCCGCCCGCTTCCTTTTCGGGCCGCTCGGCGGACGTTTTCGGGGCCTCGTCGGCGCCGGGTGCCAGGCGATCCGGGTCGCCGGGCGCGGTCCCGCAGCGACCCGCCGCTTCTGCTGGTGGGCGACCGATTCCTCCGGCTTCGGGCGATGCGCGATCTGCTTCTTCACGGAACGCTTCTTCTCGCCCTTCCGAGCCGCGCCCTTCCGAGCCGCGACGTGCCGAGCCGCGACGTGCCGAGCCGCGCCCTTCCGAGCCGCGACGTGCCGAGCTGCGCCCTTCCGAGCCGCGACGTGCCGAGCCGGGTCCTTCTGAGCCGCGTCCTTCTGAACCGCGCCGTGCCGAGTCGGGTCCTTCTGAGCCGCGTCCCTCCGAGCCGCGTCCTTCCGGGCCGCGACGTGCCCAGTCGCGATCTTCCGAGCTACGGAATGCCGAATTCTGGCTCGCTGATCCACAGTCCGTTGGCCCGCAGTCCGTTGGCCCGCAGTCCGTTGGCCCGCAGTCCGTGGGCCCGCAGTCCGTCGGTCCGCAGCCTGTGGGCGCGGAGTCGGTTGTTCCGGACCCGGTCGGTGTGTGGCCTGTCAGTCCGCGGCCCGTCGAGTCACCGACAGACGAGTCGCGGAATCCGGCTTCTTCCCCTTCCTCCGGTCGGGCCTCCACGGTCGGCGACCATGATCCGGCTGTAGTGGCGCCACGGTCCGCGGCAACCGGACCTACCGGGCCGGGCGAGCCGACCAAGCCCGCCGGACCGCATCGGGGCCGGGCAGCGGTGACCGACCCCTCAGCCCCGCAGGCCCAGCCCGTTCCACATCCGCGGATGCCCTCACCCGCGGACCGCTCCACGCCACCCCAAAGCCGTCCCGTACCCGCCGCGGACCAGCTCACGCCGTCTGCGAATCGCCCACCGCAACCCATGACCCGGCCCGCCTCGTCTGCGGACCTTTCCGCCTCGTCTGCGGAGTGCTCTTCGCCGTCCGATGATCGCTATACGCCGTCGGGTGTTCCCGAGGCGTCAATGCCGGCTCCGTCCGGGCGGCCTTACTCGGCTCCGCGGCCTTTCCCGGCTGTGCCCAGGCAGCCACCTCCACCGCCGCGATCGTCCCCAGCTGAATCGCTGCCCCAAACTGAATCGTCGCCTCCGCCGTCGTTGCCTCCGCCTCCGCGGCCGCCGTCGTCTCTGTCGTCGCCGTCGCCGTCGTCTCCGTCTCCGTCTCGGCCGTCTCCGTCGGAGGCGATCGCGGCTCAGACGCCGGATGCGAAGTCTGATTCGATTGTGGATGCCACCGGTTCTGTCCCGCCTCCGCCGACTGTGCGACGACCAGCGCCCACATCCGGGCCGATCCGTGGCCTGCCACCCCGGCAGCGCCGCTCCGAATCCACATCCAAGTCCGAAAAGGATCTCCCCAAACCGCGCCCATCCCATCCCTCCGAGCCACTCCCACCGCAGGCGAGGGCGGCAGCCGCGACGCCTGACTCGAGCGCGGTCGGGGCCGCGGGAGGTACGCGCCACCCGGACACCGGGCAGGTCGTCGGATCGGCGGCCCGCACCACGGAAGTGCCTGGCGGAGTCGCCGCTGTATCCGGCCCCACGGCCGCGACTGCCGACGCCATTTCCTCGGCGGCGGATGGAACGACCTCGGCGGGCGCCCCTGCGGGGAAGCCGAGATCTGCGGTAACCCGTCCTCCTGACGCATCAGGAGTCCATTCGGGCAATGCCGCCGCAGGCAAGGAACGTGCGGCGACGGGGCACGACCCCGACACCGAGAACAGTCGGGCGGGCGAGGCGCCCAAGAAGCCCGGCCCGGGTACCGCACTCGTCCTCTTCACCGGCGGCGATACAGCGGATTCCGCGGGATTCCGAGCCGGTGGTCGGCGCAGCCGGGAAGCGACAGCTGAAACCAGAACGGAGAAAGTCCGAACCTCGGACACCGGCCAACCCCAGCAGCCGGACAGCCTGGCGGTCGCCGATCGAACGAGCCGGGGGGTGACCGCTACCGATCAGATTTCCGGCGTCCGTCGTGACACCACGTCCGACCGCGCGGATGAGCCGGGCCCGAAACCCGCCGAACAGGCCGTCGCCGAACAGGCCGTCATCGGACAGGCCGTCGCCGGGCAGGCCGTCATCGGACAGGCCGTCGCCGGGCAGGCCGAAGCGTCGATCGATCCACCAGCGAGATCACCGGAGGATCCCGATCTTGTACGGTCGTCCCAGCCGCCTGGCCAGGCCCTAGCCCGAGTCGATGCCCACTCTGAATCAGCTCGCTCGGCCGCTTCAGTCGCATCCGTCGGTTCAGTCGCACCCCGCGGCTCAGCCGCGTCCGCCGGCCCGGCCGCCTCGCCCCATTCAAGTGGTCCGGTCCCTTCATCCACTCCAACGCGTTCGGCCACTTCAACGCGTTCAGCTGGTTCGGCTGGTTCGCCTGGTTCGGCCCGTTCGGCTGGTTCGGCCGGTTCGGCCCGATCGGTCCCCTCCGGCCGATCGCCTGGTTCGCCTCGTTCCGCTCCTTCGGACGGTTCTGTCGGGTCGGCTCTCTCCCGGAAACGGCGCTGGGCGGGCCGGGCTGCCGTGCGGGTCACTCCGACCCGACTGGCGCTCACCGGACTCGTCGTCCTCCTGCTCGGCGGCAGTCTTCTGGCCGGTTACGTGGTCGATCTGACCGCGGCCCGCCCCCGGGTCGTCCTCCCGTCACCGTTGTCGACCGATGCGGTCTCGGGTCGCTCCGCGACCGCCATGTCCGACCCCGGCCCGAACTCCCCGAACTCTCCGCCCGGCCCGCCTGACTCGGCCGGTGCCGAGCCCTTGCCAG
Organism: Actinoplanes sichuanensis; assembly: GCF_033097365.1. Taxonomy (NCBI): domain Bacteria; kingdom Bacillati; phylum Actinomycetota; class Actinomycetes; order Micromonosporales; family Micromonosporaceae; genus Actinoplanes; species Actinoplanes sichuanensis. The sequence goes on from NZ_AP028461.1 coordinate 10,871,300, forward strand.
GAGCCGCCAACCCTTCGGCAACGTCGGCAGGCTCGGCCGGTCCGGCCCCGAACTCCGTAGATCCTCAGGGCGCCGCCCAGAACTCTCCGGGCGGAACACCTCCCTCCGAAGCCGCAGGAGCGACCGCCTTCTCACCGTCCCTCTGTGACGGACCGCCGCCCGACGACCTGCCCGTCACCCCGCTGGACGGTTCGGCCCGAGGAGTGAACGGCTGGAAGCTCCAGGCCGGGTGGTCGTACTTCACCGACGGCTCCGGGTTCCACGTCGCCGTGCCGGACGGGTGGACCCACCAGCTCATCGGCACCACCCACTGCTTCCGTGGCCCGCGCAACGCCAGGACGATCACCCTGGACGCGGCCCGTGATCCCACCACCGATCCGCTGACGGTGGCTCGTGCCGAGGAGACCCGGCTCGCCGCCTCGCGCATGCTTCCCGGCTATGCCCTCGTCGGCGTCGACCAGGTGCCGCTACTGAACAAGGCCGCCGACTGGGAGTACCGCTACAACTCAGCGAACGGTACGGCCCGGCACTCCGTCTTCCGCTGGTTCGTCATGGGCGGCCGGGCATACGCGTTGGGCTGGAGCACCACCGAGAAGACCTGGACCGCTGACCTGACCAAAATCCGGATGATCCGTAGCACGTTCTACTCGAGCCGACCGACGCCTTCACCGAGCACCGGCCCATGACCACCGCGCGTTGAGCGACCTGGTAGGGCCCGGGCCGGCTCACCCGACGCTGGCGGTCGCCAACTTGATACCGAAGCCCACGAACAGGGCGCCCACGGCGGTCGCCGCCCCGGTAGCGAGACGCCGGCGCCGCTCGAACTGCCCGGCGAGGTATCGGCCTCCGAAGATCAGCGCGGACAGATAGAGCGCACTGAAGAATTGCACCACTGCCCCCAGGATCAGGAACGACACCGCGGGATGGGCGTAACCGGGCTCGACGAACTGGATGAAGAACGAGACGAAGAACAGGATCGCCTTGGGGTTGAGCAGGCTGATCACGGCCGCCCGACGGAATGGGCGCTGAAGCTCGGCGGGTGGCTCCTCGGTGGCGGTCGGGGCGAGCTCCGCGCGATTGCGCCACTTGCTCCAGGCGCCCCGGATGATGTTGAGACCGACCCAGCCCAGATAGGCGGCACCCGCGTATTTCAGGACGAGGAACAGCGGCGGATAGGTACTCAGTAGCGAGGCCACCCCGGTAGCGGACAGGATCATCAGGACCGCGTCGCCGAGAAAGACCCCGGCCGCCGCCTGATAGCCCGCGCGGACGCCCCGCTGAGCGCCCACCGACAGCACGAAGATCGAGTTGGGGCCTGGCAGAAGGATGATCGCGACCACGCCGAGCACGTAGGTCCAGAAATCGGTGATGCCCAGCATCGGTCAGCCTCTCTCGGTCGTGGAGCGGCTCAACCGGTCCCGGAGACGCTGGGCGGCGGCGGGCCACTCGTCCGCGGTCATCGCGAACAGTACGGTGTCGCGCCAGCTGCCGTCGGGCCGCCTGCGCTGCCGGCGGATCACCCCGTCACGGCTGGCTCCCAGCCGTGCGATGGCCTGCTGGGAGCGCTCGTTGCGCACGTCCGTATACCAGAACACCCGCTCGGCGCCGAGCACGTCGAAGGCCCGCTCCAGCAGCATCAGCTTCGCCTCCGTGTTGACACCCGTCCGCCACCACTTGCGGCCGACCATGGTGTGCCCGATGCCGAGGGATCGCAGGTTGGTGTCGATGTCGTGGTAGGTGGTCATCCCGATCACCGCGCCGGTCGCCGGGTCGATCTGGGCCCACCCGGAGCGCTGGCCGAGCCATTGACCGCGCAGCACGCCCAGGATGTCCCCGGTGAGCAGCTCCTCCGGGGTCCGCGGACGGGGGAACGGGATGTGTCGCCAGACCTCTTCGTCGTCGAGCGCCTCGAACAGACCCACCGCATGGCCCGGGGTGAGTGGCTCGAGTCGCACGTGCCGCCCCTCCAGCACGACAGGCGTCTGCCACTCCGAAGGGTGGCCGGGCAGGTAGGTGGGTGGCGCGGCGGCGACGCCCTGATCGGTTTCCGGCGGCCCGGCGACCGTCCGCAACGGGAGCACACCGGCCCAGTGTGGAAGCGCCAGATCCTCCGGGTCGTCGCCGACGCCACCGGACCGGACGCGGACCGAGACCTCGGCCAGCGGCAGTGCGAGAACCGAGGTCTGGGCCAGCTCCTGCCGGGTGGGTGGCCGGCTGTCCGCGGAGCGGCCCTGGCCCACCTTGTCGGCCAGGGCGAGCAGCACACGCAGCTTCTCGGCGTCGTCGGTGACCGGTCGGGCCCTGCCGAGGGCGACCACCGACCGGTAGTTGGCGCTGTGGTTGAACTGAGACCGGGCGTAGACCAGCCCATCCAGGATGGTGACCGTCACACATACCGGGACGCCGTCTCCACGGGCTGCCAGGCCGAGTCGGGCGCCGGTGGATCCGTGCAGATAGAGAGTCTCGCCGATACGGACGTGCAGGTTGGGCAGAACACGTGGCTCGCCGTCGACGACGAAGCCGACCGCGCAGTCGAACGCCTCGTCGAGGACGGCGTGTGCCGTCTCGCGCTCGTAGTGCATTCGCTTACGAGTGCGGGTGGCCGTCGTGCGGGGCGTGGGAGCGTAGAGGTCGGTCATCGGGGCCTCCCCGGCGTGTTCTGCTTGCGTCTTGATCTGTACTAGTACAGAATCGAATCTGTGGCAGAACAGTATCAGGTCAGTGGTGACAGCGCCGCAGAGATTTCGGCCAGCATCGAGACAGGCGTCCTCCAGGGGTTCTGGGTGGCCGGCGCCGCGCTTCCCTCGGTGCGGGTTCTGGCCGGATCCCTGCACGTCAGCCCGGCGACGGTCGCCAAGGCCTACCAGGAGCTGCGGCAGCGCGGTGTGATCGAGACCGAGGGGCGCCGCGGCACCCGGGTCCGGTCCCGGCCCGCGGTGGCCGTCCGGCGCGCCGGCCTGTACACACCGATCCCGTCCGGCCTGCGGGATCTCTCGTCGGGTGAGCCCGACCTGCGGTTGCTGCCATCGCTCGCGCCGGCCCTCGCCGCCGCGGCGGCGATTCAAAACCCACCACAGGGGTACGCGTCCGCGGTCACCATGCCCGAGCTGGTCGACGCCGCGCGGCCCCGGCTCCTCGCCGAAGGCGTCCCGGTCTCCGGGGCTGAGATCGTCGTCACGTCCGGCGCACTCGACTCGATCGAGCGCGCCTTCAACGCCCATCTCCGACCAGGCGACACCGTGGCGATCGAGGACCCGGGGTGGGCCGCCCTCATCGACCTGCTGGCGGCGCTCGGCCTGCGGGCCGCCCCGGTCGCCGTCGACGATCACGGTCCCGACCCTGATTCGCTGGCCACCGCCCTGCGTTCCGGTGCCCGCGCTGTCGTCGTCACCGTCCGCGCACAGAATCCGACCGGCGCCGCGGTGAGTGCCGAGCGGGCCCGCCGGCTGCGTGAGCTGCTGAGCGGCCATCCAGGGGTGCTGGTCGTGGAGGACGATCACGCCGCCGAGTTGGCCGAGGGGGCGCCACACTGCATCGGCCCGGTGACCGGCTCCTGGGCGTTCGTCCGGTCCGCCTCGAAGCCGTTCGGTCCCGATCTGCGCATCGCCGTCCTGGCCGGCGATGAGACCACCGTCGCCCGGGTGGCCGGCCGGATGCGGATCGGCATGGGCTGGGTCTCCACCGTGCTCCAGCGGATGCTGCTGTGGCTGTGGCGTGATCCGGAGGTGACCGCGCTGGTGGGCCGGGCCGCCGAGACCTACGGCAAGCGCCGCCGGGCGCTGCGCGAGGCGCTCCGGGCCGAGGGCGTCGAGGTGGGCGGTGACACCGGGATCAACGTCTGGGTGCCGGTGCCCGACGAGACCCATGCGGTCGCGGCGCTCCGTGACCGGGGCTACGCGGTCGCTCCGGGGGCACTCTTCCGGGTGAGCTCTCCACCCGGGATCCGCATCACGATCAGCACTCTGGACCCGGTGGAGGCGCCGGAGTTGGCCCAGGCGGTGGCGTCTGTCCTCCACCCGGCCGGCAGCCTCCCCCCGATGCGGTGAGCGACAGGCGGACCGGCCCTCCGGAGGAGGTGTCCGAGCGGCATGTTGTCGGGGGGTACGGGTAGAACGGTGCAATGCCATGGACCCAGACCCCCGTCGGGGCGCAGCAGTGGGTGCCGCCGCACCCCCGGAGCATCGACGAGCTGAAGTCGGCGGCGGCGGACTGTCAGGGTTGCGAGCTCTTCGAGAACGCGACGCAGACCGTGTTCGGCCGCGGCGCACCACACGCGAAGATCGTGTTCGTCGGTGAGCAGCCCGGCGACGTCGAAGACCGGCACGGATTGCCGTTCGTCGGTCCGGCGGGCCGTCTGCTCCGTGAGGCGGTGGACGACGCGGGTATCGATCCGGCCGATCTGTACATCACCAACTCGGTGTTCTATTGAGAGTTCAGATCGTGTTGCAGTACCACCGTGTTACCCCGGCCAGATCACCAGGAACCCGACTCACCCGCAGGCACTGACCGCAGCCTTACGAGGATCTTCTGGCCTCCCCTGCAAGCGCCCTGGTGGCAACTCGGGAATCGATCTGGTCCTCCCAGCAACCAGCCTGCACCGTCCGGGCACCAAGATGTGTCGGGGTCGGTTGCTACCTTCGCGCCGTGGTTGATCAACTCCGAGACTTCTTCTGGGCCATGAAGTGGGCAAATCCCCGCTCCGGCTCGGGCACAGTCGCAGAACTGTGGACACAGGGAGAGTTCGACCAAGCCCGAAGCGCCGCCCGGATGGGGCGCACCACCTATCCCATCTTCATCAGCCCGCAGGGTTGGCCGGACCCCGACCTGGTGGAGTTCGCTGTCAGCGGTGACCTCGCGGCGAAAGCCCGCTCAACGCAGACGACGTACGCTCACGAGATCTGGGCCTGGCTCGACTTCCTCTACGAGAAGAAGCACGGTCTGGACTGGCGCGATGCCACGGTCGAAGACCTGCGCGACTACGAATACTGGCGCTGCCGCGACACGAAGAGTGAGGACCGGCGGAAACGGCTCGTTGGTGGCGACACCTGGCAGAAGATCTTGGCTGCCATCGCCTGTCTCTACGACTGGGCCGTCCACCGGAAGATCGTCGCCACGAGCCCCGCCGTCTATCGAGCGTTGACCGGACGCGGCGGATCTGGTCGAGGCAGGCTTGAGCAGCGGCCGACCGACGTCCAGCGCTCCGACGTCCGCTGGTTGACCCGACGCGCCTATGAACGGTGGCGACGAATCGGATTCGAGGACTACAACGCCGCCGGCCTGCGTCGCGGCATCGAACGGATCAGGACGACAAGCCGCAACGTCGCGTTCGCGGACTTCGCCTACGGCACCGGACTGCGGCGACGCGAGATCGGCGGGCTACTCACCATCGACCTGCCACGGCTGGACGAGGACGCCTCGATGCTGTCCGGCTGGCTCGCCGCTGCGCTCGGCAAGGGCCGGCGAGGCCGTGTCTTCTACATCGACCGGCGGCACCTGACCCGCGTCTACGCCTACATCCGTGACCAGCGCCGCCTGTCCATCAAGCGCGCTGAGCACCACGGCCGCTATGACGAGATCCCCGACAAGATGATCGTCACGAACGTACGCCGGCTCGGGGGCCGAAATGCGACTGTCACCTACACCGATGAGTTCGGCGGTGCACCGCAGCGCAACGTCCTCAACGCCGTGCCCCTCGATCAGCGCATGCGCATGTTCCAGCAGACCGAGGACGGCTTGGAGCCGCTCTGGCTGTGGCTGCGTGAGAACGGGCTGCCGCAGCCGATCGAACGCTGGAACAGCGTCTTCGCCGAGGCGAACAAGCGCATGGTCCGGGAAGGGCTGAAGCAACACGTCACACCCCACATGCTCCGTCACTCCTACGCGCTACACATGCTCTGCCAAGCCCAGAACGCCTACCTGCTGCGGTCCGGTATGGCTCCGGACGAGCGGCGGCAGTATCAGGCGCTGTTCGGCAACGTCTGGGAACTGGTCCGCGACCTGCTCGGACACGCCAGCGTCGAGACAACGAAGGACTGGTACCTCGAACCGGTCCGAGGTTTGCATTGGCAGACGCTGCTGATGGCGCAGGATGACAGCCCGGTTGCCGACACCGACACCATCCTTTCCCTGGTCAGCAAGCACTCCGGCCTGGTTTACGACGTTCCGAAGGACCTGCGTGGCAACTGACACCCCCACAGCGACGACAACGCCCAGGGGCTACACCCGCCCGTCGCCGCTACGGCCCGACCTAAAGGTGATGCCGGTCAGCGAACGTGGCGAGAGTCTCGGCGTCTGGGATTTCGGCGACGAGATGCCCGGCGCGCTGGTGATCCGCACGGCTCTCGCGGCTGCCTTCGCTGACGCCCTCGATGTCGGCGGCCCCTGGCGTTCCAAGTCCACCGCGCTCGCGGCGTTCAACGGCTGCAAGCACTTTCTGCGCTGGTTCAGCGAGTCAGGCCGAGAACTGAGCCACCTGCGGGATCTGACGCCCGCGGCCTGGAATGCATATTTGATCGCCACCCCCGCTTCGGTCGTTACCGCGCGGCTGTCCCTCGTCAAAACGCTGCTTCGCCGAACCGGTCAGTTGACGCCGGCGACATTGCGCGCGGTCGACGTCCGCAGCAAACGGCACGAGGCTGCCGTTCAGCAGAGCCTGACGAAAGAACAGGCCAAGGCCGTCAAGCGGACCCTGCATCGCATCGTCGCCGATGCCCATCGCCGCATCCTGAACTCCTGGCAGCACCTGGAGGACTACCGGGCGGGGGTCTTCGCGGAAGGCACCCTCGACGAGCGGCTGGGCCGCATCCTGGCCCACGTCGCAGACCACCTCGATGCCCCTCGTTCCGCAGCGACGGCTCACGTCACCGGCGAGGTCCAGCGAGTCATCGGCTCACGCGACTCGATGCGGGCGATGGAGCGGCTGTTCCTGCGCGGCGAGGAAGCCGCTGCCGTCATGTCGCTGTTCGCCCTGCACGAGGGCTGGAATCCTGGCGTCATCATGGGTTTGACCATCCGGGACGTCACCCGGGCGGACGACGGCGAGATCGACTTGCCGACTTACACCGTTGCCCTGGACAAACCGCGACGCGGCCGGCAGCGGCACATGACGAACAACCTCGTCGAGACCTCTAGCCGGACCGGTGCAGCGGTCTTGAGGATGACGATAGAGATGACCGCGTCCACGCGTGACCTCCTCGCCGCCCGCGGCGCACCGTCGGAGCGGCTCCTGATCCACCTGCCGATGAGTCTCAACGGTCGTGGCCGCCGGGGTGACGACACGCTACTAATCAGCCCGAATCCCCTCCGGGGCAGCGTGACGACGAAGCAGATGCGCGCCCTCTCTGCCCAGGTCGGGCTGCGTGACGAGAATGGAGAACTCGTCGCGTTCAACTTGCAGATGCTGCGCCGGACCACCGTCACCCAGACCGGCCCGCAGGGACACACCGAAGCGACTAACGCCAATGTTTACCGTCTGAAAGACAAGCAGGTACGGGCGGAGAGCCAGCCGGTGTTCGAGCAAGGACTCCGGGAAGCCCTCGCCCATGCCGAGGCCACCGTGCTCAAGACCGCAGCGCGGGCCGCGACAAGCGACCTGGACCCCGAGACCGCACAGAAGATCGACGACGGCGTCCTGGACACCCCCGTCGGCTCGTGCAAGGACGTCGAGCACAGCCCACTTAACAAGGGTCAACGCTGCAACGCCTCCTTCCTGATGTGTTTTTCCTGCTCAAACGCTGTTGTTGTCCCGCGACAACTACCTCGGATCGTCTACCTGCATCACCGCCTCGACACGCTGCGCCGGAGCCTGGGCGACAGCCCGGCCTGGGAGCGATGGATGCCCCACTGGCTCCGCATCACCGACCTGCTCGACCGGCACTTCACCGATGCCGAACGCGCCGCGGCCTTCGGAAAAGCGACTCCCGTGGACACAACCCTGATCGACGCCATGCTGAACAAGAGGTACGACATATGACCAGCGCCGCTGTCATTCCCCTGCACTCCGACGAGGCGCGCATCTCCTGGGCAGCCGACATGCCGGCGTTCCCGCGAGACCAAGTTCGGCCCGATGTCCTCGCCTCCGGGGCGCGGTTGCCGCGCTACGGCGACGACGAATGGGCCCTATCGCTGCTCGACCACGGGGATAGTCCGAACTCCCTGCGCGTCACCTGGTCGACCTTTCCCGCCCGGTTCCGCGAGACCTTCCGGGCGGCAGGATGGACCATGATCAACAAAGGGCTGAATCCTGACCTGATCAACCTGCGCAATGTCGGCCTCGTGTCGCACCCAGCGCCCGGCACGGCACACGTTGTCATCGCGCAGTGGCGTCTGTTCGCCCGCTGGCTCGAACACGCCAAGCCCTCGATCGAGAGCCTCAGCGAGGTGGAAGACGCCGACCTACGCGCATGGGCCACACACCTCCGAGAGACCTACGCCGCCGAGACCACGCGACTGCAGGGGCTCGTGGGCGTCACGCGCCTCTACGGGCACTCATGGCTGATTGGCCGCGACGCCCAGATCATGCGGCCCCCGTGGCTCGGCACCGGTTACAAACGCTTCATCGGCGAAGCCACACGCCGGACCGAAAACTCAACCCCGCCGATCAGCAGCGAAAGCATCAGCACGTTGCTGACCTGCGCCATCGACTGCATCGACGACTTCCTGAAGACCTACGGCAACAAGCGCAATCCGTCCCTGCGTAACCGTGAAATCACGAGGATCACCGCGGCCAGCATCACCGTGATCGCCTACCTCACGGGCATGCGGCCACAAGAGGTCCTGTCCTTGCGCACGGACTGCCTCAAGATCGTCGAAAATGACACCGGCGGCATCCGCTACGAAGTGCGGGGACGGGCGTTCAAGAACGTGCGCGACGACGAAGGTCGTCAACTCACTCAAGGCCGAGCCCGCAAGCAGCCGTGGCTGACGATCGAAGCGGGTGCACGCGCGATCCGAGCCGCGGCCATCGCGGCGAAAGCGACGGACAGCAGCGGCCTTCTCTTCCCGCGTCTGCGGATGCGCAAGGCGGTGCGGCAAGGAGGAGCCCTCACCGTTGCGGTCGCCAACAACCGCATCACCGACTTCGTCAGTCACGTCAACGCGGTGCTCGCGCCGCAGACCGGCCGAAAGCCCATCGACGTCGAATCCGAGGGCAACATCACCCTCCGCCGCTTCCGTCGCACCCTGGCCTTCCACATCGCCCGCCAGCCCCTCGGCGAGGTCGCGCTCGGCGTTCAATACGGCCACCTGAACATCGTCACCGGTCAGGGCTACGCCGGCCGATCTGAAGCGGGCCTGCAAGGTCTCATCGACTTCGAGCGCATGACGAAAGTGGTCGAACTGCTCGACTCGCTCGTCGAGGAACAGGAGTCCGGCACCACCGTGAGCGGGCCGGCTGCCGCCCGGCTGTCATCGGCCCTCATGCGCTACGAGACTGACTTCGCCGGCACGACCTGGACCGACAAGGAGGCCAAGCGGATGCGCAAGACGCCCGGCCTGCAGATCTTCGACAACCCGAACACGATGGTTCTCTGCGTCTTCGACGCCGCTACCTCCCGCTGCCACGCGGGCACCAGCCCGTCGAGCACCACCCGGAGCACGCCCGCCCTGGACAACTGCGCACGCTCCTGCGCCAACATCGCACGCACCGACCGACACATCGCCGCCCTCCGCGAAGAACGCGAGGGTCTCGCAACCGAGGCTACGCAGGTTCCCGAACCGATCGCCGCTCGACTCCATCAGCGCATCGCAGACATCGATCAGATCGTCCACGACCACAAGGCGGCAGCATGAGCAGCGCATCGACCTGGGAGGTCCCGAACGCCGACCACCCCGAGCGACGCGCGATCCTAGCCGCGATGACCCGCGTCCTGGCCGGCACCACGAACCGGAAGTTGACCGTCAAGGACCTCGCAGAAGAGGCCGGGCTCAAACGGCACCACCTGGTCAACAAGCACACCGACCTTCGCGATCTGTTCTACGCCGAGGTCGAACGTTCGGGGGTCGAACGCGAGCCGGCGGTTGTCATCCGGCTCCGCAAGGAGATCACGGAACTGCGCGACACCGTGAGCAAGAGAAACGAAACGATCCAGGAGTTAGAAGCCAAAAACGAGCAGTATGCCGAGAACCTCGCGGTCGCGATCATGAGGATCAGGCAGTTGGAACGCGACCTCGCCGCCGCAGCGGCCAGGCAGTCACCTTCAGACGAGCAACAGGTTCCCCCACCCCACGGACGGAACCACCTGCGGTCAGTGCCCACGGGTGAGTCGGGCTCCTGGTGATCTAGCCAGCGCAACACGCTGGTACTGCAACACGAGAACTCTCAATAGAAGTGTTCAAGCACTTCCGTTTCGAGTTGCGGGGCAGCCGCCGGATCCACCAGACGCCGGGCCCGGCCCACATCGAGGCCTGCCGACCCTGGCTGGTGTCCGAGTTCTCACTGCTCAAGCCGAAGCTGGTGGTGATCCTCGGCGCGTCCGCGGGAAAGGCGCTGCTCGGACCGGACTTCCGGGTGACCAGGTCACGTGGGCGGCTGATGCCGTGGCCCGCCTCGGCCCAGCATCCCGAGGACTTCCCCATCGCGGAGATCCAGGCGTTGGCCACGATCCATCCGTCGGCGGTGCTGCGGGCCGACGATCGGGAGACGGCGTACCGCGGTCTCGTCGACGATCTCCGGGTGGCGGCAGCGGCGGTCGCCTGAGGTGCGGCGGAGTCGCGTCTGGGTACCCTTCTCCGGTGCGGTTGACAGATTTCTGGGAACGCCTGGAACAGAGCTTCGGCTCCGCCTATGCCCATAGCATCGCGGCCGACCACTCCTTCACGGAGCTCGGCGGACGAACCATAGACGAGGCCATTGCTCAGGGTGTCGAAACCGCTACCATCTGGCGCGCTGTGGTGACCGCGTACCCCGATCGGGTGCCGTCCAGCCTGCGTTGAGCCGCTTTTAGTACGCCTGTTCTGGCGTGTCACTCGATCGTCGTACAGGTGTTCGGCTATTGTCCACAGCGGCTCGGTCATCCACAGCACACGACAGGGCGGGAGATTTTTGTCGTACCCCTCGCCTAACGTGTCGACCGTGGTGAACAAGAGCTCGTCGACGAAGAGCACGAAGTCGAATACAGGGGTGGCGGGAATGGCGGCAGGAACACCTGATCGGGAGAAAGCGCTCGAGTTGGCGCTGGCACAGATCGACAAGCAGTTCGGCAAGGGCTCGGTGATGCGGCTCGGGGAGCGCCCGGTCCAGCAGATGGCCGTCATCCCCACCAGCTCCATCGCCCTCGATGTGGCGCTCGGCGTCGGCGGTCTGCCGCGCGGCCGGGTCATCGAGGTCTACGGCCCCGAGTCGAGCGGTAAGACGACGGTCGCCCTGCACGCGGTGGCCAACGCACAGAAGGCGGGCGGTCTCGCGGCGTTCATCGACGCCGAGCACGCCCTCGACCCGGAATATGCCCGGGCTCTCGGTGTCGACACCGACGCCCTGCTGGTCTCCCAGCCGGATACCGGTGAGCAGGCTCTCGAGATCGCGGACATGCTGATCCGCTCCGGTGCCCTCGACATCATCGTCATCGACTCGGTGGCGGCCCTCGTGCCGCGTGCCGAGATCGAGGGTGAGATGGGCGACAGTCACGTCGGTCTTCAGGCCCGTCTGATGAGCCAGGCCCTTCGGAAGATCACCGGTATTCTGAACAACTCGGGCACGACCGCCATCTTCATCAACCAGCTTCGCGAGAAGATCGGTGTGATGTTCGGTTCACCTGAGACCACGACCGGTGGTCGGGCCCTGAAGTTCTACGCGTCGGTCCGTCTCGACGTTCGGCGTATCGAGGCTCTGAAGGACGGCACCGACGTCGTCGGTAACCGGACCCGGGTCAAGGTCGTCAAGAACAAGGTGGCCGCGCCGTTCAAGCAGGCCGAATTCGACATCATGTACGGCAAGGGCATCTCCCGGGAGGGCTCGCTCATCGACGTCGGCGTCGAGCAGAGCATCATCCGCAAGTCGGGTGCCTGGTACACCTACGACGGCGACCAGCTCGGCCAGGGCAAGGAGAAGGCCCGGGAGTTCCTCAAGGAGAACCCGGACGTCGCCGCCGAGATCGAGAAGAAGATCCTGGAGAAGCTCGGTGTCGGCCAGGCCGGTGCCGGCGATGCCGCCGGTGGCCCGGAACTGCCGCCGGTCGACTTCTGATCCGGTAGTCCGCGATGGCCGGACGGCGCGGCGCACGGTCCGGGCGGGGATGGGATGCCATTCCGCCCCGGACCGGCGCCGGCACGACATCGGGCGACGATACGGACGAGCCGCGACGTTCCACGGGGCGTCGCGGCCGCCGTGGCGCCCCATCCGCCGGGGCGTTCCCGGACGGCGCTCCATCCATCGGTGCGTTCCCGGGCGGCGCTCCAACCACCGGGGCGTTCCGTGACGGTGACACCCCGGCGCGGGCAGAGCCGCCGCGCAGTGAGTCCGAGGTGGCCCGGGAGATCTGCCTGCGCCAGCTGGCGGTTCGCCCGAGGACCCGGGCTGAGCTGGCGAAGGTGCTGGTCCGCAAGGAGATCTCCGAGGAGGTGATCGCCGAGGTCCTCGACCGCTACGACGAGGTCGGGATCATCGACGATGCGGCCTTCGCGCGCGCCTGGGTCTCCAGCCGGCACCACGGCCGTGGGCTGGCCCGCCGGGCGCTCGCCAATGAGCTGCGGCAGCGTGGCGTCGACGCGGAAGTCGCGGTCGAGGCGCTGGAGGCGGTCGACGACGAGGCCGAGGCATCAGCGGCCCGGACCCTGGTGGACCGGAAACTCCGCACGGCGAGGGGTACGCCCGACGCCATCTTCCGCCGGCTGGTCGCGATGCTCGCCCGAAAGGGCTACCCAGCCGGGGTCGCCATTCGAGCGGTCAAGGACGCGCTGGCTGCCCGAGACGCCGAAGCCGCCGAATTCGCCGACGCGATCGACCCGGACGCCCTCGCCGACGAAGCCGAAGACCTCCAGTCCTAGGCGTGACCCCGGCCACCTGGCCCGGTGACACGGGGGTGCCCCCTGACGGTCCGGGCCTCGGCTGCGGCGACGGCTGGCGTCCCGGTTCGGCATGACCGATGGGCCGGACGGAGCGGCGAGCCCGCAGCAGTGCGTCGGTGAGGCGGACAGCGACGGGTGAGGGAAGCGGTGGGCGGACCGACTGCGGAAGCGCGGCGGCTCGGTGCGGTCGGGAGGCTTCGCCTCGGGAGCCGGGAAAGTGGTGTCGGCTACTGAGCCCGGCCGTTGATGCCGGTGGCCAGGGCGTTCGCCGATATAGTCCTGATGTGAGGATCGCTCCTCTGGTGACCGTTCGGCCCGATATCACGCGGCGGCTTCGAGGTCGTGGTGGCTGATACGTTCCGTCACTTCGGGTCGTTGTCACGCTCCGTGTCGTGCGCTTCGGCGGTGGCGTCGGTGGCGATAATGGTTACGGCTGAGGAGGGAAGGGCGCGATCGCGTGGTACGTCTGGAATTGTCCCGTGGGATCGTGAGCTGGGCGTAAGCATCTCTGTGCCGTACGTCCTATCCGCTGCCGAATCATGAGTCCTTGACCGAAGCGGTGCTTGCGACCTAGCCTCGCGTTACACAAGGTTTGTTCGACCATCGCATGCAACAGGCACAACATAGATCGCATTACATTACGGCATCACTTGGGCGGTTTTCGCTCGATGGTTGCCTCCGTCGGCCGCTGACCGCGCGGCGGACGGCGCGACATACCGGCGGTCAACCCCACAACTCCACACACTCCTGATTCGAGCGTCCGGTGGGCGGCTCGCTGGCAGGGCTCTTCGAAGCCGGCCGGGGGATCAGACGGGTCTCGGGCGACGATGTTCGCTCGAGCCATCGTCGTATCCCACGGACTGTAACGATGTTTCCGATCCGGTGAGGCGACCAGGGCGGCGAGGCTACGCAGGGAAACGCTGTTCGGATGGGCGCACCGTGATCATCCGACGCGGCTGTCCTCCCTACGTCCGGAGAAACCGGATGACGGACGCAATGTGCGACCGGCGCCGGACGACCCGGTAGAGCCCGACCGTCGAGCCAGACGACCGAAGCCGACGGAAACCGAGCCGCGACCGGCCCGGCCGATGCCGCCCAAGCCGACCCAGGCGGAAAGCTGGCCCACGGGCGAAAGCCGACCCAGCGGGCGAGCCGGCCCAACGGGAGAGCCGACCCACGCGGGCGAGCCGGCCCAGGAAAAGCTGACCCAACGGGAAAGCCGACCGACACGGGCTGGCTGGTCCAAGGGAAAGCGGACCCGAGGGAAAGCGGGACCCGAGGGGAAGGCCGACCCAACGGGGAAGCCGACCGACACGGGCTGGCTGGTCCAAGGGAAAGCCGACCCGACGGGAAGGCGGACCCAACGGGAAAGCCGACCCACACGGGCGAGCCGGCCCAAGGGAAAGCCCAGGCGAGCCGACCCAACCGGGAAAGCGGGCCAAGCGGAAAAGCCACCAGGCAGGAAGGCTGACCAGGGCGAAAGCCCGAACCAGCCAACCCCGTCGAAGGCCGGACCGCCGACCCGCCGGAAACCGGACAGGGCAGGTCAGGCGGCAACGTGCGGCGATGTCCCGCACGGCCGGCGGACCCGGACAAGCGGACGAGTCCGCTTGCATCGGGCGGCGAGGGCCGTTCGGACGGAGACTGGAAGCTCGGGGTGGCCGAAGGCGGAGCGCGTGACACCCGGGCCGGTGCCGCCCGCGGTCAGCTGCCTTGGTCGGGCATCCCGCAGAGAGTCCGCGCGTGCACAGCGTCGGCGGCGAAGGGAGACGCGGCGAGATGACCCCCGTGGACTGGGTGCTCGTGGTTGCGATCATCGTGCTTGCCGCGTCGGTGATAGCCGGGCTCGTCCTCGGGGCGCGTGCGCTGCGCGTGCTGCACACCGATCGGCAGGATGCCCAGGATCGGCGCGAGCAGGCGGTCGGTGACGCCCAGGCGAAGGTCGAGGACGCAAAAGCCAAGGCCGCTTCGGTACGGGCGGAGACCGCAGCCGCGAAAGCCGAGGCGAACGCCGCCCGGGCCGAGGCACGCCGGGTCCTGGAGACCGCCCACGGTGAGGCCGACACGATCCTCGAACACGCCCACCGTCAGGCCGAGACCGACGCCGAACAGCTGAGGGCCGCGGCTCGTCGTTCCGGGGAGCGAGAGATCGCTCTATTGAACGCGACGGTGAAGGAGCAGGCCGCCGAGGTGGAGCGCCGCGCCGGCCGGATCGACGAGCGGGAGCGGCTGCACGGCGAAGAGGTGGAGCGCCTGGTCGAGCGGGAGCGTCGGATCGCCGCCCTGGAGTCGGACCTGTCGAAGCGGGAGTCGGCGCTGGCGTCGCGGGAGGCGGAACTCGCCAAGGCGGACGAGGTGAAGCGCCGCGAGCTGGAGCGGATCGCCGGCCTGACCGCGGAGACGGCGCGCACCGAACTGATCGAGGCGATCGAGGGGCAGGCTAAGCGGGAGGCCGCGATCCTGGTCCGGGACATCGAGACAGACGCGCGGAGCACCGCCGACACCCGGGCCCGGCACATCGTGGTCGACGCCATCCAGCGGATCGCCAGCGAGCAGACCGCGGAGAGCGTGGTCAGTGTCCTGCACCTGCCGAGCGACGAGATGAAGGGCCGGATCATCGGCCGTGAGGGCCGCAACATCCGGGCGTTCGAGTCGACCACCGGCGTCAACCTGATCATCGACGACACCCCGGAGGCGGTCCTTCTCTCCTGTTTCGATCCGGTACGCCGGGAGGTGGGCCGCCTGACGCTGGAGAAACTGGTGCTGGACGGCCGGATCCATCCGCACCGGATCGAGGAGGTCTTCGACAGCGCGAAGAACGAGGTGGAGCGGCTGTGTGACCGGGCGGCCGAGGAGGCCCTGGTCGACGTCGGGATCACCAACATCCACCCGGAGCTGGTGAAACTGCTGGGCCGGCTGCGATACCGGACGAGCTACGGCCAGAACGTGCTGAAGCATCTGGTGGAGACCGCGCACATCGCCGGGATCATGGCGGCTGAACTGGGCCTGGACGTGCCGACGATGAAGCGGGCGGCGTTCCTGCACGACATCGGTAAGGCGCTGACCCACGAGGTGGAGGGCAGTCACGCGCTGATCGGCGCCGACATGGCCCGCAAGTACGGCGAGCACGAGGACATCGTCCACGCCATCGAAGCGCACCACAACGAGGTGCCGCCGCAGACCATCGAGGCCGTGCTCACGCAGGCGTCCGACGCGTGTTCCGGGGGACGGCCCGGCGCCCGACGGGAGAGCCTGGAGGCGTACGTCAAGAGGTTGGAACGTATCGAGGAGATCGCCGGCGGCAAAGCCGGTGTGGAGAAGGTCTTCGCGATGCAGGCCGGCCGGGAGATCCGGGTGATGGTGCGCCCCGACGACATCGACGACATCGGCGCCGCCGTGCTGGCCCGTGACGTGGCGAAGCAGATCGAGGAGGAGCTGACCTACCCGGGCCAGATCCGCGTCACCGTCGTACGAGAGTCCCGGGTAACGGAGCTTGCCCGCTGATCGGCATCGGCCACCGACGGGGCGGCAGAATCATCTGATCGAATGTAGCGTCTCCCGCATGAGATCGATGAAGGCATTTTCCTCTCTCGTTGCGGGAGCTGTTGCGGTGGTTGGGCTCGCGTCACCCGCGAGCGCCGCTGAACAGCGTGCGGCGGCTCCTGCGGCCGCTGCGTTGCTGGGTGGATCGGCTATCAACCTCACTGTTCCCTACACCATGCAGATCGCCAGGTTCATCGCCGGCGGTCCGTCGAGTTGCTCCATCTGGAATGAGCAGGGAAATGCAACTATCGACCCGGTGACCTGGCGTTGCCAGCTCGGTGATGCTGCCGACGACGACGGTTTCCGCTTCACCAACCTTCCCGCCGGAGGGTATTACGTGCGTTTCAACAGCCCGTCGAACCCGTCGGCGCCGTATCGGTGGGTGGCGAACGGGAAATGGACCAAAATCAAAGACACGCATTCGGCCGTGTGTCGTTGGCAGAGCGGTGAAGAACGATACGACGCCTACTGCACCGTGCAGTAATCGTTGATGCCCGGCTCTTCGGTGGGCGTCCGTCGGAACGGCCGCCGAAGAGCCGGGTGACGCGTCAGCGATTCGCGAGAATCAAAGCGTGACCGGAATGGCGTCAGACGTTGGCGCCCGCGTCGACCGGCGTGGCCACTTCCGAGGCGGTCGGGAGCGCGGCGGTCTTGCGCCCGCGGGCGAGCCGGCGCTGGACGTACTGGGCGAGCTTCGACAGCGAATAGTTCACCAGGATGAACAGCACCGCGATCACGAAGTAGACCTGGATCGGGTTGCTCAGCACGCCGATGATCTGCTTGCCGATGTTCAGGGTCTCCTCGTAGCTGATGATGAAGCCGAGCGAGGTGTCCTTGAGGACCACGACGAGCTGGCTGATCAGCGCCGGCAGCATGATCCGGAAGGACTGTGGCAGCAGGATCAGCGTGGTGGTCTGGAACGGCGAGAGCCCGATCGCGACCGCCGCCTCCCGCTGGCCGAACGGCAGGCCCTCCATACCGGAGCGCAGGATCTCGGCGATGACCACACCGTTGTAGACGGTCAGGCCGATCACCAGGTACCACAGCGTCTCGAGGGTGACGCCGAACTCGGGCAGGCCGCGTGCGACGAAGAAGATCGTGATGACCACCGGCAGGCCGCGGAACACCTCGACACAGACCCGGGTGAGTACGGCCAGCCCGCTGCCGAGACCGCGCAGCAGGTAGGCGACCGGGGTGGAGAGCCCGGCGTACCGGCGGCCGGCCAGGCTCTTGAGCTGCAGCCGCAGGATGGCCAGCAGGGTGCCGATGATCAGCGACGCGACGATGGCCAGGCCTGCCGCGATCAGCGTGTTCTCGATGCCGACCCAGATCCGCTCCCAGACCAGGACGAAGTTCTCGTTCGAGGGGTCGATCAGCGGCCCCCAGAGCTCCATCGAGAACTGCCCCTTCTCGTCCAGGGGCAGGTAGATCAGGTAGTACGCGCCGGCCGCCACCAGGAGGGCGGCCAGCACACTGATGATCAGGGTGAGCCGCCGCTGGCGGGGGCCCGGAACGTCGTAGAGGACGCTGCTCATCGGGCCGCCACCGCCTGCCGCCGCTCGATCCGGTCGAGGAGGGCCCCGAGAGGGACGGTCATGATCAGGTATCCGATCGAGATGCCGATGGCGACGGGGATGAAGGCGTAACCCTCGGCCGAGGTGAGCTGGTCGGCGCTCTGTGAGAGGTCACCGACGACGCCGAAGAAGCCGATCAGCGCCGAGTTCTTGATCATCGCGATGATCACCGAACCGAGCGGGACGATCGAGGCCTTCCACGACTGCGGCAGCACCACGTACCGCAGGTTCTGCCCGAAGGTCAGCCCGAGTGAGCGGGCGGCCTCGGCCTGGCCGGGCGGCACCGCGTTGATCCCGGACCGCAGCGCCTCACAGACGAAGGCGGCGGTGTAGAGGGTCAGCGCGATCAGGGCGAATCGGAAGTACGGCAGGTCGGTGCTGAGCCGGGTGAAGACCACGTCCAGGCCCGGGATACGCAGGAAGTCGGCGTTGGAACCGAGTGCCGGCAGGGCGAACGCGGCGAAGAACATCACCACGGTCAGCGGCATGTTGCGGAAGATCGTGACGTACGCGGTGCCGAGCGCGCGCAGCGGCGGCACCGGTGAGATGCGGAGCACCGCCACGACGGCGCCCAGGATGAGGGCGCCGATCGCGGCGAGCACGCAGATCTGGAGGGTGAGCCAGAAACCGCCCGCGAAGACGTCGAACTTGTCTACTAGCACACTCACGGGCGGAAGCTCCCCGGATCAGCGGTTGATATCAGTAGCGGTTGACGGCCGGGGCGGTGCCGAGCTCAGCGCCGAACTTGCCGGCGGTGTCGTCCCACGCCTTCTTCCAGCTGCCGTCCTTGTAGGCCTTCTCCAGCGTGTCGTTGATGAACGACCGGAAGTCCTTGTCGTCGATCTTCACGCCGATGCCGTACGGCTCCTTGGTGAAGTTGTCGCCGGCCAGCTTGTACTTGCCCTCGTTCTTGGCGATGTAGCCCAGGAGGATGACGTTGTCCGTGGTCACGGCGTTGACCTGGCCGCCGTCCAGGGCGGTGATGCACTTGTCGTAGGTGTCGAAGAGCACCAGCTGGGTGGCGACGTCCTTGACGTACGTCTTGATCGTCTCGGCCGGGGTCGAGCCGGTGACCGAGCAGACCTTCTTGTCGCCCGCCTTGAAGGCGTCCGGGCCGGTGATCGTCGCGTCGTCCGCCTTGACCAGGATGTTCTGGCCGGCCTCGTAGTACGGCCCGGCGAAGGCGATGCGCTCCTTGCGCTTGTCGTTGATCGTGTACGTCGCCACGATGAAGTCGACGTTGTTGTTCACGATCGCGTCCTCGCGGATCTTCGAGGTCGTCTCGACGAACTCGATCTTGTCCGTGGGGATGCCGAGCTCCTTGACGATGATCTTCGCGACCTCGACGTCGAAGCCCTCCGGCTTGCCGGACAGGCCCTTCAGGCCGAAGCCGGGCTGGTCGAACTTGGTGCCGACCTTGATCGCCTGAGCCTTGTTGAGCTTCTCCATGGTGCTACCGGCGGCGAACGACTTGCTGGAGCCGGTGTCACCCGACTCGGTCTTGTCGCCGCCACACGCGGTCAGGCCGAAAGTCAGAGCCGCGGCGGTGGCCACAACGGCTGCACGAGTGAAACGCATACTTCATCTCCTTTTCGATCAGAACCGCCGTCGTGTGGCGGCTCTGAGGGCTGGCGCCGGTGAGGACGCTCAGTGCGTGAGGATCTTGGAAAGGAAGTCCTTGGCCCGGTCGCTCCGCGGGTTCGCGAAGAACTCCTCCGGCGTCGCCTGCTCGACGAGCTGGCCGTCGGCCATGAACACGACCCGGTCGGCCGCGTGCCGGGCGAAACCCATCTCGTGGGTGACGACCACCATCGTCATGCCGTCGCGGGCCAGCGAGGTCATCACGTCCAGCACCTCGCCCACCATCTCCGGGTCGAGCGCACTGGTGGGCTCGTCGAAGAGCAGCGCCTTGGGCTGCATGGCGAGAGCCCGCGCGATCGCGACACGCTGCTGCTGGCCGCCGGAGAGCTGAGCCGGGTACTTGTCGGCCTGATTGGCGATGCCGACCCGCTCCAGCAGGCCCATGGCGCGGTCACGTACCGCCGCGGGCTTCTCCTTGCGCACCTTGACCGGGCCCAGCATCACGTTCTGCAGGATGGTCTTGTGCGCGAAGAGGTTGAAGGACTGGAACACCATGCCGACTTCGCTGCGTAGCCGTGCCAGAGCACGGCCCTCGGCCGGAAGTGGCCGCCCGTCGAAGGTGATCGTGCCGGAGTCGATCGGCTCCAGCCGGTTGATGGCACGGCACAGCGTGGACTTACCGGACCCGGAGGGTCCGATGACGACCACGACCTCGCCGCGCGCGACAGACAGGTCGACGTCCTGTAGCACGTGCAAGGGGCCGAACCACTTGTTGACGTTCTCAAGGACGATGAGAGCCTCGCCTGTCACCCCTGGTCCATCCGCTCGTTGTCGGTTCACTCGAATGGACACACCCTATGGGCCCGTCCGTATCGGAATGTGTCGAGAATGGTCACGGAGCGGTAACACAGCCAATGCGCTGAGAGAGGGGTCCGGACCATGGACTTTATGGCGGACGGCCCGTGGAACTGGTGCATCGCCGGCCGGGCCGATCCGGACCGGGTGATGGGTGCGCTCGCCGGCGCTCTGGAACGTCAGGTGCACGGCATGGTCGCCGGCGCGGATCTGCTCTGCGACGTCTATCACGTCGGCGGAGACTTCCCGACGATGGTCGACATCTACTTGACACCCGCCGGCGTCGTCGAGGAGACCATCGCCGGCGCCGTCGCGGTCCGGCTTGGTGCCGCGGTCCTGCTTCCCGACGACACCCTCAACCCTTCGCGGTACGTGTTGTGCGAGCCCGACGGCACGATCAGGGCGGTGCACGTCGACGAACGGGAGACCGACGACGGCACCGAGCGGCGGCACGTGCGCGCCTGCACCGGCCACGACCCGGCGTGCGCCGCCCCGGCCGGTTGTGACCGATCGCGGTGGAAACCGGACCCGACGCCGGAGCGGCCCGCCGCGGCGTGAGGGGTAGCCTGGTCAATTGCCATGACTACCGAGACTCCGGGCGCCCCGCGCACCTACGATGTGCGCACCTACGGCTGCCAGATGAACGTGCACGACAGCGAGCGGATCTCCGGCCTGATGGAGGACGCCGGCTACGTGCGCGCCCCCGAGGCCGACGCGGCGGACGTGGTCGTCTTCAACACCTGTGCGGTACGGGAGAACGCCGACAACCGCCTCTACGGCAACCTCGGCCACCTGCGCCCCACCAAGCTCAAGAACCCCGGCATGCAGATCGCGGTCGGTGGCTGCCTCGCCCAGAAGGACAAGGGCGACATCGTCAAGAAGGCGCCCTGGGTCGACGTCGTCTTCGGCACCCACAACATCGGCTCGCTGCCGGCGATGCTGGAGCGCGCCCGGCACAACGAGGAGGCGCAGGTCGAGATCCTCGAGTCACTCGAGGTCTTCCCCTCCACGCTGCCGACCAAGCGCGAGTCGACGTACGCGGGGTGGGTCTCCATCTCGGTCGGCTGCAACAACACCTGCACCTTCTGCATCGTGCCCAGCCTGCGCGGCAAGGAGAAGGACCGCCGGCCCGGCGACATCCTGGCCGAGGTGCGCGCCCTGGTCGCCGAGGGGGTCCTCGAGGTGACCCTGCTCGGGCAGAACGTGAATTCCTACGGGGTCGAGTTCGGCGACCGGCTCGCCTTCGGCAAGCTGCTGCGCGCCTGCGGCGAGGTGGAGGGCCTGGAGCGGGTCCGGTTCACCAGCCCGCACCCGAAGGACTTCACCGACGACGTGATCGCCGCGATGGCCGAGACGCCCAACGTGTGCCACTCGCTGCACATGCCGCTGCAGTCCGGCTCGGACACCGTGCTGAAGGCGATGCGCCGCAGCTACCGCCAGGAGAAGTACCTGGGAATCATCGAGAAGGTCCGGGCCGCCATGCCGGACGCCGCGATCACCACCGACATCATCGTCGGTTTCCCCGGCGAGACCGACGAGGACTTCGAGCAGACCCTCGAGGTGGTCCGCCGGGCCCGGTTCTCCAGCGCCTTCACCTTCCAGTATTCGAAGCGCCCCGGCACCCCGGCCGCGACGATGGAGGAGCAGGTCCCGAAGGCGGTCGTGCAGGAGCGTTACAACCGGCTGATCGCCACCCTCGAGGACATCACCTGGTCGGAGAACAAGAAGCTGGTCGGCGAGAAGGTCGAGGTCCTGGTGGCGGTGGGCGAGGGCCGCAAGGACGAGCGCACCGGCCGGATGAGCGGCCGCGCGCGTGACGGCCGTCTGGTGCACTTCGCCACGGGTGAGCTGACCGGCGACCGGGCCCCGCGTCCGGGCGACATCGTCGAGACGGTGATCACCTACGCCGCCCCGCACCATCTCAACGCCGACGGCGACCCGCTGAGCCACCGCCGGACCCGTGCCGGCGACGCCTTCGAGGCCGGCCGTACCCCGAAGCTGAAGGGCGTCTCGCTCGGTCTGCCGTCGATCGGTGTCCCGGTCCCGTTGCCGCCCGCCGCCGACGGCTGCGCGGTCTGAGGCCACCGCTCCCGGACAGCCGCGGCGGTTCTGCTACCGGACGATCGCTGGGGCCGCGGCCCTGATCTGGTCGAGCAGCGCCGAGGTCGCCGGCGGATCGGGCGGTTCGCCGAGGACCGCGACCGACACCCGGCGGCCCGGCCCGGGCAGCCGTACCGCCCGCACCCGGGGGTCGCGGTGGGCGGCCAGGGCCAGCGCCGGCAGGGTGGTCGCGCCCATCCCGGCGGCCACCAGCGCCTGCACCGCCACATAGTCGTCGGTGGTGAACCGGATGTCCGGGACGAAGCCCTCGGCCGCACAGGCGGCGACCAGGCGGCTGCGGCACCGCTCGCAGCCGCCGATCCACGGGCGGTCCCGGTGATCGGCGAGCCGGTCACCCGCCCAGCCCGCCGGAACCACCAGATAGGACGGCTCCTCCAGCAGCGTTTCGGAACGGACGCCGCCCGGGTCCGGTGCGGCGAGGTCCGGTACGGACTCGCCGGGATGGGCGAAGACCAGGGCGACGTCGACCTCACCGCCCCGCAGCAGCCGGATCGCGGCGGGCGGCTCGGCCTCGGTGAAGCGCAGGTCGACGCCGGGATGGGCGGTGGTGAAACCGGCCGCCGCGACCGGGACGAACGTGCCCAGCGCGGACGGGAACGCGGCCAGCCGGACCCGGCCGGCCCGGAGCCCGGTCAACTCGGCCAGCTCGACCTCGGCGGCCGCGATCCGGCCCAGGATCTCCTCGGCGCGTTCGGCGAGGAGCCGGCCGGCCTCGGTCAGCCGCACGCCCCGACCGACCCGTTGCAGGAGCCGGCTGCCGGTCTCGGCTTCCAGCCGGGCCAGGTGGTGACTGACCGACGGCTGCGCGTAGTGCAGCGCCCGGGCCGCAGCGGTGACCGATCCGTGGCGGGCGACCGCGGCCAGCACGGTCAGCCGGGTGACGTCGAGCATGCGGCCAACGTATCAATCCAGTCTATGGATCACCGAGAACACTGACATTGGACCTATGACTCGGAACGGCCGACGATCGAGGACATGGAACTCAGCCTCGACCACATCCGTGCCGCCCGCGACCTCGTCAGCCGCCACCTGCCGCCCACCCCGATGTGGTCGTATCCGCTGCTGGACCGGGCCGCCGGAGCATCAGTGCTGGTCAAGCACGAGAACTCCCAGCCGGTCGGCGCGTTCAAGGTGCGCGGCGGGCTGACCCTGCTGGCCGGGATGACAGATGCCGGCCGCCGACGCGGCACGGTCACCTGGTCGACCGGCAATCACGCGCAGTCGCTGGCCTACGCGAGCCACGTCTTCGGCGCCGGCTGCACGGTGTTCATGCCGGCCGGGACACCCGAGTTCAAGGCGGCGGCGGTCGACTCCTGGGGCGCCCGGGCGATCCGGGCCGGTGACAGCCTGGAGGCGGCGGAGCGGCGGGCTCGGCAGCATGCCGACGAGACCGGGGCCCGCCTGATCAGTCCCGGCGACACGCCGGAGCTGCTGGCCGGGGTGGGCACCGTCTACCTGGAGATCCTCGAAGCCGCCCCGGATCTCGACGCGATCGTGGTCCCGGTCGGGAGTGGGACGGGCGCCGCCGCCGCATGCCTCGTCGCGGCCACTCTCGCGCCGCGCTGTGCCGTGATCGGGGTCCAGTCGGCGGCCTCGCCTGCCGCGCACGATTCCTGGCGGTCCGGCGACCTCGTCGAACGCCCCAACCGCACCACCGCCGCCGGACTGGCCACCGGGCGCGGTTTCGCCCTGCCGCAGCGCATCCTGCGTGGGCGCCTGGCCGACTTCCACCTGGTCACCGACGAGGAGATCGACACCTCTCGGCGACTGCTGGCCACCGCCGCGCACACCCTCGCCGAGGGCGCCGGTGCGGCGGCCCTGGCCGCCGTCCTGACCCGCCCGGACCGGTTCGCCGGGAAACGGGTCGCGGTGGTCTGCACCGGCGGCAACGCCGGTCCCGACGAGCTGGCGACCCTGACCCGGGCATGAAGAAGGGGCCGGCACCGGCCGGCCCCTTCTCACCTCC
The DNA here is from genome assembly GCF_033097365.1 of Actinoplanes sichuanensis. Classification (NCBI taxonomy): domain Bacteria; kingdom Bacillati; phylum Actinomycetota; class Actinomycetes; order Micromonosporales; family Micromonosporaceae; genus Actinoplanes; species Actinoplanes sichuanensis. The sequence goes on from NZ_AP028461.1 coordinate 10,895,942, forward strand.
TCAGTTGGCCTGCTCGGCCAACGCGAGGAACTGCTTCTTCGAGGCGAGCGCCTGCTCGGCCTCCTTGATCCGCCGGTTGTCGCCCGCGGCCTTGGCCCGCTCCAGCCGCTGCTCGGCCTCGGCGACCTGGTCGCGCATCTGACGCAGCAGCGGGTTGTCCTGCGGGCTGGTCTTGCGCCACGCCGAGTCCATCGCCACCCGGATGCGCTCCTCGGCGGCCCGCCAGCGGCGGTCCAGCGAGGCGGACGCCTCCCGCGGCACCCGACCGGCCTCGTGCCACGCGGCCTGGGCGTCACGCAGCTTGTTCTGCGCGCCGCGGGCGTCCGCGTCGACGTCGACGGCCTCCAGCTCGGCCAGGATGGCCTGCTTCTTCTCCAGGTTGCCCTGGTACTCCGCGTCGCGGGCGGAGAAGACCTCGCTGCGCTTGGTGAAGAACGCGTCCTGAGCGGCCCGGAAACGCTCCCAGAGACGCTGCTCGGCCTCCTTGGCGGCGCGGGGCGCCGCCTTCCACTCGGTCATCAGCTCCTTGAGCCGGTTGGCCGTGCTCGACCACTCGGTCGACTCGGCCAGGCTCTCGGCCTCCTTGACCAGGTCCTCCTTGGCGGTCTGCGCCTGCTTACGCTGACCGTCGAGGGTGGCGAAGTGGGCGCCGCGACGACGGGTGAAACCGTCCCGCGCGGCGGCGAACCGCTTCCACAGCTCACCGTCGGTCTTCTTGTCGACGCCGCGGATCGTCTTCCACTCGTCGAGGATCTCCTTGAGGCGGTCGCCCGCGGTCTTCCACCCGGTGGCGTCGGCGGCGATCTTCTCCGCCTCCTCGACCAGCGCCGTCTTGCGGGCCAGCGCCTCGGTCCGGGCCACCTCGCGGGCCGCCCGTGCCTCGCCGGCCTTCTCGTCGGCGAGCGTGGCCAGCCGCTCCAGGCGGGCGGTGAGGCCGTCGATGTCACCGACCACGTGCGCCTCGTCCAGCTGGGTCCGCAGCCGCTTCACACTGCTGAGTGAGTGGGCCGCGTCCGCCGCGCCGGACTTGAGGCGGGCCTCGACGAGCTCGACCTCGGTCACCAGGTCGGCGAATCGCCTGGCGAAGTGGGCCAGCCCCTCCTCAGGGGTGCCCGCCTGCCAGGAACCGACCACCCGGTCGCCCTCAGCGGTCTTCACGTACACGGTGCCGTCGGCATCCACGCGCCCGAAGGTCGTCCAGTCGTTCATGAGCTCATCCTCGTTCTCCCGGCGTCATCGGCCCGCATCGGGGTCGTGGCCACCGCCACAGCGCAGTCTGAGTGCCAACTTCTCATCGGCATTCTTTCTCGCGCATTGTCACAGGTCCAACCCGGTTAGGGGAAAGCTCCCGCTGACGACCGTGACACAACGGTGTCCTACGGTTGGTTCGTGCCGTTCCGGACAGCTCAACGAGTCCTCACCGTCGTCGGTCCGACAGCCGCCGGCAAGTCGGCCCTGAGCATCGCTCTCGCCCACGAGCTGGGCGGCGAGGTGGTCAACGCCGACTCGATGCAGCTCTATCGGGGGATGGACATCGGCACGGCGAAACTCACCCGCGCCGAGCGGGACGGCGTACCTCATCATCTGCTCGACATCTGGGACGTGACCGAGCCGGCCGCCGTCGCCGAGTATCAGCGGCTGGCCCGCGCGGCGATCGACGGCATCCTCGACCGGGGCCGGGTGCCGCTCCTGGTCGGCGGGTCCGGGTTGTATGTCCGGGCGGTTCTGGAGGATTTCGAGTTCCCCGGCACCGACCCGGCGATCCGGGCGCGGCTCGAGGAGGAGTTGGCCGCGGTCGGTTCCGGCGTGTTGCACGCCCGGCTCGGCGAGCAGGACCCGGAGGCGGCCGCGAAGATCCTGCCGAGCAACGGCCGCCGGATCGTCCGGGCGCTGGAGGTGATCGAGCTGACCGGCCGGCCGTTCACGGCGTCGCTGCCCGATCCACGGCCGGTCTACGAGTCGGTGCAGATCGGCGTCGACCGGGAGACCGCCGAGCTGGACGAGCGGATCGCGCTGCGGGTCGACCTGATGTGGGCGGCCGGGCTGATCGACGAGGTCCGCGGGCTGGCCGGCATCCGGGCCGGCCGGACGGCCTCGCGGGCGCTCGGCTACCAGCAGGCCCTCGCCCAGATCGACGGCGAGCTCAGCGAGGAGCAGGCGAAGGCGGACACGGTCCAGGGCACCAGGCGGTTCGTGCGGCGGCAGCGATCCTGGTTCCGGCGGGACCCGGCGATCACCTGGCTCGACGGCGCCGACCCGAAGCTGTTGGCGCGCGCCATGGACCTTGCGCGATGATGGGCCGCGTGCGTTTCACCAAGGGCCATGGGACATCCAACGACTTCGTCCTCCTGCCGGACCCGGACGGCGAGCTGGAGCTGACGCCCGCGCTAGTCGCGGCGCTCTGCGACCGCCGCAAGGGCATCGGCGGTGACGGCGTGATCCGGGTGGTGCGCAGCGCCAAGCACCCGGAGGCCGCCGGTCTCGCCGGCGAGGCCGAGTGGTTCATGGACTATCACAACAGCGACGGCTCGATCGCCGAGATGTGCGGCAACGGCCTCCGCGTCTTCGTCCGCTATCTGCTGGAGAAGGGTCTGGCCACACCCGGCCCTTCGGGCCTGCCGGTGGCGACCAGGGCCGGGGTGCTGGTCACGGTCGTCGGTGCCGGCACGATCAGCGCGCGGATGACGACCCCGAGGGTGTACGCGGGAAGCACCGCCACTCTCGGACATCTGACCGTTCCCGGGCTCGCGGTGGACTGCGGGAACCCACATCTGGTCTGTGGCCTGCACGACGGGGTGGAGCTGTCCGCCCTCGACCTGACCCGGGCCCCGTCGCACGACCCGAAGGTGTTCCCGGCCGGGGTGAACGTGGAGTTCGTCGAGCCCGCCGAACCGCTGGCCGGTGTCGATCGGCACGTCCGGATGCGGGTGCACGAGCGCGGCTCCGGCGAGACCCAGTCGTGCGGCACCGGCGCGCTCGCGGTCGGTGCGGTGGCGCTGCGCGAGGCCGGGCTGGCCACCGGCTCGGTGGCGGTGGACGTGCTCGGCGGCCGGGTCCTGGTCACCTGTGACGCTGACGGGGCCTGGTGGCTGGAGGGCCCGGCGGTGCTGGTCGCCGACGGTGACGTCGACCCGGCGGCGGTGCTCTGATGCCGGCCCGCGTCGCGCACCGGGGCTATTCCACGGTCGCCCCCGAGAACACCCTGCCCGCCTTCCACGCCGCCGTCCGGGCCGGTGCCACGGTCGTCGAGTTCGACGTCCGGGCGACCCGCGACGGCGTGCCCGTGGTGATCCACGACCGGACGGTGAACCGCACCACGAACGGCCGTGGTCGGGTCTGGGACCTGACGTATGACGAGGTCGCCGCCCTGGACGCGGGTTCCTGGTTCGGCCCCGGGTTCACCGGGCTGCGGGTGCCGTCCCTGGCCGAGACGCTCGACCTGCTGGCGCCCGAGCCGGTCGACCTGCTCGTCGAGATCAAGCCGCCGGCCACGCTGGACGAGGTCAAGTCGATCGTCGCCCAGCTCGCCGAGCGTGACCTACTGGGCCGTACGGTGCTGCAGAGTTTCGACGCCGACGTGGTGCGCAAGGTCCGCGACGTGGCCCCGGACGCACGTCGTGGCCTGCTGCTGTTCCGGTTCGACGCGGAGACCGTCGAGCTGGCCCGGGAGCTGGGCGTCGCCTACTGCAATCCGTCGGTCGACGACGTGCTGAACGGGCCGGAGACGATGGCCGCCCTGGCCGCGGCCGGGATCGGCGTGATGCCCTGGACGCCGAACGACATCGCCCAGTGGCGTCCCCTGGTCGACGCGGGCGTGGCCGGTCTGATCACCGATCTGGTCGGCGAGCTGACCGGTTGGGCCGGCGCCTGACCCGGGGTCACACGGCGGTGCTCGGCATGGGATACGGGTGCGGCGCGCCGGAGATCCGGACGGACCCGGGCGCGCCGTAGCCGTACCCCCTAAAAGGTCGTGTCCGGGGCTTTGTCGAGTTCGCTCTCCGGAAGCGCCGCCGGGTTGGCCGGGACCGGCATGCCCTTGACGACCGCCCGGATCGCCGCCGCCACCGCCGGGGTGACCTTGGGATCGAAGACGCTCGGAATGATCACCGTGGGGTTGAGCTTGTCCTCGCCGACCACGTCGGCGATGGCCCGGGCCGCGGCCAGCGCCATCTCCTCGGTGAACTCCTCGGCCGCGGCGTCCAGCATGCCCCGGAACACGCCGGGGAAGGCCAGCACGTTGTTGATCTGGTTGGGCTGGTCGGACCGGCCGGTGGCGACGATCGCGGCGTGCTTGCGGGCCTCCCGCGGGTCGACCTCGGGGTCCGGGTTCGCCATCGCGAACACGATCGACCGGTCCGCCATCTTGGCGATGTCGTCGCCGGTCAGCAGGTTCGGCGCGGACACACCGATGAAGACGTCCGCCCCGACGATCGCGCCGGGCAGGTCACCCGAGTAGTTGTCCTTGTTGGTGTGGTCGGCCAGCCACTGCATCGACTCGTTGAGGTCGGGCATCCCGCGGTGCAGGGCGCCCTTCCGGTCGTACGCGATGATGTCGCCCACACCCTGCCGCATCAGCAGCTTCATGATCGCGGTGCCGGCCGCGCCCGCGCCGGACACGACGACCTTGACGTCCTCCATCCGCTTGCCGACCACCCGCATCGCGTTGGTCAGGGCGGCCAGCACGCAGATCGCGGTGCCGTGCTGGTCGTCGTGGAAGACCGGGATGTCCAGCATCTCCCGCAGTCGCGCCTCGATCTCGAAGCAGCGGGGCGCCGCGATGTCCTCCAGGTTGATACCGCCGTAGGCCGGGGCGATCGCCTTCACGATCGCCACGATCTCGTCGGTGTCCTGTGTGTCGAGCACCACAGGCCAGGCGTCGACGCCGCCGAACCGCTTGAACAGTGCGGCCTTGCCCTCCATCACCGGCATCGCGGCGGCCGGGCCGATGTTGCCCAGGCCGAGCACGGCCGAGCCGTCGCTGACCACGGCGACCGTGTTGCGCTTGATGGTGAGGCGCCGGGCGTCCGCCGGGTTCTCCGCGATCGCCATGCAGACCCGGGCCACACCCGGCGTGTACGCCCGGGACAGCTCGTCCCGGTTGCGGAGCGCGACCTTCGACGACACCTCGATCTTGCCGCCCAGATGCAGCAGGAACGTCCGGTCGGAGACCTTGCGGACGTCCACGCCGTCCTGCTCCTCCAACTGCTTCACGACCTGGTCGGCGTGCGCGGCGTCGGCGGTGTCGCAGGTGAGGTCGACCAGCACCTTGGTGGGGTCGGAGTCCACCACGTCCAGCGCCGTCACGATCGCCCCGGCTTCACCCACACAGGTGGTGAGCCGGCCGATGGACGAGGCGTCCGCGGTAACGGCGATACGGATCGTGATCGAGAATCCTGCGCTCGGCAGGCGGGTGGTCACCACGGTGTTCCCTCCGACGTTGGTGGGGTGAGTCCTCAGATTGTCGCTCTTGCGGAATTTCGGCTTACCGCTCGGTGGTTACTGGTGGGTCAGGTGGAGTTATGCGGATGCGTTCGCTCTCGTGACGTGCCACGATCGAACGTAGGAGGTCACTTTTGCGAAACACGTACCAGACACCCGTCCTTGACGAGCTGGACCCCACGACCGGGGACCTGGAGCTCGAGGAGCGGCACTCGCTCAGGCGGGTGGCCGGTCTTTCCACCGAGCTGACCGACGTCACCGAGGTCGAGTACCGACAGCTTCGACTCGAACGGGTCGTGCTCGTCGGTGTGTGGACCGAAGGAAGTGTGGAAGATGCCGACAATTCACTGACCGAGCTCGCCGCTCTCGCCGAGACCGCCGGTTCCCAGGTTCTCGAGGGTCTGATCCAGCGGCGGAAACAGCCCGACGCGGCCACCTTCATCGGCCGCGGCAAGGTCGACGAGCTGCGCGACGTGGTCATCATGACCGGCGCCGACACGGTCATCTGCGACGGTGAGCTGTCCCCGTCCCAGCTGCGCAAACTCGAGGAACAGATCAAGGTCAAGGTGGTCGACCGGACCGCCCTGATCCTGGACATCTTCGCCCAGCACGCGAAGAGCCGCGAGGGTAAGGCCCAGGTCGAGCTGGCCCAACTGCAGTACCTCCTGCCGCGACTGCGCGGCTGGGGTGAGGCCATGTCCCGGCAGGGCGGTGGCGCCGGTGGCGGTTCGGGCGGCGGCGGCGTCGGCACCCGTGGTCCCGGTGAGACCAAACTCGAGACCGACCGGCGGCGGATCAACACCCGCATCGCGAAACTGCGGCGCGAGATCAAAGCCATGAAGACGGTACGGGAGACCAAGCGCTCCCGCCGGGTCGCCAACGGCGTTCCGGCCGTGGCCATCGCCGGTTACACCAACGCGGGCAAGTCGAGCCTGCTCAACCGGCTGACCCAGGCCGGCGTGCTGGTCGAGGACGCGCTGTTCGCCACCCTCGATCCGACCACCCGGCGCACCGCCGCGGAGGACGGGCGGGAGTTCACACTCTCCGACACGGTCGGGTTCGTCCGGCACCTGCCGCACCACATCGTCGAGGCGTTCCGCTCGACGCTGGAGGAGGTCGGCCAGTCCGACCTGGTGGTGCACGTGGTCGACGGCGCCCACCCGGACCCGGAGGGTCAGGTCAGCGCGGTCCGCGAGGTGCTCAGCGAGGTCGGCGCCGACCAGCTCCCCGAGCTGCTGGTGATCAACAAGGTCGACGCGGCCGACGAGGAGACCGTGCTTCGGCTCAAGCGGAATTGGCCGGAGGCGATCTTCGTCTCGGCCCGATCCGGAGCCGGCATCCCGGAACTGCACAAGGCGATCGCCGACCGGCTGCCCCGGCCCGCGGTCGAGATGCGGGTCCTCATCCCGTACGACCGGGGTGACCTGGTGGCCCGGGTGCACCGGTCCGGTCAGGTGCTGCAATCCCGGCATCTGGACGACGGGACGGAACTCTCCGTACGCGTCGATGAGCAGTTCGCTGCCGAGCTGTCCGGTTTTCGGAGCTGATCAGGAAGCGCAATTCGGACTTCACGGGAGCAGCTTCCTGTGTTGATCCACACGTAATACCGACACGAGACGTCGCGTGCGACACTGTGCGGATGCGGCGTCTCGTGTTTCCGACCATCGTGGCCATCGGTCTGGTAATGGTCGGCTCCTCCAGCGCGTCCGCCGAGGACCCGACTCCGGCACCCACAGTGAGCGCCAAGTCGACGCCCGGCAAGAAGCTCTGCAAGATCGCGGACGCCGAGCTCACCGAGCTCTCCGGCATCGCGGCCACCAAGAACGGGTTCGTCGTCATCAACGACGGGCGTGAGGGCGTCACCCCCAAGATCTTCTTCCTCAACCGGGAGTGTAAGAAGACCAAGGAGGCGAGCTTCAACGGCACGCCGCTCGACGCCGAGGACATCGTCCTCTCGCCCGATCAGGAGACGCTGTGGGTCGGCGACTTCGGTGACAACAACGTCCGCAACGACCCGGGCAATGTGCGCCCACACGTCGCGCTGTGGAGCATCCCGGTCAGCGGCACCGGAGAGGCGACCATCCACCGGGTCAGCTACCCCGACAAGGACAAGCACGACGCCGAGGCACTGATCTTCAACGGTGACGGCACCCCGTTGATCGTGACCAAGGAGATCGGTGCGCCCGCCGGCATCTACAAGCCGACCGCCGCGCTGAAGAAGAACAACAACACCCCGGTGCCGTTGGAGCGGGTCGGCGAGATCCAGCTCTCGGCCACCGAGACGGCCGGTAACCCGATCGCCCGGATCGGCAACAAGACGATCACCGGCGGCGCTGTCACCCAGGGCGCCACCAAGGTGGTGCTGCGCACCTACACGGACGCCCTCGAGTGGGACGTGACCGGCGGCGACGTGCTCGCCGCGCTGAAGAAGGAGCCGCGCACCACGGGCCTGCCCAACGAGCCACTCGGCGAGGGCATCGCGTACAGCACCGACGGCAAGCTCTTCTACACCGTCTCGGACATGAGCGGCAAAACCGACGTCGCCAACCACATCCGGGAGTACACACCGGCCACCACGGTCGCGGTGAAGTCGGAGAAGTCCGGCAAGAGCGGCAGCGGCGACTCCTGGTATTCGAACCTCACCATCGACGACGTCACCTACATGGTCGGCGGCATCGGTGTCATCGGCCTGATCCTGGTCGGTGCGGGCGTCTTCGGCATCGTGCGGTTCCGCCGGTCCCCGCAGGGCCTGTCCTCGGCCGTCGACGACCTGCCGTCCGGGGGGATCGCCAAGGGCGACCCGGAGACCGAGCTCATCGGGGTCGGCGGCGCTCCGCCGCGCGGCGCGGCCTACGGTTCCGGCCGTCCGGGTGGCGGCGGTCCGGTCTACGGTTCCCAGTCCGGCGGCGGTGGCGCGCCGAAGCGTGGCAACGGGGTCTACGGCGGTTCAGGCGGCGGCAAGGGCGGCAGCGGTGGTCCCGGCGGTGGTCCGGGCGGCGGCGGTGGTCAGGGTGGCGGCCCGCAGTACGGTCGGCCTGCCGGTCAGCCGCCGCGTGGTCCGCAGCAGGCTCCGGGCCGTGGCGGTCCGCAGCAGCAGCCTCCGCGCGGCCCGCAGCAGGCTCCGGCTCGTAACCCGCAGCAGCCCCCGCGCGGTCCGCAGCAGCCCCCGCGCGGTCCGCAGCAGACTCCCGGCCGTGGCGGCCCGCAGCAGCAGCCGCCGCGTGGTCCGCAGCAGACTCCCGGCCGTGGCGGTCCGCAGCAGCAGCCTCCGCGCGGCCCGCAGCCCCCCGCCCGCGGCGGCGGTGGTGGCGGCGTTTATGGCGGTCAGCAGCCACCCAGAAGCCAGCAGGGCCAGCCCCAGCGCCCGAACGGCGTGTACGGCGGCGGACGCCCCAACGGCCCCGACGGGCGCCAGTAACCGTTCCACCCGAGAAAGCCGGTCCCGCAGCCGCGGTGCCGGCTTTCTTCATGACTTCTCAGTCCAACCACCAGCACCGAGCCAGTGGAGTTCCCGCGCCTTTGGCGCGCGCCCGTCTCCGCTCGTCTCTGCTCGTGTTCCCGCATTCGCGCTTCCCGCGCGGCGCTCTCCCGCCCCACCTGGCGCCCTCGGGCATGTGCCCGACCTTCCGCGCTGCTTTCTTGCAGTGCGCGTGCCCGGCTTTCCACGCCGCGACCTTGCAGTGCGCGTGCCCGACCTTCTACGTCGCGGCCTCTCGCGTCCACGCCTCATGCGCTGCGTCTGCACCTTCTCGCCACGTTCGGCTTTCCACGTGCTATGCGCTTTCGCGTCGTGCCCGCGCTTTGGCGCCCCGCCGCCCACGCCGTCCGTGCCGCGTCGCCCGTGGCGCGTCGCCCGTGGCGCGTCGCCCGTGGCGCGTCGCCCGTGGCGCGTCGCCCGTGGCGCGTCGCCCGTGCTGCGACGTCCGTGGCGCGTCGCTCGTGCTGCGTCGCCCGTGGCGCGTCGCCCGTGGCGTGCCGCCCGTGGCGCGTCGCCCGTGGCGTGCCGCCCGTGGCGCGTCGCCCGTGGCGTGCCGCCCGTGGCGCGTCGCCCGTGGCGTGCCGCCCGTGGCGCGTCGCCCGTGGCGTGCCGTCCGTGCCGTGCCGTCCGTGCCGTGCCGTCTGTACCGCGTCATTCACTCTCGCGCCGTGCCGTCTGTGCCGTGCCGCCCATGTCATGCCGCGTCGGCCGTGCCGCGTCGTTCACTCTCGCGCCGCGTCGTTGACGCTCGTGCCGCGGCGCCGTTCCGCGCCGCACCGTCCGTGCCATGCCCCGGCGTCCACGCCCGCGCCGCGCCGTCCGGCCGTGTCGCGTCGTCCAGGTCCGCGCCGCGCCGGCCATGCCGGGCGGCGTTGCCTGCGCCATGCGGGTCGTCCGTGCTATGCCGCGCTGCGTTGCGCAGCCCGCGCTGCGCTCGCGCTCGTTCGCGTCTGTCGCGCTCGTGCTGTGCGCAGCGCCTTCCGTATTCGTGCCGAGGGTTTTCCGAAGCGGTACCTCAGCGATCCGGGGAGGACGACCGTCCGGCGGCGGGGTATGGCCTGCGGGCGTGGACGGCGCGGCATGGCACGGACGGCGCGGCACGGGCGTCAACGACGCGGCGCCGTGAGGCACGGACGTTGGTTGGTCATCCGGCGGCGCGGTGTGGCTGCCTCCGGGGCGGGTTGGCGTTTCCGACGTGTCGCTGTTTCCGACGTGTCGCTGAGACGGTGGCAAGTGCCGCTGTTGATCGCCTAGGAGGTCCGAGGAGCAGAACCACATCCCCGCCGACGATGACCGAGCGCCCCGACGGGCAGTGCCATCCACATCGAGGCCACCAAAAAGATCATCGGCGCCACGGGATCCGCGACCGTCCCGGCCGAGACGCCGCTCGCGCTGGTCAAGGCCGACGGCTGCCCGGCGGCGTGGGTCGGCCGAGGCCGGGTCTGGTCTGTCGGCGACTTGAGAACCCGACGGACGAGGACAGCACCGGGGGCCGGGTGGAAGCCTTCTACACAGGTGGGTACGCGTGGCCGTATCACCGCGGGTTTGAAAAGACGGACCGCAGTGAGGTGGCTTCCGGGCCGGACGCCGGGAATGTCCGGTGTCCGGCCCGGAAGGGGCGTCAGACTCGGCGGAGGACCGCCACCACCCGGCCCATGATCGTGGCGTCGTCGCCGGGGATCGGGTCGAAGGCCGGGTTCGCCGGCATCAGCCAGACGTGACCGTCGCGCTGACGGTAGCTCTTGACCGTGGCCTCGCCGTCGATCATCGCGGCCACTATGTCGCCCGCCTCGGCGTTGGGCTGCTGGCGCACGACCACCCAGTCCCCGTTGCAGATCGCGGCGTCGATCATCGAGTCGCCCTTGACCTCGAGCATGAACACGTCGCCCTCGCCGACCAGCTCGCGTGGCAGCGGGAAGAACTCCTCCACCGACTGCTCGGCGAGGATCGGGCCGCCGGCGGCGATCCGGCCGACCAGCGGGACGTAGGCGGGCTGCGGGCGGGCCGCGCGCAGCGCCTCGTCGTCGACCAGCTCGCCCGGTGCGCGGACGTCGACGGCGCGTGGCCGGTTCGGATCACGGCGCAGGTAGCCCTTGGTCTCCAGCGCCTTCAGCTGGTAGGCCACGCTGGAGGGGGAGACTAGGCCGACCGCCTCGCCGATCTCGCGGACGCTCGGGGGGTAGCCGTATTTCTCCACCCAGTCCCGGATGAACTCGAGGATCCGCCGCTGGCGTGCGGTGAGGTCGGAGGCGACCACTTCCGGCACGTTACCGATCGGTGTGACCGCGCGTAGCTGCGGCGCGTCCGAGCCGCGGGACCTGGTCGGCGTGGTGCGGCGCCGGGCCGTCTCGGGCTTCCTGGTCTGCTGCTGTCGGCTGGTGCGGTCTTCGGTCGACACGTCCGCCCTCCCTGTCGGCCAAGTGCCTGACGGCACGTGGTGCGTCGCGGAGCCGGGCGACGTCGTGGGGATGGCGTGCGTCCGGCTGACCCTCTTCTCGGAAAACCTAGTGTGCAGGTCCGACATATTCAAACATCTGTACGAGATTTTCCCGGCGTGTCGCTCCACAGGGCTCGACTTTCGTACCTCCGTTCTGATAAACCCTCGTACGGGCGTTCTATCGAACGGGTGTCCGAGAGGGGTCTTGTCATGACGGTCAGTGGTGCGCGACACGCCGAGCCGCCGCTGCGCCTCACCCGCCGTGGCCGGGTGGTGCTGCTGAGTCTGTTCTTCGCCGCCGTCGGGTTGGCCTATGTCGTCCTCCTCACCACCGCGTCTCAGGGCTGACCTCCGCCTTCCGGGCCGCCCGGGTTTGATCTCCGTCGGGTGTGCTGCCCGATTCTTCGGCGCGTCGATTCGCTCGATCCGGCCGCTGCGCGTGATGGTGTCATCACCCCAGGTGGTGAGGCGGAAAATACGGCGCGTCGGCACACTGCTGAACTTGCATCGGCGTCCGCCGGGGCCTAGCGTCTACCCCAACATCTAGTGGTTACACGGATGTAAGTCGTCCACAGGTTGGGTTTCCTTCTCACCGGTTATCCACAGCGCGGCCAGTTGTCCCTGATGCTGGTGGCGCTGCGTTTCGGCGTGTCCGAAACCCGGCGGGAGGGATCCGGAGGGAGATCACGGTGCGCTGCCCGTACTGTCGTCACGCCGATTCGCGCGTGGTCGACTCGCGTGAGGCCGACGACGGTCAGCTGATCCGTCGCCGCCGATCGTGCCCGGAGTGCGGCAAGCGGTTCACCACGGTCGAGGAGGCCGTCCTCGCCGTGGTCAAGCGCAGTGGTGTCACCGAGCCCTTCAGCCGGACCAAGATCATGAGTGGCGTGCGCAAGGCCTGTCAGGGCCGGCCCGTCGACGAGGACTCCATCGCGAAGCTGGCGCAGCGCGTGGAGGAAGCCGTCCGGGCCCGCGGTGCCGCCGAGATCCCCAGCCACGACGTGGGTCTGGCGATCCTCACGCCGTTGCGTGAGCTCGACCAGGTGGCTTACCTCCGGTTCGCCAGCGTGTACAAGTCGTTCGACTCTCTCGACGAATTCGAGAAGGAGATCGCCGCGCTGCGCGAAGCCGGCCCCGACCGGGAACCCGGGACACGACATCCTGTCGCGCCGCGGTCCGGGGGACGCGCACCCAAGCTGAACGGCTGAGGCGTCAGTTCGGCCGGCCTCAGCCCGAGGCACTTCTTACCGACTCATTTGTAGCGGTACCTACGAGGGGGAGCACATCCATATGGCCGGAGACGGCATCACTGCAGGTCGCCAGCGCAGCCGGACGAACGGCGGCGGCGGCGCGGCGGCCGGGGGGCTGCGAGTGGAGCGGGTCTGGACGAGCGAGGGCGTTCACCCGTACGACGAGGTCGAGTGGGAACGCCGCGACGTCGTCATGACCAACTGGCGGGACGGCTCGATCAACTTCGAGCAGCGTGGCGTCGAGTTCCCCGCGTTCTGGAGTGTGAACGCGGCGAACATCGTCACGACCAAGTACTTCCGGGGCGCGGTGGGTACGCCCGAGCGGGAGTGGTCGCTGAAGCAGCTCATCGACCGGGTCGTGCAGACCTACCGCAAGGCGGGCGAGGAGCACGGCTACTTCGCCACCGCGGCGGACGCCGAGCTGTTCGACCACGAGCTCACCTGGATGCTGCTGCACCAGGTGTTCAGCTTCAACTCGCCGGTCTGGTTCAACGTCGGCACCAAGTCGCCGCAGCAGGTCAGCGCCTGCTTCATCCTGTCGGTCGACGACTCGATGGATTCGATCCTCGACTGGTACAAGGAAGAGGGCCTGATCTTCAAGGGCGGCTCCGGTTCGGGTGTCAACCTGTCCCGCATCCGGTCGTCCAAGGAGCTGCTGTCGTCCGGGGGGACGGCGAGCGGCCCGGTCAGCTTCATGCGCGGTGCCGACGCCAGCGCGGGCACCATCAAGTCCGGCGGCGCCACCCGGCGCGCGGCGAAGATGGTCATCCTGGACGTCGACCACCCGGACATCGAGGAGTTCGTCTCGACGAAGGCGCGCGAGGAGGACAAGATCCGCGCGCTGCGGGACGCCGGCTTCGACATGGACCTGGGCGGGGCCGACATCGTCTCCGTGCAGTACCAGAACGCCAACAACTCGGTGCGGGTCAGCGACGAGTTCATGACTGCGTACGAGAACGGCACCGAGTTCGGTCTGCGCGGCCGCCTCGACGGCGAGGTCATCGAGACCATCGACGCCAAGAAGCTGTTCCGGGGCATCGCCCAGGCCGCCTGGGAGTGCGCCGACCCCGGCCTGCAGTACGACGACACCATCAACGACTGGCACACCAACCCCGAGACCGGCCGGATCACCGCGTCCAACCCGTGCTCGGAGTACATGTCGCTGGACGACTCGTCCTGCAACCTGGCCTCGCTGAACCTGATGAAGTTCCTCAAGGCCGACGGTGGCTTCGAGGTGGAGAAGTTCGTCAAGAGCGTCGAGTTCATCATCACCGCGATGGACATCTCGATCTGCTTCGCCGACTTCCCGACCGAGCGGATCGGTGTCACCACCCGGGCGTACCGCCAGCTCGGTATCGGGTACGCGAACATCGGTGCGCTGCTGATGGCGTCGGGTCTGCCGTACGACTCCGAGGGTGGCCGTAGTGTCGCCGCGGCGATCACCTCGCTGATGACGGGTACCGCCTACCGTCGTTCGGCCGAGCTGGCCGGTGTCGTCGGCGCGTACGACGGCTACGCCCGCAACGCCGACGCGCACCAGCGCGTCATGCGTAAGCACGCCGCGGCCAACGACGAGGTCCGCGCGCTCGGCGCCGTCGCCACCGAGATCCTTCGTGAGGCGACCCGCCAGTGGCAGTCCGGCAACAAGCTCGGTGCCAAGAACGGCTGGCGCAACGCGCAGGCCTCGGTGCTGGCGCCGACCGGCACCATCGGCCTGATGATGGACTGTGACACCACGGGTATCGAGCCCGACCTGGCGCTGGTCAAGTTCAAGAAGCTGGTCGGCGGCGGCTCGATGCAGATCGTCAACCAGACGGTTCCACGGGCGCTGCGCAGCATCGGCTACCCGGAGGAGCAGGTCGAGGCGATCGTCGAGCACATCGCCGAGCACGGCAACGTCGTCGACGCGCCCGGTCTCAAGCCGGAGCACTACGCGATCTTCGACTGCGCCATGGGCGAGCGGGTGATCTCCCCGATCGGCCACGTCAAGATGATGGCCGCGGTGCAGCCGTTCATCTCCGGCGCGATCTCGAAGACGGTCAACATGCCGGAGACGGCGACCGTCGAGGAGATCGAGGAGATCCACTACCAGGGCTGGAAGCTGGGTCTCAAGGCGCTGGCGATCTACCGCGACAACTGCAAGGTCGGCCAGCCGCTGTCCGCCGGCAAGTCCGCGAAGGCGGCCGTGCCGGAGAAGATCGTCGACGAGAAGACCGTCGAGAAGATCATCGAGAAGGTGATCGAGTACCGCCCGATCCGCAAGCGCCTGCCGAAGAAGCGGACGTCGGAGACGGTGTCGTTCTCGGTCGCCGGCGCCAAGGGCTACCTCACCGCGTCGTCCTACCCGGACGACGGTCTCGGCGAGGTCTTCCTCAAGATGTCGAAGCAGGGTTCCACCCTGGCCGGTGTCATGGACGCCTTCTCGGTCGCGATCTCGATAGGGCTCCAGTACGGCGTCCCGCTGGAGACGTTCGTCAGCAAGTTCACCAACATGCGCTTCGAGCCGGCGGGTATGACCGACGACCCGGACGTGCGTATGGCGACCTCGGTGATGGACTACATCTTCCGTCGCCTGGCGCTGGACTTCCTGCCGTACGAGACGCGGGCCGAGCTCGGCATCTTCACCGTCAAGGAGCGGACCGCGCAGGCCGCGGCCGAGGCGGCCGCCGCCGAGGCCGCCGAGGAGCTGGCCGGTCTGGCCGCCTCCGCGCCGGTCTCGCCCGCTCCGGCGTCCTCCAAGGTCACGGTGGCCGAGGTGAAGGCCTCGACCGCTCCGGAGACGGCACCGGTGAAGGCCGGTTCCTCGACCGAGCTGCTGGAGATCGTGACCGGCCACGCCGCCGACGCGCCGCTCTGCTTCACCTGCGGCACCAAGATGCGCCGCGCCGGCAGCTGCTACGTCTGTGAGGGCTGCGGCTCCACGTCGGGCTGCAGCTGAGTCCTGAAGTACTGAGCGTCCCCCGGACCGTCACGGTCCGGGGGACGTTTCTTTTGCATCGGTACGGGCACACGCGAACGGCCGGCCGCCTGGGTGGCGACCGGCCGTTCGAGGGGAGCGTCAGACGTTGGACCAGCGGTTGGTACGGCGGTTCTCGATCACGTACCGGCCGGGCACCCAGCGGCCCTGCTTGTAGTGACCGGGAACCCAGACCCGGACCCGCTCGGTGAACGTCCGGACGGTCTGCCAACGTTCCGCGGTGACCGTCTGACCGTCCTTCTGCGACACGATCACCCGGCGCAGGTGCCAGGTACGGCAGTCCCGTTCCGTCTTGCTCTTGGCGTGGCACAGGAACGCCTGACGGGCCTTGTACGGGTTCCCGGTGCCCGGCCACTCCGGGTGCCGGGTGTCGCGCATCGCCTCGTACCAGGTGTAGGCCATCTTGCGGTACCCGAACTCGTTCGGGTGGTGCGCGTCGTAGATGTCCAGCCCGTTGACTGTGGACTGGTCCACCAGGTGCACCTGCGGCCCCTTCTCCTCGACCACGCCGGGGATCAGGGCGTTGTAGGCCCGGTTCGCCGGAACCTCGGAGGCGACCGCGGTACCGATGATCTTCGCGACGTAGATCTCCGCGTGCGGAACCCGGGCCTGGATCCGGTCGATCAGGGCGGACAGCTTGCCGGCCGCCGCCACCGGGTCGTCGGACCGGGTGATGTTGTTGGTGCCCGCGTGCAGCAGGACGACATCGGGCTGGTACGTCTCCAGGCTCCGGTCGACGATCCCGGCGACCCGCTCGATCGTCCAACCGCCGTGGCCCTCGTGGTCGAGGTCGCCGCGGGTGCCCTCGCTCTCCGAACCGACGAAGTCGGCGGACACACCGGCGTCTCGCAGCCGCCGCTGGAGGTCGGCGCGCCAGCCGTTCTTACCCGGCGATCCGACCCCGACGGTGATGCTGTCGCCGAGCGGCATGATCCGCAGAGGTGCGTCGGCCGGCATGGCCGCCGCCGGAGTTGCAAGGCCGGTGCAGGACAGGAGTCCTGCCAACGAAGCAGCGAACATGCCGAGCCGGGAACGCGTCATCTCTGCCCATCCTGGAGTGCCGATACCTACTCCTGGGTATCGGCCTGCCCGGACGGGCGACTGACCCGGTCAGCGCATGTTGCCCCTGGTTCGCAACCAGACACCGAATTCGACGGCGGTACGCACCCCGTGCTCGAGGACGGCGGTGTAGATGTCGAAGCCGCCGATCTCATCCGGGTACTCCGGGCGCTGGTGCCAGGCGGTCTTGATGGCGAGGATCGCCTGCCGTTCCTCGGCGGTCAGCCGGCCGGCGAGTTCCCGGTGCCATTCGCTGCCGTCGGCGTGATCGTCGTTCAGCCAGATCGACAGGTCGACACGCCACGCGCCGACGGTGAGGACGACGTGGTACCGCTCCTCCCTGGGGAGTCCGGTGGGGGACCGGTCAGCACGCTCGTCGCGATAATCGAAACCGGTCAGGCCGGGGATCGTCACCGCCCGGCCCAGCAGCTCGACCACGTCCGCCGGGCCGAACTCCGGGCCGCCGAGGAGCATCACGTCCAGGTCCCGCCAGACCATCAGCCCCGAGACGAAACTGCCTGTGGGCATGAGCGGTCCCAGCGGCCCCAGTAGCGCCAGCAGCGTGCGCGCCTCCGCCTGCAGATCCTCCGGGCTGGCCATCCGGCTCTCCTCTCCGACCACGTTCCCGCCCCGTTGACGCACATTGTCGGATGTGGCGGGTCCGCGCCGGAATAGACCCCCTACCTGTGCTCGGTGAGGAAGTCGGTGATCACTTTCGCCAGGAGGGTGGGCTGCTCGATCACCATGGCGTGGGAGGCGTCGGCCAGCGACAGATGACGTAGGTGCGGGATCGACTGCGCCTGCTCGACCAGGAAGCGGCGGTGTGCGGCGTACAGCTCGGCGAACGGCTCCTGCTGGGGCAGGTCGCGGGTCGGCAGCACGACCAGCTCGGGACAGGTCGTCGCGGCGTAGACCGGGGTCAGGTCCAGCTCGTTCATGTCGGCTCGCAGCCGGCTGGTGAGCGCGGCCGACGGACGGATCGACGTCTCGCCGCCGAGGTGCACGAGGTTGCGCCGGAAGCCCTCGATCCACACCTTCTCGTTGGCGCCCATGTCACGGGCCGCCATCCGCTGGGTCTCCACCAGGTCGGGCAACTGGTCGGCGGGGATCACCTGCCCGGCGGCGGCCTCGACGGCGTCGAAGACGGCGTGCAGGCGGGCCAGCTCGGCGGCGGCCTTCTCCGGGTCGAGGCCGGGCAGGTGCTCGGGCCGGGTGGGCGGCGGGTTGCCGTCCAGGCTGACGATGCCCGGCGACTCGGGGTGCCGCTGCCCCCAGAGGGCGGCCAGCATGCCGCCGAGCGAGTGGCCGACGACCGCGGGCCGCTCCAGTTCCAGCTGGACGCAGACGGCGGCGAGGTCGCCGAGCGCGGCGTCCCAGCTCCAGTCGCCGTCGGCGGAACGGCCGTGGCCGCGCAGGTCGAGCGTGACCACCCGGTGGTGGGGGCGCAGCGCCCGGGCCAGGGTGGTCATCTGGGCCAGGTTGCCGCCGGCGCCGTGCACCAGCAGCAGCGGCGGGTCGTCGCCGCCGAAGTCACGGACGGCGAGCTGCACGCTGCCGGCGTCGATCAGGCGGTCGTTGATCATCGAGACTCCTCGGTGGGCGGTGTGTTGCGGAGCCGGTCGCGGATGGCGGCGACGGGCACGCCGCCGTCCGGATGGCGGGGCAGTCGGCCGCGGCGGACCAGGTCGTGGACGCCCTGTCGACTGATGCCGAGCATCGCGCCGGCCGTCGCCAGTGAGACCGCGGCCGCATAGGGATGCCCGACCCGCCGGACCACGATCTGCCCGAGTGGAGTGCGCCACCAGTCGACGGGCGGATGGAAGCCCTCGTCGTCGGGGTAGAGCGAGCCGATCAGCCGGGCGATCACGTGGACCGCGGCGGGTTCGTCGCCGTGCTCGAGCACCTCGGCCCACTCGGCCACCCGCCGCCGCAGCAGGGTGCGGATCGCGTCGCCCGGCCGGTCGTCCTCGAGGAGGATCTCCAGGGGGTCGAGCAGACGGTTGTCGAGCAGGCGGAGCAGCTGCCCGGCGAGGTCCATGGGAGCATCCTGTCGCTACTTGACAGCGGGTGTCAAGCGATATGGTCCGAGAGGTGAACCGTCCTCTGACCGAGCCCCATCCGTCCCGTCTGGCGCCGGACCATCCACGCCGGGCCGAGATCCTCGCCGCCCACTCGGCGGCCCTCGACGCGGGTCAGGCCGGCTATCTCGACCCGGATTCCGGGCTTTTCGTGCTGACCGCCGGATTCCTGTCGGCCCGGGGGACCTGCTGTTCCCGCGGCTGCCGTCACTGCCCGTATGTGGGCGGCCCCTGAGTGCCCCTTCCGTGATCGGCCCCCGTTCAGTACGGTGTGTGCGCCCGCCCCCGGGGAGGATCGCAAGTGCCTACGCGTCTGGCCGCTCTCGGCGCCGCCGTGCTGTTCGCCGTGTCCGGCTGTAGCAGTGGCTCAGCCGATGAGGACGCCACCATCGTGACCCCGGTCGCGCCGGCCGAGGACCTGGCCGAGCTTCCGGCCGCGTCCGCCGGTGGCGCGTGCATCCTGTGGGACTACGACTTCATCGAGCAGATGATCGGCGTCCGGTTCGCGGTGGCCGCCGCCGACCAGGTCGAGGACACGTCGACCTGTGTGGTGCAGCCGCTGTCCGCGCCCTGGCCCGACCTGGCGCTGTCCGTCGTGGAGACCACGAAGGCGAACGCGACGATCTTCCTCGACACCCGGATGCCGGAGAAGGCGACGAAGCTGACCGGTCTGGGCCGGGCCGGTTACCGCCTGGACACCAAGGCGACCGGCGAGCACGGGCCGACCGTGGAGATCGGCTGGCTGAGCGAGGCCAAGCAGCTCCAGACGCTCCGCTTCACCTTCGCGAAGGGCGCCACGGCGGCCGACGTGAAAGACATGGACAAGAAGCTTCTGGAGCTGGCGAAGGCCTTGAGCACCACGAACGGCTAGGCCGGCCCGAAGAACAGACAGAAGGGCCGGCCTAGTCGACGAACGACTAGCGCGCCGCCACGAAGACCCGGGACGCCACCTCACGGGGCAGCCGGATCTTGTCACCGGCCGAGCCGTCGATGGTCACCCCGTCGCGCTCCTGAGCCACCGTCACCGTCGTCCCCGGGTTTATCCCGGCGGCGTGCAACTGGCGCAGCACATCCGAGTTGGTCTGCACGCTCTCGCAGATCCGCTGGATGACGACGCTGCCGCTGAGCCCCGGGAACGCCAGGTTGCGCTCGCCGTGGATCAGGAGATCGGACGTGTCGTCCGGAGCGCCGAGCTGGTCGAGGCCGGGAATCGGATTCCCGTACGGCGAGCGGGTCGGCTTGTTGAGTAGCTCGTAGACCCGCTTCTCGACGGCGTCGCTCATCACGTGCTCCCAGCGGCAGGCCTCCTCGTGGGCCTCCTCGTAGGGCATCCCGATGACGTTGACGAGAAGCAGCTCGGCGAGCCGGTGCTTTCGCATGACCGCGACCGCCGACGAGCGGCCGAGGTCGGTGAGCACGAGATGACGGTCGCCCTCGACGGTGAGAAGGCCGTCGCGCTCCATCCGAGCGACGGTCTGACTGACCGTGGGACCGCTCTGGTGCAGGCGCTCGGCGATCCGGGCGCGGAGCGCGGGCACACCTTCTTCTTCAAGCTCGAGAATGGTGCGCAGGTACATCTCGGTGGTATCGACGAGATCATTCACGATGCGGCCCTCCCAGCAGCGATAATACCGCGTTGCGCAGGGTTGACCTCCGCCCCGGACAAGTGCCTGACGACCCTACCCGACGGCGGAACACGTGTGCTAACAGCACATCGCCACGACCGGGGGACGCCCGGCGCATGGCAGCATGGCGGGCATGGCGGACGACACGACTGTGGTGGTCTGGGACAGTGCCCTGCTCGAGTACGACATGGGCGACCATCCGCTCAATCCGGTGCGGGTCGAGCTGACCATGGCGCTCGCCCGTGACCTGGGCATTCTGGACCGTCCCGGGGTTCAGATGATCGCCCCGGCGGAGGCAAGTGAGATCGATCTCACTCGGGTGCACCGCGCCGATTATCTGGACGCGGTCCGGATCGCCCCGATCGATCCGTTCTTCTCCGGCTGGGGACTGAACACACCGGACAATCCGGTTTTCGACGACATGCATCAGGCCTCGGCCCGGATCTGCGGCGCCACTTTGGCCGCGGCCCAGGCGGTCTGGCACGGCGTGGCCCGCCGGGCGGTGAACGTGGCCGGCGGCCTGCACCACGCGATGCCCGCCCGCGCGGCCGGCTTCTGCGTCTACAACGACCCGGCCGTGGCCATCGCCTGGCTGCTGGAGCAGGGCGCGCAGCGGGTGGCCTACATCGACGTCGACGTGCACCACGGCGACGGGGTGCAGACCGCGTTCTACGACGACCCCCGGGTGCTCACGATCAGCCTGCACGAGTCGCCGCTGGCGCTCTTCCCGGGCACCGGCTTCGCCGACGAGACGGGCGGGCCGAACGCCGAGGGCACCTCGGTCAACGTGCCGCTGCCGCCGGGCACCGACGACGCCGGCTGGCTGCGGGCCTTCCACGCGGTGGTGCCGTCGGTGGTCCGGGCGTTCGCCCCGGAGATCATCATCAGCCAGTGCGGCGCCGACGCCCACCGGCTCGACCCGCTGGCCGACCTGCGGCTGTCGGTGGACGGGCAGCGCGCCGCCTACATCGCCATGCGCGCGCTGGCCGACGAGGTCTGCGACGGCCGCTGGGTGGCCACCGGCGGCGGCGGATACGCCCTGGTCGAGGTGGTTCCGCGGGCCTGGGCGCACCTGCTCGCGGTGGCCACCGGGGAGCCGCTGGCACCGGAGACCCGGATCCCGCAGCGGTGGCGCGCGCTGGCCGCGGCCCGCCGGCCGGGGGCTACCATTCCGGAGGCGATGACCGATGGGACCGAGCCCCCGCTGGAGTCCTGGCCGGGGACGAGCGACGACCCGGTGGACCGGGCCGTTCTCGCCACCCGGACCGCGGTCTTCCCGTTGCACGGCCTGGACCCCCACGATCCCCGGGACTGACTCATGGAGCGCAGCGCAGACGTTCTCCTCTCCGACGGGACGGCCGTCCACCTGCGCCGGATCCGGCCGGAGGACGCTCCGGCCATCGTGGACTTCCACTCCCGGATGAGCGATCGCACCCGCTACCTCCGCTACTTCTCGCCGTACCCCCGGATCCCCGAGCGCGACCTTCAGCGTTTCGTCAACGTCGACCACCGCGACCGTGAGGCGTTCGTGACGCTCGCCGAGGGCCGGATCACCTCGGTCGGACGGTATGAACGGCTCGGCCCGGACTCGCCGGAGGCCGAGGTGGCGTTCGTGGTGGAGGACGCGCTCCAGGGCCGGGGGATCGGTTCGGTGCTGCTGGAGCATCTCGCCGACGCGGCCCGGGAGAACGGGATCACCCGCTTCGTCGCCGAGGTCCTCCCGGAGAACAACGGGATGCTGCGGGTCTTCGGCGACACCGGCTACCAGGTGCAGCGCCGCTACGCCGACGGTGTGGTCCATCTGAGCTTCCCGATCGAGCCGACCGAGAAATCGCGCGAGGTGCAGGAGTCCCGCGAGCACCTGACCGAGGCCCGCTCGATCGCCCGGCTGCTGGCGCCCCGGGGCATCGCCGTCTACGGCGCCAGCGCGACCGGCCACGGGATCGGCGCGCACATGCTCGGCAATCTGCGCGACGGCGGCTACACCGGGCAGGTGGTGCCCGTGCATCCCTCAGCCGAGCGGGTGGCCGGGCTTCCGGCGTACCGCAGCGCCGTCGACGCCGGTGTGCCGATCGACCTGGCCCTGATCGCCGTGCCGGCCGATCGGGTGGCGGAGGCCGGGACGGATGCCGCCCGCGCGGGCGCGGGCGGCGGGGTGGTGGTCTCGGCGGGCTTCGCCGAGACCGGTCCGGAGGGTGCCGCGCAGCAGCGCGGCCTGGTCGAGGCGGCGAGGGCGGCCGGGTTGCGGGTGGTGGGCCCGTCCAGCTTCGGGATCGCCAACACCGACCCGGCGGTACGGCTGAACGCCACCCTCTCGCCACGCCTGCCGAAGGCGGGCCGGGTCGGTTTCTTCAGCCAGAGCGGCGCGCTCGGGGTCGCCCTGCTGGCCGAGGCCGATCGGCGCGGCCTGGGCCTGTCCAGCTTCGTGTCGGCCGGTAACCGGGCCGACGTGTCTGGCAACGACCTGTTGCAGTACTGGCAGGACGATCCGGGCACCGACGTGGTCCTGCTCTACCTGGAGACGTTCGGCAACCCGCGCAAGTTCGCCCGGCTGGCCCGTCGGATCAGCCGGGTCAAACCGGTGGTGGCGGTGGCCTCGGCGACCCGCCCGCCGGGTCTGTCGGGTGACGCGCCGAGCCCCGACGCGCACGCGGTGACCGCCCTGTTCGCCCGTTCCGGGGTGATCCGGGTGGACACCGTCCAGGAACTCTTCGACGTCGGCATGCTGCTCGCCCACCAGCCGCTGCCGGCCGGCCGGCGGGTCGCCGTGGTCGGCAACTCGTCGGCGCTGGCCGAGTTGGCGGTGGTCGCCTGCCGGTCGGCCGGGCTGGTGGTGGCCGACGGTTACCCGCGCGACACCGGCCCCGAGGCGGACGCCCACGATCTCGCCGACACGCTCGCCGACGCGTCCGTCGACCCGTCGGTGGACGCGCTGGTGGTGGTCTTCGCGCCGCCGATGCCCGGCCGGCACGCCGACGAGGACGCGGATTTCGCCGCCGCGCTGGCGAGCGTGGCCCTGGCCGGCGAGAAACCGACTGTCGCGACGATGGTCTTCGGTCAGGCGCCACCGCGGGTGCCCGCCTATCCATCGGTTGAGGAGGCGGTTCGCGCGCTGTCCCGGGTGATGGGCTACGCCGACTGGCTACGCCGTCCGCCGGGCGTCATGCCCGCTCTGTCCGGCGTGGATCCGGTCGCCGCGGAGGCCGCGGTCGCCGCCGAGTCACCGACCGGCCTGCTCGCCGCCTACGGCATCCGGGTGCTGCCGTCGACGCTCGCGCACAGTGTGGACGAGGCCGTCGCCGCGGCGGTCCAGCTGGGTTTCCCGGTCGCGCTCAAGGCGGCCGGAGGGGCCTTGCGGCATCGGATCGACCTCGGCGCGGTGCGCCTCGCGGTCTCCGACGAGCAGGGGGTACGAGTGGCGTACGGCGAACTGGCCGACGCCTTCGGTCCGGACGTCCTGGTGCAGACCATGGTCCCGCCGGGTGTCGCCTGCACGGTCGAGATGGTCGAGGACCCGGCGTTCGGCCCGGTGATCGGATTCGGTCTCGGTGGCGTGGCCAGCGAACTGCTGGGCGATCTGGCGTGGCGGGCCGCGCCGCTCACCGACCGGGCCGCCGAGGCACTCGTCGACGAGCCACGGGCGGCCCCGCTCCTGCACGGTTACCGCGGGTCCACGCCGGTGGACCGGGCCGCCCTGATCGATCTGCTGCTGCGGGTGGGCCGGCTGGCCGACGAGCACCCGCGGGTCCGGTCGCTGACGCTGAACCCGGTACTGGCCCGCCCGGACGGCTGGTCCGTGCTGCACGCCGCGATCGAGTTCGGCGACCCGGGGGCCCGGCCGGACACCGGCCCCCGGAGGTTGAGAAGCGTTTAGATCAGGAGGCGTAGGCCTCGAGGCGGGACGCCCGCTCCGGGTCACGCAGCTTGAGCATCGTCACCTTCTCGATCTGGCGGATCCGCTCGCGGCTGAGCCCGAACTCGCGGCCCACCTCGTCGAGGGTGCGCTGCCGGCCGTCGTCCAGGCCGAAGCGCAGTCGGATCACCGCGGACTCCCGCTCGGAGAGGGTGGACAGCACGATCTCCACCTCGCTGCGCAGCTCGCCCTGGGTGTGGCCCTCACCGGGAACGTTCGGGTCGACCGCGGCGACGAAGTCACCGAGGGCGCTCTCGCCGTCCTCACCGACCGCCTGGTCCAGGCTGACCGGCTCCCGGTCGTACGAGATGAGCTCGATGACCTGGAACTCCGGCACGTCCATCGCCTTGGCGATCTCGGCGATGCCGGGCTCCCGGCCGAGCTGGGCGGCCAGGTCACGCCGGCAGCGGACCATCCGGTTGACCTGCTCGACCATGTGCACCGGGATGCGGATGGTGCGGGCCTGGTCGGCCATGGCGCGGGTGATGGCCTGCCGGATCCACCAGGTGGCGTACGTGGAGAACTTGTAGCCCTTGGTGTAGTCGAACTTCTCGACCGCGCGGATCAGGCCGAGGTTGCCCTCCTGGATCAGGTCGAGGAAGGCCATGCCGCGACCGGTGTAGCGCTTCGCGATGCTGACCACGAGCCGGAGGTTGGCCTCGAGCAGGTGGTTCTTCGCGGCCTTGCCCTCCGCGGCGATGATGTGCAGAAGAGGCGCCAGGTCGGCGGGCGCCGCCGGCAGCTTCTCCTCGGCGTAGAGGCCCGCCTCGATGCGCTTGGAGAGCGTGACCTCCTCGACGGCGGTCAGCAGCCGGGTCCGGCCGATGCCGTTGAGGTAGGCGCGGACCAGGTCGGCGGAAACGCCGCGCTCGTCCGTGGCGTCCAGGTCGGCCAGCGGCTCGACATCGTCGGTCATGCTGTCCTCAGCCGCCATGGACTCCGACGCCTTCATGTTCAGGACCACTTCGAGTCCCCTCCCCCGAGTAACGTCTCGTGCGTACCAGCCGCATCCGTGCCGGTGTGAGGGCTAGCTTCGTCCGTGGCGCGTTAAGCGGAGGTGAGGCCAGCCTTCAGGTGGCATGAATCGGGGAGAAGCCTGACGTCGTCAAACCGACAACGTGCGCGTTCGGGCCATCGGAGAATTTGCCGGAACTCGATAATGTGCATGGCCCTAGGAGGGGATCTGCGTGGTCTTCAAGCGAATGATGCAAGCGCTCGGCGTGGGCGGCCCGTCTGTCGACACCGTGCTGACCAACCCGAACACCTATCCCGGCGGTTACCTCGAGGGTCAGGTCCACGTGGTCGGCGGCGACCATGCGGTCGACATCGAATATGTGGCGATCGGCCTGATGACCCGGGTCGAGGTGGAGAGCGGCGACAGTGAGTACCAGTCGAACCAGGAGTTCCACCGCCAGCGGCTGACCGGTTCGTTCAAACTGGAGCCCGGCGTGCGCCACGACGTGCCGTTCCGGTTCGAGGTGCCCTGGCAGACCCCGATCACCGAGGTGTACGGCCAGCACCTGCACGGCATGACGATGGGCCTGGCCACCGAGCTCGAGGTGGCCCGCGCGGTCGACAAGTCGGATCTGGACACGGTGGCCGTGCACCCGCTGCCGGCTCAGGAACGGATCCTCAACGCGCTGCTGCAGATCGGTTTCCGGTTCAGCAAGGCCGACGTGGAGCAGGGCCGGGTCTACGGCGTGGAGCAGCATCTGCCGTTCTACCAGGAGATCGAGTTCTACCCGCCGCCGCAGTACGCGAGCGGCATCAACCAGCTGGAGCTGACCTTCCTGCCGACCCCGCAGAAGCTTCAGGTGGTGCTGGAGCTGGACAAGCGCGGTGGCGTCTTCACCGAGGGGCACGACGCGTTCGGCAGCTTCGACGTCGACTACGCGTCCGCCGACCAGATCGACTGGGTGTCCCGGCTCGACCAGTGGCTGCGCCAGTCCGCCTCCCGCCGCGGCCTGTTCTTCTGAACCCCTAGAGCTCCAGCAGGACCGTGCACGGTCCGACATTCACCGACTCGACCAGCATGTGCGCCCGGAAGCGACCGGTCTCGACCGTCGCTCCCCGGGCGCGCAGTGCTTTCACGTACTCCTCGATCAGCGGTTCGGCGACCTCGGCCGGTGCGGCCGCACTCCAGCTGGGGCGGCGCCCCTTGCGCGCGTCGCCGTAGAGGGTGAACTGGCTGACCACGAGCAGCGGCGCGCCCAGGTCGGCGGCCGAGCGGTCGTCCAGCACGCGCAGCTCCCACGTCTTGCGGGCCAGCTCGGCGGCCTTGGTCGGGGTGTCGTCGTGGGTCACGCCGACCAGCACCAACAGGCCGTCCTCGATCTTGCCGACGATCGTCCCGTCCACGGTCACACTCGCCCGGCTCACCGTCTGCACCAGCGCACGCACGCGTTTCTCCCCTCGTTCGGCCGCCGCTGACGCTAGCCGAACGGCCCACCCGTGCCCACGCCGGCGGGGCCGCCGTGAACTCGGTGAATATCTCCTCGTCGGGCTTTCGGGCGGTGCCAGGATTTGCCTGGTCGGAGGGGGTCGTCGAAATGTGAGCTCCGATGGAGAGCGACCGACGTGCCCCGATCCTGGCGACTTGCACACGACTTGCACATCCGTGCGCCGGATCGACCGGACCCAGATGGGAGTTCAACCCATGCCCCTCACCAGCACCGCCACCGGGCGCGGCGCCGACACGTCTCGAGCAGCCCGCCCGGCCGGTCAGCCGGCGGCGGCCCGCCCGGCCCGGGGAGGCGACCCGGACGCGAATCGGCGCCAGGCCCGCTCGGTGGCGAAGCAGCAGCAGGCGGCCGAGCGGATCGCCGCCGCCACCGCCGAGATCTCCGCACAGAACGCCCAGGCCTCCGAGGCCTCCCGGCAGCTCTCCGAGGCGATGCAGCAGATCGCGGCGGGCGCCGAGGAGGCCTCCGGCGCGACCCAGGAGAGCCTGGCCGCGATGAACCAGGTCGAGGAACGGGTCAGCGGCCAGGAGTCGACCACCCGGCAGGTCGCCGAGCTGAGCCAGGCTCTGCAGGGCCTGCTGAACGAGACCCGCAACGGGATCAGCAACCTGCTCGCGAACGTGGACAGCGCGTCGACCAGGCAGACCGAGTCGGTGGCGACCATCACCGAGCTGGAGAAGCAGGCCGACGAGATCGGCGAGATCGTCAAGACGGTCGCGCACATCGCCGACCAGACCAACCTGCTGGCACTGAACGCCGCCATCGAGGCGGCCCGCGCCCGGCAGCACGGCAAGGGCTTCGCGGTCGTCGCCGACGAGGTCCGGACGTTGGCCGAGACCAGCGAGCGCAGCGCCCGGCAGATCCGCGATCTGATCGACGAGGTGCGCAACAGCGTCACCGAGATCGCCGGTGCGGTGCAGACGTCCGCCGAGACGGCCCGCGGCGAGGTGGAGAAGGGCAAGACGATCACCTCGCAGTTGGAGACTATCCGTGCCGACATGGGCACGATCATGGCCGGAGCGACCGAGATGGCGGCTGCCGCCGGGCAGGCCAAGAAGGCCGCGGCCAGTGCCAAGCAGCGGTCCGAGGAGATCGCCGCGGCGGCCGAGCAGCAGTCCGCGGCCTGCGAGGAGTCCCTGCAGACGGTGGCTCAGCAGACCCAGGCGCTGCGGCAGAGCGATCAGGCCGCCGAGTCGCTGGCGGAGGTGTCGGAGACCCTGCGCAGCAGCACCGACATCGCCAAGAGCGCCGAGGAGGTCGCGTCCGCGGCCGAGGAGCTGTCGGCCGCGGTGGAGGAGATCAACCGGGCGGCCAGCCAGATCAACGTGGCGATCAACGAGATCAACACCGGCGCGCGTACGGCGGCCGAGAAAGGCCAGCAGACCGCCGAGGCGGTGAACCAGATCGAACAGGGCGCCCAGCTCTCGTCGACCCGGGGCGGGGCCGCGGTGGAGCGCGCCGACGTGATTCTCGAACTGCTGGCCGGCAACAAGCAGGCCGTCGACTCGATGATCAACGCGATCGGCACGGCTGCCCGCGAGGGCATCGAGAACGTCCGCAAAGTGACCGAGCTGGAGCAGATCTCCCGGCGGATCGACAAGATCGTGGACGCCATCGCGAACGTCTCGATCCAGACCAACATGCTGGCCGTGAACGGGTCGGTCGAGTCGGCCCGGGCCGGCGAGTTCGGCAAGGGCTTCGCCGTGGTCTCCACCGACATCCGCAACCTGGCCCGAGACTCGGCGGACAACGCCGACCGGATCAAGGACCTGGTCAAGTCGGTGCAGGACCGGATCGTCGAGGTCCGGGCCGACCTGGAGGAGACCAGCCGGCTGTCGCTGGCCGAGGTGGAGTCGGCGAAGGCCACCACCGCCCGGCTCGAGGAGATCGAGCGGGACATGCAGCAGGTCCGCGGCGGTAACGAGGAGGTCCGCGAGTCGGCCCTGGCCATCGCGGAGACGCTGGGCCAGGTCAAGTCGGGCCTGGAGCAGATCTCGTCGGCGGCCAACCAGGCCGAGCAACTGGCCGGTCAGGCGTCCACCGCGGCCCGGGAGCAGGCCCAGGGCGCCGAAGAGCTCGCGGCCGCGGTCGAGGAGATCGCCGCGCTCGCCGACGAGCTGCAGAACGCCGCCTGAGCGGGACGGGGAACGACATGGACGCCGACACCGATCTCGCCGACGACGAGTTCGACGAGAACAGCGACTTCGTCACGTTCGACATGGCGGGGGAGCGGTACGCCTTCCCGATGCAGCGGGTCCAGGAGATCATCCGGATGCCCGCCGTGGTGAAGGTGCCGCTCGGCCCGCCGTCGCTGGAGGGCCTGGCCAATCTGCGCGGCCGGGTGCTGCCGGTGGTGAGCCTGCGGATCTGCTGCGCGATGGAGCAGACCGAGCACGACGAGACCACCCGGGTGATCGTGGTGGACGGCGGGGTGCCGCTCGGCTTCGTCGTCGACCGGGTCTCCAGCGTGATCAGCATCGACCCGCAGCAGGTGGAGTCGGCCGAGTCGGTGCAGTCGACGGTCAACTCGGACGTCCTGGTCGGGGTGATCAAGTCCGGTGAGGGCGAGATGACCACGGTGCTCGACGTGGACCGGCTGATCGGCAGCCAGTTCACCCGGCTCGCCTCCGAGAAGCGGGGTGGCCGGGACAGCTCGGCGGTGACCCGGCTCGCCGCCGAGGGCGACGCCGACGCCGATCTCGACGACACCCTGGAGCTGGTCAGTTTCGCCGTCGAGGGGCAGGAGTACGCCCTCCCGATCGACCAGGTGCAGGAGATCGTGCAGGCCCCCGAGTCGGTGAGTCACGTGCCGAACGCCGGCAGCCGGGTGCTGGGCGTGATCGACCTGCGTGGCCGGCTGCTGCCGGTGGTGAGTATGCGCCGGGTCTTCGGGCTGCCGGTGACGCCGCTGGAGCCGCAGAACCGGATCGTGGTGGTCTCCATCGACGGCGGCGTGGTGGGCGTGGTGATGGACACCGTGCGCGAGGTGCTGCGGGTGCCGCACGAACTGGTCGCCCCGCTGCCGAGCGTGGTGGCCGGGGAGGGCCGCAAGACCGAGGTGGAGTCGGTGTGCCGGCTCGAGGACGGCAGACGCCTGGTCTCGGTGCTGAGCGTGAACCGGATGTTCGACTCGCCGGAGGTACGCAACGAGATCGCCGACTATCGGCAGGAGGACGAGCCCGACATGGTCGACGAGCGGGCGGCCGACGACGGCCGCGGCGACGAGGAGCTGTTCGTGGTGTTCCGCCTCGACGACGAGGAGTACGCCGTCGACGTCGATGCGGTGCAGGAGATCATCCGGGTGCCGGAGGCGCTGATCCGGGTGCCCAAGTCGTACGACTTCGTGGAGGGCCTGGTCAACCTGCGCGGCACCGTGCTGCCGGTGGTGGACCTGCGGACCCGGCTCGGGCTGGGCCGGACCGAGCGCGACGAGCGGCAGCGGATCGTGGTGCTGATCATCGGCGGGGTTCGGACCGGGTTCATCGTGGACTCGGTGGCCGAGGTGGCCCGGGTCGGCCGCAACGTGCTGGAGCCGGCCCCGGAGCTCTCCGCCGAACAGGCGCGGGTGGTGTCCCGGGTGGCGAACCTGCCGGACCAGCAGCGGATGCTCCTGCTCGTCCAGGTGGACCAGTTGCTCGCGGCGGGGCAGGCGGATCAGGCCGCGGAGTTGTGCGTGACGGTCGCCGACGAGGCGCTCGTCGGGGTCTGATCGGAGTCTCGCGGTGCCTACGTCCGTACTCGTGGTCGACGACTCGGCGCTGATGCGGCGCGCGCTCAAGGGGATCCTCGCGGAGGCCGGCGGGTTCGAGGTGCACACCGCCCGGAACGGGGTGGACGCGCTGGAACAGCTCGGCCGCCTCCAACCCGACGTGGTGACCCTGGACATCAACATGCCGGAGATGGACGGGCTCACCTGCCTGGCCCGGATCATGGAGGAGCAGCCCACCCCGGTGGTGATGGTCTCCTCGCTGACCGAGCACAACGCCCTGGTCACGTTGGAGGCGCTGGAGCTGGGGGCGGTGGACTACGTGCCGAAGCCGGGCGGCACGGTGTCGCTGAACATCGACGAGGTGTCGACTGACCTGATCAACAAGGTGCGCAACGCGTCGGCCGCGAAAATCAAGCGGGCCGGTGGTCTGAGCGCCCGGCTCAAGGCGCAGAGTCGGCGGACCGCGGTGCCGCCGCAGCGCGAGATCGGCGCCGTCGGCGCGGTGGACCTGGTTCTGATCGGATCGTCGACGGGCGGCCCGGCCCTGCTGTCCGATCTGCTCCCGCAGTTGCCCGGCACGCTCGGGGCGCCGGTGGTGGTGGCCCAGCACATTCCGGCCTCGTTCACCGGGGCGCTGGCCCGCCGCCTCGACGAGATCTGCGCGCTGCGGGTGCACGAGGTCGACCGGATCATGACGGTGCAGCGCGGGAACATCTACATCGGGCGGGGCAACGCCGACGTGGTGGTGGCCCGGCGGACCGACGGCCTGATCGTCAAGAGCGTGCCGTCCACGCCCGAGTACCGCTGGCATCCGAGCGTGGACCGGCTGGTCGCCTCGGCCCGCCGCTACATCGACCCCAGCCGGCTGGTGTGCGCGCTGCTCACCGGCATGGGCGACGACGGCGCCAAGGAGATGGCGGTGGTCAAGGAGGGCGGTGGCCGAACCATCGCCGAGGCCGAGGAGACGGCCGTGGTCTGGGGCATGCCGGGGGAGTTGGCTCGCCGGGGCGGGGCCACCGTGGTGCTGCCGTCTTACGAGATCGCCGAGAAGCTGGCCGACTGGGTCCGCTGAGCGGCCGTCGCTGAGCGCCGAGGAAGAGGGAAGCACGATGGGACTCGTCCGCAAGCAGGCCCCCCAGCAGCCGGAGGAGGTCCTGCCCGAACCACCCGACACCGGGACACTGCTGAGCCAGTTGGACGACCCCGACCCGGACTGCCGGCGGGAGGCCGCCCTCGGCCTGGTCGACGTCGCCGAGGCGGTGCCGGAACTGCTGGCCCGAGTGGGCACCGAGGAGGATCCCCGGGTTCTGGAGTCGATCCTCACCACGCTCGCGGCCCGCGACACCGAGGAGGTGGCCGGCGGGCTCGCGGTGCACCTGGCCAGCGACGAGGCCGTGCTGCGGACCGCGGTCGCGGCGGCTCTGGCCACCATGCCGCAGTCGGTCCCGGCGCTGCTGCCGAACCTGCTGGCCGCCCCCGACCACGACGTCCGCGTGATGACCGCGATGGTGCTGGCCGACCTGCCACATCCGGAGGCGCACACCTGGCTGGTCAAGATGATCTGTGAGGACCCGCACCCGAACGTGGTGACCGGGGCGATCGACGCGCTGCTCCCGTCGGCCACGGCCGAGGACGCCCAGTTGCTGCGCGACGCCGTGGAGCGATTCCCGGACGACCCGTTCCTACGGTTCACGGTGAACGCGGCACTGCCCCGGCTGACCGGGACGGCGTGATGACGAGCGCTGCCGCCACGGGGCTGTCCGACGCCGACTTCACTCGGTTCTGCGACTACTTCTACAAGCGCACCGGGATCCACTTCACCGCGTCGAAGCGGTACTTCGTCGACAAACGGATCGACGCCTGCATTCGCAACTCCCGGTACGACACGTTCGCGAGCTGGTTTGCGGCGCTGCGGACGGCCGACCGGGGCGACATGGTCCAGGACCTGATCAATCAGCTCACCGTCAACGAGACCTACTTCCTGCGCGAGGACTACCAGTTCGACGCCATGCTCAGCACGGTGCTGCCCAACGTACTGGCGGCCCGCGGGGGCGTCGGACGGATGACCGGGCCGGTGAAGATCCTCTCGCTGCCGTGCTCGACCGGCGAGGAGCCGTACTCGATCGCTCTCCGTCTTCTCGAGGAATGGGACCAGATCGACCACGTGGACGTCGAGATCCACGGCGCCGACATCGACAGCGACGTGCTCGCCAAGGCGGCACACGCCAGCTACGGCGAACGGTCCGTGCAACGAGTGCCGAAGACCTGGCTGAGCAAGTACTTCGTCGCCGTCGGGTCCGGCCGCTACCAGGTCGACGAGGGTATCCGCAGCGCGGTGACCCTGCACCGGGTGAACATCTGCGACACCGCCTCGATGCGGGCGTTCCGCGACTTCGACGTCGTCTTCTGCCGCAACGTGCTCATCTACTTCGACGAGCTGTCCAGCCGCCGGGCCGCCGAGAACCTGTACGGCGCGATGCGACCCGGCGGCTACCTGTTCCTCGGCCATTCCGAGTCGATGAGCCGGATCTCGCCGATCTTCACGCCGACCCGCCTGCCGGAGGGCCTCGTCTACCAGCGACCGAGCGGAGCCAAGTGATGACCGCGGACACCCCGACCCGAGCCCGGGTGCTCGTCGTCGACGACGCCGCAACGGTGCGGCTCTACCACTCCAGCCTGCTCACCGGGGCCGGGTTCGAGGTGAGCGAGGCGGCGAACGGCCTGGAGGCGGTCGAGGCGGCCCTCGGCGCCTCGTTCGACCTGTTCGTGGTCGACGTGAACATGCCACGGATGAACGGCTACACCTGCGTCGAGACGCTGCGTTCGGAGACGGTCGGCAGCGACGCCCCGGTCGTGATGATCAGCACCGAGGACCGGCCCGGCGACGCCGACCGGGCGTACCAGGCCGGCGCGAACCTCTACCTGGTCAAACCGGTGGCCGGCGACCGGCTGGCCCGGATCGCCACGATGCTGACCGCCGGGAGGGACGCCGCATGAACCCGCTGCTCGCGCAGTTCCTCGCCGAGGCCAACGACCTGCTGGCCCAGGTCGACGAGGGGTTGCTCCAACTGGAACGGGTGCCCGGCGACCCGGAGCTGGTCAACGAGGTGTTCCGGGCCGCACACACCTTCAAGGGCTCGTCCGGCCTCTTCGACTTCCCGGAGCTGACCCGGCTCACCCACGCCGCCGAGGACCTGCTGGACGCGGTCCGTGGCGGCCGGCTGGCGCTCGACTCGCAGATGACCGACGACCTGCTGGCCGCCTTCGATCTGATCCGCGGCTGGCTGGCCCACGTCACCGCGCACGAACGGCTTCCGGCCGGCGCCGGGACCGACGCGGCCGGGCTGATCACCAAGCTGCGTGCCCCGCTCGGCGGCGACACCGAACCCGCCGCCGCGGCCGTGGGCGTACCGGCGCCGGTGATCGACGCCGCCCCCGACTGGCTGGCGTGGTTCGACGCCGAATGGCTCACCGAGATCGCCGCCTGGCTGGCCACCACCTCGTCGAGCATGCGGTTCGTCTACTACACGCCGGACACCGACTGCTTCTTCCGGGCCGAGGACCCCCTGCACCTGGCCCGGCAGGTGCCCGGCCTGGAACGGCTCGGCGTGGTGCAGCCGCAGACCTGGCCCGACCCGGACGAGTACGACGAATACACCTGCATGCTCTCGTTCGTGCTGGCCACCCGGGCCGCGCTCGGCGAGCTGGAATACCTGTTCCGGTACGTGCCCGACCAGATCCACATCGTCGAGCTGGACTCCGGCGCGATCACCAGGCACCTCAGTGGCGAGCCTCCGCTCACCGCGGAGGTGCCGGTCACCGTCGCGATCACCCCGATGATCGACTCGGAGCTCGCCGCCGACGCCCGGGCCGTGCTGCACGCCGCGCACCGCACCCTGACGATGGAGGGCGTCGTCCTCGAGGGTGCCCGGCTGCGGTCGGTACGGCACGCGGTCGCCGCGGCGGCCCGGGCCCTCGGCCTGGCGGTGGATCTGACCGAGGCCGGTCCGGACGAGCTGATCGCGACGGTCGTCCGGCTCGCCGGTGAGGCCGCCCCGGCGCCGGCCCCGGTCGTCCCGGACACCTCCGACGTGGCGGTGCCGCCACCGGCCCCGATGGTGGTTCCGGCCGAGATGGCCGGCCGCGCCGACGACCCCGGTGGCCAGGTCGGCACCCGGGTCCTCAAGGTCGACCAGGAGAAGGTGGACCGGCTGATGGAGCTGGTCGGCGAGCTGAACGTGGCCAAGAACGGCCTGACCTTCCTGGCCGACGCGGCCGAGGAGGAGTTCGGCAGCCGGGTGCTCAGCCGTCGGATCAAGGACCAGTACGCCGGCATGCACCGGATCGCCGAGGAACTTCAGGCCGCCGTGATGGACGTTCGGATGCTCCCGCTGTCGGTGGCGTTCGGCCGGTTCCCGCGACTCGTCCGCGACCTGAGCCGCCGGCTCGGCAAGACCATCGAGCTGGTCACCGAGGGCGAGGACACGATGGCCGACAAGGACGTGATCGAGGCGCTCGGCGACCCGCTGGTGCATCTGGTGCGCAACAGCCTCGACCACGGCATCGAACCGTCCGACGAGCGGATCGCGGCGGGCAAGCACGGCGCGGCCCGGCTGACCCTCGCGGCGGTGGCCGACGGCGACGCGGTGATCGTCGAGGTCTCCGACGACGGGCGGGGCGTCGACCCGGAACGGGTCAAGCGCAAGGCGTACGAGAAGGGCCTGATCTCCGAGGAGGAGTTGGAGTCGCTCTCCGACACCGAGGCGGTCGACCTGGTGTTCCGCCCGGGATTCTCGACCGCCGACCAGGTTTCGGACCTCTCCGGACGGGGAGTCGGGATGGACGCGGTCCGGGCCAGCGTGGAGAAGCTCGGCGGCACCGTCACCATGCGCTCCAAGCTGGGCCAGGGCACGTCCACCCGACTGCGACTGCCACTGTCGATGGCGGTCACCCAGGTGATGGTGGTCAGCGTCGCCGGGCAGCGGTTCGGCATCCCGGTGGACCTGGTCGTCGAGACGGTACGGGTCCCGGCCGGCGAGATGAGCCGGGTGCTGCACCAGGAGGTGGTGATGATGCGCGGCGAGGTGGTCCCGGTGATCGACCTGGCCCGCGCCCTGGACATGCCGTGGACGCTCGCCGAGGGAGCCGACCGGCCGATCCTCGTGGTCAGCGTGAACAACCAGCGGGTCGGGCTGCTGGTCGAACAGTTCCACCGCGAGGTGGACGTGATCCTCAAGCCGATGGAGGGCCTGCTCGCGTATGCCGACGAGTTCTCCGGCACCGCGCTGCTCGGCGACGGCCTGGTCCTGCTGGTGCTCAACATGAAGGAGGTGCTCGGTCTTGCCACTCGAGTTGCATGAGGAGACCGCCAACCTGGTCGGCGTCGTCACGGTCGACGAGGTCGAGCAGTTGACCGGCTGGCTGCGCACCGCCAAGCGGCCGAAGATCTCCCTGCGCCGTTGCAACCATCTGCACACCGGCGCACTCCAGGCCCTGCTGCTTTTCAAGCCGAAGATTTCTTCAGCGCCGAATGACGCCTTCCTGGCGGCTCAGGTGCTGCCACTGCTCACGACGAGCAGTGGCCCAGCCCACAAGCAGGGAAGCGATCCTCCATGACCACTGTGATGCTCGTCGACGACTCCGCCACCATGCTCATGAGCCTCAAGGCGATCCTGACCAAGGCCGGTTACGCGGTCGAGACCGCCGGACACGGCAAGGAGGCGCTCGACAAGCTCGGCAAGGGCGTCAAGCCGAACCTGATCATCAGCGACGTGAACATGCCGCAGATGGACGGGATCACCTTCGCCCGCGAGGCCCGCAAGGCCCCGGGCATGCGCTTCACCCCGATTCTCATGCTGACCACCGAGTCGGAGCAGACCAAGCGGGCCGAGGCCAAGGCCGCCGGAGCCACCGGATGGCTGGTCAAGCCGGTCGGCCCGGACCAGCTCCTCGGCGTGATCAAGCAGGTTCTCCCCGGGGCCTGATCGACTGACCGGCGAAACGGAGGTATCGCATGCCAAGTCTTCTCCGCAAGCTCTCGATGACACCGGCCGAGCCGGAGGAGCCTGCGCTGCGCCCCGACGTGGTGGCCGGCGCGCTCGATCCGGTCCCGTCGTACTGTGACGTGGTCGACGGGCATGTGCGTGACGTCATCGAGCAGACCGGCGAAGCCGCGCACGCGATCATCCAACAGCTGGTGAAGGTCGACTCGCTGGCGGAGGTGATGGCCGGCGACGTCGCGCAGCTCGCCGGCACCCTCAGCCGGACCGAGACCGAGCTGAGCCAGGTCAGTGCCGGCAACGACCAGCTGGTCGGGCGCCTGATCTCGTACTTCCTGCACCGTGACCACCAGATCCGGGCGCTGGTCGAGCAGATGCGTGAGCTCGACCAGCACGTCAAGCAGATCGAGGAGGTCAGCCGGGCCACCAACATCCTCGCGCTCAACGCGATGATCGAGGCGGTCCGGGCCGGTGAGGCGGGTGAGGGCTTCTCGGTGGTCGCCGACGAGGTACGCAAGCTGGCCCACCGGTCGGCCGAGGCGGCGCACGGCATCGGCTCGAACATCGGTGACCTGACCGCCAAGCTGGACGCGGTGCTCTCCGACGACAGCCAGTTCGACC
Organism: Actinoplanes sichuanensis; assembly: GCF_033097365.1. Taxonomy (NCBI): domain Bacteria; kingdom Bacillati; phylum Actinomycetota; class Actinomycetes; order Micromonosporales; family Micromonosporaceae; genus Actinoplanes; species Actinoplanes sichuanensis. The sequence goes on from NZ_AP028461.1 coordinate 10,932,989, forward strand.
GGGATCAGGAGATCCCGGTGGTGCAGGAGGAGACCGCGATGACCCGCCGACTGGGTGGCATCGCCAACGCCCAGCGGGAGATGTCGGAGATGGTCACCGGCATCCTCAAGGACACGGTCAGCGCCGCGGACCAGGTGCAGCGCAGTTCGGCGGCGCTCACCTCGGAGACCACCGGCGCCGTCGGCCACGTGCAGTTCCAGGACATCAGCCGGCAGATGCTCGAGCACGTGGCGGACGCGGTCGGCGACGTCCGGCGGCAGGCCGAGGACGTCGCGGCGTACGCCCGTGGCGCCCTCTCCGAGGAGGACCTGATGGCCCGCATGATCAGTGTGGAGGATCTGAGCGCCAAGCACGTGATGTCCCGGCAGCGGAGCACCCACGCCGAGCAGACCGGAGGCGCCGCGCACACCGATGTCGAACCCCTCATCGAACTGTTCTGACCAGCCCAGCGAGAGGTAGCGCCATGGCCCGCGCCGATACCTACGGCCACGACCAGCCGACCGAGCAGGATGCCGTGAAGGCCCTGGCGGATCTCGTCGGCCTGCAGATGGCCGAGGGCCTGTGGAGTCTGTCCGTGCAGGCGCTCGGCCTGCGGCGGCCGATCACCACCTCGGCCGACCTGCGTAAGGTGGCCGAACACGTGATGGAGGTGGGCGAGCTGAGCCGGGTGGCCGGACGTTCGCTCAAGGTCCGCATCATCACCTATGAGGCGCTGGCGAGGACGGTCCAGGCGTGATCCTGGAGCGTTACCCCGAGTTGGTCGACCGGCGCCGCCTGCTCGACGTGGCCCGGCTCGGCATGGACGTCCAGCTGGCACGTCCGTACCTGGACGAGATCGTGGAATCGGTCACCGACCGGCTGGGCATGCCGTTCGCGATCGTGGACAGCCTGCTCGACGGCGCGCAGGTCTTCCTCGCCGGCCGGGGGCCGATCCCGGAGTGGGTGGGCGAGGTCGGTGGGACACCCGTCGAATGGGCGTTCTGCCTCCCGATGCTGCGCTCCCACGCCGCCCATCACGTCAGCGACCTGACCCGGCACCCGGAGTTCCGGGACAACCCCCTGGTCACCTTCGAGGGCGTGCGGGCGTACATCGGAGCGCCGTTGATCTCCGCCGGAGGCGCGGTCCTCGGCGGGCTGTGCGCGCTGGACGTCCGACCGCGCGATTTCGACCAGGACGAACTGGATCTGATGCGCGACCTCGCGGCGGAGACGGTCCGCCGGATCGAGGCCCGGGCCGAACCTGCCATCATGAGGTCGTGACGTTCTCCCTGCCGGTGCCGGCCGAAGCCAACGACCTCCTCAACCGCGACCCGCTCGCGGTGACCCTCGGGATCGTGCTGGACCAGCAGATCACCCTGGAGAAGGCGTTCACCTCGCCGTGGGTGCTGGCGCAGCGGCTCGGGCACGAGCCGACCGCCGCCGAACTGGCCGACTTCGACCCGGAGGCGCTTGTCGCGATCTTCTCCGAGCCGCCCGCCCTGCACCGTTTCCCGAAGGCGATGGCGGCCCGGGCGCAGGAGGTCTGCCGGGTGATCGCCGACGAGTATGACGGGGATGCCGCCGGCCTCTGGCGCGGTGTGGCCGACGGCGCCGAGCTCTATCGACGGATCTTCGCGCTGCCCGGCTTCGGCAAGCAGAAGGCCCAGATCTTCGTGGCGCTGCTCGGCAAGCTCTACGACGTGCGTCCGGAGGGCTGGCGCGAGGCGGCCGGCGGCTACGGCGAGGAGGGCTCCTACAAGTCGGTGGCCGACATCGTCGACGCCGAGTCGCTGGGTAAGGTCCGGGCCTACAAGAAGCAGGTCAAGGCCGAGGCGAAAGCGGCCAAGGAGGCCTGAGTCCCGGCCCGCTGGGCACGATGGCCCAGCCGGTGGGAGGATGACGGGGTCGATCGGAGACCTCGCGTGAAGAAGCACCCGGAGCGTCCGGTGTTGATCACCGATGCCGCTCGCAGCCAGGACGATCAGCTCCGCGGCCGCCAGGTCCGCTACGTGACGATGATGAGCGTCCGGGCTCTGTGCCTGATCCTCGGCGGGATCCTGATCAGCGCCCGGGTGCCGCTGCTGCCGGTCTGGCTGACCCTCTGCGCGCTCGGGATGGTTCTGCTGCCCTGGATGGCGGTGCTGATCGCGAACGATCGCCCACCCAAATCCAAGGCCGAGCGCGCCGCCGACGCGGCCGCTCGCGAGGACGTCCGCCGGGCGTTGACCGAGCCGTCGCCGGAGCCCGACTACATCACCATCGACTCCGAGGTGATCGACGAGGCCCGGCCCCGCGCCGACTGAGTCGACCCGGTCAGCGTGGAGCCGGGCGGGCGCCGATCCGGGAGACGGCCAGGGCGCCCAGCACCGCGCCGGCCCGCAACGCGGCGGACGGCGACGAGCCCGCGTGCCATGCCGTGAGCAGCCCGGCCGCGAAGGCGTCACCGGCGCCGGTCGGGTCCTTCACCGGCACCGGCGAGGCGGCCACCGGGAACACGCCGTCCGGCCCGACCCACACCGCCCCGGCCGCGCCCTGTTTCACCACCGCGTTGCGTACGTGCGCGGTCAGCCGCCCCGCCTGCTCGGCCGCGCTGCCCGGACCGGCGAGCACGTCGGCCTCGTCCGCGTTGCACAGGAGCAGGTCGGTTCCCCGTACCCAGTCCAGGAAGGCCCCGGCCTCGCGCAAGGGGGCCGCGGACGCCGCGTCGACGCTCACCGTGAGACCCCGCCGGGTGGCGGCCGTGAGGGCCGCCCGGCCCGCCGGACGGGAGCCGGCGTGCAGCAGCGGATAGCCGGAGAGGTGCAGGTGGCTGCCGGCCGGTGCGGCGCTGATCGCGGCGGTGACATGGTCCGGTTCGAGGCGCAGCGAGGCACCCCGGTCGGTGATCATGGTGCGTTCGGTCGTGCCGGTGAGCACCACCACGCTGCCGGTGGCGACGCCCGGCAGAACCTGCACCGCGCATCGCACCCCGGCTGCGGTGAGCTCGCTCACCCGGTCGCGTCCGGGCTGGTCGTCGCCGACCGCGGCGATCAACGTCACCTCCTGGCCCGCGTGGGCCAGCCAGGCCGCGGTGTTGGCGCCCTGGCCGCCACCGGCGACCCGGATCTCCGCGTCCGTGTCCGAGCCCGCCCGGATCTCTCCGTGGTGCTCGACCAGGACATCGGTGACCAGGTCGCCGACGACGAGGATCATGCCGGCACGGCGAAACCGACAGGCGCCGTCGAGCCGTCGGTCGCGGCCACGGCGATCTGCGCGGCCAGGGCGGCGTTGCGCAGGATGATCCGGATGTTGACCGCCAGGCTCCGGCCCTCGGTGCTGGAGTGGAAGTGCCCCAGCAGGAACGGGGTGACCGCCTTACCGGTGATGTTCTGTTCGGCCAGCAGGTTCAGTCCGGTCGCCAGGGTCCGGTCGTGCAGGGCCGGCTCCAGCTGCTCGTCGGCCGGCAGCGGATTGGCCAGCACCAGCGCGGCCTCGGCGACACCCTGGTCGGCGCGGGCCTTGATGAAGTCGGCCACCTGCTCCGGCGAGTCGAGCTGCCAGTCCAGGTCGAAGCCGCCGTCGGTGATGAAGAAGCCGGGGAAGCGGCTGGTCCGGTAACCGGCGACGGAGACGCCGAGGGTCTCCAGCCGCTCCAGCGTGGCGCCCACGTCCAGGATCGACTTGACACCGGCACAGACCACGACGATCGGGGTACGGGCCAGCGCGGTCAGGTCGGCCGACTCGTCATACGTGACGTTCGCCTCCCGATGCACCCCGCCCAGCCCGCCGGTGGCGAACACGCCGATCCCGGCCGCCGCGGCGATCGCGCTGGTGGCCGCCACGGTGGTCGCCCCGTCGGAGCGCCGGGCGGCCGCGATCGCCAGGTCACGCACCGACAGCTTGGCCACCGCCTCGGCCGACGCCAGACGCTCCACCTGGGCGTCCTCCAGGCCGACGATCACCTCGCCGTCGATCATGCCGATGGTGGCCGGCACCGCCCCGTTGTCCCGGACCGCCTGCTCGATCTCTCGCGCCACCCGGATGTTGTCGGGGTGCGGCAGCCCGTGCGAGATGATCGTGCTCTCCAGGGCCACCACCGGACGGCCGTCCCGCCGGGCACGGGTCACGTGCTCGCCGTATCGAATCGCGAAGTCAGTCACGGGGTAAACCGTACGGTGCGGGCCGCGGTCATGATCCCGGGACCGCACGTGAGACCCGTCGCGTTGTCGTTGGACCGGTCCGGCGTGAGGTGTCAGACTTGGCGGCTGGAGCTTGGCTTATTTTCAGAAGGGCAGATAACCGTGAGCACCCAGATCCTGGAGCGTCCGGAAACTCAGGACACCGACACCGGTCCCGAGATGTTCCACTACGTCCGTAAGGAGAAGATCGCTGAGAGCGCCGTCATGGGCACTCACGTGATCGCGCTCTGCGGTGAGACCTTCCCGGTGACCAAGTCGCCGAAGCCCGGATCGCCGGTGTGCCCGCAGTGCAAGGAGATCTACGAAGCCATGAAGGCCTGATCAAGGCGTGACGGGCGGATATCCGCTGCTCGTCGCGGATCTGATCGGTGTGGCGGTGTTCGCCGCCTCCGGCGCCTCGGCCGGCGTCGCGAAACGACTCGACCTGTTCGGTGTCGCGTTCGTCGGCTTCGCGGCCGCGCTCGGCGGTGGCATCCTGCGCGACCTGGTGATCGGTGCCGCGCCCCCGCTGGCGTTCGCCGACTGGCGTTACGCGGTGACCGCGGTGGCCGCCTCGATCGCGGCGTTCTGGCTGCACCCGGCACTGCACCGGGTGCGGCGTACGGTGCTGGCGCTGGACGCCGCCGGTCTCGGTCTGTTCACCGTCACCGGCACGGTGAAGGCGATCGAAGCGGGCGTGCCCGCGGTCGGCGCCTGCCTGGTGGGGATGCTCACAGCGATCGGCGGAGGCCTGACCCGCGACCTGCTCACCGGCGAGATCCCGGTGGTGTTGCAACGAGAGATCTACGCGGTGGTCGCCCTCGGCGGCGCCGTGCTGGTGACCGTCCTGCACCGGGTCGGTCAGACCGGCGTGATCCCGCTCGCGATCGCCGCGGCCACGATGACCGGCGTTCGGCTGATCGCGCTGCGCAGACGATGGTCGGCTCCCGTCGCGGTGCCGTGAAGCCACCCGGCAACATTCCATGGCTATGCTGGATCCCGCCTCCGCGCCCCTTCATCGCGGGGGTTTTTCCTTGGGAGAAGGGATCACCGCAGCTTGAGCCCGCCTGTGCCGAACCTGGAGATCTTTCCGCCGCTGCGGGACTGGCAGCGTAAGGCGATGGTGACGTACCTCCGTCGCCGTTCCGAGGACTTCATGGCCGTGGCGACGCCCGGCGCCGGCAAGACCACGTTCGCGCTGCGGATCGCGGCCGAGCTGCTGGCCGACGGCACCTGCGACGCGGTCACCGTGGTGTGCCCGACCGAGCATCTGAAGACGCAGTGGTCACTGGCCGCGGCCCGGGTCGGCATCCAGCTCGACCCGAAGTTCCGCAACTCGGACGTGCACTCGTCGCGTGACTTCCACGGCGCGGTGCTCACCTACGCCCAGGTCGGCATGGCCCCGGCCGTGCACAAACGGCGCACCCTGTCCCGCCGCACGTTCGTCATCCTCGACGAGATCCACCATGCGGGTGACTCGCGGACCTGGGGTGACGGGGTGAAGGACGCCTTCGAGCCGGCTGAGCGGCGCCTGCTGCTCACCGGCACCCCGTTCCGGTCCGACGAGAACCCGATCCCGTTCGTGTCCTACGAGCGCGGGCAGGACGGCATTCAACGATCAAAGGCCGACTCGGTGTACGGCTACGCCGACGCGCTGCGTGACCGGGTCGTGCGCCCGGTCCTGTTCATGGCCTACTCGGGGGAGACCCGCTGGCGTACCAATGCCGGTGACGAACTGGCCGCACGCCTGGGCGAGCCGATGACCAAGGACCTGATCGCACAGGCCTGGCGGACCGCCCTGGACCACCGGGGCGACTGGATGCCGCAGGTGATGCGGGCCGCCGACGCCCGGCTCACGAAGATCCGTGAGCACGGCATGTCGGATGCCGGCGGCCTGGTCATCGCGAGTGACCAGCAGTCCGCCCGGGCGTATGCGAAGCTCCTGCATGACCTGACCGGTGAGCCGGCCACCGTGGTCCTCTCCGACGACGAGGGCGCGTCCGGCCGGATCGCCGAGTTCGCCGCCTCGGAGAAGCGTTGGATGGTCGCGGTCCGGATGGTGTCGGAGGGTGTCGACATCCCGCGCCTGGCCGTCGGCGTCTACGCCACCAGCGCCTCCACCCCGCTCTACTTCGCCCAGGCGATCGGCCGGTTCGTGCGGTCCCGGGTGCCGGGCGAGACCGCCACCGTGTTCCTGCCCAGCGTCCCGCACCTGCTCGGCCTGGCCAGCGAGATGGAGGCTCAGCGCAACCACGTGATCGGCGCGCCCAAGGAGAAGGACGGGCTCGACGACGACGTCCTGGAGCGCGCGCAGAAGACCGAGGACGCGCTCGGCGACCTGGACAAGATGTTCGAGGCGCTGTCCGCGACCGCCGAGCTGGACCAGGTCATCTACGAGGGCACGTCGTTCGGCACCGGCGCCCGTACCGGTACCGCCGAGGAGGCGGACTATCTGGGGCTGCCCGGCCTGCTGACTCCGGACCAGGTGACCACCCTGCTCAACAAGCGCCAGGCCGACCAGATGGCGGCTCAGAAACGGCGACAGGCGGAGGAGCCCAAACCCGACGAGACGGTAAAGCCGGAGCCGGTCGTGCCGATGAGCGCGGGGGAGCGGCGCAACAGCCTGCGTCGTCAGCTGAACACGCTGGTGGCGGCCCATCACCACCGGACCAACCTGCCGCACGGGAAGATCCACGCGGAGTTACGCCGGATCTGCGGCGGCCCACCCAGCGCGCAGGCGACGATCGAGCAACTCGAGGAGCGAATCGCTACGATCCAGTCCTTCTGAGGTCACCGGGTTTCTCTCCGATCCGTCGCTCCGGGGCCGATATGCCGCCGGGGAGGGAATCGATGCGGGAGATCACACTCGAGGCGGCACGTCTGCTGGAACGCGCGCAGACGGGTGAGGCCGTCGCGGCCCGGTCCCGGGCCGAAGAGGTGCTCCGCGCGGTCACGGGCGATCTCGTCGACGGCCCGGCCTGCATGCATTTCGTCCGGCTGGTCTCGTTCATCGCCCAGGCCGACCCGGCCGCCGCGGTCGAGGCGGCCGATCTGATGCTCCCGTCTACCGAGCGGGAGGGCAGCGTCGGCTGGCGGGCCTGCGCCCTGGCCAGCCGGGCCTGGCAGCGTCTGCGGCTCGGTCAGATGGACCCGGCCGAGAACGACGTGGACCGGGTGCTGCGTGACCTGGTGGCCGCCGAGGCGCTGGCCGCCGAGGAACGGGAGCCGATCGCCGCGGTCAACTCACTGGTGGCGGTCGCGATCGGCTACTGGGAGCTGCGCCTCTACGAGCTGGCGGCCCCACAGTTCCAGCTGGCGTACGAGATGAGCCGGGCCGACGACGGCCAGAACGGCAACCGGGCCATGTGGCTGCTCAACCTGGCCGAGATGCACCTGGGCTGGGCTCTCGAGCTCTACCAGATCTCCCAGGTCGAGGAGGCCGAGGAGCACACCGCCGAGGCCGAGCGGTACGCGATGCGCGCCGCCGACGAGGTGTCCGGTGACGACGCCGACGCCTGGCGCGAGAACGCTCTGCTCTACGCCGCCTGCTCACGGGCGGACCGGGACGACCCGGCGGGCGCCGCCGCCGACATCGAGACCTACCTGGCCCGCCTGGAGGCGCGCGGGTTCATGCCGGCCGCGATGACCATCGGCAAACCGTTCTACGCGGTCGCGCTGAGCCGCTCCGGCCGCCCGGAGGAGGCGCTGCGGGTGATGGCCGACGCGGTCCGTGATCTGCCGCCGGACGCGGACTGGCTGGCCGTGGCGAGCACCCACCGCACCCGCACGGTGCTGATGGCGAACCTCGGTTCGGCCGACGCCGAGGCGGCCCTGGCGTACGGCGACTCGCTGGCCGCCGCACTCTGGCGCCAGCGGCAGAACACCCTGCACGCCGCCCGCAGCCTGCACGACCTGGAGGCGTTGCGTCTGCAGCACGAGCAGATGGCCCGGGTCGCCGACCTGGACGCGCTCACCGGCATCGCGAACCGCCGGGCCTTCGACCACGCTCTGGCGGAGGCCCGGACCGCTCCGGACGCGACCCGCCGGCGCAGCGCCGTGCTGCTGATCGACACCGACCGGTTCAAACAGATCAACGACACTCGGGGCCACGCGGCCGGCGACGCGGCGCTGCGGGCCATCGCGGCCGCTCTGAGCGCCCAGGCGGGCCCGGAGGACCTGGTGGCACGTCTAGGTGGCGACGAGTTCGCGGCGCTGCTCCACGGCTGCGAGGAGGCCGCCGCCACCGATGTCGCCGAGCGCATGGTCGAGGCGGTCCGGGCGATCCAGGATTGCCCGGCCACCCTGAGCATCGGGATCGCGGTGGCGTCCGACGACGAGTTGCCGGCCGCCCTGGAACGGGCCGACGAGGCCATGTACGCGGTCAAGCGGGCCGGTGGCGACGGGGTGCGTCGCTGCGACGAGGACGAGGACGAGGACGAGGCCGCGCTGGCCGCCTGAGCGCTCCCCGACCCGACCGGACAGCAGAACGGGCGCTCCCTGCAGGGGGAGCGCCCGTTCTTGTCACACGTATCGGTTGGGGGACCGCTGCTAGTTGCTGGAGTTCGACATCATGTCCGCGCCGCGCCAGGTGAACTCGGGTTCAGCCGCGTACTGAACCGCGATCTTCACCAGGTCCTCGGCGTACCGGTTGGCGTGGTGGCCACAGAAAACCAGTTCACTGCCACCCGCCAGGGTCAAACGGAGCTTCCCGGCTGCATTGCAGCGGTCGCACCGTTCATCGGCTGCGGGGCCGGCCAGACTTCCTGCCGACGGCGTGAGAGTCGGGGTCATCGCCTTCCTCCTCTGTTCGTCACCGATGAACATGTTCCTCGGCTACTGCTCACACATCGTGCAACACCCTGCACCGTTGCAGCCTTCCCAGAGTGCCCCGGGGGGACCGGGATCACACCGTGGTTCCAGCTAGTGTGCCGTGATCCAAGGGTGCCACGTCAACGATCACTTCTGCACAACGGTCTGATCACCACCCGTTGATGTACGGGTGGTGACCAATTAGACACTGAAAGTTGACCAAAGGTCCTAGTCGAGGTAGTCGCGCAGGACCTGGGACCGCGACGGGTGCCGCAGTTTGGACATCGTCTTCGACTCGATCTGCCGGATCCGCTCCCGGGTCACCCCGTAGACCTGGCCGATCTCGTCCAGCGTGCGCGGCTGCCCGTCGGTCAGGCCGAACCGCAGCCGGACCACACCCGCCTCACGCTCGGAGAGCGTCTGCAGCACCTGCTGGAGCTGGTCCTGCAGCAGCGAGAAGGAGACCGCGTCGACCGCGACGACCGCCTCGGAGTCCTCGATGAAGTCACCGAGCTGGCTGTCGCCCTCGTCGCCGATCGTCTGGTCGAGCGAGATCGGCTCCCGAGCGTACTGCTGGATCTCCAGCACCTTCTCCGGCGTGATGTCCATCTCCTTGGCCAGCTCCTCCGGGGTGGGCTCACGGCCCAGGTCCTGGAGCAGCTCACGCTGGATGCGCCCGAGCTTGTTGATGACCTCGACCATGTGCACCGGGATGCGGATGGTGCGGGCCTGGTCGGCCATGGCGCGGGTGATGGCCTGCCGGATCCACCAGGTGGCGTACGTGGAGAACTTGTAGCCCTTGGTGTAGTCGAACTTCTCGACCGCGCGGATCAGGCCGAGGTTGCCCTCCTGGATCAGGTCGAGGAAGGCCATGCCGCGACCGGTGTAGCGCTTGGCCAGCGACACCACGAGCCGGAGGTTCGCCTCCAGCAGGTGGTTCTTGGCCCGCTCGCCGTCCCGGTTGATCCACTTGAGGTCACGCTCGAAGTTGCGCTCGAGTGACTCCTCGCCCTCGTCGGCGGCGCGCAGTCGCTCGGCGGCGTAGAGGCCGGCCTCGATCCGCTTGGCCAGCTCGACCTCCTGCTCGGCGTTGAGCAGCGGAACCTTGCCGATCTGCTTGAGGTAGGCGCGGACCGAGTCGGCCGAGGCGGTCAGCTCCGCGTCACGGCGGGCCTGCTTGAGAGCCTCGGACTCCTCGTCGTCCCACTCGAAGTCGCCGTCGGTGGCCGAGGTGGCGGCGTCGGTGGCGGCCGCGGCGACCATGGCCGGCGGCTCCTCGACGACCACGTCCTCGATCTCGGCGGCGAGCTCCTCGGGATCGATCTCCTCGCCGGGGCCCTCCTCGCCGGGCGCGGCGGCCTTCCCCGGCGCCGCCTTCTTGGCGGGCACCGCGGCCTTGGCGGCGGTGGCCTTGCGGACCGGCGCGGCCTTCTTGGCCGGTGCGGGCGTGGCATCGCCGCCGACCGCGGGCGCGGCCTGCTTGGGCGCCGGCGTCGCCTTCTTGACCGGCGCCGTCTTGGCGGTGGTCGCCCGGGACGCCGGAGTGGTGGAGCGGGCGGCGGCGACCTTCGGCCGTCGGGTGCTGGCGGAGCCGTCGACCACGACGGTGATGCCGGCGTCCACCAGCCCCCGCAGGATCTTCTTGGCCTGCGCCGGGTTCACCGCGGCGGACTCGAGCGTGTGCGCGACCTGGGCCGATGTGAGTTGCCCGCCCGCACCCTGGGCATGGGTGATCAAGGCCTCGGTGAGAGAGCGAACGTCGGCACCGTTCTGGTGGGCTTCTGTCACGAATGACCTTCCGGAGGCGATGAGGTTGGGCACGGCCACGGTCCAGCGCAGCACGCGGGGGCGAGCGTCGCCGGAGTCGGTTTGTGGGGGCCCCCGGGTCACGGACCGTACCGGTGGCGTGTCCGTGAAGCGGTGGGCAGGGGTGAATTGTAGCGCCGCTTACCGAGATCCTCCGCCCACAGCACGCCGCCGGGGGCCGACGACCTCGTCAGAGACGCCTGACGCGAGAATGGTATCGGCGGAAAGGACCCATACGTGAGCGAGATTCCGGTGGTATCGACACCCGGCGAGCTGTTGTCCGTGGCGGTGCGGATCGCCCGGGAGGCGGCCGTGACGGCCCGCAGGATGCGGGACGAGGCGATCGGCGACGTCCAGACCAAGAGCACCGACACCGACGTGGTCACCGCGGCCGACAAGGCGGTCGAGCGGCAGGTGGTGGAGGCCCTCAAGGCGGAGCGACCGGGCGACGGCGTCCTCGGTGAGGAGTACGGCGACTCGCTGGACCCGGCACCCGGTGCCGTCCGGTGGATTCTCGACCCGATCGACGGCACCGTGAACTACCTCTACGGCCTGCCGCAGTACGCGGTGTCGCTGGCCGCCGAGCGCGACGGCGAGGTGGTGGCCGGCGTGGTGGTCAACGCGGCCACCGGTGACGAGTGGACGGCGACCGTGGGCGGCGGCGCCTGGCGGGCCGGGCGGCGCCTGAGCGGCTCGGAGCGGACCACTCTGGACCAGTGCCTGGTGGCGACCGGGTTCGGCTACGACGCGCGGCGGCGGGCCCATCAGGGGGCGGTGATGGCCCGGTTGATCACCCGGGTGCGTGACATCCGCCGGCTCGGCGCGGCGTCGCTGGACCTCTGTCTGACCGCGGAGGGTTCGCTGGACGCGTACTTCGAGAAGGGCCTGAACCTCTGGGACCACGCCGCCGGTGGGCTGATCGCGGCCGAGGCGGGCCTGATCGTCGCGGGGCTCTCCGGGGAGCCGGCCGGCAACCGGATGCTGGTGGCCGCACCGCCGGCGATCTTCCCGGTGCTGCACGACGCGCTGGTCGAGCTGGACGCGGCCGGCGGCCCGTGAGCGCGCCGATCGCGTCCTCGTCACTCGGTCTCGGGCTCGGTGGTCTCGGTGACCGGCTTGAGGCAGGCGCCCGGCGGCAGGGTCGGCTCACCCTCGGCGCCCAGCGACTGGTTCACCTCGGTCGTGGTGGCCAGCGCCTGGAACTTGTCGCCGATGATGATGTCGATGACGTCGCCCTTGCGCTTGGCGTTGTAGACCATCGTCGACTGGGCCAGGAAGTACGCCCGGAGCAGCTGCGCCTTGCCGACGGTGTCCGGCCCGAACCGGATCTCGGCGACGCCCTCGACCTTGGTCTTGCTCTTGCCCGGCTTCTCGACGACGAAGCGCCGGTTCGCGAACTCGTTGCTGACCTGCTCGGCGAGGTCGGCCTTGCTGGTGCCGTTGTAGACCTTGATCTTGACGACGGCCGGGTCGTTCGGGAGCCGGATGTCGGCCAGCGGTGCCCCGGCCGGGCAGTTCGAGCCGTTCACACTGCCGCGCTGGGTGTCCCGGAAGAGGGTGACGACGACGAAGACCACTGCGGCCACGGCGAGCACACCGACGACTACCAGCGCTCGGACGCGGGCAAAGCTCATGGGTCGGCTCCAGGATCGGGGGACGGACCCGGGTAAGGTGCCCGGGCCTGTCGAGAGGTTAACGTCTGTCCGCCAGGGGCGCGGAAACAGGGAATGCTTCCGGCGCGTTGACGATGATCCAGTGGCTGGGGCCCCTACTTTGATGTCGCCTCGGTCACATCGGGAACAATGTGCCGCCGGAGTGCGTACAAGCCTGCCGCGTCAGCGGTAATGTTCCGCGCCCACCGGGGCAGATCCTGAGGCCCGTAGGGGTGTCAGAAATCGGCCGGCGGAACCGGGAACCGAAACCCTGCCAATGGCGTTACAAACGCCAAGTGACACATCGATACAGGAGAGTGAAGACCGATGGCCACCGACTACGACGCCCCGCGTCGCGATGAGGTCGACCTCGGCGAGGACAGCCTCGAGGAGCTCAAGGCCCGCCGCGCCGACTCACAGTCGGGCGCAGTGGACGTCGACGAGGTCGAGGTGGCGGAGAGCTTCGAGCTGCCCGGCGCCGACCTCGCCGACGAGGAGCTCACCGTCAAGGTGCTGCCGATGCAGACCGACGAGTTCCGCTGCTCCCGCTGTTTCCTCGTGCATCACCGCAGCCAGCTCGCGGTGGAACGCAACGGGGAGCTGATCTGCCGCGAGTGCGCCTGAGCGCACTCGCGCGCAGCGCGCCACATCACCCGATCGCGGTAGCCGCGGTCGGGCGTACGGCGTTCACGGGGGGTTTGACAGGGGGTTTGACCCTGGGTGATGACCGGGCACAGATGCCGGTGACGCCCACGGGAAGGACGACGATGAGCCAGCCGGACCGCGCGACCGAACCCGGTGCCGAGATCGTGCCCGCTGAGACCACCCCCGCGCCGGAGGAGGCGGGCCGCACCGTCGCGGCCCTCACCGCGGACGACCTGGAGCCCGGTAGCCGGCGCCGGCTTCTCGGCCGGCTCGCCGGGCAGGTCCGCAGCAGCGGCGCCGGACGGCTGTTCCGGCCGAAGGCGGCTCTGCAGTGGGTCACCGACCAGGTCACCACGCTGGCTCCGCACGTCCCGGTCCGGGACCGGGAGACCCTGCGCCGGCACTTCCCCGGTCTGGACGACACGGAGCTGGCCGAGCGCCTGATCCGGAACGCGGCCCGGGCCACGGCCGGGGTGGGCGCGGCCGGTGGCGGCATCGCCGCGGTCGAGTGGGTCGCCACACCGACCCTGCTCTCCGCACCCGTACTGCTGGCCACCGAGACGGTGGCCGTGGTGGCGATCGAGATCAAGCTGATCGGCGAGCTGCACGAGATCTACCGCCGCCCGATCACCGGGACCGTCGGCGAGCGGGCTCTGCGGCTGGTCGAGGCGTGGTCCGGCCGCCGTGGGGTGAACCCGTTGGTCCCCGGCGTCGGCGTGGCCACGGTGCTGGGCACGGCGAGCCGCAAGGAGCTGCAGAAGTCGCTGATGAAGCGGTTCGGGCGCAACCTGACCACCTTCGGCCCGATGCTCACCGGCGCGGCGGTCGCCAGTTACCTCAACCGGCGGGCCACCCGGCAGGTCGGCGACAGCGTGCACGCCGATCTGCGTAAGCCGCCGCCGGCGCTGATCACGCCCGCTCGGCGCGAGCTCGGCGACTGACCTCCAGCAGCGCGGTCGCCAACTCGACCGGCCGCCGGGTGCTGACCACCCAGAAGGGGGTCGGGTCATCCGGGTCGTCGAGGAGCACCTGCACGGCCGGACCGATCCAGGCCCGCTGCACCACGAAGGCCAGCGGGTGCGAGCCGACCCCCAGCGCCTCCCGCTTGCCCGCGGCGTCCAGCGCGACCACACCGGAGATGAACTCGACCGGCAGGCGGGCGTCGTCGACCCGGAACTCGTCCGGGGTGACCTCGACCCGCAGCCGGTCCAGCGGGACCAGGATCAGCAGGCTGAGCGGGAGCAGCACCACATAGGGCACCCAGATCGGCACCTCGGGGACACCCAGCATCAACTCGGTGGCCAGGATCGCTCCGGCCGTCAGCGCGGCCGGCCAGGCCCACCACGGGAGACTCAGCCGTTCCTGATGGGCCGCAACCGTGCGGGCCGGGGACTCGGGTGTCACCCTCGAAGGGTACGGCGCGCCTCCGTGGCCGGGCGCGGCAGGATGGCAGGGTAGGTGCCGCCCGAAGTACCCCGTCCGTAGTACGCCAGTGAAGGAACACCCGCTGTGACCGATGTGATCGTCCAGGTCCTCCGGATCGACCCGGACCTGCCCCTCCCGGCCTACGCGCACCCCGGGGACGCGGGCGCCGACCTGGTCGCGGCCGAGGAGGCGGAGATCGCCCCGGGTGCCCGGGTCAAGGTCCGCACCGGTGTCGCGATCGCTCTCCCGGACGGCTTCGTGGGCCTGGTTCACCCGCGCTCCGGATTGGCGGCGCGACTGGGGGTGACGGTCCTCAACGCGCCCGGTACGGTCGACGCCGGTTACCGTGGCGAGATCCTGGTGAACCTGATCAATCACGATCGGGAGAACACCGTCAAGATCTCACGGGGCGACCGGATCGCCCAGCTCGTGATCCAGCGGGTGGAGCGGGCGGCGTTCCATGCTGTGGACGCCCTCGGCGACACCGCGCGCGGCGCGGGCGGCCACGGTTCGACCGGTGGCCACCAGGCCCTATGAGCTTTGCGAAAAGGAAAGGCTGGCAGTGATGTTCTCCCGTAAGCGCGGTGCCGCGAAGCACGTCCGGTCGGCTGACGCGCCGCCCTCCAAGGCGCTCGCCGACAGCCTCGCCTCCGACGGCATGCCGCCGGCGCCCGAGTTCGGCCCGTGGGACGTCAGGTACGCCCCGGAGGGGGTGCAGCGGCTCGACCTGGGCAGCCTCCGGATCCCCGCGATCGAGGGCGTCGAGGTGCGGGTGCAGGCCAACCCGGACGGCGGTGTCGAGCAGGTCGTCCTGGTCGACGGGGAGAGCGCCCTCCAGCTGGGCGTCTTCGCCGCGCCGAAGACCGAGGGCATCTGGGGCGAGGTGCGCGAGGAGATCGCCGGTGCGATGGCCGCCGACGGCGTCAGCCCGCGTGAGGTCGACGGGCGGTACGGCGTGGAGCTCATCGCCCGGGTGAACACCCCGGAGGGCCCGGCGGACGTCCGGTTCGTCGGCGTGGACGGGCCGCGGTGGATGGTGCGGGCGCTCTACCAGGGCGCGGCCGCCTCCGACCCGGGTCGTGAGGGTGTCCTCGGCCAGGTGCTGTCCGGTCTGGTCGTGGTCCGTGACAACGAGCCCCGGCCGGTGCGCGAGCCGCTGCCGATGCGCCTGCCGAAGGAGATGGCCGAGCAGGGTCAGGCCGCGGCGCAGCAGGGCGCCAACGGCAATCCGCTGCAGTGACCTAGATCACCGGGGCGCTTCGGGCGTAGCGTGGTCGTCGAGTACACGCGCACACTGCGTCACGTCGACGAAGGGTGACGGCGAAGTCATGACGACCGAAGAGCGCACCGGATTACGGCGGTTCCTGAGCCGGTTGACAGCGACCGACTCGGAGCTGGACGCGGAGGAGCTTCAGCGGGACAGCGCCAAGTGCGGCGCCGTTCCGGCCGGTGAGTGCCGCCGTGGGCAGGTCGTTTCGGTTTCCGGACGACTGCGCACGGTGGCGTACACTCCACGCACCAACCTGCCGACGCTGGAGGCCGACCTTTACGACGGCAGTGACGTGGTCACGCTGGTCTTCCTGGGGCGCCGGTCCATCGCCGGCATCGAACCGGGGCGTCAGCTCACCGCGCGAGGCCGGATCGCGATCCGGGACGACCGCAAGGTGATCTACAACCCCTACTACGAGCTGGAGGCGCCCCGGTGACACCCGGAAGCGACCCGCGTCACGCCGCGCACGAGTCGGTCGAGGAGCGGATCGCCGAGCTCGTCGGGGATGCCGAGGAGAAAATCGCCGCGGAGATCATCGCGGAACACGACCTGCGCCCGGTCACCGAGGAGAAGCCCGACGACGAGGAGCCCTTCCCGTCGATGAGCGAGCAGATCGCCGAGCAGCTCGGCGGTGTGCGCGGCCTGATCGAGTCGAGCGTCCCGGTGCTCGCCTTCGTGCTGCTCAACGTGATCCTCAGCCTCGAGGCCCTGGGCCTGGAGAAACGCGAGTCACTGCTCTGGGCGATCATCGGCTCGGTCGGCTCGGCGCTGGTCATCGGCGGTGTCCGGCTGGCCCGCCGGCAGCCGATCCGGCACGCGGTGAACGGCCTCTTCGGCATCGCGCTCGGCGCCTGGCTCGCGTGGCGTACCGGGGATGCCAAGGATTTCTATCTCCCCGGCATCCTGCTCACCTTCGGCCAGGCGGCGGTGTTGCTGGTCTCGGTGGCCTTCCGCAAACCCCTCATCGGGTACGCCTGGGGCATCATGGCCAACAAGGGCAAACAGGACTGGTTCGAGAATTCCCGGCTGTTCCGGACCTTCCAGTGGCTGACCGTGCTCTGGGCCGTGTCACTCACCGTCCGCGCCGGTATCCAGTTCGTGCTCTACCTGATGGGCGAGGCGAACGCGATCGGCGTCGTCCGGATCCTGGTCAGCTGGCCGATCTACGCCGCCACCTTCGCCTTCACCATCTGGGCCGTCCACCGGGTGACGTCAGCCCAGCGGCGGGAGACCCCGGTCGCCTAGCACCACCGCGCGGACCTGGTCCTCGACCTCGCTGGTGCACACGAAGATCAGCTCGTCGCCGGCCTCCAGCGGGTCGTCGGGCGTCGGCACCACGACCCGCTTACCGCGCAGGATCGCGACCAGCGCGGCGTCCCGCGGCATCGGCACCGAGCGCACCGGCTGTCCCTCGTAGGGCGCGTCCTTCGGCAGGGTGATCTCCACCAGGTTCGCCTCGCCCTGCCGGAAGGTCATCAGCCGGACCAGGTCGCCGACCGTCACCGCCTCCTCGACCAGGGCGGCCATCAGGCGGGGCTTGCTCACCGCCACGTCGACGCCCCACTGCTCGGTGAACAGCCACTCGTTCTCCGCCCGGTTCACCCGGGCCACCACCCGGGGCACCGCGAACTCGGTCTTCGCCAACAGCGACACGACGAGGTTGGCCTTGTCGTCGCCGGTCGCCGCGACGACCACGTCACAGCCGGCCAGATCGGCCTCCTCCAGGCTGCTCAGCTCACAGGCGTCGGCGAGCACCCAGCGGGCCTCCGGCACCCGCTCCGGGCAGAGCTGACGCGGGTGCCGCTCGATCAGCATGACCTCGTGCCCGTTGCCGATCAGCTCCTGGGCGATGGACCGGCCCACATTGCCGGCTCCCGCGATGGCGATGCGCACGGTCAGTTCCCTTCCTTGTCAGCGCCCTGGGCGACGTCCAGCACCTGGTCCACGGTCTCGTCGGTGACCAGCATGTAGACCTGGTCACCGTCCTGCAGGACGGTGGACTGCTGAGCCAGCATGCCCAGCCCGAACCGGGCCATGTAGGCGACCCGCGAGCCGGTCCGGTCCTCGAGCGACTTGACCGTGCGGCCGATCCAGTCCCGGTGCAGGGGCGTCTCGACGATGCTGACCACGCTGGTCGGGTCGCGGAACACCTCGACCCGCTGGTCCGGCACCAGGAACCGGTACATCCGGTCGGCGGCCCAGCGGATCGTGGCGATCGTCGGGATGCCGAGGCGCTCGTAGACCTGCGCGCGGCGGGAGTCGTAGATCCGGGCCACCACCCGGGAGACACCGAACGTCTCACGGGCCAGTCGGGCCGAGATGATGTTGGAGTTGTCGCCGCTGGAGACTGCGGCGAACGCGTCGGCCCGCTCGACCCCCGCGGCCCGCATCACATCCCGGTCGAAGCCGATACCGTTCACGGTGACACCACCGAAACCGTCGCCGAGACGGCGGAACGCCTCCGCGTCGCGATCGATCACGGCGACCTGATGACCCTGGGCGTCGAGCTTCTGGGCCAGCGTCGAACCGAGCCGGCCGCACCCCATGATGACCACGTGCACGGTTCGTGCCCTCCCGAATCTGTACGGACCAGTGTGAGCCTGCCATGCCCCGCGCAGGGACGCTGTCCGGGGCGGGCCACGCGCCGAAAGGTCCGCCCGTACGCTTGGCACTCGTGGCAAGTACCACCTCTCTAGCCAAACGGCTGCTGCTCGGCCGGCCGTTCCGCTCGGACAAGCTGCAGCACACGCTGCTGCCCAAGCGGATCGCGCTTCCGGTCTTCGCGAGCGACGCGCTCTCCAGCGTGGCGTACGCGCCCGACGAGATCCTGCTGACGCTCTCGATCGCCGGCGCGGCCGCCTACATGTATTCGCCCTGGGTGACGCTCGCGGTGGCGGTGGTCATGGTGACGGTGGTCGCCAGCTACCGGCAGAACGTGTACGCCTACCCGTCCGGCGGCGGTGACTACGAGGTGGCCACGGTCAACCTCGGGCCCAAGGCCGGCCTCGGCGTGGCCAGCGCGCTGCTGGTCGACTACATCCTCACGGTCGCGGTGTCGATCTCGTCCGGGGTGAGCAACCTCGGCTCGGTGGTCCCCTGGGTGGCCGAGCACAAGGTCGTCATCGCCATCATCGCGATCGTCCTGCTGAGCGCGCTCAACCTGCGTGGGCTCCGGGAGTCGGGGGCGGCGTTCGCCGTACCCACCTATCTCTTCATCATCGTGATCGTCGGGATGATCCTCACCGGCCTGGTCCGGGTCTTCCTCCTCGGCGACGACCTGCGGGCGCCGAGCGCGGACCTGACGATCGTCGCCGAGGAGGACCATCTCAGCCAGTTCGCCTTCGCGTTCCTGCTGCTCCGGACGTTCTCGTCGGGCTGCGCGGCGCTCACCGGTGTGGAGGCGATCTCCAACGGGGTGCCCGCCTTCAAGAAGCCGAAGAGCAAGAACGCGGCGACCACCCTGCTGCTGCTCGGCGGCCTGTCGATCGTGATGCTCTACGGCATCATCCTGCTGGCCCAGGCGACCCACCTGAAGTTCGTGGAGAACCCGACGCTGCAGATCATCCCGAACGAGGCCTCCGAGGGGTACGTCCAGAAGACCGTCACCACCCAGCTCGCCGAGACCGTCTTCGGCAGCGGGTCGGTCCTGCTCTACCTGGTCGGCGCGGTCACCGCGCTGATCCTGTTCCTGGCCGCGAACACCGCCTTCAACGGCTTCCCGGTGCTCGGCTCGATCCTCGCCCAGGACCGGTATCTGCCCCGCCAGCTGCACACCCGTGGTGACCGGCTGGCGTTCAGCAACGGCATCCTCTTCCTCGCGGTCGCCGCGATCGTGCTGATCGTGGCCTTCGAGGCCGAGGTCACCCGGCTCATCCAGCTCTACATCGTGGGCGTGTTCGTGTCGTTCACGCTCTCCCAGCTCGGCATGATCAGACACTGGAACCGGCTGCTGCGTACCCAGCGGGATCCGCAGCGCCGCCGCCAGATGTTCCGCTCCCGGGCGATCAACACCTTCGGCATGGTGCTCACCGGCGCCGTCCTGATCGTCGTCCTGATCACGAAGTTCCTGCTCGGCGCGTGGATCGCGATCGCCGCCATGATCGTCATCTACGGTCTGATGGTGGCCATCCACAGGCACTACACCCGCGTCGCCGAAGAGCTCAAACCGACCGACGAGCGGCCCGTCCTGCCCTCCCGCAACCACGCGATCGTGCTGGTCAGCAAGGTGCACCAGCCGACCCTGCGGGCGCTCGCCTACGCACAGGCGACCCGGCCGGACACGCTCACCGCGGTCACCGTGAACGTCGACGACAACGACACCCGCGGCATCCAGGCCGAATGGGAGCGCCGGCAGCTGCCCGTGCCGCTCACCGTGGTCGACTCGCCGTACCGGGAGATCACCCGGCCGATCATCGACTTCGTGAAGAACACCCGCCGCGCCTCACCCCGCGACGTGGTCACCGTCTTCGTCCCCGAGTACGTGGTCGGCCGTTGGTGGGAGAACCTGCTGCACAACCAGAGCGCCCTGCGGATCAAGGGCCGGCTGCTCTTCGAACAGGGTGTGATGGTGGTCAGCGTGCCGTGGCAGCTGCGGTCCAGCCAGGACCGCAACCTCGACCGGATGGACCGGGTGCTCAGCCAGGCGCCCGCCCGCGGCCCCCGCGCCCAGGGCGGCCTCGAATCCGAGGACGGTGACCGGTCGTGAGCGTCGCCCCTTCGTCCGCCGGCGCTTCCGCCACTTCCGACACCGAGGATCTCGTCGAGGGTGACCGGGTCGAGGTCGTCGTGGGCGCGCCCGCGCACGGCGGCCACTGCGTCGCCCGGATCGGCGGCCCGCACGGCCGGGTCGTCTTCGTCAGGCACGCGCTGCCCGGCGAACGCGTCACCGCCGAGATCACCGAGATCCATCGCGGCTACCTCCGGGCCGACGCGGTGGAGATCCACGAGGCCTCGCCGGATCGGGTCACCCCACCCTGCCCGCACGCCCGGCCCGGCGGCTGCGGCGGCTGCGACCTCCAACACGCCTCCGGCGAGGCACAGCTGCGGTGGAAGACCGAGGTGGTCCGGGAACAGCTGGTCCGGCTGGCCGGCCTCGACCCCGATCATCTGGTACGGGTGGAAGCACTGCCGCCACCGCTGGACCGTCCCGGTGACGACCCGGGGCAACTGCTCGGATGGCGCAGCCGGATCCGGTACGCGATCGACGCCGCCGGCCGCCCCGGGCTGCTTCAGCACCGGTCGCACCAGGTGGTGCCGATCGACCGCTGCCGGATCGCGCACCCCGCCATCCAGGCGCTCGACGTGCTCGCCAACGACTGGCCCAATGTCGACGCGCTGCAGGCGGTCGCGTCCACCGGCGGCGACGTCGCGGTCCTCGGCCGCCCGTCCGGATCGGCCGGCCCGGCACCCGACGACGACCTCACCGATGCCCCCGAGGGCGGCCCGCTGTTTCGGCTCTCCGGCCCGCCCGAGGTGATCGAACTCGCCGCCGGCCGCGCGTGGCGGATCCCGCCGCAGGGGTTCTGGCAGGTCCACCCGTCGGCCGCGGACACACTGGTCAACGCCGTGCTGGAGATGCTCCGGCCGGCCGCCGGAGAGATCGCTTGGGACCTCTACGGCGGCGCCGGTCTGTTCGCCGCCGCCGTGGCCGAACGCACCGGCGGCCGGGTCACCGTCGTCGAATCGTCCCCGACCGGGGTGGCCGCGGCCCGGGCCAACCTCGCCGGGCTGATCGGCTCCGACGGCCGCCCGCAGGCCGAGATCGTCGAGGCGCGGGTCGACGTGGCGCTGGCCCGGCGACGGGTGACCGGCCCGGTCGATCTGGTCGTGCTCGACCCGCCCCGGTCCGGCGCCGGTGCCCGGGTGGTCCGGGCGCTGGCCGCGGCCCGCCCACGGGCGATCGCCTATGTGGCGTGCGATCCGGCGGCCCTGGCCCGCGACCTGAAGACGTTCGTGTCGCTGGGCTGGCGCCTGGAGAAGCTACGGGCGTTCGACTGCTTCCCGATGACCCAGCACATCGAATGCGTGGCCCACCTGGTCCCGGCCTGACGTCCAGCGGCCGGTCTCCCGGCCGGCATTCAGACCTGTCCCCGCAGTTGGGACGTCCCGGCCGGTGCTCAGGGCTGGCACCGCGCCGCGGTGACAGCCTGAGGATCAGCTGCTGGGGTGAGCCGGCGCCGAGAGGCCTCGGAGCCGGGTGGGGCGGTGACAGCCCGGTCGGCCGGTCGGTGACGGGCGGATCAGCCCGGCGGGCGCGTTTCGGCCCGGAAGGGGCAGCCACCTCGCGTAGCGCGGGCGGGGCGGGGTGGCTGCGGTTGAGGGCGGCCCACGGCGTACCGAATCAGGGGTTGGCCCTTTCGGCGGCGGCCACCGCGTTGCGGAAGAGCATCGCGACCGTCGTCGGGCCCACGCCACCGACCCGTGGGGTGATGGCTCCGGCCACCTCGGCGCACGACTCCTCGACGTCCGGCAGCAGGCGGCGGCCCTCGTAGCGGACGCCGGCACCGATCACCACCGAGCCGGGCTTGACGTGTTCCGGCTTGACGATGCCGGGGACGCCGACGGCGGCGATCAGGATGTCGGCGCGCTGGGCGTAACGCGGCCAGTCCTTGACGCCGGTGTGCACGACGGTGACCGCGGCGTTGGCGGTCGGCCGTTTCTGGGCGAGGAGCATGGCGAGCGGGCGGCCGAGGGTGGCGCCCCGGCCGAGGATGACCACCTCGCGGCCGGAGACCTCGACGCCGTGGAAGGCGAGCAGCGCCTCGATGCCGGCCGGGGTGCAGGGCAGCGGGCCGGGCAGGCCGACGGCGAGGCGGCCCATGTTGAGCGGGTGCATACCGTCGACGTCCTTGTCGGGGTCGAGGGTCTGCAGGGCCGCGTCGTAGTCCAGGTGGGCCGGGATCGGGTACTGGATGAGGACGCCGTGCACGTCGGAGTCGTCGTTGTAGGCGGAGATGACCTTGAGTAGGTCGGCCTGGGTGACGTCGCCGCTGAGGTGCTCGTGCGGGGACTCGAAGCCGAGCTCGGCGGCCTGCTTCTGCTTGATCCGGATGTAGCCCGCGGAGGCGTCGTCGTCACCGACCAGGATGGTGGCGAGGCTGGGCCGGATCCCGCGGTCCTTCAGCTTGGCGACCCGGGCCTTGACGTCGTCGAGGACCGCCTCGGCGACCGGAGCGCCGGGCAGGAGACGAGCAGTGGACATGTGTGACTCCTCAGCCGGGAGCCCAGGCGGTCGACTCCGCGTGACGAGCTCCCCGATGGTTCGACCATCCCTGTGCCGCCAGTCGCTGCGTGCCCTCCAGGATGCCGGACGGCTTCGCCCGCTGCCCACCCGGGGTGTGGCCGTACACCGGTCGGGGGAGGTCGCGATTGTGTGGAGGAATGGTGACGGTCCGTTCGCTCAAGTCGCGTCCGGGCGGCACACGGATAGACTCTTCCCCCATGAGCGACTCCCCCTCGACCCCGGCCGGCCTGCTGACCAGCATCACCAATCCGGGTGATCTGAAGCGACTGACCGCGGAGCAGCTGACCCTGCTCGCGGCCGAGATCCGTGACTTCCTCGTCGCCAAGGTGTCGCGGACCGGGGGCCACCTCGGTCCCAACCTGGGTGTGGTCGAGATGACCCTGGCCATGCACCGGGTCTTCGACTCCCCGCGCGACAAGATCCTCTTCGACACCGGCCACCAGTCGTATGTCCACAAGATCGTGACCGGCCGGCAGGACGGCTTCGATCTGCTCCGCCAGCGTGGTGGCCTCACCGGCTACCCGAGCCAGGCGGAGAGCGAGCACGACCTGATCGAGAATTCGCACGCCTCCACCGCCCTGTCCTACGCCGACGGTCTGGCCAAGGCGTTCGCACTGCGCGGTGAGGACCGTCACGTGGTCGCGGTCGTCGGTGACGGCGCGCTGACCGGTGGCATGTGCTGGGAGGCGCTCAACAACATCGCGGCCACGCGCAACCGTCTGGTGATCGTGGTCAACGACAACGGTCGCTCGTATGCGCCGACCATCGGCGGTCTCGCCGACCACCTGTCCACGCTGCGCCTCAACCCGGGTTACGAGAAGGTGCTCGACCTGGTCAAGGACGCGCTGGGCCAGACCCCGGTGGTGGGCAAGCCGGTCTTCGAGGTGCTGCACGCGGTCAAGAAGGGCATCAAGGACGCGGTCAGCCCGCAGCCGATGTTCGAGGACCTCGGCCTGAAATACATCGGGCCGGTGGACGGTCACGACCAGCAGGCCATGGAGTCGGCGCTGCGGCGGGCCAAGGGCTTCAACGCGCCCGTCATCGTGCACGCGGTGACCCGCAAGGGCTACGGCTACCGGCCGGCCGAGCAGGACGAGGCGGACTGCCTGCACGGCCCGGGCGCGTTCGACCCGCAGACCGGCGCGCTGACCGCCAAGCCGTCGCTGAAGTGGACCGCGGTCTTCGCCGACGAGCTGGTCCGGATCGCCGACGAGCGGCTGGACGTGGTGGGCATCACGGCCGCGATGGCCGAGCCGACCGGCATCGCCGAGCTGGCCAAGAAGTATCCGGAGCGCACCTACGACGTGGGCATCGCCGAGCAGCACGCCGCGACGTCGGCGGCCGGTCTCGCGATGGGCGGCCTGCACCCGGTGGTCGCGGTCTACGCCACCTTCCTGAACCGGGCTTTCGACCAGGTCCTGCTGGACGTGGCGATGCACAACCTGCCGGTGACCTTCGTGCTGGACCGGGCCGGGATCACCGGGCCGGACGGGCCGAGTCACTACGGCATGTGGGACATGAGCGTCTTCGGTGTGGTGCCGGGGCTGCGGATCGCCGCGCCGCGTGACTCGGCGACGCTGCGTGAGGAGTTGCGCGAGGCGGTCGCGGTCGAGGACGGGCCGACGATCGTGCGCTTCCCGACCGGCGCGGTCGCGCCGGACACCCCGGCGATCCGCCGGGTCGGCCAGGTGGACGTGCTCCGCGAGGGCGAAACCCAGGACATCCTGCTGGTCGCGGTGGGTTCGTTCGTCGGCCTCGCCCTGGAGGCGGCGGAGAAGATCACCGAGCAGGGGTACGGGGTGACCGTCGTCGACCCCCGCTGGGTCCGTCCGGTGCCGATCGAGCTGACCGGCCTGGCCGCCCAGCACTGGGCGGTCGTGACGCTGGAGGACGGGGTGCGGGCCGGCGGTGTCGGCGACGCGGTGGCGAGCGCCCTGCGGGACGCGGGTGTGTCCACGCCGCTGCGTGACTTCGGCGTGCCGGTGGGCTTCCACCCGCACGGCACCCGCGCCGAGATCCTCGCCTCGCTCGGCCTCACCTCGCAGGATGTGGCCCGCGAGGTGGTCGGGTTCGTGTCCCGTCTCGCGGAGCCTGACATCCGGGTCTGAGCCACTGGGCAACTTCGTTACTCAAAAGTTACCGTTGGCGGATGGGTGCGGACACCGTCAGCGGGCCGATGGTCATCGACCTCGGCTACGACCGGGGTGAGCCGATCACGTACGACCGGCCGGGACGGCGCGCGATGCCGTCCTGGCTGGTGCCGGCCGTGGTCGCGGCGATGGTCCTCTTCTCGCTCACCGCGTCCGGGCCGCCGCCGCCCCCGCTGTTGGATGCGCTGACCCGGGTCGAGATCGGCTCCGGTGACCCGTACCTGGTGACCGGCACCGGCCAACTGGTGGTCCAGTCGGTCGGTGTGCTCGCCTCCTACGATCTGGAGTCCGGCGACCTGCAGTGGCGGGTCGACCAGAAGGTCCCGGTCTACCGGCTGCGATCGGGTGACGGGCTCCTGCTGCTGCGCCCGTGGGGCGCCGGCAGCACCGAGCCGGGCACCACCGCGGTCGCCCTGGCGACCGGCGACCAGCGATGGCACAACACCCGCAGCGTGGTCGGCTTCGAGGGCACCGGGCTGGTGTTCTCGGTCGACGGCGTGCGCAGCCAGTCGTCCGGCACCGGCCGCCGGGTGGAGGGGGCCGTCGAGGCGCTCGACCGGGACACCGGGCGGCCCCGTTGGCGGGTCGAGGTGCCGTCGACCGCGGTCCTGCTGGCCGTGCCGGGCCCGGCCGGCGAGACGGCCCGGATGCTGGTGGTCCGCGACGACCTGCTCGCCCAGCTGTACGACGGGCGGACCGGCGTCCTGCTCGCCCAGCGGCCGGTGCCGGCCGCCAACTACGACCCGGACAACCCGCTGGTGGCCGGGGGAGTGATCCTGCTGCGGCACCCGGGGCCCTCCGGCATCGAGGTGTCCGCCTTCGACCCGGCCACACTGCGGCCGCTGTGGACCGCGCCGGCCGGCACCACCCGCGAGGTGCAGGCGTGTGGCCCGCTCGCCTGCCTGATCGGCCTGGACGGGGTGCGGGCCATCGACCCGGCCACCGGCGACCCGCGCTGGCACCGGCCCGGCTGGCGGTCGATCGAGACGATCGGGCGACGGTTGATCGCCTACGCGGACGGCCCGAAGTCACCGACCGCGCTGGTCGACCCGTCGACCGGCCGGGTGCTCGTCGATCTGACCGGCTGGCGGCCGCTCGGCGGGGCCACCGCCGACGGGGACGTGCTGGTCACCCGGGAGATCGGGGCGGATCCGCGTACCATGGTCGCGGTCGCGGCCCCGCGCCTGTCCCGGCCGCGGGTGCTCGCCGAGTTGCCGGCCGGCACCGGGGAGTGCCAGTCCGCCCCGGAGCGACTGATCTGCCGGTCGATGTACGGCGAACTGGTCGTCTGGGCCTATCGGGCCGAGCCGGCGTGATCCTCAGGAAGGTTGTGGCGTGGCGCTGATCGAGCTGGATCTGGACGCCCCGCCCGATCGGATCGCCGGACGCCGTACCCCGCCCCCGTGGCGTTACCGCCACCTCGGCCTGGTCGTGGCGGTGCTCCTGGTGCTGGCCGCGGCCGGCGCGGCCCCGGCCGGTGGCACCTTCTGGCGTCCGCTCGGCCTGATCCCGGCCCCGCCCGGCGCCGAGTCCACGATCCAGATCGCCGGTGGCCGGGTGTTCACCATCGTGCTCGCCGGGCAGAGCCGCACCCTCACCGCGTGGGATCCGCAGCCGTCTCCGCACCGGCTGTGGAGTGCCGAGGTGCCGATCAGCGCCACCTTCGACCCGGCGAAGGGTGTGTTCGGCCCGATCCGGGTGCAGCGGATCGGCGGGCTGCTGCTGGTCGGCGCCGGGCTGTCCAGCACGGTCCTGGACCCGGACACCGGGGCGATCCGGTGGACCACCCCGAACCGGATCACCCCGGTGCCCGACGGCCTGGCCGTTCTCACCGACCGGATCTTCCGGCCCGGCACCCTCTACGACCAGGAGTCCGGCGATCCCGGGATGCTCTACTTCTCGGCCGACGGCCGGCCGCACGTGGAGCCGCCGGTCCGGACCGAGGTGCGCGGCCTCGACCTGGCCACCGGCGAGGTGCTGTGGACCGCCACGCCCGGCGGTTCGGTGACCGCCGAGGCGGCCCGCGGTGCCGGCCCGCCCGCGGTCCTGATCACCTCCTCCGACCGGTTGAGCCTGCGCGATGCCCGGACCGGCGCGGTGCTGCGCGAGACCGAGCTGCCCGAGGAGGCCGGTTCCGGTCCGGGCACCAGCGACGTGCTCGACGACGTGGCACTGATCGGCTATCCGGAGGCCGGGCTCCAAGTGGGGTACGACGTACGGACCCTGGACCGGCTCTGGACCCGTGACCTGCACACCGAGGGGGAGCCGGACAACTGTGCGGGCCTGCTCTGCACCGGCGGCGACCGGGAGGTGCGGGTGCTGGACCGGCGCACCGGCAAGTCCGCCTGGTCGGCGCCGGCCACCGCCGCCCTGGCCGCCCGGGCCGGATCGGTGCTGATGAGCGGCCCGGACGGGGACGGCCCGGAGCTCCTCGTCGACGGTGTGACCGGGGCGCCGCGCGCCGACCTGTCCGGCTGGACCGGCGAGGTGGAGGGCTTCGACGCGCACGCCCTGCTGTTGTGGCGGGACGAGAAGGGCGGTGGCCGGGCGTTCGGGGCGGTGCTGCCCGGGGCCACCGAGGTCAGGTATCTGGGGGCGGCCGACGGGCTGGGCGGGGACTGCGGTGGCGACGATCGATACGTAGTCTGTCGGGATGTCCGGGGTCTGCGGGTCTGGGCCTATCGGATCTGAGACCGGTACGGGCGCACATGGGGGCGGTAGTTGCGGGATGCCCTGATCGATCTCGGCGAGGTGCCGTCCGGGGAACCGGAGTCCGCGCTGCCACGGCCGCCGCTGCCGGCGTACCGCTGGATCCTCGGTCTTCTGACGGTCGTGCTGGCCGCGCTGCTCGGCGGCGCCGGACCACCGCCGCCCTCGACCGATCCGGTGTTCCTCCCGATCAACCTGGGTGACCGGATCCAGGTCGCCGGGGACCGGCTCTACGTCGCCGGGCTGGTCGGGCCGATCGGCACGGTGATGCGGACCTACGCGATCCGGGCCTATCAGCTGCCCGAGGTGACGCCGCTCGGCGAATTCCAGGCCACCGTGCCCGGGGACATCTTCACCTTCTCCGCCATCGGTGACGACCTGCTGCTCGTCGCCTTCAACGACGTGCAGTCCTCCGATTCCGGGCTGATGGCGGTCCGGGTGGGTGGCGGCGAGCCGCTGTGGAGGCGGACGGCGTCGCTCTACGGCCTCGATCAGCAGAGCGGCCTGACGCTGATCCAGGAGAACGTCACCTCGGACCGGTCGGTCTGGCGGGCCCTCGACGCGCGGACCGGGGCCGTGCACTGGTCGCTCGAACAGCCGGGCAGCGACCAGGTGACGATGTCGACCGGCTCCTACTGGGCGGGTTATCCGGCGCGGCTCTTCTCGGTGCGCGACGACGGGCTGATCGAGGTGCGCGACGGGCGCACCGGCACGCTCACCGCGACCGCCCGGCTTCCGCGGCCACCCGGCCCGGACTTCGTGGCCTGGGCGACGGCCGGGCTGCTGGTCGCCGGGTACGGCACCGAGGAGACGATCGCCTACGACGAGCTGACCATGGCCGAGCGCTGGCGGCGTTCCGGCGAGGTGCTGCCGGATGCCGGCTTCCCGCAGGACTGCGGGCCGATGATCTGCCTGGCCGGGTTTCCGAGCGGCCTCAGCGTCGTGGACCCGGCCACCGGCCGTGAGGTGGCGCACTCCGACGGATTCGACACGGCCGAGGTGATCGGTGACCGGGTGCTGGTCGCCCAGGCCAGCCAGACCCAGCCGGAACTGGCCGTGTTAGACCCGCGGACCGGCCGGACCGCGATCGCCGGGCCGTGGGCCAGCGGCGGTCCCGGCCCGAAACCCGGCACCGCCTGGATCTACCGGCATCAGGCGGTCGGCTACGCCCTGCGGTACGGGATCCTCGACCTCGCGACCGGCCGGGTGTGGCTGCGTGGGCGGGCCGAACGGATCGCCGGGGACTGCCGGTTCTCGACCGACGCGCTGGTCTGCCGGCGGTTGGATTCGTCGATCGCGATCTGGCGCCTCTGACGTAACCTGCACCTACGAGTGTGGAGGTCGCGGTGCGGGTGCTGGTGGTGGAAGACGAACGGGACATGGCCGATGCCATCGTCCGGGGGCTGCGCCGCAAGGGGATGGCGGTGGACGTCGCCTACGACGGCCTCGAGGGGCACGAGATGGCGTATGTCACCAGGTATGACGTGGTCGTCCTCGACCGTGACCTGCCGGGCATGCACGGCGACGAGATCTGCGCCGCCCTGGTCGAGTCGGGTGCGCTGACCCGGGTGCTGATGCTGACCGCCAGCTCCTCGGTCGAGGACAAGGTGGAGGGCCTGGAGCTGGGCGCCGACGACTACCTGGCCAAGCCGTTCGACTTCAAGGAGCTGGTGGCCCGGGTGCAGGCCCTCGGCCGACGGGCCACCCCGGTCGCGCCACCGGTGCTGAGTGTCGGCAACCTGGTGCTGGACCAGTCGCGCCGGGTGGCGACCCGGGGTGGGGTGACGCTGGAGCTCACCAACAAGGAGTTCTGCGTCCTCGAGGAGCTGCTCAAGGCCAAGGGCGGCGTGGTGTCCAGCGAGGAGCTGCTGGAGCGGGTCTGGGACGCCAACACCGACCCGTTCACCACGACGGTCCGGGTGACCATCAACACGCTGCGCAAGAAGATCGGCGATCCACCGCTGATCGAGACCGTGGTGGGCGCCGGCTACCGGGTGCCCGAGCCGGTCGTGGCCTCGTGACCGTCTATCCCGGAATCCGTAGTCGCGGCCTGCGGTTCGACGTGCGGCCCACGCTGCGGCTGCGGCTCACCCTGCTCAACGGGATCCTGCTGGTCGGCGCCGGTGCGGTGCTGGTGCTGCTGGCCTGGCTGCTGGTCAGCGAGTCGCTGCATCCGGTCGACGCGCTCCAGCAGGGCTCGACGGTGACGCTGCGGGACGGGACCGCCGTCGAGGCGGTGGCCTGGCAGGACGACATGGTCGCGCAGGCCTCCCGGGAGTTGCTGATCAAGGGGTTCAGCGCGTTGGCCGCGGTCGGCATCGTCGGGATAGCGCTGGCCTACGCGGTGACCGGCCGGGCTCTGCGCCCGCTGCGTGACGTCACCCAGACCGCTCAGCGGCTCGGTGAGGAGACGCTCGACCAGCGGATCCGCTACTCCGGTGCGGACGGTGAGGTAGCCGAGCTGGCCCGCACGTTCGACGCGATGCTCGATCGGCTGGCGGCCGCGTTCGAGTCGCAGAAACGGTTCGTGGCGAACGCGTCGCACGAGTTGCGCACCCCGCTCGCGGTGATGCGGACCGAGATCGACGTGACGCTCAGCGACGACGAGGCCGATGTGGCCGAGTTCCGCCGGATGGCCAAGGTGGTCCGTAACGCCTCGGAACGGGCCAACGGCCTGGTCGACGCGCTGCTGGTGCTGGCCCGGTCGGAGGCGCAGTCGGGCCGCCGGCTGGTCCGCAAGGTGCCCGCCGATCTTTCGCTGAGCGTGCAGAACGCGCTGTCCGCGGTGAAGGCCGAGGCGGAGCGGCTGAAACTGGAGGTCACCACCGAGCTGGGGCCGGCTCCGGTGGTCGGTGACCCGAGTCTGCTGGACCGACTGGCCGGCAACCTCATCGAGAACGCGATCCGCTACAACCACCTGCTGGGCCGGCTGTGGTTGCGTACCGAGTCGTCGGGCGGCCGGGCCATGCTGATCGTCGGCAACACCGGTTACGAGGTCGAGCCGGCCGATGTGCCGGGGCTGTTCGAGCCGTTCCGGCGGGGTGGCTGGGAACGGACCGGATCGAGGGGTTCGGGCCTGGGGCTGTCGATCGTGCGGGCGGTCTGTGACGCACACGGCGGCACGGTCCGTGCGGTGGCCCAGGAGGGCGGCGGGCTGGAGGTCACGGTGACCCTGCCGGCCGCCGACACGACGCCCGTGGTGGCCGGGGCTGCGAGCGTTCCCCGTATCCGGAACTGAAAACAAACTGTCCCTAAGCAGCACCGTTGCGGGGGCATGCATCGAGGCATCGGAATATATAGTGATCGCTAACAACGTGCTCATGGGGGCCTCGGCGTTATCAACGAGGGGAACAGTTGTATGCGAATCACGAACATCAGGGTCAGCCGGTCGATGGCTCGGATGGCCACAGTCGCCATGCTCGCCACCGGCGGCATCGGCATCGCCGCCGCGCCGGCCTTCGCCTTCCCGTCGGGGTGCTCCACCCCGGACATCGTCGATGACGGTGTGAAGGTCGGAGCCTACAGCAAGTGCACCGGTGGCACCGGCTCCCACCAGATCACCATCGCCTGCAAGGGCATCGCCGGGGTGAACTGGTTCACCGGTCCCTGGAAGAAGGTCGGGTCGATCTCCTCGAAGGAGTGCCCGCTCGGCACCAGCCTGTACTCGAAGTTCAACACGCTGTCCAGCACCTGATCGACACATGGCGGGGCTGCTCCGGTGCGTCCGGAGCGGCCCTGCCGCGTACCCGTGATCAGTTGGTCTTGGTCTTCGTCTCGATCTCGGCCCGCACCTTCGGGAACTCGGCCTGGATGTCCGGGGCCTTCTTGAAGAACCACATGACCATGCCGACGCTGCCCTCGTCGGCCCAGCCGCAGACCGCCACGTCGATGCCGGAGACCGAGCTGGTGCCGCACTGCGCGACCCCGCCCAGCGTGCCGGTGTCGGCCGGGGTCAGGCCGCTGACCGGGGCGTCCTTGCCGAACGTCTGGAACGAGGCGTCCAGCTCCTTCTGTGGGCTGGCGATCAGGGCCTTGGTGGCCAGCGCGGCGACCATGTCCTCCTTGTTCGGGTCGCCGTAGATGGCGCCGAACGAGCTCTCCGCCCCGGGGTACGCGGACAGGCTCTTCTCCATGTCCGCGGTGATCGCGGCGAACTCCTGGCTCTCCAGTTTCGGCCGGCCGCCGAGCGTCGCCGGTTCGGTGATGGTGACCGCGGCGAGGTCGTCGGCCGCGTTCTTGCCGACCAGGTAGAGCGCGGTGAACCCGCCGATGCAGAGGACCGCGACGATACCCAGCGAGATCAGGACGATCGGCAGGACCCGGGACTTGCGCGCGGGCGGCATCGGCGCCGGTGGGAAGCCTCCGAAACCGGGCGGTGGCGGGGGCGCGCCGAACGGCTGCTGCGGAGGCTGCTGCCCGTACTGCTGCGGGGGCTGCTGCCCATACGGGGGTGGCTGCTGGCCGTACTGCGGCTGCTGCCCGTATTGCGGCTGCTGCCCGTATTGAGGCTCACCCGGGTGAGGAGGGTACGTCATCGATGCTCCAGAGCTTGTGATGTCGGAGGATCGTACCGGCGAAGCGGCGACCGCGATGACCTCTGACCGGGTGAAAACGAGAAGCCCCCGCACCTTCGCAAGGCGCGGGGGCACTCGTTTGTGCACCATCTGCGTCAGGCGCGGACGTTCGCCACCCCGTCGGCCAGGAAGCGCTTGCCGGTCACCTTCTCCGCGGTGCCGCTGCGGTCCAGGTACGGCGTGACACCACCCAGGTGGAACGGGTACCCGGCGCCGAGGATCATGCACAGGTCGATGTCCTGTGCCTCCGCGACCACACCCTCGTCGAGCATGATCCGGATCTCCTCGGCCAGGCCGTCGAGCGCCTTCTGGCGTACCTCGTCGGCGGTCAGCGGAGCGTCGCCGACCTCCAGCAGCGCGATGACCTCGGGGTTGATCTCCTTGTCCACCATCACCGGCAGTTTGGAGTCGACGATCCGCTTGAGGTTGGGGGAGTCCACGTACCGGTCCGGGAACGCGGCGTGCAGGGTCTCGCCCACGTGGTAGGCCACGGCCGGGCCGACCAGCTGGAGCAGGGCGATCGGGCGCATCGGCAGGCCCAGCGGGTCCATCGCCACGTTCACCACGTCCAGCGGGGTGCCCGCGTCGACGGCCTGGAAGATCTCGCTGGTGACCCGGGTCAGCAGGCGGTTGACCACGAACGCCGGAGCGTCCTTGACCAGCACCGACGACTTCTTCAGGGTCTTGCCGACCTCGAACGCGGTGGCCAGCGTGGCGTCGTCGGTCTTCTCGCCCCGGATGATCTCCAGCAGCGGGAGTACGGCGACCGGGTTGAAGAAGTGGAAGCCGACCAGCCGCTCCGGGTGCTCCAGATCGGCGGCCATCTCGGTGATCGACAGCGAACTGGTGTTGGTCGCGAGGATCGCCTCGGGCTTCACGATCTTCTCGAACTCGGCCCAGATCTGCTTCTTCAGGTCGAGGTTCTCGAAGACCGCCTCGATCACGAAGTCCGCGTCGGCGAAGACCGACTTGTCGACCGAGCCGCTGACCAGCAGTCGCAGCTTGGCGGCGGTGCCCTCGTCCATCCGCTTCTTGGCGACCAGCTTGTCGATCTCGGCGTGCACGTAGCCGACGCCCTTGTCGACGCGCTCCTGGTCGAGGTCGGTCAACACGACCGGCACCTGCAGGCGACGCAGGAACAGCAGAGCCAACTGCGAGGCCATCAGGCCGGCGCCGATGATGCCGACCTTGGTGACCTTGCGGGCCAGCGACTTGTCCGGGACACCGACCGGGCGCTTGGCCCGCCGCTGGACCAGGTCGAACGAGTACAGGCTGGCCCGGGACTCGTCGCCCAGGATCAGGTCGGCGAGGGCCTCGGTCTCGGCCGCCGTGCCGTCGGCGAAGGAGGCGGTCTTGGCCAGGGCCAGCAGCTCGACGGCCTTGTTGGCGGCCGGGACGGCGCCGTGCAGCTTCTCGTCCAGCATCGCCTTG
This sequence comes from Actinoplanes sichuanensis, assembly GCF_033097365.1. Taxonomy (NCBI): domain Bacteria; kingdom Bacillati; phylum Actinomycetota; class Actinomycetes; order Micromonosporales; family Micromonosporaceae; genus Actinoplanes; species Actinoplanes sichuanensis. The sequence continues at coordinate 10,966,839 of NZ_AP028461.1, forward strand.
ACGAACTCCAGGACGCCGTCCCAGTCCTTGCGCTCGATCTCCGGGCGCTCCACCGTGACGTCACCCTTGACCACACCGGCCGCCCAGGCCAGCGAGTCCTCCAGGAAGTCGGCCGCCTCGAAGAGGGCGTCGGCGACACCCATCTCCTTGGCCTGCTTCGGTCGCAGCTGCTTCTGGGTCAGCGGGTTCTGCAGGATGACCGTGGCGGCGTTGATGATGCCGATCAGGTTCGGCAGGATCTGCGAGCCGCCCCAGCCGGGGATCAGGCCGATCGCGACCTCGGGCAGCGCCAGCGCGGCCGCGCCGGTCGAGACGGTGCGGTAGTGGCAGTGCAGCGCCACCTCGAGGCCGCCGCCCATGGCCGCGCCGTTGATGAACGCGAACGTCGGGATCTCGCTGTTCTTCAGACGAGCGAAGACCCGGTGGCCCAGCTCGCCCAGCGCGACCGCCTGCTCGCGGGAGTTGATCAGCGGCATGCCGGTGATGTCGGCGCCGACGCAGAAGATGTACGGCTTACCGGTGACCGCGATGAACGCCGGGTCCGCCTCGGTGGCCGTGGTGATCGCCTCGTCCAGCGACTTCAGGCCGCCCGGGCCGAAGCTGTTCGGCTTCTTGTAGTCGAAGCCGTTGTCGAGGGTGATCAGTGCGGCCGGCTTGGCCAGCCCGGGTACCTGCACCAGGCGGACGATCGCCTTGGTGACTACCTCGTTCGGATTCTCGATCACTTGGCCGCGCCTTCCCAGTACGGGTTCTCCCAGATGACGGTGCCGCCCATGCCGATGCCGATGCACATGGCGTTGATGCCGTAGCGCACGTCGGGGCGCTCGGCGAACTGCCGGGCCAGCTGCGTCATCAGGCGGATCGCCGAGGACGCGAGCGGGTGGCCGATGGCGATCGCGCCGCCCCACGGGTTGACCCGCGGGTCGTCGTCGGCGATGCCGTAGTGGTCGAGGAAGGCCAGCACCTGGATCGCGAAGGCCTCGTTCAGCTCGAACAGGCCGATGTCGTCGATGGTGAGACCGGCCTTCTTCAGCGCCTTCTCGGTCGACGGGATCGGGCCGTAACCCATGATCTCCGGCTCGACGCCGACGAACGCGTAGGACACCATCCGCATCGCGACCGGCAGGCCCAGCTCACGGGCGGTCGCCTCGTCGGCCAGGATCGCCGCGGTGGCGCCGTCGTTCAGGCCGGCTGCGTTACCGGCGGTGACCCGGCCGTGCGGGCGGAACGGGGTCTTCAGGGTGGCCAGCTTCTCCAGCGACGTCTGGCGCGGGGCCTCGTCGACGGTGGCCAGGCCCCAGCCCAGCTCGGCCGAGCGGATCGCGACCGGCACCAGGTCCGGCTGGATCTTGCCGTCGGCGTACGCCTTGGCGGTCTTGATCTGGGAGTTGAGGCCGTAGGCGTCGGCCCGCTCCTTGGTGATGTGCGGGAGCCGGTCGTGCAGGTTCTCCGCGGTCGAGCCCATCACCAGGGCGGACGGGTCGACCAGCTTCTCGGCCAGGATCCGCGGGTTGGGGTCGACGCCCTCACCCATCGGGTGCCGGCCCATGTGCTCGACGCCACCGGCGATGGCGATGTCGTACGCGCCCATCGCGATGCCGCCGGCGACATTGGTCACCGCGGTCATGGCGCCCGCGCACATCCGGTCGACGGAGTAGCCGGGCGTGGTCTTCGGCAGGCCGGAGAGCAGGGCGGCGGTCCGGCCGAGGGTCAGGCCCTGGTCGCCGATCTGGGTGGTGGCCGCGATCGCGACCTCCTCCACCTTCTCGGGCGGGAGGTTGGGATTCCGCTTCAGCAGTTCGCGCATACAGCGGATCACCAGGTCGTCGGCGCGGGTCTCGGCATACATGCCGCCCGCCTTGCCGAACGGGGTGCGGACGCCGTCGACGAAGACGACCTCGCGTACTTCACGGGGCACAGCAAGCCTCCTTGCGGGCGTGAACCCAAATGTGTCGGCAATGCTACTCGCCAGTAACTAGTAGCGGCCAGGGGCTCCGAGAAAAGGTCACATTCGCGAGCCGTACGTCATCATCGACCCGGGGAACCTGGACTGAACGGAAAATCCAGGACCGGCCGAACCGGTGTGTGAAGTCACCGGACGAGGGACCGTGCAAGGCCCCTGAGCACCGATAAGATCCATCGACTTCACGATTCCTGGAGCGTCGATGACGTACCCACCGCATCCCGGTGAGCACAACCCCGGCGGTTGGGGGCAGCCCCAGCCGCCGCAGTACCCGCATCAGCCCGACCCCACCCGGCCCTACTCGGCGCCGCCCGCATACGACCCCAACCAGCCGTACGGTGCGAGCCCGCAGTACGGCCCGCCCGGCTACCCTCCGCCGTTCCCACCGCCGCAGCCACCGCGGAAGTCCACGAACACGCCCATCGTGATCGGTGTGGTGGCGCTCTTCCTGGTGCTCTGTGTCGGTGTCGTCACCTCGCTCTACCTGATCGGCAAGAACGCCTCGGACGCCGACGACCTGGTCGACGCGTCGGGTGACAAGCGCACCGAGGCCACCGCCGAAGCCACCGCCGAGCCCACCATCGAAGCGACCACGCAGGCGCCCCGGGCCACCATCAAGATCACCGAGCCGGCCAAGCTCGGCGGGCGCCCCAAGCTCACCGGCGCGGAGTTCGAGGGCATCACCGAGGAGTTCCGGGCCGAGATCGCCTCCGACCCGACCGCCGGCGACTCGTTCGGAGCGTTCTACGGCGACCCGACCAAGGAGAACATCGTCATCGCGGTCGCCGTCGAGACCGAGGTACCGCTGCCCGGGGTGGCGCTCGGCGGGATCTTCAACGGCATCGGCAGTGGGGGACTCAAGGTCACCAACCTGACCGAGGCGAGCACCGGCAAGTTCGGCGGCGCGGCCAAGTGTGGCGACGCCGACGGCGACGGTGTGCCGGTGGCCATCTGCAGCTGGGCCGACGAGGGCAGCATCGGCATGATCATGTGGCACTCCAAGAAGGCCAAGCAGATCAAGGCCGAGTTCCCGAAACTGCGCGCCCAGATCGAGACCCGGAGCTGACGCGATCTTGTGAGGCTGCGCCGTCACGGCGGCCGCAACCTCACAAGATCGGTAGGGGTCAGGCCGGGTCGGGCAGGACCTCGGCCAGTTGGGTGGCCAGCAGGGTGACCTGCCAGTTGCGTGCGCCGAACCCGCGCAGCGTGTCACCGACCGTCCGTGAGCTGACCTCGTCCGGCGGTGACCACGCCAGGCGGCGGATGAAGTCCGGGCTGATCAGGTTTTCCGGGGGCAGGTTGTGCTGCTCGGCGGTGCCGACGACGACCTGCCGGCAGCGTGCCAGCCGGGCTGCCGCGACCGGGTCACGCTCGGCCCAGCGGTGCGGCGGCGGCGGACCCTCGACCGGCTGGTTCACCGGCAGAGCGTCATCGGGCAGGGACCGCGCCTGATCCAGCGCGTCCAGCCAGATCCGGGCCAGCCGACGCACCGAGCGGCCACCGAAACCGGGAATGCCGAGCAGGGTGCGCTCATCCTTCGGATCCGCCTCGGCCGCGGCGACTATCGCCGAGTCGGGCAGCACCCGGCCGGGCGCCGAGTCACGCCGGGCGGCGACACCGTCGCGCGCGTACCAGAGCGCGCGGACCCGGGATTGGGCACGCGCGCCACGAACCCGGTGAATGCCCGACGTGCGACGCCACGGGTCGGGGCGGACCCGGGGCGGCCGGTCGGCGCCGGCCACCAGGGCGGCGAACTCCTCGGCCGCCCACGCCGTCTTGTCCTGCCGGTCCAGCTCGTCGGCGAGCACGTCCCGCAGATCGGTGAGCAGCTCCACGTCGAGCGCCGCGTAGGTCAGCCACGACTCCGGCAGCGGACGGGTCGACCAGTCCGCTGCCGAGTGGTGTTTCTCCAGCGAATAGCCGAGCAGCTGCTCGGTGAGGGCGGCCAGCCCGACCCGCTCGAACCCGGCCAGTCGGGCGGCCAGCTCGGTGTCGAACAGCCGCCGCGGCCGCATGCCCAGCTCGGCCAGGCAGGGCAGGTCCTGGCTGGCGGCGTGCAGCACCCACTCGGTGTCGGCGAGAGCCGCGTCCAGCGTGCGCAGGTCGTCCAGCGGCAACGGGTCGATCAGCACCGTGCCGGACCCGGCGCGACGCAGTTGTACCAGGTAGGCGCGCTGGGTGTAGCGGTATCCGGACGCGCGCTCGGCGTCCACGGCGATCGGGCCGGTGCCGCCCGCCATCCGGGAGACCACGTCGGCCAATTCGTCCGAGGTCTCCACCGGGGCGGGCGTGCCGTCACGTGGGGCGGTCAGGGGTGTCGCGGGGCGGGAATCCTCGGGACCGCCAGATGTCGGGTCGGGCGGCACAAGGTGCGGTCCGTCCCCTGCCGTGTCCGGCGAGTCCCGACGGCGCAGGGGTGCTTCGTCGGTCACTCCGTAACCGTACGGGGGTAGCACCCCCGCTGTGCGCAGCAGGGCTCCCGGCGCGTCGATTCTCGATCTTCCGGGGGGTTCATCCGTTTGCCGCTCCGGTCCGTACCACCTGTCGCAGCGCCGAGACCACCGGGAGGCCGCGCCGTATGTCCAGCCCGTTCGAGCCCTTCACACCAGCCAACGGTGGGCGCCGTGCCCAGGAGTGGAACTGGCAGGAGGAGCAGTACCAGGCGCAGGACCCGTGGTCTCAGCAGCAGCCTCAATACCAGCAGTACGAGCAGCCCCAGTACCAGCAGCAGTACCAGTACCAGCAGCCGGTCTACGAGGCGCCGCAGCAGCAGTACCAGCAGGCCTACACGCCGCCGGAGCCGCGGGAGCGCAAGAACAGGTACAAGCCGGCCCTGTTCGGTCTGGTCGCCGCGCTGGTCCTGGTCTCGGGCTGGCAGGCGTTCCGGGTGGAGACCATCATCCAGAACAACAACGACATCGCCGACGTGGTCAACTCCTCCCAGGACCGCGTCGAAAAGCTGGAGAAGCAGCAGACCGCGGCCAACTTCGACTCGGAGGGCATCGCCGAGGACGTGCTGCCCAGCGTCTTCCGGGTGCGGGCCGGCGAGTTCACCGGCACCGCGTTCGCGGTCAGCGAGGCCAACGGGCGGACCAGCCTGTTCACCAACTTCCACGTGGTGGAGGAGATCTTCGAGGACGGCGAGCGGCAGGTGACGCTGGAACGCGAGACCACCCGGATCAACGCCACCATCGTCAAGGTGGACAAGGAGAAGGACCTGGCCCTGCTGCGGGCCAACCGGGAGATCAAAGCGCTCGGGATCGCCGCCGGCAAGGTGAAGTCCGGCCAGCAGGTGCTGGTGGCGGGTGCGCCGCTCGGCCTGGAGGACTCGGTCACCACCGGCGTGATCAGCGCCTTCCGCAACACCGAGGACGGGCCGACGATCCAGTTCGACGCCCCGATCAACCCGGGCAACTCCGGCGGGCCGGTGGTCAACTCGAGTCGCCAGGTGGTCGGCATCGCCACCGCGAAGGCCCGCGACGCCGAGGGCATCGGCCTGGCCATCCCGATCGAGGTCGCCTGCGAGACCCTCGGGGCCTGCGGAAACGGTTAGACCCGTAACTGCCGGTCGCTCAGCGAGGCCACGCCGGGCGGCGGCAGGCCGGCCGTCGAGGCGAGCATCGCCAGCCAGCCCTGCAGGTGCGCGCCGAAATCGCCGGAAGTCGGCGTCCAGGACGCCCGCACCTCCAGGTCGGCGGTCGGGTCCGGACCGGCCAGCTCGCCGAACCGGGTGGACGCGGTCTGCGTGACCGTGCCGCCGATCGCGGTGTAGGCCGCCGCGTACTGGTCCAGCCCGTCGGTCAGCCAGGTCCAGGCCACTGCCGGCAGCAGCGGGTCGGAGGCCAGATCATCCTCCAGCTCCGCGGTGATCAGCGTGACCAGCCGCAGGTCACCGCGCCAGGCGTCGTGCCCGGCCGGATCGTGCAGCAGGATGAGCCGGCCGCTCGCCACCTCGTCACCGGCGCGGAGCACGGTGGCGCTGAGGGCGAACGAGAACGGCGCGAGCCGCTGGGGCGCGGCGATCTCCTCGAGCAGGATCTCCGGCCGCGGCGACTCCGCGCGCAACCCGGCGACGGCGCGGGTGAACGCCTCGGGGGCAGCGGAGGGGGACGCCATGGGGAAAGCCTATGCCGATCTCGCCGCCGTCCCGTGCTCGGCGCGCCGCCGGGACGATTCACTCGCGTGGCACGATGTTTCGGTGACGGTTCTTGAGGATTCCCCCTTCGTCCGGGCGTGTCGTGGTCTGCCCGTTACGCACACCCCGGTCTGGTTCATGCGGCAGGCCGGGCGCTCGCTGCCGGAGTACCGCAAGATCCGCGAAGGCGTCGGCATGCTCGAGTCGTGCCGTCGGCCCGATCTGGTCACCGAGATCACCCTCCAGCCGGTGCGCCGGCACAACGTGGACGCGGCGATCTTCTTCAGTGACATCGTGGTGCCGATCGCGGCCGCCGGCATCGATCTGGACATCGTGGCCGGCACCGGCCCGGTGGTGGCCGAGCCGATCCGCACCGAGTCTGATCTGGCCCGGTTGCGCCAGTTGGCACCGACTGACGTCGACTTCGTCACCGAGGCGGTGAAGCTGCTGGTGGCCGAGCTCGGCGAGACCCCGTTGATCGGCTTCGCCGGCGCTCCGTTCACGCTGGCCAGCTATCTCATCGAGGGCGGTCCGTCGCGGACCTATCTCAAGACCAAGGCGATGATGTACGGGGCCCCCGACCTGTGGAACGCCCTGCTGGCCCGCCTCGCCGACATCACGCTGACGTTCCTCCGGGTCCAGGTGGACGCCGGGGTCAGCGCCGTCCAGCTGTTCGACTCGTGGGCGGGCGCGCTCTCCGAGGCCGACTACCGGCGGCACGTGATGCCGCACTCGGCGCGGGTGCTCAACGGCCTGCTCGACGCGGGCGTGCCCCGGATCCACTTCGGTGTCGGCACCGCGGTGCTGCTGGAGGCGATGGGTGAGGCCGGTGCCGACGTGGTCGGTGTGGACTGGCGTACCCCGCTCGACGAGGCGACCAGGCGGATCGGCCCGGACCGTTCGGTGCAGGGCAACCTGGACCCGGCGATCCTCTTCGCCGGGTGGGAGACCGTGGAGCGCGAGACCAGGCGTGTCCTGGCGCAGGGCGCGTCGGCCCCCGGGCACGTCTTCAACCTGGGCCACGGCGTGATGCCGGAGACCGACCCGGAGATCCTGACCCGGCTGGTCGCCCTGGTTCACGAGGTTTCCGGGTCCTAAGGCCCTGGAGCGCGGGATCCGTCGGGCACAAGGATCGCGTCACAGCGGCGGACCCCGGTGGCCGGAGCCGGGCGCGACCTGGGAGTGTGAAGAGCGTGCGGAAGCGGATCGCGGTCATCGGCGGCGGCATCGCGGGCCTTGCGGCGGCGGTGCGGCTGCGGGATCTCCATCCGTCCGGGGTCGACATCATCGTGTACGAGCGAAGCACCACCCTGGGTGGCAAGCTCCAGACCGGTGAGCTGGGCGGACGTCGGGTCGAGCGGGGTGCCGAGTCGTTTCTGAACAGTGGCTCCGACGGCGCCGAGTCGGCGGCCGTGGCACTGGCTCGGCGACTCGGTCTCGGTGACTCCCTGGTGCACCCGGCGGCCCGGCCGGCCGCGTTGGCGATCGGCGGCCGGCTCGCCCGGATCCCCACCGGCACCCTGGTCGGGGTGCCCGGCGACCTGTCCGTGCTGGACGGTGTGGCCCGGCCCGCCGGCGGCGCCGATGTGGACCGTGGCGTGCCGCTGCTGGCGCCCGGTGCCGATGTGGCGGTCGGTGCCCTGGTCCGCGAGCGGTATGGCGACGAGGTGGTGGACCGGCTGGTCGACCCGATGCTCGGCGGGGTCTACGCGGGGCGGGCCGACCGGCTGTCCCTGCGCGTGACGATGCCGCAGCTGGCGGCCACCGCGGAGACCGAGCACACGCTGGTCGACGCGGTCCGGGCGGCGCAGGCCCGCGGTCGGCGTATCCCGGGGCGGCCGGTCTTCGCGGCCGTCGACGGTGGGATGAGCCGTCTGATCAGCGCCGCCGCGTCGGCGTCGGGGGCACGCCTGGAGCTCGGGCTGCCGGTGCGCGAGCTTTCCCGTACCGCTGCGGGCCGTTGGAAGTTGATCTTCGGATCGGCGCCGGCGCCGCGGGTGGACGAGGTGGACGCGGTGATCCTCGCGGTTCCGGCCAAGCCGGCGGCGCGGCTGCTCGGTGACGCCGGGGCGGAGATCGCGGCCCTGGAGTATGCGAGTGTCGCGCTCGCCGCACTGGCCCTGCCCGCGGAGACGGCGCTGCCGGAGTTGTCCGGTTTCCTGGTCCCGCCGGGCGAGGGGACGCTGGTCAAGGCGGCCACGTTCTTCACCACGAAGTGGCCGCATCTGGCCGACCGGCCCGGCCCGGTGGTGGTGCGGGTGTCGCTGGGGCGCGCCGGCGAGGAGGAGCGGCTGCAGCTCGACGACGCGTCGCTGCTGGCCGTGGCCCGCCGGGAGTTGAGTGAGCTGATCGGCGCCACCCTGCCGGAGCCGGCCGAGTCGTGGGTGCAGCGCTGGGGTGGTGGCCTTCCGCAGTACGCGCCGGGTCATGCCGACCGGGCGGCGCGGGTGCGGGCCGGGTTGCCGGAGGGCCTGGCGGTCGCCGGGGCGGCGTTCGACGGCGTCGGCATCCCGGCGTGTGTGGCCAGTGGCGAGCGTGCGGCAGACGATGTGAGCAAGTTTCTGGAGGGGAATCGATGACCGAGCAGACCAATGCGGCCCGCATCAAAGAGCTGAACGCGACGATCCGGTACACGATGTGGTCGGTGTTCCGGGTGTCGTCGCCGCTGCCGGCGCTGCGCGACGAGGTGGCCGGTGAGGTCGACGGCCTGTTCGAGCAGCTCGGCGGCAAAGACGTGACGGTTCGCGGCACCTACGACGTGTCGGGCCTGCGCGCCGACGCCGACATCATGATCTGGTGGCACTCCAGCTCGTCGGACGCGCTGCAGGACGCCTACGGACTGTTCCGCCGCACCGCGCTGGGCCGCCACCTGGAACCGGTCTGGTCGCAGATGGCGCTGCACCGCCCGGCCGAGTTCAACCGCAGCCACCTGCCGGCCTTCCTCGCCGGTGAGGATCCCCGCGCCTACCTGTGCGTCTACCCGTTCGTGCGGTCCTACGACTGGTATGTGCTGCCCGACGAGGAACGGCGCGCGATGCTGGCCGAGCACGGGCAGATGGCCCGACCGTACCCGGACGTGCGGGCCAACACGGTCGCGTCGTTCGCGCTCGGCGACTACGAGTGGATGCTCGCCTTCGAGGCCGACGAACTACACCGGATCGTCGACCTGATGCGTGACCTGCGGGCCTCGAAGGCCCGGCTGCACGTCCGCGAGGAGGTGCCGTTCTACACCGGCCGCCGCCGCTCGGTCACTGAGCTGATCGCGAATTTGCCATAGGCACGTGGGGGATCCCGTCCTCCAGGAACTCCGGGCCGGTCGTCTCGAACCCGTATCTCCCGTAGAACCCGGCGAGGTGCGCCTGGGCGTCGAGTACGGCCGGCCGGTTACCGATCACCGCCAGGGCGTGTTCGATGAGGCGCCCGGCCAGACCGGCGCCACGGGCCTCCGGGGCGGTCACCACCCGGCCGATCCGCTCGACTCCGTGGTCGCTGAGGATCCGCAGGTAGGCCCGGACCTTCTTCCCCTGCGCGAACCACAGATGCCGGGTTCCGGGCTCATCGTCCCGTCCGTCCGGATCAAGGTAGGCACATTCCTGCTCGACCACGAAGACCTCGCTGCGCAGCTTGAGAATTTCGTAGAGGGTGGTGGTGTCCAGGTCGCGGAAGGACGCCACCCGCAGCTCGTCATGAGGTTCGGGATGCATCGGCACAACATACGCGGCAGTGCGACGTTGTACCGGTGAAGGGAGGGCTTCATGATCAAGACGAGTAAGTTGTTCGGGAGCAAGACGAGGGTGACCTTCTCCCTGCCGGCGGACGTGCCGGCCGGGACGGTCAGTGTGGTCGGTGACTTCAACGGCTGGGAGCCCGGAAAACACGAGCTCCAGGTGCGGCGCAACGGCACCCGGACGGTCAGCGTGCCGCTCGAGCCCGGGCACTACAAGTTCCGCTATCTGGCCACCGACGGCGTCTGGCTGGACGACGAGGATGGCAGCGAACTTCATCTATAAACGTTTCGGTCGGGCCTCGGGGGAGATCTCCTGTAGTCATGGCTGATGTGAAACTGGCGATCATCTATTACTCGTCGACCGGCACCATCCACTCCATGGCTTCTCGGTTGAGCGAGGCGGCTGAGAAGGCCGGTGCCGAGGTGCGGCTGCGCCAGGTCGCCGAGCTGGCTCCCGCGGAGGCGATCGCGTCCAACGCGGCGTGGAGCCAGCACTTCGACCGGACCAAGAACGAGCCGAAGGCGGCCGCCGACGATGTGGTCTGGGCCGATGCCGTGCTCTTCGGCACACCCACCCGATACGGCAACGTCGCCAGCCAGCTCAAGCAGTTCCTGGACACCCTGGGCCCGCAGTGGGCGCAGGGTCAACTGGCGAACAAGGCGTACGCCGGGTTCACCGCCTCGATGACCGAGCACGGCGGGCAGGAGTCGACGCTGCTGGCGCTGTACAACACCATCTACCACTTCGGTGGGGTGGTGGTGGCGCCCGGATACACCGATCCGCTGAAGTTCGCCGACGGCAACCCGTACGGCGTCTCGCATGTCACCGGAGGCGGCAACGACGCCCCGCTGGGTGACGCGCAGCACGCGGCACTCGATCACCTCGCCCAGCGCATCGTCAGCATCGGCGGCAAGCTCCGCTAGTTTGGTCGGCATGGCTGTCGACACCCAATACGAAGACCTCCTGCGGCGCGTCCTGGAGTCCGGCACTCCCAAGAGCGACCGCACCGGTACGGGGACGCTCAGCCTCTTCGGTGAGCGTCTCCGCTACGACCTGTCCCAAGGGTTTCCGCTGGTCACGACCAAGCGGGTGCATTTCAAGTCGCTCGCCGTGGAGCTGCTCTGGTTCCTCCGCGGAGACACCAACGTGCAGTGGCTGCGCGACCAGGGCGTGACGATCTGGGACGAGTGGGCGGCTCCGGACGGTTCGCTCGGGCCGGTCTACGGCAAGCAGTGGCGGTCCTGGCCGACGTCGCGGGGTGATGTCGATCAGCTGGCCGAGGTGGTGGAGAGCATCCGGACGAATCCGGACTCCCGGCGCATGATCGTGTCCGCCTGGAACGTGTCCGACATCCCGGACATGGCACTCGCACCCTGCCACGCGCTGTTCCAGTTCTACGTGGCCGACGGCAGGCTCTCCTGCCAGCTCTACCAGCGCAGCGCCGACCTCTTCCTGGGTGTGCCGTTCAACATCGCCAGCTACGCGCTGCTCACCCAGCTGATCGCCGCGCACGTCGGTCTGGAGCCGGGCGACTTCATCTGGGTCGGTGGCGACGTGCACATCTACACCAACCACATCGAACAGGTGAGAGAGCAGCTCACCCGCGAGCCTTACCCGTTCCCGACACTGGAGGTCAAGCCGCGGGAGAGTCTCTTCGAGCACGAGTTCGAGGACTTCACCGTGGTCGGCTACCGGCACCACCCGCTGATCAAGGCACCCGTCGCGGTATGACCATCCACATGATCTGGGCCGAGGCCCGCGGCCGGGTGATCGGTGCCGGCCCGACGATCCCCTGGCGGGTTCCGGGCGAGCAGCGGACCTTCAAGGAACGGACGATGGGCGCCGCGGTCGTGATGGGCCGGGCCACCTGGGATTCGCTGCCCCGGCGCCCGCTGCCCGGTCGGGAGAACATCGTGCTCACCCGTTCGCGGGACTGGTCGGCGCCCGGCGCCACCGTGGTGCACTCGCTCGACGAGGTGAAGGCCGACGACTTCTGGGTGATGGGCGGCGGCGAGATCTACGCCGCCTTCCTGCCGCGCGCCGGCCACATCGTGCGCACCCGGATCGAGCTCGACGTGGCCGGTGACGTCCACGCCCCGGAGCTCGGTGACGACTGGGTCGTCACCGAGTCCAGCGGGACGATCACCGCGGAGAACGGTGTCTCCTACGTGATCGAGGATCTCAGGCGGCGGGATCCAGCCTGATCGACAGGCTGTTCACACAGTGCCGCGTGTTCTTCGGGGTGAAGCCCTCACCCCGGAACACGTGACCCAGGTGTGAGTCGCAGTTGGCGCACCTGATCTCGGTGCGCACCATCCCGAGGGTGCGGTCCTCGATCTCCCGGACCGCGCCCGGGATCGCGTCGTCGTAGGACGGCCAGCCGCAGTGGCTGTCGAACTTGCTGCCGCTCTCATACAGTGCCGCGCCGCAGGCCCGGCAGTTGTAGACGCCCTCGGTCTTGGTCTCCACGTACTCACCACTCCACGGCCGCTCCGTACCGGCCTCGCGGAGCACGTAGAACTCCTCCGGGGACAGGCGGATGCGCCACTCGTCCTGAGTGGTAGGCAGATCGGTCGTCATGCTGTCAACCGTACGTCGCACGCCCGGTCCGCCAGGAGTGATGTTCACCCGGAGTTGACCGGTCATGGAAGGTGCTTCTCCCGCGACGTTCCGGCCGACCTGGCAGCAGGGTCTGGGCCACGGTCTCTACCTCGGCGTGTACGGCGCTGTGGCGACTGTCACGACAGGGGTGATGGTGGCTCTCCTGTGGTCCGGCCCACCCGGCTGGACGTGGGCCGCGCTGATCGTGACGCCCCTGGTCACGGGTGCTCTGGCCGGTCTGCTGGCGGGGCGTCGGACCGGCGTCGAGGTGGGTGCGCGCGGGATCCGTACCTCATCGGTCTTCGAAGAGGGTGTCGCGCCGTGGAGTCGGGTGGTGGACCTGCGGGCCGAGCGGCGCGGGCGGCGCAACGTGGTCTCGGTCTATCTGGATTCGGGGGCCAGCGTGCAACTGCACGCACCGTACAGCGGGGGATTGTTCGCGGCGGATCCCCAGTTCGAGCTCAAGGTGTTCGCGCTGTCCCATTTGTGGCGGAGTCACCGTTTCGGTGGTCTTCCGGGCTGAAGACCCGCCGGAGGGTGTTTCCGGGTAAAACGGGCAATTACCGTTAAGCTCCCGTGCGACCATGGAACGTACCTTCCGCAACAGAACGGATACTCCTCATGAGCTTTTCGCGCCGTCCGGCCGCTGGAATCGCCACGGTCGGTGCCTCAGTTCTTGCTGCTCTGGCCCTCGGTGGTGCCCCCGCCATGGCGGCTGACGTCATGATGAAGACCGGTCACGCGATCATCACGCCGACCCCCGATACCGGGGACCAGCGCGGCAACCCGGGCTACGGCGGCACTGTCCAGCAGGTGCCCGGCACTCCGGCCACCACGACCCCGGCGCCGGCTGTGACGACCCCGGCCCCGGCCGGCACCGTCAAGGCGGCGACCGCCACGCCGACCCGTGGCGGCCCCGGTTACACGCCGTCGCAGGGCATCAGCGGTTCGCCGTCCCCGTCGGTGACGCAGAGCCTGCCCACCGGCACCGTCAAGGAGACCCCGGGCACCGGCGTCAACTCGGCGACCGCGGGCCCGCGGCCCTCCACCAGCGCCGGTGGCCAGGGCGTCAGCTCGGGCACCCGCCTCGCGGTGACCGGCGCCCCGCTCGGTGGCACCCTCGCCCTCGGCGGCCTGATGCTGGCCGGCGGCGTGGCCGCGGTCTGGTACACCCGTCGCCGCCGCAGCGCCTGACGATCATTCTCGGCACGGCCGTCCGGTTCGCCGGGCGGCCTGCGCCCCTCGTTGCCCGTAGGCTCGGGACATGCCGAAAGCAGCCGCTGAAGAGCATGAGATCGCCGGCCACATCGTGCGCCTGAGCAGCCCCGACAAGATCGTCTTTCCGGGCCGCGGATTCACCAAACGGGACGTCTTCGACTACTACCTGGCGGTCGGCGACGGCATCCTGCGGGCGCTCCACGACCGTCCCACCACGCTCCAGCGCTTCCCCGACGGCATCGAGGGCGAGGCGTTCTACCAGAAACGCATCCCCACCCGCGGCGTCCCCGACTGGATCAAGACCGCGACGATCAAATTCCCCAGCATGCGTACGGCCGACGAGCTCAGCCCGGCCGACCTGGCCCATGTCGCCTGGGCCGCCCAGATGGGCACCGTGGTCTTCCACCCCTGGCCGGTGCGCGCCGCCGCCCCCGACGAACCCGACGAACTGCGCATCGACCTCGACCCGCAGCCCGGCACCGGTTTCGCCGACGTGATCGCCACCGCCGGAGTGGTCCGCGAGGTCCTCGCCGAGCTGGGCTGGACCGGCTACCCGAAGACCTCGGGCGGCCGCGGTGTCCACATCTACGTGCGGATCGCCCCACGCTGGTCGTTCGTGGACGTGCGGCGTGCCGTGATCGCCCTGGCCCGTGAGGTGGAGCGCCGCAACCCGGCCGGCATCACCACCTCCTGGTGGAAGGAGGAGCGCGGCGAGCGGGTCTTCCTCGACTACAACCAGATGGCCCGGGACCGGACCATCGCCTGCGCCTACTCACTGCGGGCCAACGCCCGGGCCACCGTCTCCGCCCCGGTCACCTGGGCCGAGCTGGCCTCGGCCGAGCCCGACGACTTCGACCTGCGGACCATGCCGGCCCGGTTCGCCGAGGTGGGCGACCCGCACGCGGGCATCGACGACGTCGCCCACGACCTCACCCCGCTGCTGGAGTGGGTCGAGCGCGACGAGAAGGCCGGCCTCGGCGACCTGCCCTACCCGCCGGACCATCCGAAGATGCCCGGCGAGCCCAAGCGGGTGCAGCCCTCCAAGGACCGCGACCTAAAGCAGTAGTTTCATGCCCTCGTGGGACGCCTCGAAGCCGAGGGCGGCATAGAAGCGGTGCGCGTCGGTGCGCCGCTTGTCCGTGGTGAGCTGGACGATCGCGCAACCCCGCTCGCGGGCCCGGTCGATCGTCCAGCGGATCAGCTCGCCGCCCAGGCCGCGGCCACGGCGACCCGAGTCGATCCGGACCGCCTCGATCAGCATCCGCTCGGCCCCGTTGCGGCTCAGGCCCGGGATGAACGTGAGCTGGCACGTCCCGATCACCTCGTCGCCGTCGACGGCCACGATCAGCTCGTTGCGGTCGTCGGCGTCGATCGCCTCGAACGCCGCCCACACCGCCGCGTCGACCGCCTCCGGCACGGCTCCCTCTCTGCTGCCGAACCCCCGCTTGCGGCTGATCTCATCATCGGCGAGCAGGGTGAGAACGGCTGGTACATCGGCACGGGTGGCGATCCGGATCTGCATGATCGAAAGCTTGTCACGGGCTGTCATGGGACCTTCACGTCGGGCACGATGACCTCATGGACGCGCTGCTCTGGTTGCCGCGACTGCTGTACCGCGCCGTGGTCTGGCTGGCCAACTCACCCAAGACGCTGCTGATCGCGTACTCGATCCTGATCGTCGTCTGCGGTGTTCTCTACCGGCATTTCGAGCATCGGAGCATCGGCGACTCGATCTGGTGGGCCGTCGTGACCGCCTCCACCGTCGGCTATGGCGACATCTCCCCGACCTCCTGGCAGGCCCGGGTGATGGCCGGGATCCTCATCTCGGTCATGGTGCTGCTGGTCATCCCGCTGATCACCGCGCATTTCGCCAGCCGGCTCATCGTCGACAACGATGCCTTCCGCCACGAGGAGCAGGAGGAGATCAAGCACCACCTGCGGGTGATCCGGGCGATCCTCGAGGAGCGTCAGAGCGACCCGGTCACTTCGGAGGGCAGCGCAAACCCTCCTGAGGGACCTTCAGATCGATGAGGTACGCGTCGACGGCGTTCCGGATGCAGGCGGTCGACGGGTAGGCGGTGTGGCCCTCGCCCTCCCACGTCAGTACATGCCCGACACCCAGCATGTTCGCCAGGTCGGCGGTGTTCTCGTACGGCGTCGCCGGGTCGCCCGTGGTGCCGACCACCACGATCGGCGGGGCGCCCTCGGCCTTGCCCGCCGGATACGGGTCACGCTCGCCGCCCCAGTAGGTGCACGGCAGCATCCCGATCGCCAGCGCCGGGCCGAACATCGGGTACTTCTTGCGCCACTCGCCCTGGAGCTTGCGCACCTCCGCCGCGGTCGGCGCCTTGTCGGTGTCCGCGCAGTTCACCGCCAGGTTGGCGTCGAACAGATTGGAGTAGGTGCCGTCCGGCTCGCGCTCCGCGTACGAATCGGCCAGTTCGAAGACGCCCTCGGCATCACCCGCGGCCAGACTGTCGATCGCCTCGGCCAGGCTGGTCCAGCCCGACTCGGTGTAGAGCGACGAGATCACGCTCAGGAAGATCCAGCCCGGCGTCGCCTCCCGCCCGTCCGCGCCGCGCACCGGCGAGACCTCCGCCTTCGCCAGCGCGTCGGTCACCGCGCCCCGGGCATCCGGCGCGATCGGACACTTCGTGGCGTTCTGCGAGCACCAGTCGGTGAAGTTGGTGAACGCCCGCTCGAAGCCCTTCGCCTGCTGCTCCGAGCCGGACACGTAGTCCTCGGTCGGGTCCACCGCACCGTCCAGCACCAGGGCCCGCACGTTCTTCGGGAACAGTTGCGCGTAGGTCGCGCCGAGCAGTGTCCCGTACGAGAAACCGAGGTAGGTCAGCTTCTCGTCGCCGACCGCGGCCCGCAGCGCGTCCAGGTCGCGGGCGGCCTGCTCGGTCGCATAGGTGCGCAGGCTCGGGCCGTACTCAGTGGCGCAGCCGTCGGCGATCTTCTTGTTCAGCGCTGCGATCTCGTCGAACGCGGCCTGGTCGACCGGATCCGGATCGGCGGCGAAACTCGCGTCCTGATCCTTCGCCGAGATGCACTTCACCGGATCGGACTCACCGACGCCGCGCGGGTCGAACCCGACGATGTCGAACCGGTCGGTGATCTCGGTGGGCAGGCCGCCGAACGCCTGCCCGAAGGTCAGGTAGACCGCCACGTCGATGCCCGAGCCGCCGGGGCCGCCCGGGTTCAGCAGCAGCGAGCCGATCCGCTCCTTCTGCCGGTTCGACCGGATGCGGATCATGTCGATGCCGTACGTCTCCCCGGCGACCGGTTTCGCCCAGTCGGTGGGCACATCGACCGTGGCGCACTCGTAGGTCATCCCCTCCGCGGTGCGGCCGACCAGCTCACGGGGCACCTCCGGGCACGGTTTCCACCGGGGTCCGGACCCGGAACCGGCCGGCGCCGGGGTGCTCGCGCCACCCTGGCGGGCCGGCTCGTCCGAGCCCTCCGGAGCGAACGAGGGCAGCGTGCACCCAGCCGTCAGGACCAGCACGGAGAGGACTGCGACAGCCAGGCGTGAGCGACGATCCACGCAACGACCCTATCCGGTCCGCGCCGGTCGCCCCGTCAGCGGCTGGTGAGCACCTCGGCCAGATCGAACCGCACCGGCCGCTCCAACTGCTCATATGTGCAGGTCAGCGGGTCGCGGTCGGGGCGCCACCGTTCGAACTGGGCGGTGTGCCGGAATCGGACACCCTCCATGTAGTCGTAGCGGACCTCGACCACCCGTTCGGGTCGCAGCGGCGTGAACGACAGGTCCTTGCCCGCGTTCCACCTGCTCACCTCGTTCTTGCGGGGTGTCCGCTCGCCCTGCTCGTGCGCCGCCCAGTTCCACGGATGTCCCTCGAACGTGGTGACCAGCGGCTGCAACTCCTCGAACAGCTCCTCCCGGACCGCCATCGGGAACGAGCCGATCACCCCGACGCTCACCAGGACACCGCGCTCGTCGTGCAGGCCCAGCAGCAGCGAGCCGATCCGGTTCTCGGCCGACTTGTGCACCCGGTAGCCGGCCACCACGCAGTCGGCGGTGCGCTTGTGCTTGACCTTCGCCATCACCCGCTTGTCCGGCTGGTAGGTCAGGTCACGGGACTTCGCGATCAGACCGTCCAGCCCGGCGCCCTCGAACTCGGCGAACCAGCGACGAGCCGTCTCCAGATCGTCGGTCGCCGGAGTCACGTACACCGGAGGTTTGGCGTTTTCCAAGGCTTTCATCAGCATTTCGCGTCGTTTGTGGAACGGCAGCTCGGTCAGATCCTCGTCACCGAGCGCGAGCAGATCGAACGCCACGAAACCGGCCGGAGTCTGCTCGGAGAGCAGCTTGACCCGGCTCGCCGCCGGATGGATGCGCTGCTGGAGGGCCTCGAAGTCGAGCGTGTTCCGCTCGGTGTCGGCCACGATCACCTCGCCGTCGATCACCGCGCGCTCCGGGAAGTTCGCCCGGATCGCCTCGACCACCTCGGGGAAGTAGCGGGTCATCGGCTTCTCGTTGCGGCTACCGATCTCCACCTCGTCGCCGTCCCGGAAGACGATCGACCGGAATCCGTCCCATTTGGGCTCGTAGATCTGGCCGGGCGGGATGTCCGCGACGGGTTTGGCGAGCATCGGCTTGACCGGTGGGTTCAGCGGGAGCTGCATTCGATCAGTGTGCCCCCTTTACTCGGCCCCTGGGGCAGGCTCCACCATCGAATCCATGAACACGCGGGGGATCGCGACGATGACCATCGGAGAGTTCGGGCGGAGGGCCGGGCTCACCGTCAAGGCCCTGCGGCTCTACGAGGGGTCCGGGCTGCTGCCACCGGCCGAGGTGGATCCCAGCGGATACCGGCGATACACCTCGGCGCAGCTCGACCGGGCCGTCCGGATCGGCCTGCTACGCCGGCTCGGCATGCCCCTCGCGGTCATCGCCGAGACGCTCGACGTGCCCGACACCGCGGCGGTCCGTCGGCTCGATCAGTGGTGGGCCGCCGAGGAGGCGGCGGCCGCGGCCCGGCGGGAGAGTTACATCTGGCTGCGCACCCGGCTCGCCCACGGTGACGAGCCGGAGCGGCGATACGAGGTCCACATCGCCACGAGCCCGGCCCGTAAGGTCGCGACGCTGGCGATCGAGGTCGACCAGGAGCACCTGGTGCCCGGGATGGGAGCCGCCGAGTGGGAGATCCGGCGTCACCTGGAGGAGCAGGGCGCGTCGACCACCGGCGAGCACTGGGCGATCTATCACGGACAGGTGACCCCCGACAGCGAGGCACGGGTGGAGGTCTGCGTGCCCTACGCGGGAGTCCTCGAACCGGCCGGGCGGATCATCCTGCGGATCGAGCCGGAGCGCCTGATCACCTACGCCGAGGTCACTCGTGACGACTGCTTCTATCCGCGCATCGTGGGGGCCTACGGGGCGGTCAGCGAGCACGTCCGGGCCGCCGGGCTGATCGTCACCGCCCCGCCCCGGGAGATCTATCTGGACAGCTGGGACAGGCTCGCCGCCACCGACCCGTTCGTGCACGTGGCCCAACCGTTCGAAGGGTGAGACCGATGGACTACACACGACAGACACGTTTCTCCGACCCGGGCCGCCACCTGAGCCGCCTCGCCGCTCTCGCCGGCCCTCCTCTCGCCGCTGCCGGCCCCTCCGATCTCGTCGCCGAGGTCGGTGCGGCCGTCCGCAACCTCGTCGTGCACTACCGGGCGTCCGGGCTGGACTTTCCGCCCGACCGGCTCGCCGAGATCGACAGCCGGTGGGTGGAGACCATGCTCGACACCCTTCCGCCCGATCAGCCGCTCGACGAGCCGCGCCCGGCCGAGCAGCGGATCGTCGGCTGCTGCCGCGACTTCACCCTGCTCACCGTCGCCGCGTTGCGGGCCAGGGGCATTCCGGCGCGCAGTCGGGTCGGGTTCGCCGACTACTTCGACCCGGGTTTCCACGGCGACCACGTGATCACCGAGTTCCACGACGGCACCCGCTGGGTCGCCGCCGACACTCAGCTCGATCCGGGTGACGGATTCCCGGTCGACGTCACGGATGTCCCACTGGGTCCCGGCGGGTTGCGCCCCGCGGCCCAGTGCTGGCTCGCCTTCCGACGAGGCGAAATCGACCCCGAGACCTATGGGGTGGGCCCCGGCGTGCCCATCCACGGCCCTCTCATGATCAGGAAGTATCTACTGACCGAGCTGGCCCACCGATACGGTGACGAAACCCTGCTGTGGGACTTCTGGGGTGCCGACGCGGCCCTGCTCGGCGACCTGGGCGGCCGCCCGCTCGTCGAGGTGTGGTCCGACCTGCCCTCGTGGGATTCCGGTGAGGTGACCCTGCTCGACGAGATCGCCGAGCTGCTCGTCGCGGCCGACGCCGGCGACATCTCAGCCGAGGACCGCCTGGCCAAGCTCTACGCGACCGACCCACGGGTGCATGTCGGCGACACCGTCACCTGTCACTCACCACGAGGCCTCGGCTACGACGTCGACGTCCGCCGTCCGTCCCCGCCGGCCCGCTGATTCCCGCCCAACCGGTCGCCTCGCCACTGCGGCCGGTTGGGGTGTGGCGGGCCGCCTCGCCACTGCGGCCGGTTGGGGTGTGGCGGGCCGCCCCGCCACCGCGGCCGGTTCGGGTGTGGCGGGGTGCGGTCAGCGGACCAGGAGGTCGACGAGGCGGTTCAGTTCGTCGGCGGGGACGGCCGTCAAGCCCATGTGCACCGGCCCCGCGCGCAGGATCGTGCTGCGGGGGGCCACCAGCCAGCGGAAGCGTTCGCCGAGGCGCATCTGCCCGGAGGCCCCGTCACCGGTGCAGGTCTGCTCCCACGCCTGCAGTGCCACGCGGATGCCCTCGACGTCGGCTGCCGGGTCCAGCGCCCGCAGTCGAGCCTCGTCCAGGTGCGTCCGCGCGGACAGGAAGTCGTGGCGCTGGCTGTAGAGCAGCACGCCGACGTTGATCAGCTCACCACGTTCGATCCGTGGCACGGCCTGGACGATCGCGTACTCGTAGGGGGTCAGTGTTGTCACGGCAGCCACGCCTCCGGCCGCGCCGCCCGCTGCGACAGGTGGTTCCGGTAGGCGTCCCGGTCACCGTCCTCCAGCCACTCCGCCGGGACCAGGGCGATCACCTCCGCCAGCAGCTCGGGGGTGATCCGTTCGGCCAGCGCCGGACCCTCGGTCGCGAGCTCCGTGGCGTAGGGCTTCAGCACGTGGTCGTCCCACTTGTAGGGCCGGTGCACGACGCTCTCCGCGCGCGGCCAATTGTGGTGGAAGTAGAGGGTCGCCCCGTGGTCGATCAGCCACAGCCCGCCGTGCCACATCAGCAGGTTCGGGTTGCGCCAGCTCCGGTCGACGTTCTCGACGAACGCGTCGAAGGCGATCACCCGGCTGGCCAGCCCCGGCTCGACATGGTGGGGCACGGGGTCGTAACCGAGCGCTCCGGGCAGGAAGTCCATCCCCAGATTGCCGCCGGCGCTGGCCTTGATCAGCTCCTGCACCTCTTCATCCGGCTCGGCCCGGGCGACGACCGGATCCAGCTCGACCCGGGCGAGTTTCGGCACCGGCAGCCCGAGACGCCGGGCCAGCTCACCGGCGATCACCTCGGCGACGAGTGCCCGAGGCCCCTGGCCGGCCCCACGGAACTTCACCACATAGGTCCCGAGATCGTCGGCCTCGACCACACCGGGAAGCGATCCACCCTCCCGCAACGGCGTGACATACCGGATAGCAGTGACCTCACGAAGCACGCCGCCCACCCTACGGCCGTCCGCGCCCTGCCGAGCCGGCGCCCTGACCGGGTATGCCGTTTGCCTGCGGCTGTTCGTGCTGCGCCGGATCGGCGCCCTGACCGGGTATGCCGTTTGCCTGCGGCTGTTCGTGCTGCGCCGGATCGGCGCCCTGACCGGGTATGCCGTTTGCCTGCGGCTGTTCGTGCTGCGCCGGACCGGCGCCCTGACCGGGTACGCCGTTTGCCTGCGGCTGTTCGCGCCCCGCCGGACCGGCGCCCTCGCCGTTTTCTTACGGCCGTCCGTGTCTCGCGGGACCGGCGCCCTGACCAGGTACGCCGTTTTTTACGGCCGTTCGTCTCACGCGGGACCGGCGGCCTGACCGGGTAGGCCGTTTTCTTACGGCCGCTTCACCCACTCCGCCGCCAGGCGCCGCATTTCTCGGGACCGACGCATACGCCCGGCGGTCGCGTTGGAGGCCCTGAGTGGGCAATGCCTCGCGGGGGAGGCTCGGGGCCCGTGGTTGCGGTCGGGTGCGGGTGGCCGTACCGGATCAGTAAGGGTTTCTGGTTCCTGGGAGGCGGCCTCGCAGCAGGCCGCCGAAGCGTCCGGGCAGATCGGGGGTGTCGGCCAGGGGTGGGCTTTCGGTGCCTGCGGTGTCGGCCATGCCGGCCAGGAGTTCTCGCAAAGCGCTCACAGCGTCGGTTTTCGGGCGCCAGCCGAGTTCGGCGGCGGCTCGGTCGCAGCTCATCAGCGGTGCCTTCAGCGCCAGGCGCACCCATCCCCGGTCGACCGGCTGCATCCTGAGTTGCCAGGTCAGCGCGGCGGCGCCCTCCAGAAGCAGACCAGGGACACGCAGCGGTACGCCGTGGAAGGCACGCCCCACGATGTCGGCGTCGAGGACGGGGCCGGCGGCCAGGTTGACGGCGCCCCGCATGTCGGCGCGGAGTACCCGCAGGTAGGCGTCGGCCACGTCGTCGGCGTGCACCGCCTGCATGCGGAGGCCCGGGTGCTGCGGGACGATCGGGATGCGGCCGAAGCGAAGCAGGCTCGCGGGCAGCAGTGGTCCGGCGAAGTAGCGCGCGATCTCGGTGCCCGCGTCGCGTTGGAAGATCAGGCCCGGGCGGAGCCGGACGATCCGCATCGTGGGATGGTCCGATTCGATCTCGTCGAGCATCCGTTCCACGAGTGCCTTGTGCCTGCTGTAGGACGATTCGGGTACTCCGGTGCGCAGCCACGTCTCCCGGACGAACGCCCGCTTCGGGCCCGGCGCGTAGACGCCGACCGACGACGCGTGCGCCAGGACCGGGACGCCGGCCCGGATCGCGGCCCGGAAGACCGCGCGGCTGCCGAGGACGTTCGTCAGGTACAACCGGCGCTGATCGTGGCTGGGCTGGATCTGCCAGGCCAGGTGCACGACCGCGCCGGCTCCGGTGAACACCTCGGCCAGACGATCAGTGGCGTCGTCGGCGCCGATGTCGACCGGGTGCCAGGTGACGTCCGCGTACGGGCCGGTGGGTGACGGCGGGCGGCGGCAGACACCCGCGAGTTCAAGATCGGGTTCGGAACGCAGGCGGCGCAGCAGGGCGGTGCCGGAGTTCCCGCTGGCGCCCACGATCACTACACGCATGGGTGTTGCGGTACCCCTGAGCGGGACGTTGAACCGCCCTTTTCGGTGGCCGGTTTACGTCGAGCCGGTGGCGTTCCATTCGAAAGGGCGCGGTTGTGGATTTCCTGTGAGCGGGCGCTATCGAAGACGGGCGCTGCGGGCCGGCTATCCGGAATTGGTCCCGTTCCGCTTTCCCGCATCCGGGTCCTCGTTTCCGGCCGTGCGGTCCGTGTTTCCGGTGGTCGGGCTCTTTTCTCGGGCCGCCTTGCCGGCGTAGAGCCGATCCGGGATCGCCGGCAGGGCATTGGCCAGCAGGATGGCGGCCCGATACTTTCCGGGAACGACCACACGGCGGCGCGGTCGGGTCAGTGCCCGTTCCACGGCGGCCGCCACGATTTCCGGGCCGGGCAGGCCGGAACGGTGCGCCGTCATCTCGGTGGCTATGTGACCGGGCTCGACGAGAGTGACACCGATACCGGTGCCGGCCAGTTCCCGGCGTACCGAGTCGTTCATCCCGCGCAGTGCGAACTTGGTCGCCGAATAGATGCCGCTGATACCGATCTCGCCGGCCACCGAGCCGATGTTCACGATCGAACCGGACCGTTGCCGCCGCATGATCGGGACGACCGCCCGCATCAGCCGGATCGGGGCCAGCAGATTCACCTCGACCGTCGCTCGTACCTCGGCCTCGTCGGCCAGGACCGACTTGTCACCGCCGATCCCCGCGTTGTTGATCAGAGCGTCGATCCGGCCGGACACCGTCAGAGCCCGCTCCACCAGCGCATCCACGGCGGCCGGCTCGGTGACGTCGGTCGGCACCGGCATCGCCGACCCGATCTCCGCGGCCACCGACTCCAGTTCGGCGGCGCGACGCGCGGCGAGGACCACGGTGTCACCGCGGGCCGCCAGGCGTATGGCGACCGCCCGCCCGATCCCGCTCGACGCACCGGTCACGATGACGACGGCCACGAACCTCCCCTTTCGACGGCAAACGGCGCCACCCGTCGACGGGTGGCGCCGTTTGCTCGAGGAAACTAGCGCTTGCTGTGGTACGCCTCGACGACCTCACTCGGGATCCGTCCACGTTCCGAGACGGTGAAGCCGTTCTTGTTGGCCCACTCCCGAATGGCCTGATTCTGGTCGCGGCTGGAACGGCTCGAGACGGCCGGAACTGCGCGACGGGCAGGGGTCGGAACGTTACCGTTCCGGCCCAGCCGGGTGGCTGCGGAGAGGAACGGTTCCAAAGCTTTACGCAGCTTGCCGGCGTTCTTCTCGGACAGGTCGATCGTGTAGTTGACGCCGTCGAGGCCGAATTCGACGGTGCGGTCCGCTTCCGTACCGTCGAGGTCGTCGGTCAGCACGGTAATTATCTGCTTGGCCATGGTTGTTCGACTCCTACAGCGAGTTATTCGGCTGACGCTGCGCGCACACGCCAGTCCAGCTCGCGAATGCTCGTCGTCGCATTCATTCTGTCGTCCGGAAGGCGGCCAGTGCAAATTGCCCGTTCTGGCATGTCGCAATTGCCTGGTACGAACCGGCCCGCAGGCCTTTTCGCCGATGTGAATGTGCGGTAACGTCGCAGGTGGGAGCGCTCCCACTTCCTCTGGAGGGTAGATGAGACGCGCCGTGCAAGTCGTGACACCGGCTGGCCTGGTGGCCTTCGCGGTCGCCACCGCGATCGTCGCCGCCGAGCCGGCCTGAGCCCCGCCCGCGCTCGAAATCGAGCGCTGGTCCGCAGCGTAGTGGACCTTGCGCGCCCGACGCCACCGCCAGGTGGCCCTCGACCCGAGCCGCCTCGTCGCCGATTCTCCGGTGCCGGGGCGGTTCGCCGTTTCCGGGTTCGGCGGTCACTCACAACCTTCGCCGCCGGGGCAAATGATCACCCGGGAGTGGTCGGCCCGGCCGCCTGCTCGGGTCGCCTGTCTGGTTCAGCGCGGTCGCGGGCGGGGTCGCCTTCCCGGCGGACTCGTGCCCGCTCGGGTCGATGCCATGTTTAGCCCGGCTCCGGTTGATTCGCCCCGGGGTGTTCGGTTTAGCTGACTCGCTCGTTGCGGTCCGCTTGGGCGACCGGTCCGGGCTGGGCTTTTCCTGTCGTTTGCTCCTCGTCGTTCATTTCGGCGTTCGCTCCTGGCAGCTCGCACCTAGAGGTTCACTCCTGATTGATTGCTCCTGGCGGTTCGCTCCTAGGGGCGTGCTCCTGGTTGTTTGTTCTGGTTGTCGGCTGATGTGCCGCCGCTCGGTGCTTGCTCGTCGGCTGTTCGAGGTCCCTGCTGCGGCCTGTGATTCTGGGGTGATTTGTGAGGTTGGGTGCGGGTCGTGGAAGCGGCGGCGGTTCGTGAGGTGGTCGAAATGGCGGAAAGGCTGTAAGCATGTAATCACGTAAGTTTGGGAGGTTGAGATGCGAGTTCGTTTTGCCCAACAGGGTGGTCGTGCTGAGCCGCCCGCCGCTGACGACGCCGCCGCCTGGATCGCCGGTGCGGTTCCGGATGGCTGGTTCGCCGAGCGGCCCGAAGTCGTCATCGATCGTGACGAGATCATCATCTGGGGCCGGCTGCCTCGGCCCGAGATGGGCGAAGAGGTGACCGAGGCTGATGCGGCCGCGGCCCAGGCCGGGCGGATCGCCCAGTTCCGCGAGGACACCCGGGACGCCCGGATCCGGGTGGCTCGTCAGGTCGAGCACCGCTACCAGCGCAAGGTCGCGTGGGGTGCCCGCTGCGGCGACGCGTCGGAGTTGTTCACCCACCTGTCGGCGCCGGTGATGACCCGGCTGCGCCAGCCGGAGCGGCAGGTTCTCGACACCCTCGTCGACGCGGGGGTGGCCCGGTCCCGGTCCGAGGCGTTGGCCTGGTGCGTCAAGCTGGTCGGCCGGCACACCGAGGACTGGCTCACCGACCTTCGCACCGCCATGACCCAGGTCGACGAGCTCCGCCGCCGGGGCCCGGACGCCTGACCCCGGTCGCCGAAAATCCGGCGTGGTGGCCTGCGCTGCGCATCAGACCGCTGGTCACCACGCCGCGGGTATGGATTTCCGCGCGGTGACCAGCGGGCCTGGTGGGGCCGTTGGTGACCACGTTGCGGGCGGTAGACCGGCGTGTGGTGAGCCGCGGCGTGGATCGGGCCACAGAGCATCATGCGGTTCAGGGTGGGTCAGACGGCAATGGACTGGGGGCTTCGGAGCCAGGCCAGCACCTCGGTCGGACCCAGCGGACTGGAGAACAGGAACCCCTGGCCCAGCGGGCAACCCAGACGGACCAGGACGTCCCGGTGGGCGACGTCCTCGATGCCCTCGGCCACGACGGTCAGGCCCAGCGACTGGGCGAGGCTCACGATTCCGCTGACCAGGGCCATCGGCTGCTGCCCGAGGATCATGTCGTCGATGAACGTCTTGTCGATCTTGATGACGTCGATCGGGCGGGACCGCAGGTAGCCGAGGGACGAGTAGCCCGTACCGAAGTCGTCGATCGCGATCCGGATGCCCATCTCGCGCAGGACGCCCAGGTCGGTCCAGATCCGTTCGTCGTCCTTCACCAGCAGTGTCTCGGTGATCTCCAGCATCAGCGACTCGGGCGGGACCCCGGTATGCGCGAGCGCCGTCCGGACCTGCTCGACGAACCCGCTCTCCCGGAACTGCCGGACCGACACGTTGACGCTCATGTACGGCGCCTGCCCGGCCGGCAGGATGCGCCGCCACTCGGCGACCGTACGCAGCGCCTCCTCCAGCACCCAGCGGCCCATCGGCAGGATCAGCCCACTCTCCTCGGCGACCTCGATGAACTGGTCCGGCGTGACGACGCCCCGCTTCGGGTGATGCCAGCGGACCAGCGCCTCGAAACCGACCGCGGTACCGGACGGCAGGTCGACGATCGGCTGGTAGTGCAGCAGGAAATGACCTTCGTTGACGGCGTGGTCGAGCGCCGACCGCAGTTCCAGCCGTTCGACCATCTCGTTGTGCAGGTGCGCCTGGTAGCGGCGCCACTGGTTCTTTCCGGCGCCCTTGGCCACGTACAACGCGAGGTCGGCCTGGCGCAGCAACTCGTCGGCGTCGCCGCCCTCGGGGGTGGTGGTGATGCCGATGCTGGCCATCGCGTACAGCGGCTTGGCGTCCGTCATGATCGGCTCGGCGAGAGCGGTGAAGATCCGGTTGGCGGTCTCCTCGACGGCGCCGGGGTCGTTGACGTTCTCCACGATCGCGGCGAACTCGTCACCACCGAGCCGGGCCGCGGTGTCGTCGGCCCGCAGCGCCCCGGCGATCCGGTGCGCCACCTCGATCAGCAGCTGGTCGCCGACCGCGTGACCGAGCGTGTCGTTGACCATCTTGAAGTCGTCCAGGTCGATGAAGAGCACACCGATCACCGAGCCGTCGCGGGTGCTTCGGGCCACCGCGTGGGCCAGTCGGTCGTTGAAGAGCACCCGGTTCGCCAGGCCGGTCATCGCGTCGTGGAACGCCTGGTGGGTGAGCTCGTTCTGCAGGCGACGCTGCTCGGTGACGTCGCGCATGGTGATGACCAGGCCGGACACCGTCGGTTCGGTACGCAGGTCCCGGCAGTGCAGTTCGAGGAGCACCTCGGTACGCCGGTTGCCCCGCGCCCGGAAGTCGAGCTGCTGCTCCAGCTGGTGCCCGCCTCGGACGGCCGTGAGCACGTCACCGAGCCGGGCCCGTTCGCCAGGGTGGATCACCTCGGGCAGCAGGGCCCCGGTCGGGTCGCTGCCGAAGACACCGACCGCGGACGGGCTGGCGTACTGGATCCGGTCGTCCTCGTCCAGGATCGTGATCACGTCGGCGGTGTTCTGGATCAGCGTCCGGAAGTAGGTCTCGCTGTTACGCCGGGCCACCTCGTGCCCGAGCGCGATCCGTTCCAGCGCCAGCGCCACCTGCGCGGCCAGCACCTCCACCGACCGCTGCAACTCCAGCAGCGCCCAGGTCGGTGCGCCCACGTGCAGGACACCCACCAGCGGGTCGCCGCCCGGACGGTCCTTCAGGACCATCGGGCAGCGCAGCGTCTTGGTGAACTGGGTGAGGCGTACCGCCACCGCCCAGTCCACGTCACGCGTGGTGACCAGGCGGGCCGCGGTGCCTGTCGCCCGGTCCACGGAAGCCTGCGCGGCGGCCTCCGGCGACTGCGGCTCGGTCTGCGCGATCGCTATCGCCAGCACCACCCCGTGCGGCACGTCACCC
Organism: Actinoplanes sichuanensis; assembly: GCF_033097365.1. NCBI lineage: Bacteria > Bacillati > Actinomycetota > Actinomycetes > Micromonosporales > Micromonosporaceae > Actinoplanes > Actinoplanes sichuanensis. The sequence continues at coordinate 10,994,975 of NZ_AP028461.1, forward strand.
GGGATCAGTTGGGCGACCGCGGTGCGTACGGCCAGCCCGACCGCCTCACTGTCGACGGCCGAGACGAGCACCGCCGAGGCCTCCCGCAGCGCCCGTTCCCGGGACATCGCCTGCCGGAAGCTCGCCATGATGCCGGCCATCCGGGCCAGCACCAGCGCCACCATCAGCGTGCTGAGCGCGGCCACCACGGTCAGGCCGGCGAACTGGCCGTCCCGGAACATCTTCACCAGCAGCACGGTCGGCGCGACCATGGCCGCGAATCCGAGCAGCGCCAGCCGGGCGTGACTGGTCTCGGCGGGCGGTGCCTCGGCCGGCCGGGTCAGCTCGGCCATCGACGGGATCAGCGCGGCCAGCCCGGCCGCCGTGTAGAGCGCCAGATGACCGAATCCGGACGCCCGGCCCACGTCGGCGACGAGCAGCGCCACCACCCCGGCACCGAGCAGATAGCCGGGCGCGACCAGCCGGCCCGGCATGGTCGCCAGCCGGACCAGCAGCCCCATGCAGAGCAGGTCGGCGACCGGCATGGCGATCTCGGTCCACCCGGTGGCGGCCGACCCCTCCAGCCGCGGGCCGACCACGAACGTCCAGATCAGCAGTGCCACCCCGGACGTGACGGTGAGCGCGTCGAGCAGGCCGGCCATGTCCCGGGACGCGCTGGTGCGGCGGTCCACGAAACCGGCCAGGGCGACGGCCAGCGCGGCGTACGCGACCAGCAGCAGCGCGATCCCGGCCGGTTCCAGCCAGGTCAGCCAGTTGGTGATGAACGACGGGGCGTACGCGGCGGCGCCACCGGCCGCGGACAGGACGACCGCCCCGGCCAGCACCCACCACGGTTTGACGTCGTCCGGCTGACTTCGCCGGATCCCCACGGAGAGCGCCACCACGGCGGACACCCCGGCGACCAGCCGCAGGGGCGCCTGCAGGCCCGGCTGCAGCCCGAAGGCCACGGCGAGCACCACCATCCAGGCGCCGAAGATGGTGGCAGGCCACCGTGTCGGCATCGGTGCTCCCTCCCGACGTACCCCCTTGTCGAACTGATCGGCCCGGTTGCCGCACATCTGAGTGGCGACGGCACAATCGCAGGCGTGCTTCTGGAGTTCGTTCGTGCCCACACCGTGTCGGCGCCGGTCCCGTTCGTGCCCGAGGTCTCGCTGTTCCAGGCGGCGGACCCGATCGCCCTGTGGGAGGCCACCGAGTCGGCCGGGCCCCCGCAGCCGCCGCCGTTCTGGGCGTTCGCGTGGGCCGGCGGTCAGGCTCTGGCCCGGCACGTCCTCGACGACCCGGACCTGGTCGCCGGGCGCAGCGTCCTCGATCTGGCGACCGGTTCCGGCCTGGTCGCGGTCGCTTCGGCCAAGGCCGGCGCGACGCCGGTGACGGCCAACGACATCGATCCGCTCTCGCTCGCCGCGGCACAGGCCAATGCCGAGGCCAATGGGGTACGGGTGACGACAGTCGAAGCGGACCTGCTGGACAGCGACGACAGGTACGGTGTCGTGCTCGCCGGTGACGTCTTCTACAGCCGGGAGATGGCCGGGCGGGTGCTGCCGTTCCTGCGCCGGGCCGCCGGTCGTGGCTCACTGGTGCTGGTCGGTGACCCGGGCCGGGCCTACCTGCCGGAGGGTCTGATCCAGCGGGCGGTCTACGACGTCCCGGTGATCGAGGAGTTGGAGAGCATGCCGATCCGCCGCACCACCGTCTGGCAGGTCACCGCCTGACCGCGGTGACGGCGACGGGCATGCATGAGCCGGCGGCGGGCGGGTCTCCGGACGGACCGCCTGCGGCGTCCGCCGCGTGCCACGGGATCCGGCGTAGGTCGTACCGAATCAGAGGTTGAGAAGTTCGAAGCCGTCGGCGACGGTGACGTCCGGTTCGGCCTGGTCGCCGCCGGAGTCCTCGCGGCCGGACGGCATCAGGATGGCCGTGCCGATGTCGGCGCGCCGGGCGCACGCGATGTCGCGCCGCCGGCTGTCGCCCACGAACCAGCAGGCCGACGGTGCGATGCCGAGGGCGTCGGTGGCATTCCAGATCATCTGCGGGTTGGGTTTGCGGACGCCCGCCTCGTCGCTGTAGACCTGCACCGCGAAGAGCCGCCCGACCCCGGCCTTGGCCAGGTAGTCGCGGTGCGCCGCCCCGCAGAGCGTGTTGCTGACGACGCCGAGCGGGACATCCTTCGCCGCGCAGGCGGTGAGGAACTCGGCGATGCCCGGCCGCAGTGTCCAGCCCTCACGCCACGCCCAGTCGTAGCTGAGGCGGGTGATCTGACCGCGGACCCTGGCCTGGGCCAGCGGCGGCCAGTCGTGGATCACGAACCGATCCCAGACGGCGAGATGCGACAACTCGTCCGGCCAGTCCTCGTCACGCCACGCGGCGTAGGCGGCGGCGCCGTCGATCAGCGACTGCTGGATCCGGCCCGGGGAGAGCGCGCCCTCGATCAGGTTGTAGAGGCGCAGCACCAGATCGGGACGCTCGGCCCGGAACGGCGCGTCGGCGAGGACCCCGCCGAAGTCGAGCAGGACCGCCGCCGGCCGGATCACCATCAGCGCTGCCCCAGCGTCCAGGCGCGGACCCCGCCGACGATGCCCGCCGTGTTGGGCACCACGACCACGTCGTCGCCCATCCGGGCCAGCTGCGTCGGAGTGATCAGCCGGGAGTTGCCGCCGCCCAGGTAGACCCGGTCCCACAGGAAGACCGGGCGGAAGCCCTCGACCACGTTGCGCACCCGGCGCGACCAGAGCGCGTCGCCGAGCCGGCGGCGCTCATGCTCGCCGATGTACGTGTCATAGGACATCCCCCACCGCACCGGGGCCTGCGACATCTCCAGGTGCGGGGCCAGCTCCCCCCCGTCGAAGAGCGCGCAGCCCAGCCCGGTGCCGAGGGTCAGCACCAGCTCACAGCCGGTCCCGGCGACCACCCCGGCGCCGTGCACCTCGGCGTCGTTGAGCACCAGCGTGGGCAGCCCGAACGCGTCGGCCAGCGCGGTCCGTGCGTCGAACCCGTGCCACGCCTGCACCAGCTCCGGATCGACCTTGGTCCGCGGCCCGGACCGGGTCACGTAGTGCGGGGTCGCCACCACCACGCCGTGCCGGATCATGCCGGGCATGCCGACGGTGACCCGGTCCGCGTGCGGCAGCTGCTCACCGAGGGAGACCAGCGTCTTGACGAACAGGTCGGGTGGCAGGGGATAGGGCGTCGGCACCCGGATCGGCTGGGCCCGCATCGTCCCGGCCTCGTCGAGGACGGACCCCTTGATGCCGCCGCCGCCACAGTCGATCGTCAGGGTGAATGCCACCCGGCCAGTGTGCATGCGGATCACCTCCCCGGACAGTGATTGTGCCGGGTGTCCGGTCAGCCCGCCTCCTCCGCCCAGACCCGCCAATTGTCCAGAACCCCGTGCAGCGCCGGCGTCAGCCAGCCCGGCGCAGACCGCCGGAAAACACCCGGATCCATCGATCCGGCACCCGCCGGCAATGCTCCGACCAGGTGCGGAACGAGCTCGCCGAGATTCGCCCAGTGCACCAGCTCGGGCTCGGCCGGCCAGGCACCGAGGATCACCTTGGCGTGCACGCCGCGACGATCCAGCGCCTCCAGGGTCAGCGCGGTGTGATTCAAAGTACCCAGTCCGGCGCGCGACACCACGATCGTTCCGGCGCCGAGCGTGGTGGCCAGATCGGCGAACGTCCACGCCTCCCCGGACGGTCGTAGACCCATCGGCACCAGCAGGCCACCGGCACCCTCGACCAGCACCAGGTCGTGTTTCGCGGCCTCCGCACGGACCGCGTCGACCACGTCGTACAGGTCCAGCGGGGGCAGCCCGGCGACCTTGGCCGCGGCGAGCGGGGCGAGCGGCTCCGGGTACTCGGAGAGGGTCCGCACGGTGTCCGGTGCGGCCAGGCGGGTGACCACGTCGGCGTCGGTCGGCGCGCCCGTCGCGATACCTGTCTGACCGGGTTTGATCACGGCGACCCGGAGACCGGCGGCCTGGGCGGCCGCGGCCATCGCGGCGGTCGCGATGGTCTTGCCGACCTCGGTGTCGGTGCCGGTGACCAGCACGATCCCATGCCATTCCGGCGGATCCGAGGCCTTCTCCGGACCGCGTTCCTCTTCCTCATTCGGTACGGACGACGGCCCGGCCGCTTCGACGAGAGAGGTCTCGTCGCCCGGCCCGGTGTCGAGGTCAGGTCCCGCGATGTCGCCTTCGTGTGGTTCCGCCCCGGTGCCCGGCTCGACCGGTCCTCCGGTGTCCGGTCCCGCCTCGCCGGGCGTGGTGGCCGTCGCCGTGCGGCCGGTTTCGGGCTCCGCAGCGCTGGCCGTCTGCGGACTCGCGGCGCCGCCTCCGGTCGGGTCCGTGGCGCCGCTTCTGTTCGGGTCCGCGGGGCCGCCTCTGTTCGGGTCCGCCGCGTCGTCTTCGCTCGGGCTCGTGGTGCCGCCGAAGACCGGTGTGACCACCCGGTCGGTGTCTGTTTCGGTCGAATCATCGGACCGTGGTGTCACCGGGACCGGCCGTGGCTCCAGTCGATGCCCGCCGCCGTGCGCCTGCAACGGATCCGGCGCCGCCGAGACCACCCGGACCGGCGCCGGCGCGGCGACCGGAAGCCCGTGCCCGCCCCCTCCACGCTCGGGCCGTGGCGGCGGCGAGACCAGGGACAGGTGGGGCCGGGATGTCGCCTCAGGGGGGTCGGCGGTCATGGTGCGCACTCCAGGATCACGGTCAGGGCTCGGGCGAAAGCCTCCTCGGGGACGCCCGCGTTCACGGTCAGGCGAAGTCGCGAACTGCCGTCCGGAGTCGACGGCGGCCGGAAACAGCCCACCGCCACCCCTCGATCACGGCAGTCGGCGGCCCAGGCCACGGCGGCCTCCGGGCCGGGGGCGGGCACCGACAACACACCGGCCGCCGGATCACCCGCGGGCCGGCCGGCGGCCCGCAGACCGGCGGCCAGCCGGGCGCCCCGGCGGAACAGCACGGCACGCCTGTCGTCGGCGGCCCGGGCCACCTCGACGGCGGCGAGCACCCCGGCGACCACGGCCGGCGGCGGGGCGGTGTCGTAGATGAAGCTGCGCCCGGTGTCGACCAGGTGCCGGACCAGCTGACCCGGACCGGCCACCACGCCCCCGGCGCCACCGAGCGATTTGGACAGCGTGGCGGTGACGATCACGTCGGGCGCACCGGCCAGGCCGGCGGCCGCGACCCCGCCCGCCCCCGACGCGCCGAGCAGGCCGAGGGCGTGCGCGTCGTCGACGATCAGCAGGGCGCCGCGGGCCGACGTGACCGCGTGCAGGGCGGCGAGCGGGGCGAGATCGCCGTCGACCGAGAACACCGACTCGGTGACCACGGCGGCCCGGCCCGGATGCGCGTCGAGCAGGGCGGCCACGGCGGCCGGATCGTTGTGCGGCGCCACCTTCACCGGTAGGCCGGAGATCCGGCAACCGTCGATCAGGGACGCGTGGTTGTAGGCGTCGGAGACGACCAGGTCACACACCGCGGACAGGGCCCGGACCACGGCCAGGTTGGCCAGATAACCGGAGGAGAAGACCAGCGCCGACTCGCAGCCGATCCAGCCGGCCAGGGCCTCCTCCAGGGCGGCGTGCGGGTCGGTCGTGCCGCGGACCAGACGTGAGCCGGTGGCGCCCAGACCGTACGTCTCGAGGGCCTGCCGTGCCGCGTCGACCACCCGGGGGTGATCGGAGAGACCGAGGTAATCGTTCCCGGCCAGATCGATGACCGTGTCACCGGCCGATCGCGGCCGGAGGTGACGGGTGAGCCCCGCCTTGGCCCGCTCGTGGGCCAGCCGGTCGAGCGTCTCCAACCAGTCCGCCAAGACACCCCCATTGATCACCAGACTGGCAAACTATCACCCAGCTCCGACAGTCCTACCGGACTGGGAACTCTGTAGGGTACGGGCATGCCAGAGATCCTCGACCACGCCCGTACCCGGGTGCTCGACGACGGCGCCGGCCTCGACGAGGCAGGCCTCCTGGAGGTTCTTCGTCTACCCGACGAGGACCTGCCGGAGCTCCTTCAGCTCGCCCACGACGTCCGGATGAAATGGTGCGGTCCGGAGGTCGAGGTCGAGGGCATCGTCTCGCTGAAGACCGGTGGCTGTCCCGAGGACTGTCATTTCTGCTCACAGTCGGGCCTGTTCGCATCCCCCGTCCGGGCGGTGTGGCTCGACATTCCCTCCCTCGTGGAGGCCGCGAAGCAGACGGCGGCCACCGGAGCGACCGAGTTCTGCATCGTCGCCGCCGTCCGCGGGCCGGACAAGCGCCTGATGGACCAGATGCGGGCCGGTGTCCAGGCGATCAAGGAGGCGGTCGACATCCAGGTCGCCGCCAGCCTCGGCATGCTCACCCAGGAGCAGGTCGACGAGCTCACCGAGATGGGTGTGCACCGCTACAACCACAACCTGGAGACCTGCCGCTCCTACTTCCCCAACGTGGTGACCACCCATTCGTGGGAGGAGCGCTGGAGCACGCTGACCATGGTCCGGGAGTCCGGCATGGAGGTGTGCTGCGGCGGCATCCTCGGCATGGGGGAGACGCTGGAGCAGCGGGCCGAGTTCGCCGCCCAGCTGGCCGAGCTCGATCCGCACGAGGTCCCGCTCAACTTCCTGACGCCCCGACCGGGCACCCCGTTCGGTGACCGTCCGGTGGTCGAGGGGCGTGACGCGCTGCGCGCCATCGCCGCGTTCCGGCTGGCCATGCCACGGACCATCCTGCGGTACGCGGGCGGGCGCGAGATCACCCTGGGCGATCTGGGCACGCGCGACGGCCTGCTCGGTGGCATCAACGCGATGATCGTCGGCAACTACCTGACCACGCTGGGCCGCCCGGCGACCGCCGACCTGGAGCTTCTGAAAGACCTGAAGATGCCGGTCAAGTCCCTGTCGGCGACCTTCTGATGTACTGCGATCGCTGTGGCGAGCCCGGCACACACCCGGGGTGCGCGGCCGCGCGCGAGCTGGAGCCGCCACGTTACTGCTCCGACTGCCGCCGCCGGATGAAGGTGCAGGTGGTTCCGACCGGCTGGACCGCCACCTGCGTCGAACACGGCGAACGCCGAGGCTGACCCGGCCCGACCGGGGTCGCTGCGCGCCGCGCTGGATGAACAGCCAGGGTGGAGACCCTTGGGTGGCGGCGGGCGATGCCCGCCGCCACCCCTCTCACCCACGCACCCGGAGGTGGCGGGAGACCGGATCACGCCGAGGTGGCGGGGGTCTCGTCGTTGACGCGTGGGCCGGCCGTCCGCAGGGTGACGGTGACCATCGCGCCGTCCCGCTCGATCGGCCCCGCGCCGACCCGCCGCAGCGTGCGCAGCATCGCCGCGTTGCCCGCTCCGATGTGGGCGACCACCGCCGCCACCCCGATCTTCGCGGCGTGCGCCCGGAGCCGCCGGAGCAGCGCCGTGCCGAGGCCGCGCCGCTGCCAGTCGTCGGCGACCAGCACCCGGACCTCACCGAGATCACCCTCGGCGAGAAGGGTCGCCATGGCCACCACCGCGCCGCCGGGCGCGACCGCGAGCAGGGTCAGCCCACCGGCCGGCTCCAGCAGCCGCCGCAGCCGGCCGTCGACCGGAACCCCGGCCGGGTAACGCTGCCGGAGCGTGGCGGGGGAGCACTCGTCGTGGAACTCGCCGACCGCGGCCACATCGTCCGGCCCGGCGGCGCGCAGCACCATCTCGGCGCCGTCCGGCAGGAGCAGGGAGACCTGCTCGCGGTGCCGCCGGTGGACCGCCGTGGCCACCTCGACCAGCGCCTGGGCCCGGGCGAACTCGGCCGGGGTGAACGCGGGCAGCGCCCGGAGTACCTCCAGTGAGCCGCCGGCCGGGTCGGTCAGCGTCATCCGCCCGCCGTGGAAGCCGGGCAGGTCACCACCCTGGGGCCGCCACCGCACCTCGGTCGCGTCGAGCAGGGTGACCAGCGCCTCGCCGAGCGAATCCGGCTCGTGGACGAGTCGCCCGGCCAGCGCCAGCGACCGGGTCGGCTGATCGGCCAGCCCCTGCGCCTCGGCCCGGGCCACGAACGCGTCGCGCCCGCGGCCCTTGGCCACCGCGGCCAGCAGATCAGCCTCGGTCAGCTGGTCCGGCGCGTCCACCAGGAAGTCGTCGACCGCGCCGTCCTCGGTGGTGTGCACCTGGACCGCGAGGATGTTCACCGACCGCAGGGCCAGGCTCGCGGTCAGCACCGAGAGGTAACCGGGCCGGTCGTCGACCGTCGCCCGAACACGCCACAGGGCCATCTGGGGCACTCCTTTCCTCCGCTTCCAGAGTGCACCCCCGTTGTTGCGCGGGTATTGCTTGAGCTGCGAAAACCGGGGTTAGGACGATCACACCCGGTTGGCCGCGGCGGGCGCGGAGACGGAGTCCAGCCGGTCGCCGAGGATGACCGCGGCGGCGCGGACCAGCTGGGCCACCCGATCCACCTCGGTGACGTGGAAGGCGGCGGCGGGCAGATCGTCCTCGTCGGTCCGGGCGACGACCAGCACCAGGCCACCCCGGCCGAACGGGGCCACCGCGTAACGCGCGCCACCCGGCTCGGCCATCGGGCGGGCCCGCAGCGGGGTCACCTCGGGCAGGTGCAGCGGAGCCGGGGCACGCCAGCTCGCGTAGACGACGGCCGGTTCGCTGCCGCCGCCGGATCCGCTGCGCGCGGCCCAGTCGGCGGGCACCATGGCGGCCGCGGCCCAGTCGGCGGCGAGCAGCCCCGGAACGGCGTCGACCAGCGTGGCCAGGCCGTCCACCGGGTTCGCCGCGACCTGGGCGAGCAGCTCGGCGTCGTGGCCGCCGTTGACCGGAGCTCCTATCGCCTTCCACACGCCGTCGACCTGCACGCCCGGGATGGCGGCCAGGCCGGCGAGGAGGCGCTCGACCCGGGTCGCACCGGGCCACACGACGGTGAAGTCGTCGACGGCCCGGCCGCCGAGCCGCTCCAGCACCACGACCTGGACGATGTCGGCGCCGGCCACCCCGAGGGTGCGCGCGACCTGCCCGAGGGCGCCGGGACGGTCCGGTAGGGTGACTCGAACCCGCAGCAACATGTAACTCCTCCCGTCGCGACGGCCGGTGGCGCCGTCCCTGTTGAACAGCCTGCCGACCTGGCGTTTCGGACCCGTTGCGTGGCCGTGTCCCGGCCGTCAAGCCAGCGTGATATGCCCGGAATCACAACTCAGAGTAGAAGTCCGCGCCGGTCCGGGCGGTTTGCCGGTCGGGTGTCGGACAATGCCGTACTCCCGGAGGGTGGATCATCGTCCCAGAATCCGGGAAGTGGCGACCGGGTGCGGACCGCGGGCGGCACGGGCCCGCTGGGGTTAACGTCAAGGGCATGATCTGCAAGGACTGCCGGGAGCGGCGGCACGAGGACTGCCGGGGCGCGTCCTGGTGCGACTGTCAGCACCGCAAGCCCGAGCCGACCCCGCCGGTCACCGGCCCGCCCGGCCCGTGATCTTCAACCGGGACGAGTTGCTCGCCCACTATCCGCGCGCCGCCCACCCGGTCCTGCGGGCGAACTTCATCGCCAGCGCCGACGGGGCGGTCTCGGTCGACGGCGTCTCCGCAGGCCTCCAGGGCCCGGGCGACAAGGAGATCTTCGACCATCTGCGTACGGTCTGCGACGCCCTGATCGTCGCGGCCGGCACGGTCCGCGCCGAGCGGTACGACGCGCTCCGCCTGGCCGGGCCCGCCCGGGCCTGGCGGCGATCCGTCGGGCTGCCCGACTTCCCGCTCATGGTGATCGTCTCCGGCTCGCTCGACCTCGATCCGGAGCAGTTGATCTTCTCGGACGCGCCGATCCGTCCGATCGTGCTGACGCACCGCTCGGCGCCGGCCGACGCCCCGGTCCGGTCGGTGGCCGAGGTGATCCCGGTCGGTGACGACGAGGTCGATCTGGCCGCGGGGGTTCGCCTGCTGCGTGATCGCGGTGCCGGCCAGCTGCTCTGCGAGGGCGGGCCCGGCCTGTTCGGCGCGCTGATCGCGGCTGACCTGATCGACGAGCTGTGTCTCACGGTCGCCCCGCTGCTGGCCGGCGGTCCGGCGGGCCGGATCGCGCACGGCACGCCGGCGCCGCCGCGGCGGATGTCGCTGCGGCACTCGCTCACCCATCAGGACATGCTTTTCCTGCGGTACGCCCGTAAAGTTCCGAATTGAGAAGTATCTCGATACCGGCCGATCGGTGCACATCAGGGCGCGCCTCCGTTATCCGGTCAAGATCTTGTGCATAACTCTGTGGATGGACACCAGAAGTTGTGGACAACGAAGGGCGCGGGCATTTTGTCGTACCACTGAGGCACCATGATCCCCGTGTCTGACGAAACTTCCCCCGTCGGGCGGGTGCTCGGAACAGCGGACGCGACACCGCTGCAGTTCTGGACGGCCGTGACCCCGGGCAGCTACCTCCAGCTCGACGACGTCGTGGTGACCAAGCGCGATCTGCCGGACCGTGAGCCGGTGACGATCGCCGGCGTGGTCACCCAGGTGCGCGCGCGCCACGAGGGCGCCCAGTTCGACTCGGACGTGTTCGCCATCGCCGACGGCACACTGCCCGCGATGGTGCAGGAGGCGGCCGAGATCACCACCACCCGGGTCGACCCGGAGCTCTACGTGCCACCGGCCCCCGGCGCGATCGTGCACCGGGCCTCGGGTGACGCCCGTGACGCGGCGCTGCACTTCGACCGGATGGAGCGGCGGGTCCCGATGGGCACCGGCCGTGACGGGGTGCCGGTCTTCCTCAACGCCGACTTCCTCGACGGCACCCGCGGCGCGCACGTGTCGATCTCCGGCATCTCCGGCGTGGCGACCAAGACGAGTTTCGCCACGTTCCTGCTGTATTCGGTGTTCCGGTCCGGTCAGCTGGGCGCCGACGGCACCAACGCCCGCGCGCTGATCTTCAACGTCAAAGGCGAGGACCTGCTCTTCCTGGACCACCCCAACACCAAGCTCGACGACCGGACCCGCGAGGCGTATGCGCTGTTGGGTCTGCCCGCCGCCCCCTTCCCGGACGTGCGGGTCTACGCGCCGCCCCGGGCCGGTGACTCCTCCGGTGCGCCCGACGTGGCCAGCCGGCTCACCGGGGTGGACGCGTTCTACTGGACGCTCGCCGAGTTCTGCGAGCAGAAGCTGCTGCCCTATGTGTTCGCCGACGCCGATGACGAGCGCCAGCAATACACGATGGTGGTGCACTCGGTGACCGCCCATCTGAACCGCTACGCGGTGCCCGCCGAGGGCGGCATCAGCATCGACGGTAAGCGGATCAGCTCGTACCAGGATCTGGTCGATCACGTCGTCGAGCAGCTCACCGACGACGACACCAGGTCCACCTGGGCGGGCAGCGCGGTCAACATGGGCACGGTCAACGCGTTCGCCCGCCGGCTGATCGGCAGCAAGCGCGACCTGTCCCGGCTGATCCGCGGCGACCTGGCCCAGCGCCGCCCGCACCGGATCAAGACCGCCGACAGCGCCCAGGTGACCGTGGTCGACCTGCACAACCTGCCGGACCGGGCGCAGCGGTTCGTCGTGGGTGTGACGCTGAAGACCGAGTTCGAGGAGAAGGAGAAGTCGGGCACCGGCCGCCCGCTGCTCTTCGTGGTCCTCGACGAGCTGAACAAGTACGCGCCCCGGGAGGGCTCCTCCCCGATCAAGGAGGTGCTGCTCGACATCGCCGAGCGGGGCCGCTCGCTCGGGGTGATCCTGATCGGCGCCCAGCAGACGGCCAGCGAGGTGGAGCGCCGGATCGTGACCAACTCGGCGATCCGGGTGGTCGGCCGGCTGGATCCGGCCGAGGCGTCCCGCCCGGAGTACGGATTCCTGCCCCCGGCCATGCGCCAGCGTGCCCTGCTGGCCCGGCCGGGCACGATGTTCGTGAACCAGCCGGACATCCCGGTCCCGCTCTGTGTCGAGTTCCCGTTCCCGGCCTGGGCCACCCGCAAGTCGGAGTCCGGCCCGCCGCCGGCCGAGACGCTCCGGTCGATCGTCCAGGGCGCCGACCCGTTCGCGGTGATAGGCGGGCGTGCCTCAGCGGACGACGACATTCCGTTCTAGCCGGAGACTAAGGTTCAGCGATGCGCATCCTGCACACCTCCGACTGGCACGTCGGCAAGGTTCTCAAGGGCAAGAACCGCAACGAGGAGCACATCAAGGTTCTCGCCCAGGTCGTCGAGATCGCCCGGGCCGAGCGTCCCGATCTGGTGATCGTGGCCGGTGATCTCTACGACACCGCCGCGCCGACGGCCGAGGCGACCCGGCTGGTCACCCGGGCCCTGTCCGCGTTGCGCAAGACCGGCGCCCGGGTGGTGGCGATCGGCGGCAACCACGACAACGGGGCCGCGCTCGACGCGTTGCGCCCGTGGGCCGACGCCGCCGGGATCGAGCTGCGTGGGTCGTACCCCAAGGGTGATCTGAATGATCTTCTGATCGAGGGGACGACCGAGAGCGGTGAGCGGTGGCGGCTCGTCGCGCTGCCCTTCCTCTCCCAGCGGTATGCGATCCGCGCCGCCGAGATGTATGAACTGACCGCCGCCGAGGCCAATCAGACGTACGCCGACCTGGTGGCCCGCCTGATCGCCAAGCTCAGTGAGCCGTTCGCGGAGCCGGGCGTGGTCAACCTGCTCACCGCCCACCTGACCATCGTCGGCGCGAGCGCCGGTGGCGGTGAGCGCGAGGCGCACACGATCATGGGCTATGCCGTGCCGGCCACGGTGTTCCCGGCGAACGCGCACTACGTCGCCCTGGGCCACCTGCACCGGAACCAGACGGTGATCTCCCCGTGCCCGACCCGGTACTGCGGCAGCCCACTCGCGATCGACTTCGGCGAGGAGGAAAATGTCTGCTCGGTCGCGATCGTCGACGTCTCCACCGACAAGGCGGCTCATGTCCGTGATGTGCCGGTGACCTCGGCGCTCACCCTGCGGACCGTGCGCGGCACGCTGGAGCAGCTCGCCACGGTGAACCTTCCGGACGCCTGGCTGCGTGTCCTGGTGCGGGAAGCGCCCCGGCCCGGCCTCCGCGAGGACGTGCAGGAGCTCCTGCCGAACGCCCTGGAGGTGCGCATCGACCCGGACATGCTGCCGAGCCGTGACGGTGCCCGCAGCGCCGAGCGGGCCGGCCGGTCCCCGCGCGAGCTCTTCGGCGACTACCTGGACAGTCGCGGCAACGCCGAGGAGGGCGTCCGCGAGCTCTTCGACGCGTTGTACGACGAGGTGAGCAGCAACAAATGAGGCCACTGAGGCTCGACATGGCCGGGTTCACGGTCTTCCGCGACCAGACGACCGTGGATTTCACCGACGCCGACTACTTCGCCCTGGTCGGCCCGACCGGCTCGGGCAAGTCCACCGTGCTGGACGCGATCTGTTTCGCCCTCTACGGCACCGTTCCCCGGTGGGGTGGCGCCCGGGGGATCGGCAACGCTCTCGCGCCGTCGGCCGCCGAGGCCCGGGTCCGCCTGGTCTTCGAGTCGGCCGGGGACCGGTTCGTGGCGACCCGGGTGGTCCGCCGGGACGGCCGGGGCAACGTGAAGACGGCGGGCGCCGGGCTGCAGCTGATGCCGCCCGGCTTCGACGTCACCAAGCTCGACACCGGCATGGACCTGGAGGATCTGGGCGAGGTGCTGGCCGGCACCCCGGCCGAGATGGACGCCGCCGTGCTGGATGCGGTGGGCCTGCCCTACGAGCAGTTCACCAGCTGTGTGGTGCTGCCGCAGGGCCAGTTCGCCGACTTCCTGCACGCGAAACCGGCGACCCGCCAGCAGATCCTGGTCAACCTGCTGGGCCTGCACGTCTACGAGGAGGTGCAGGTCAAGGCGGCCGAGCGGGGAAAGAGCGCGGAGGCCAAGCTGACCGTCGTCGAGCAGCAGCTCGGCACCCTGGAGGACGCCACCGACGAGGCCGTCGAGCAGGCCGCCGCCGAGCTGGAGCGGATGCGGGAGCTGACCGTCGCGGTGGAGGCCGCCGTGCCGGGACTGCGCGCCGCCCGGGAGGCCGAGGTGGCCGCGTCCGAGGCACGGGACGCGCTGGACGCCGAGCTGGCGGCGCTCGGCTCGGTGCGTACCCCGGCCGGTCTGGAGGAGGCGGCCGGCGCGGTCGCCGCGGCGCGGGAGTCGGCCGACCGGGCGGCCGCCGAGGTGCAGGCGGCCGAGGAGGCCGAGGAGAAGGTCCGCGGTGAGCTGACCGCGGCGGGTGACCCCGGGCAGTTGCGGGTGGCACTGGACCGGCACACCGAGCTGAGCCGCCTGATCGAGCAGGAGGAGTGGTTCGCCGGCAAGGTGTCGGTGGCCGACGTCGAGTACCGGGACACCCAGGCCGCCGCCGAGCTGGCCCACGCCCAGCACCTCGGCGCCCAGCAGCTGCTGGAGCAGGCCCGACAGGACTACCGGGACGCCCAGCAGCGGGACCGGGCGGCGGCGCTGCGCGGTCACCTGAACTCCGGGGACGCCTGCCCGGTCTGCGAGCAGACGGTGAGCGTGGTGCCGGAGGTGCCGCGGGAGTCCGCGGTCCGGCTCGCCGAGCAGGCCGGCAACGTGGCCCGCGAGGAGGCCGAGTCGGCACAGGCCCGCTGGCGCGAGCGGGACGCGGTCGCCCGCAACGCGGCGTTCGACCTGGAGCGCAAGCGCGGGCAGTACGAGCATCACCTGACCCGGCTGGCCGAGGTCCGCAAGGCCGTCGAAGCGCTGCCCGGGGTGGACTCGCTCCAGCAGCGGCTGACCGAGATGAGCGTGCTCCAGCGCCGGCTGGAGGACTCCGGCACCGCGGTGCGCGGGGCGCGGGAGGCGCTGCGCACCGCGCAATCGGTGGTCCGTTCGGCCGAGGAACGGCAGCGGACGGCCTGGCGCACGTTCGACTCGGCCCGAGACGGGTTGGCCCGGTTCGGTCCGCCGCCGGCCGACCGGGACGACCTGGCCGGCGCCTGGCGGGCTCTGGTCGACTGGGCGGCCGGGGAGCACGGCCGGCGCCGGGCCGCGCGCGACGAGGCGGAGAGCCGGGTGGCCGCCGCGCACCAGCAGACGGTGCGGGCACGGGCCGACATCGTCGACCTGTTCACCGCGGCCGGCGTGCCGGGTCCGGCGTCCCCGGACGAGGCCGGGCTGATCCGGGCCGCCGCGGTGACCGCCGAGCGGGCCGGTGCGGCCTGGCAGCGGCTGACCGAGCGCCGGGAGCAGGCCCGGGCCGCCCTGGCGCAGCGGGACGCGTTGCTGCAGGCGAGTCGGGTGGCGAAAGCGCTGGCCGGGCACCTACGGGCGAACAACTTCGAGCGCTGGCTGTTGGAGGAGGCGCTCGACCTGCTGGTCGACGGGGCGTCCCGGATTCTGCGGGAGCTGACCGGCGGGCAGTACGAGTTGTTCCATGAGAAGGGCGAGTTCGCCGTCGTGGACCATCACGACGCGGGGCTGCGGCGCGGCGTGCGGACGCTGTCCGGCGGTGAGACGTTCCAGGCGTCGCTGGCTCTGGCGCTGGCCCTCTCCGAACAGCTGGCCGGGATGAGCACCACCGCGGCCAGCCTGGAGTCGATCGTGCTGGACGAGGGCTTCGGCACCCTGGACGCGGCCACCCTGGACGTGGTCGCGGCGACTCTGGAGAATCTGGCGGCCCGCGGCGACCGGATGGTCGGCCTGGTCACCCATGTGCACGCGCTCGCCGAGCGGGTGCCGGTCCGGTTCGAGGTGCACAAGGACGCGCGTACCGCCCACGTGGAGAGGGTCGGCCTGTGACCAGGATGTTCGTCGACGCGTGGGACCCGTCCTACGGTGCCTCCTTCGAGGGCGGCGACGGCGGTGGGGACGGGCCCGGCTCGTCCAGCAGCGCCCAGGTCGACGTCGACGTGGAGGTGCCGGCCGCCGAGTGGGCGCCGATCGACGTGTCCCGTACGGCCACCGTGCCGGACGTGGTGTTCCTGGTCGACGGCGTGCGGCGCAACGACGCCGGGCTGTGGACGGCCGAGGAGGACGGCACCTCGTACGCGGGGCTGGCCGCCTCGTACGCCGCCGGGGTGGTCCGTTGCGACCTGGCTCGGGGCGCCGCCGAACTGGTCGGCGCGCGGGTGGCCCGGGGCCTGTTCACGGCGAGCCCGTCGGCCACCGATGTGCAGGCGGGTTCGGTGCGCTACGAGGTGCACCGGGTCGGTGGCAACGGCGAGGCGAGCAAGCTGCCGGCGGCCGTGCAGGGCCCGCTGACGGCCCTGGAGATCGAGATCTCGGCGGCGGCCCGGGACGGTGGCTCGGACGGGGCCGATCTGCTCGTGGTGGACGGCCCGTTGCGTAACCGGCGTCAGCTGCCGCGCACGATCGGCTATGTGAAGACCCAGCAGAAGCACTATCTGCCGGCCGCACAGGAGGCGATCGTGCCCCGGCTGCGGCCGAGCCAGCGAACACCGGTCTTCCATCTGGGGTCGGTGTGGGGCGGCTGGTCCTGGTATCTGCGGTTGCCCGGCGCGTCGGGCGCCCCGTGGTCCGGCATCGTGCGGGTGGAGTGCTCGCCGGAGCTGACCGCGGAGCAGGCGATCGAGCTGGCCGACGTGTCGGTGGCGACGTTGCCGCGGTTCGCCTCGTCGGCGTACAAGGATCCGCGCGCTCCGCAGAACCTGGTGCCGATCGCGGGCCTGGAGCGGCGCCTGCGGGGGATGTTGGGCGACGCCCGGGTCCTGCACCGAGCGTTGTCTCTGGCGACCAGTCACACCCGCTGAGCGACCTGCTGTCTGTGCTCGTGCACATATCCTTCCCGCCACGTGGGTCGGGGCGATCTCACAAAAGTTCGCCCCGTCCCGATTGCTGAGACGCCGATCCGTATCCCGGAACGCCGATGCGGATCGGCGGGTGCCGTCGGGCCGGCTCGCGCTCCGTGTCCCCGTGACTGCCCGCAGTGGCTCTCGCCGCAGGGCCGTCAACTGCGGAATCGGAATTGGGAGCGCTCCCCGACGGGTGTCGCCCGAAAGGGTCCGACCGTCATTCGAGCATCCCCCGTTCGGGTCGCCGGAGCGCTCATTCACCGCACATTACGCACGTGTGACGACGGAGCGGAATCGCTCGTTCACGCTGCGAGATCACGCTCTCCGCCGACAGCGAGAATTATTCTCGGGGACATGTCCAGGGCCGATTGTCACTGAGTAGTATTCGCCCTTACCTGGCGTCCCAATCGGCGTTGATCAATACGGACAGTGATCGGCGGCGGGGTACGCCCTACCTCTCGAACGCAGCGGAGGACCGTTGAGACCAAGTGTCCCGGAAATTCTCGCCCCGGCTTTGATCCCGGCCGGGCCTCCCGGCCGTATATCGGGCGACGGGGAAAGGTCCGGGCGGAGGTATCGATGCATGCGGTGGCCGAGGATCGGCTCGCGCCGGAGAGGGTGCGTGTGATGGCACGGCAACACTCCGGTGGTAGGTGGCAGGCTCTCGACGGCGGCAACAACCGCGACGAGGGCACGGTGATCCCGCGGCAGTCCCCGCGGCACGAGGCCGCTCCGAACAGCACGCCGGGTCACGAGGACACCCTCGTGCGGTTGCTGTACGAGGAGCACGCGGGCCCGTTGCTGATGTTCGTTCTGCGGCTGACCGGCGGTGACCGGCAGCGCGCCGAGGACATCGTGCAGGAGACGCTGCTCCGCGCCTGGCGCAACGCGCACCGGCTCGGCGCGCAGGGACAGCAGTCCCTGCGTCCGTGGCTGGTCACGGTCGCCCGGCGGATCGCCATCGACGAGCATCGCAGCGCCAACGCCCGCCCCGCCGAGACGTATGATCGGGAGCTGGAGAGCTTCCCGACCACGTCCGACGAGACCGACAAGGTCCTGCAGTCGATGACGGTGTCGGACGCGCTCCGGCAGCTCAGCCATTCGCATCGGGAGATTCTCATCGAGACGTACTTCCGCGGGCGCACCGTGCCGGAGGCGGCCGAGGCGCTGAACCTGCCGCTCGGCACGGCCAAGTCGCGGGTCTACTACGCGCTGCGTGCCCTGCGCACCGCGCTTCAGCAGCGGGGGGTGACGGAATGACGCAGGACCAGCACTACGACGTCGCGTCCTACGCCCTCGGCATTCTGGACGACCGCGACGCGGCCAGCTTCGAGGACCACCTCATCGACTGCGCGCAGTGCGCGTACGAGTTGGAGTCGTTCGTCGAGGTGGCGGATGTGCTCGCGACCGTCGACGGAGAGGCCTTCGAGGCCGCCGAGCGTGCCGAGCGTGACGGCGCGGTGCTGAACAAGATGCTGCGCGAGGTCGGCGTGGAGCGGCAGCGGGCCAACAGCCGCCGGCTCTACTCGCTGGCCGCCGCCGTGGTGGTCTTCGCGATGCTGTCGATCGGCGCGCTCTTCGCCGGCGGTCAGTGGCTCGCACCGGACGGCAACTCCCCGGCCGGCGGCGGCACCGCCGAGGCGGGCAGCGCGCTCGACCCGCTGCCGGCGCCCGGCGTGGCCATCGGTGGCACCAAGCTCCCCGGTGACAACTACACGGCCACCGACACCCGGTCGGGTGTCAGCGCCGTGGTCGGCCTGCTGAAGAAGGACTGGGGCACCCAGGTCTCCTTCGCGGTGTCCGGTGTCACCGGTCCGAAGGAGTGCGCGCTGTACCTGGTTCGCCGGGACGGCACCTCGGAGAAGGTCGCGGCCTGGACGGTCGGCAACAGCGGCTGGGGCACGGCGGCCAATCCGACCCCGTTGATGCTCCAGGCGGTCACCAACACCCCGACGGCGGACATCGCCCACGTGCAGGTGCAGGAGATCACCGCGAGCGGTGCGGGGGAGACCCTGGTTCGCGTTCCGTAACCGTACGAACACGGAAATGGCCCGGTCGCTCAGCGACCGGGCCATTTTTCACGACCGGGGTCCTCCAATTACGTGCCGGACGGCCGGAAGGTTCAACCGAAAAAACATTGATTTGATCGACCCGAATGTTCAACCGCCTTGAACCTCGCTCCGTACTACAGCCCGGAAATGCCAGAGCCATGAATCAGCTGGAGGGCCCCGTGGCACCGGAGAAGCGGAAGTTGAAGGTTCTCGGCGCGTCGTTGGTTGCGGCGATCGCACTGACCGGATGCGCCCCGGCCGGACTCGACACCGCCGACTACGGAAACGCCGCTGAGCCGGCATCCAACGACGTAGTGGCCACCCCCGGCGCGACCGCCGGCGCCGAGCCCGAGACCGACCCGAGCGCCGAGGCGACCGCCGAGGCGGCGCCGGGTGACGCGAACACCCCGGAGATCAGCGAAGAGCTGACCACCACCGAGCTCAAGGCGACCAAGGTCGCCCGGATGGGCACCACGGTTCAGGACCAGAACGGCTTCGTCCTCTACCGGTTCGACAAGGACGAGGACAGCCCGGCCAAGTCGAACTGCAACGACGACTGCGCCAAGATCTGGCCGGCGGCGCTCACCAACGACGGCGAGCCGAAGCTGAGCGGCGTCGACGAGTCCCTCGTCGGCACGGTCACCCGCGCGGACGGCACCAAGCAGCTGACCCTGAAGGGCTGGCCGCTCTACCGCTACATCGGCGACAAGAAGGCCGGTCAGTGGAAGGGCCAGAACGTCAGCGGCACCTGGTTCGTGATCCAGCCGAACGGCACCAAGAACCTGACCTGCCTCCCCGCGGTCTCCAAGCCGGTCGCTCCGCCCGCCGACGACGCCTCAGGTGGCGAGGCCGGCTCCGGCAGCGACTACAGCTACTGACCCAGGCACTGGCACCGGAAAGGTTTGGAGGAGAACACATGAGGACCCGCCGGATCCCCCGTTGGCTGCTCGCCACGCTGGCGCTGTCTCTGGCGTTCATGGTGACGCCGGCCGGAACGGCCCACGCCGCCGACAACCCCGTGCCGATCCCGCCGAACACCGGCCTCACCGACAGCGGCAAGGGTGTCGTCAGCGCCGCCGACAGCGACTTCGTGGTCAAGGTCCGCCTGGCCGGTCTCTGGGAGATCCCGGCCGGAAACCTGGTCGCGGAGAAGGGGTCGAACCCGGTCATCAAGAAGATCGGCGCGGACATCGCCAAGCAGCACGAGTCGCTGGACGCCCTGGACCGCGCGGTCGCCGAGAAGCTCGGCATCATGCTGCCGAACGGGCCCAACGGCGACCAGCAGGCCTGGCTGGACGAGATGGAGAACGCCGCGACCCCGGAGCAGCTCGACCAGATCTTCATCGACCGGCTCCGGGCGGCACACGGCAAGATCTTCCCGGCGATCGCCACGATCCGGGGCACCACCCGCAACGACTCGGTCCGCAAACTCGCCCAGCAGACCAACCAGTTCGTGATGACGCACATGACGCTGCTGGAGAGCAGCGGCATCGTCGACTACGCCGCGCTGCCCACAGCGCCGGCACCGGCGGCACCCGGTCAGGGCCCCGTGCCCATCGACAACCAGATGCTCCTCGCCGCCACCGAGGGCCAGAGCGTCCCCGGCCTCAGCAACACCGTGATCCTGTTGGTCCTCGCTGCCGCGCTGGTGGTCGGGGTCGTCACTACCATGCGCATCTTCCGCGCGCGGTAGTCAAACATCGCCCACCCACGGCGACAGAGAAAGGTGTCACCCATGCGAAGGTCCAAGTACCGGCGCGCCAACTCCCCGGCGTGGTTCAGCGGTCGGCGCCGCATAGTCGTCGTCGCCGCTGCCGCCCTGGCCGCGTTCGGTGGCGTCGTGACCGTCACGCAGATCTCCAACGCCGCCACCGAGGGGGACGCGGTCACCGACCAAGCCCTCGCGGCGTGTGGAAACCTGCAGGCGCCGGCTCGGTCCCGACTCTCGACGCAGACCCGGAAGGGCACGTACACCACGAACAACGGCCAGGTCACGCAGCATGCGGACGACGGCGCCGGCGACGTGGCGACGACCGCTCAGCTCCAGGCCCGCTGCCGTGAGTGGGTCACGAACAACGTGTCCAGCACCACCGACGCGAACACGCTGGCCCGTCGCGGCCGTGGCAACAACAACGGCGGCAACAACAACGGCGGTAACAACAACGGCGGCAACCAGGGCAACAACGGTGGCAACCAGGGCAACAACGGCGGTAACAACAACGGCGGCAACGCCGGCGCCAGCCCCGCTGCCAGCTCCGCCGCCGCCACCGCGCCGGCCGACAACGGCAACAACAACGGCGGCAACAACAACGGCGGTAACAACAACGGCGGTAACAACAACGGTGGGAACAACAACGGCGGCAACAACGGTGGTGGCGCGGTCACCCCGCCGCCCGGTGCCGGCCTCGGTGTCCTCACCAACAGCTGTGACACCTCCAACCTGGAGGACCACGACGGTTTCCAGAAGGGCAACCGGTGCGTCTCGACCGAGTTCGGTGAGGTCGGCGCGGCCGGGAACAACCCCACCCTGCTGATCACCAACGCGCCCCGCCAGGTGAACCGGAACACCCCGTTCACCATCCAGGTGAGCACCCGGAACCTGATCCGTGACCGCTTCCTCGCGGCCGGCCAGGGTGGTTACTACGTGGAGTCCAGCGTTCTGCAGAACGGCCTGGTCCGCGGTCACTTCCACACCGCCTGCCGGATCCTGGACAACCGCAACGCGGCGCCCGCTCCGGACCCGGTCCCGGCGTTCTTCGTCGCGACCGAGGACAGCCGTGGTGGCGCTCAGCCGGACACCGTCGCCATCCAGGTGCCGGGCCTGCCCCAGGCGGGCGAGTTCCAGTGCTCCTCGTGGGCCGGTGACGGTTCGCACCGTATCCCGATGATGGAGCGCGCCAACCAGACGCCGGCCTTCGACTCGATCCGAGTCCGGGTCCGCTGACCGGCACGACCACCGCGGAACCGAAGCCGTTCCGCCGGAGCTGAACCGGTCCGGGTTCTCCCGAACCCGGACCGGGCCCCCCATCAGCGCCGGTGGGCGTCCTTCCCCCTGCCGGACGTCGGCGGAGGTTCCGTACAGGGTGACCGGACCTTTCTCGGGTGTCCGGTCACGGCCCGATGGCCCTGACCCCGGAGCATGGTCAGGGCCATCGGCGTGCCCGCCGGGAGGTGGCCGGGAAGTGGCATAGTTGCGCGGTGACCGTGACCCGCCGGCTGAGCCCACCCGAGCGGTATGCCTTCGGCCCCTCGGTTCGGCCGCTGCTCGTGCCCAAGCACGATCCGTGCGGCGTCGTCCGCGAGGACGGGTTCTGGCTGGCCATGCGCACTCCGGAGGGTCCGGCCACGCTTCACCTCACCCGTGGTGCCGGGGAGTTGGTGGCGACCGCCCACGGGCCCGGTGCGACCTGGGCCGCCGACCGCGCGGACGCGGTCGCCGGTCTCCGTGACGACGTGAGCGGTCTCCCGGCCTTGGCGGCGCGCCATCCGCTGGTCGAGCGTCTGGCCAAAACCTTCTCGGGGGTACGGCTACCCGCGACCGGCCTGGTCTTCCCCCGCCTGTTGCGCGCGATCCTGGAGCAGAAGGTCACCGGCAAGGAGGCGCACCGGTCGTACCGTGCGGTCTGCCGGCATTTCGGTGATCCCGCTCCCGGCCCGGTCGATCTGGTCCTGCCACCCGATCCGGTCGCCGTGGCGGCCACTCCCTACTGGGTGTTCCATCCGTTCGGGGTGGAGCAACGCCGTACTCAGGCCCTGTTGCGGGCCGCCCAGGTCGCGGCCCGACTGGAGGAGTGCGCCGACGCGGCCGAGGTGACGGCCCGGATGACGGCGCTGCCGGGCATCGGCCCGTGGACCGCGGCCGAGACGGTCCGCCTCTCGCACGGCGACGCCGACGCGGTGAGTGTCGGCGACTTCCACATCCCCAACACGGTGGCGTATGCGCTGGCCGGTGAGGCGCGCGGCACCGACGAGCGGATGCTGGAGCTGCTGGAGCCGTTCCGCGGGCACCGTGGCCGGGTGTGCGATCTGCTGGCGCTCGGCGGGATCAGCGCCCCGAAGTTCGGTCCCCGGATGCCGCTGCGGTCGTTCTCCAAGTTCTGACCCGCATCGGTCGCTAAGTTGTTCGGGAATGTGTGATTTGTCCCGAAGGGCGAAGTGATGGATGGCCTGGGCGTTCCGGTCCTTCTGGTGTTCCTGCTGATCCTGTTCAACGCCGCGTTCACCGGCAGCGAGATGGCTCTCGTCTCCCTCCGCGAGGGCCAGGTGCAGCGCCTGGAGCGGGAGTCCCGGTCCGGTCGGGTGCTGGCCCTCCTGACCCGGGACTCCAACCGGTTCCTCGCCACCATCCAGATCGGCATCACTCTCGGCGGGTTCCTCGCCGCCGCGGTGGCCGCCAAGACCTTCACTCAGCCGCTGCAGGCGCATCTCGGTTTTCTCGGGTTCGCCGCGGAGCCGGTCGCCACGTTCCTGACCACTCTGGTGCTGACCTTCGTGACCCTGGTCCTCGGCGAGTTGGCGCCGAAACGGATCGCGATGCAGCGGGCCGAAGGCTGGGCCATGGTGGTGGCCCGGCCACTCGACGTGCTGTCGAACATCTCCCGCCCGGCCGTCTGGCTGCTCGGAAAGGCCACCGACGTCGTGGTCCGGTTGGCCGGCGTCGACCCGCACGCCCAGCGCGACGAGGTCACCACCGAGGAGATCCGCGATCTGGTCGCCGCCCAGCAGGAGTTCTCCGCCGAACAGCGGACCATCATCTCCGGGGCGTTCGAGATCGCCGACCGGATCCTGCGGGAGATCCTGGTGCCCCGTCGCGACGTGCTCAGCCTGCCCAGCGGCCGGCCCGCTGCCGAGGCGCTGCGTGCGCTGATCGACGGTGGGCACTCCCGGGCCCCGGTGATCGGCCCGGCCGGGCTGGACGACGTGATCGGCGTGGTGCACCTGCGTGACCTGGTCGGGGTGGACTGCCCGGTCGACGATCTGGCCCGACCGCCGCTGTTCCTGCCGGAGACGCTGCGGGTCACCGACGCCCTCAAACAGTTGCGCGCCGAACGGCAGCCGCTCGCCCTGGTCGTCGACGAGCGTGGCGCCATCGAGGGCATCGTCACCATCGAGGATCTGGTCGAGGAGATCGTCGGGGAGATCTACGACGAGACCGACCGGGACGTGGCGGCGACCGTCCGCGAACCCGACGGCGCCCTGCTCATGCCCGGCTCGTTTCCCATTCACGACCTTCCCGACGTCGGCTTCCACGGCCACCATCAGGAGGACGGCGACTACACCACGATCGCCGGGATGGTGCTGGCCAAGCTGGGGCACATCCCGACCGGGCCGGGCGAGGTGGTGACGCTCGCCGAGTTCACCGCCGAGGTGACCGAGGTGACCGGCCGGGCCATCACGGGCGTACGCGTACGTGCTCATCCCTCGGAAAACGACTGACGATCTGTGCGATTCCAGGGACGGTTCCGGGCATAGGCTCCCGTCCATGACAGAGTCGTCGAACGCCTACGAGTACCTGGACAACGTCGACCCGCGGGAGCAGGCCCGGCTCGCCGCCGTGCGCCGATACCGGCTTGTCGACCAGCCGGTGGAGGACGCTTACGACCGGATCGCCTTCGTGGCGGGCGCCCTCTTCGGCACGCCGATCGCCACCGTCTCCCTGGTCGAGCAGGACCGGGTGTGGCTGGCCGCCTGCCAGGGGCTGACCGGCGTCCGGGAGGTCGGCAAGGAGCCCGGCCTGTGCGCCTCGGTGATCGCCCAGGACGACGTCTACGTGATCAACAACGCCGCCGTGGACCCGCGCACCCTGGAGCACCCCCTGGTCCGGGGCGAGTTGGGGCTGCGGTTCTACGCCGCCGCGCCGATCCGCACCCACGACGGCTACCGCCTCGGCACCGTCAACGTGATCGACAGCGTGCCGCGGGAGACCGACCGGCGTCAGCTCACCGCCCTCCAGCATCTGGCCTCGATCGTCGCCGACGAGCTGGAACTGCGGCTCATGGTGATCCGTAGCGCGGCCGCCGAACAACGCATGCGGGAGACCGTGAACTGATCATGCCGAGTGGGTATTCGGACGGCATGATCTGGAGCTTCCTTCGCAGAATGGTTCTGACCGCCGTCCTCGTCCCGCTCGGCGTGGCGGGCGCCCGCAAGCTCGGTGACGTGGTGGAGCGTCGTCGTGGTCCGAACAACCGGGCCTCGCGCTGGCTCCGGCAGGGCGCGGACACCGCACAAACGATCTTCGGTCGGAAGAAGCGGCGCCGTTTCGGCTTCCGCTGAGCACTGGTTTCGGGTGGCCCCCGGATCGGGTAACGGCGGCGACATGCGAACACCCCGCACGATCGCCGTCGTTGCCCACCAGCGGAAGACCCTCGGTGGCGGCCTCGACGAACTGCGCCGGCTGCTGACCGGTCGGGACATCGAGAAGCTGCTCTGGTACGAGGTGCCGAAGAGCCGCAAGGCGCCGAAGAAGGTCCGCAAGGCCCTCCGGGAGGGCGCCGACCTGCTCGTCGTCTGGGGCGGCGACGGGATGGTCCAGCGCACCCTCGACGTCCTCGCCCAGGAGAAGGGCGGGTCCAGGATCCCGGTGGCGATCATGCCGGCCGGCACCGGCAACCTGCTCGCCGGCAACCTGGGCATCCCCACCGACCTGGCGAAGGCGGTCGACATCGCCTTCACCGGGGAGCGCCGCCGCTACGACCTGGGCCGGCTCGGCGGGGAGCACTTCGCGGTGATGGCCGGGGTCGGCTTCGACGGCGCGATGATCAAGGACGCCGACGGGGCCCTCAAGGACCGGCTCGGCAAACTCGCCTACGTCTGGACCGGGCTGCGGCACGTCAACGGCGAGGCGCCGCACGCGACGATCCGGGTGGACGGCGCCGACTGGTTCGACGGCGAGGCCAGCTGTGTGCTGATCGGCAACGTCGGCACCATCACCGGCGGCATCCACGCCTTCGACGACGCCGTCCCCGACGACGGCTGGCTCGACGTCGGCGTCGCCACCGCGCAGAACGCCCTCCAGTGGGCGCGTGCCCTCGGCACCATGGCGGTCAGCCGCTCCGACCACTCACCGTTCGTCCGGACCACCCGGGCCCGCCGGATCGACGTCACCCTGGCCTCGAAACTGGAGTACGAGCTGGACGGCGGCGCCCGCGCCAAGACCAAGCGGTTCACCGCCGAGATCGTCCCCGCCGCCGTCCGGATCTGCGTACCCGGAGAGGTCAGCTGATCTGCTGCCACCAGCCGTCGACGGGCGGCGGGTTGTCGACGTCGACCCGCTCGCCCGGCCGCGGCACGGCCAGGGCCACGTCCCGCGCCTTCGCCTCCCGCCAGGTCCGGTCGGCCGGCTCCGACCAGTCGTGCAGGGCCAGGTTGAAGGTCGCCCAGTGCACCGGGATCAGCAGGCCGCCGCGCACGTCGACGTGGGTGGCCACGCCATCCTCGGGCGTCATGTGGATGTCCGGCCAGCCGTCCCCATACGCCCCGATCTGCACCAGCGTGGCGTCGAACGGCCCGAACTCCGCGCCGATCTCCGCGAACCCGGGGAAGTAGCCGGTGTCGCCGGAATAGAAGACCTTCCGCGTCGGCCCGTTGATCACCCAGCTCGCCCAGAGCGTCTCGTCCCTGGTCAGGCCGCGGCCGGAGAAGTGTCGCGCGGGCGTCGCCACGAACTCCACCCCGGCCACCACGGCCCGCTCCTGCCAATCCAGCTCGACGATCCGGCCGGCCGGCACGCCCCAGCGCTCCAGGTGCGCCCCGACGCCCAGCGGCACCAGGAATTTCGCTGCCTGCAGGTCGGCCAGCGTCTGGATGGTCACCATGTCCAGGTGGTCGTAGTGGTCGTGGGAGATCACCACGGCGTCGATCGGCGGCAGGTCGCGCAGTGCCACCGGCGGCTCGTGCAGTCGCCGCGGGCCGGCCAGCCGGGACGGCGAACATCTGTCGCTCCACACCGGGTCGAGCAGGATCCGGCGGCCCTCGATCTCGATCAGGGCGGACGAATGCCCGTACCAGGTGATGTGAAGTCCCTGCGCGTCGCCGCCGGCGACCGGTGTGACGAGCGGGACCGGAAGATGCGGACGCCGGGCCTCCCGGCCGGTGGCGGCCGCCACCGCGAGCCGCGGCATGGACGCGGCGGTGACCTCGGTGGCCGGCACCGTGTTGCGGAATCGGCCGCCGGAGTACTGCGGCGACGACTCGACCCGGGACCGCCGGGAGCCGGAGGCCCGTCCCCCCAACTGTGCGGGAATGTCGCGGGCGGCCCACACCGCCGCCGCGGCCAGCGCCAGAGCCATCACGGTACGCGTTCGTTTCGCCATGGTCTCAAGTCTGACCTGCCACGGTTCGTCACGGCCACCGCCGCCCTCAGCATTGCCTCAGCAAGTGACCGGTATGACACACTCGCGCGGTGACGCAAGACACCCTTCAGCAGCAGACACACCTCATCGTGCGTCAGCGCATCCGCCTCATGGTCAACCAATACGAGGTCCACGCCGTCTCCCCGACCGGAGACGAAGCCGGCATCCTCGCCTTCGCGCAGCAGAAGCGGCTGGCGTTCAAGGAGCAGGTGACCCTCTACACCGACGACACCAAGCAGTACCCGGTGCTCGGTTTCAAGGCCCGTCAGGTCATCGACCTCGGGGCCACGTACGACGTGTTCGACGCGAACGGGCAGCCCATCGGCCTGTTCCGGAAGAACTTCGCGGCCTCCCTGCTGCGGTCCAGCTGGGTCGTCGAGCAGCCCGGCTACGGCGAGATCGCCGGGCAGGAGCGCAACCCCTGGGTCGCGGTGCTGCGGCGCTTCATCGACTACCTGTCGTGGCTGCCGTACCACTTCGACTTCACCATCCAAGGCCGGCCGGCCTTCTCGGTGGTGCGCAAGTGGGGCCTGAAGGACACCTACCAGGTCAGCATCTACGACCAGTACCTGGACCGCCGCCTCGTGGTGGCGATGGCCGTCGCGTTGGACGCCCTGCAGAGTCGGTAGATTCTGCGGGCATGGACGATCCACGTGCTCAGCGCCTCTTCGGTGACAGTCTGGTAGCCCCCGGAGATCTGGCGCAGAGCCCGTTCCGGGTCGACCGGGACCGGATCGTCAGCTCACCGTTCCTGGCCCGTCTCGCCGGGGTCACTCAAGTGATCAGCCCCGGCGGGGCGGGACTGCTGGTGCACAACCGGCTCACCCACAGCCTCAAGGTGGCCCAGGTGGGCCGGGCCGTCGCCGAGCGCCTCCGGGCCGCGTCACCGGACCTGGCCGAGAAGCTCGGCGGCTGCGACCCGGACGTCGTCGAGGCCGCCGCGCTCGCCCACGACCTCGGCCACCCGCCCTTCGGACACCTGGGCGAACGGGTCCTCGACCGGCTCGCCCGGCACCGGCTCGGGCTGCCCGACGGCTTCGAGGGCAACGCCCAGTCCTACCGGATCGTCACCAGTACCGAGATCGGCGGCCAGGCCACCATCGGCCTCAACCTGACCAACGCGGTCCGCGCCGCGATTCTCAAGTACCCGTGGACCCGGCTCAACCACCCGGACCCGCACCCCCGTTTCATGGACCCGCCCCCGCGCGGCGCCGCCGTCGTCCCGGACGACCCGGACGGCGGCTCCCTCAAGTTCGGCGCCTACTCGACCGAGATCGCCGACGTCCGCGCCGCCCGGGCCCCGTTCGCCGGCCGGGTCGCCGACTGGCAGCAGACCGTCGAGGCCTCGGTGATGGACGCCGCCGACGACATCGCCTACGCCATCCACGACCTGGAGGACGTGCACCGGGTCGGTGTGCTCCAGCAGGGCCTGGTCGCCACCGAGCTGATGGCCTGGCAGCGATGGGGCAGCGAGTCCGACCTGACCCGGGCCGGCGGTGCCATCGAGTCCTTGCGCCGTCGGTTGTGCCGTAAGGAGGACTGGATCGCCGACGACGAGGCCTTCGCCGACGCCGTCGAGCTGGTCCGCGCCGAACTCGTCGACGGTCTGCTGGCCCGCCCCTTCGACGGTTCACTCGAGGCCGAGGCCCGGGTCGCCGCCTTCTCCGCCAACTGGACCCGCCGCCTGGTCGAATCGGTCGAGCTCGTCGGCCAGCCCGCCATCCGCAGCAGCCACGCCCAGCTGTTCCGCGCCCAGTGGCACGAGGTGCAGATCCTCAAGTTCGTCCAGAACCGGTTCGTCCTCGAGCGCCCCGACCTCGCCCTCCACCAGCGTGGCCAGGCCCGCCTGCTGGCCTCCCTGGTGGAGGCTCTGATCGCCTGGCTGACCGACCCGGACGAGGCCCAGCGCCTCCCGCGCCGCCTCCGCGACCTGGTCGAACTCGCCGAGACCGAACTACCGACCGGCACCCCCGACCGCCTCTCCCGGGCCCGCGGTCGAGCCGTCATCGACTTCGTGGCGGGCCTGACCGACAGCCAGGCGGTCGGCCTGATGGAGGCGCTGTCCGGTCGCTCCCGCCAGCTGTGGACCGACGCCTTCGTCCTCTGACGCGACCGCGGCTACGCCGCCCACAGAGCGCGCGAGCCCGCCGGCCACCGGATCGGCCCGGCCGGTCGCGGTGGAGGCCGGGAGTGGGCAGCCACCTCGCGGGGCGCGGCGGGGCGGCGTGGCTGCGGTTGTCGAAGGTGGGTGGCGTACCGCATCGGTCAGATCAGGAAGCCGCCGCCGGCGTGGATGTTCTGGCCGGTGATCCAGGAAGAGTCCGGGCCGGCCAGGAAGGCGATCACCGCGGCCACGTCGGCCGGGGTGCCGAGGCGCTGGAGGGCGGTGACGGCGGCGGCGCGTTCGAGGCCTTCCGGGGTGTTGACCGAGCGCAGCATGTCGGTGTCGGTGGCGCCGGGGGACACGGTGTTGACCGTGATGCGGCGGGGGCCGAGTTCGCGGGCGGCGACCTTGGTGATCTGTTCGAGGGCGGCCTTGCCTGCGCTGTAGAGGGCACCGCCCGGTGCGGGTACCGCGGTGTTGATGCTGGAGACGTTGATGATCCGGCCACCGTCCCGCAGCACCGGAACAGCCGCCTGAATGGCGAATGTCGGGAACTTGGTGTTCACCGTGATCACGTGGTCGAAATCCGCCGGGGTGATCTCGGCGATCGGCTTGGCGAAGGCGATCGCCGCGTTGTTGACCAGGATGTCCAGGCCGTCGGCGACCGGTTCGAAGATCGCCGGCAGGGTGCCGAGGTCGGCCTGATCGCAGCGGACCGCCTCCGCGCCGGTCCGTGCGGCGAGTTCCGCGGCCGCGGCCTCCGCCGAGTGATAGGTGAACACCACCCGGGCACCGTCGGCGGTCAGGCGCTCGACGACGGCCCGGCCGATGCCGCGTGATCCGCCGGTGACGAGCGCGGTCTTCCCGTGCAGAGAAAGCGTCATGTCCATCGATGTTAGGCGCGGTCGCGGGAAGAGAAGTGGGAGTGCGCGTCAGGAGGGTCGGGGGCGTGGGGCCGGGATCAGTCGGAGGGCGGCCGGGGCGTGCGCCGGGACCGCCGGGGAGCGGGGCGCCACCGGCGCGAGTCGCCGGTACGCGGCGCCGACGGCCGGGCGCGGGTCGGGTTCGCCGTGGTTGGGCCAGAGGGCGATGGCCCGTTCGGCGAGGGCGGTGATCGTCAGCGACGGGTTGACGCCGAGGTTCGCCGGGACCGCCGAGCCGTCGATGACGTGCAGCCCCGGGTACCCGTAGACCCGGTGGTAGGCGTCCACGACCCCGGTGGACGGCGAGTCTCCGATGGTGGCGCCACCCAGGATGTGCGCGGTCAGCGGGATGTTGAAGATGTCGCCGACGGTGCCGCCGGGGTATCCACCGATCCGGTCGGCGATCCGGCGGACGGCGTCATGGCCGACCGGGATCCAGGTCGGGTTGGCCGCCCCGTGCCCGAGTGAGGTGGTGAGCCGCCCGGTACGGGTCCGCCGGACCGTCAACGAGTTGTCCACCGACTGCATGACCAGGGCGATGATGGTCCGTTCACTCCACCGGCGCACCGACAGCGAGTGCCCGAGGACGACCGGATGCCGCAACGCCTGCCAGAGGAACCGGAGTGGACGAGGCACCCGCCCGCCGCCGTCGACCAGGATCGTGGACAGCAGCCCCATGGCGTTGCTGCGTGGCCCGTACCGGACGGGTTCGATGTGCGTGTCGGCGTCCGGGTGGAACGACGAGGTGATCGCGATCCCCTGGGAGAAAGGCTGTTCCGGCACGTCCTTGGTGGCCGCCCCGAGCAGCGCCTCCGAGTTGGTCCGGGTGAGCTGACCGAGCGAATCGGAGAGGGCGGGCAGCACCCCGCGGTCCTTCATGGTGTGCAGCAGCCGCTGGGTGCCGAGCGCCCCCGCGGAGAGGATGACCTGCCCGGCGGTGAAGATCCCGCGCCGGGTCTCGATCCGCCAGCCGTCGCCGGCCGGATGCAGGCGCGTGACCTCGGTGTCCGGGTGGACCGTGACCCCGGCCCGCTCGGCCAGGTAGAGGTAGTTGACGTCGAGCCGGTTCTTGGCGCCGACCTTGCAGCCGATCATGCAGTTGCCGCATTCGACACAGCCGGTGCGCTCGGGTCCGGCTCCGCCGAAGTACGGATCGGGCACGGTCTTGCCGGGCTCGCCGAAGAACACCCCGACCGGGGTACGCCGGAACGTGTGCCCGACCCCCATGTCCTCGGCGACCTGTTTGATGACGACGTCGGACGAGGTCATGGTGGGTTGTTCGACGACGCCGAGCATCCGGGACGCCTGGTCGTAGAAGGGCGCGAGTTCGGCCGCCCAGTCGGTGATCCCGGACCAGTGCGGGTCGGCGAAGAACGGCGCGGGCGGCACGTAGAGCGTGTTGGCGTAGACCAGGGAGCCACCACCGACCCCGGCCGCGGACAGCACCATGATGTCCTTGAGCAGGGTGATCCGCTGCATGCCGCGCATCCCGAGCTTCGGCGCCCAGAGGAAGTTGCGCAGGTCCCAGGAGGTCTTGGGCAGGGTGTCGGGAGTGAACCGGCGGCCGGCCTCGAGCACGCCGACCCGGTACCCCTTCTCCGCCAGCCGCAGAGCGCTGACGCTGCCACCGAAGCCGCTGCCCACGATCACGATGTCGAAGTGCGTCATCGTGTCACCTAAGCATTACCGGCGAGTAACCGACAAGGGTCAGCGGCGATAGATCCTGATCGAATGCCCGACGTCGCCTATCTCCTGGGAAGTGGCGATCATCTGTTTCAGGCGGGGGCCGGCCAGCGCCACCCGGGAGTCCGAGACGACGAGCAGGCCGCGCACCTCGTCGAGCGGAACCGAGTACGGATCCCGCGACTCGATCCCGTAGTAGGCGGGCACGCCGGAGCCCTTGTAGACCAGCCAGACCTGCTCACCGGGGTGTTCGGTGCGCAGGTACACCCCGAGCCGGGCCAGGTCCTGGCCCCAGTCGACGTTCGCGTCGTGCAGGTTGAGGTGGGTCCGCGCGGTGCCGCCGAACGCCTCATTGGAATACGGGAGATAAAACGGAAATGTCAGAAGTGAGCTGGTGGCCACCCAGAGAACGAGCAGCGCGGCGGCGACCCGGGAGGGCCGCCATCGGATCAGGGCGACCGCCCCGGCCGCGACCGCCAGGAACAGGTGCAGGTGGATCGCGTACCGGGTGCCGTAGTTGCGTGCCCCGGTCATCGTGACCAGCAGCAGCACCACCGAGACCGGCACCAGGTAGAGCAGCGCCGCCCGGAGCCGCGGCACCATCAGCATGGTGACGAGCCCGCCGATCCACAGGGCGAGCATCCCGAGCGGCGTCTTGATCAGGATCGCGACCGGCATGTAATACCACGGCGAGCCCTTGTAGGACTCGCCCAGCAGGAACCCGTTGAACAGCCGGTTCTCGAACTTGAACTGGATCAGCATGCCGTCGGTGTAGGCCTGCGGGAACGGCAGCCAGTCCACCGCGAGGCGTTTCAGCCCCTGCACGTCGGGCAGGTTGACCGGCGTGGTCCAGCGCAGCCGCGGGTCGACCACGAGATAGACGAACCACACCACGGCCACCGCGAGCACCCCGGCACCCAGCGCCGCTCCGGCGGCGAGCAGCAGACGTCGCCTCAGGTCTCCGGTCCGGGCCCGCCAGGTGGACCATCCGGCGAGCAGGACCAGCAGCGGTACGGCCGGAAGCACGCTCATGCGAGTGGCGAGGGCCGCACCGAGCGCCGCCCCGGCCACCGGAACCCAGAGAGTGGGGCGGTCCCGCGCGCGCCAGGCCGCCCAGAACGCGGTGAGCAGCAGCCCGGCGGCCGGCACGTCCAGGGTGGCCAGCGAGCCGTGCGCGATCACGTCGGGGGAGAAGCTGTACATCGCGAGGGCGATCAGCCCGCCCCACGGCCCGGCCAGGTCACGGGCGAAGAACAGCACCACCAGCCCGAAGAGCAGGGTGAGCAGGATGACCGGCAGTCGGGCCAGCAGCATCAGCTGGAACGGGTTGTTGCCGGTCTCGTAGAGCAGGTGCCGCCCGAGCCGAGTCTGGTTGCCGGCGTAGGCCGGGTCCAGGTCGGCGCCGGCGAACGCCGTGCCGGCCGCGATGATCAGCTTGCCGAGCGGCGGGTGCTCCGGGTTGTAACGCAGGCTGTGCTGCTGCCGGTAGACCTCGGCGGCGGCCACGTAGACCGGCTCGTCGATGGTCGGCGACTGCTGGATCGCGGTGGTCCACATGGCGAACGCCATCTGCCCCAGCATGACCAGCACTGCCAGGACGTAGATCAAGCGGCGTCGTGGCATCGGGCCAATCTAGCCGGGCCGAGGTCACACGCCCACTGTGCGGGTGGCCACCAGTCCACGGGCCGCGTCGCCGGTCACCGACGGTATCTCCAACGCCCACCCTCCGGTGAAACAGCCGTCCCGGCCGATGCTCATCCCGTCGAGTCGCCGCCGCTGTGTCGCGCAGTACGCCTTGGCGCACGCGTCCCCCGGCAGCGCCAACTGGGCGGTGTGCAGCACCTCGTCGCCGTCGTCGACCGAGAAGTGCACGTGCGGCCACTGCCCGGCCTGCGCCTCCGGGAACGCGCCGCCGAACGACACCCACCCGGCCGGGTCGGCGACCTGCCGGCCGGCCGCACCGTGGCCGCCGCAGTGCCAGAGACGGACCGCGCAGCCGCCCCGCGGGCGGCCCGAGTTCGCGCTCACCAGCCGCAGCTTGACGGTGAGGGGCACGCCGAGAGTGGACTCTGTCATGGCGGTCTCTTCGCCCGGCACCGGCGGACGCTGAGATCTTTTCCGGTGGCAGAAACGGAGCACCCCCGACGCTGTGCCGCCGGGGGTGCTCAGAGCCGTGGTGACCTCAGACCGAGGACGGGATGCGCTCCGACTCGTCGTGCTCCTCGAAGGCGGCCTTCGCGGCCGCCAGCTTGCCGGGGAACTGCCGGCAGGCCCGGTACAGCTTGAAGATCAGGAAGACCTCGAAAGCGAGCAGGCCGACCCCGGCGGCGATGGTGACCGGGAAGATCAGGCCGGTGATCGGGGCGATGATGAAAACCGACATCTCGTACTCGATACCGCTGAACAGGTGCGTGCGGATCCGGTTACGGCGCAGCGTCTCGCCGACCCGGCTCTTCAGCGAGCCGCCACCGGCCGGCGGCGCCGGCATCTCGTCGGCCGGCTCGCCCATGTCGGCAGCGGACTCGGCCTCACCGGCGACCGGGAGGCGGTAGGCGTTGATCTGGGTCCGCATGGCCAGCCGGACCTTCGCCATCTGGGCGCTGTTCAGGTAGCGGAACAGGTCCAGGAAGACGGCCACCGCCATCAGCCACAGGTACGCCACGTCGTCGGTCCGCACGAACTGGCCACCGAAGAGGGCCAGCGCGATGAAGAAGACCCGCACCCGGTCCAGCACGAAGTCGAGCCACTGCCCGAACATCGTGCCCGTCCCGTTCAGCCGCGCGATCTTGCCATCCATGCAGTCGACCACGAAGCTGATGTGGAACAGGACACCACCGGCGACGAGCGCCCAGCGCTCCCCGGTGGCGAAACACGCGGCCGCGCCGAATCCGAAGATCGACGCGATCAGAGTCAGTACGTTGGGCGTGATCCATCGGTACGGCGCAACCAGACGCACCAGTCGGGACGCCAGTGGGTCGACCAGAAGCACGGTCCACCACGCGTCGACCGGCTTGTAGGTCCGTTCCCGGATCTCCTGCAAGGTCACCTTCACGCGCGGCACTTTAGACCTTAATCCTCTGAAAACGCTATGTGGCCCGCCGGTGAACCAGGGTTACTACCTGGGGTGATGCCGATCAAGGCGGCCAGTAGTCGGATACTGCTCGGTAGTCACAACAACGTATCGGTCTTTGCGGTAATGACGACTCTACGCCCGGCTCCGCAGTTCCGCCCCGACGTCATGCAGATGGCGCAGCGCCTGCCGGTACGACTCGATCAGCCCGGTCATCTCGTAGGGCACCCCGATCTCGGCGCAGTAGTCGCGCACGATCGGCTGTGCCGGCCGCAGGTTCGGTGTCGGCATGGCCGGGAACAGGTGGTGCTCGATCTGGTAGTTCAGCCCGCCGAGCGCCGCGTCCACGAACCGCCCACCCCGGACGTTGCGCGAGGTCAGAACCTGTTTGCGCAGGAAGTCCTCGGTGCCGTCGGGATGCGGCATGCCCTTGTGGTTCGGTGCGAAGGTCAGGCCCAGATAGATCCCGAACAGTGCCTGGTGCACCACCAGGAACGCCACAGCCTGGACCGGCGACAGGACCAGGAGCAGCGCGGACGCGTACCCGATGAAGTGGATCGCCAGAAGTGCGGCCTCCAGGCCGCGGTTTTTGATCGTGCCGCCGGCCAGAGCGCGCACGCTGTCTCGTTTGAGGGACATCCCCAGAAGGGTGAGCAGCGGGAAGAACAGCCATGCCTGGTGCCGGACCAGGAAACCCCGGCCGCGGGCCTGCTCCCGGGACCAGACCAGCACGTCCGGGCCGACGTCCGGATCGAGGTCGTCGTGGTTCGGGTTGGCGTGGTGCTTGGTGTGCTTCTCCATCCAATAGCCGTAGGACATGCCGATCGCCAGGTTCCCGGCGATCCGGCCGGCCCGCGCGCTCGGCCGGTTGGTGCGGAACACCTGCCGGTGCGCGAGGTCGTGCGCCACCAGCGCGAACACCACCGCCAGGAACGCCGCCACGGCGAGCGTCCACCAGGAGGCGCCGACCAGGACGAAGGCGGTCCACCCACCGATCAGGGCGAGAGACACCAGGCTCAGGCGTACGGCGTAGTAGGCGGGCCGCCTCCGCAGGAGGCCGGCCGCGTTGATCCGGCGATTGAGCTCGGCGAAGTCGCTTCCGGCGGTCCGCGTCCCTGCTGCTGTCGTCGTCATGCCTCCAGCGAACCGGCTCGATGATCGCCGGTCAGGAGTGCCAGGCCACCGAACGGCGGTAGGGCTGGCCCTACCGACAACCTCGCACGCGGTGGCCAGGATGAGGGCATGGACTCGCGTGACTGGATCCGTGACGGGCTCCGCGCCGTCGCCGGCGGGCTGCTCGCCGTACCCCTCGCCATCGTGAACATCCCCTTGTTCGTGCTGTTCGTGGTGGGTCTGGTACTGACCCCGGTGCTCGGCATCGGGCTGCTGGTGCTGCCGCTGGTGACGCTGCTGATCCGGCTGCGGGCCGACGTGTCCCGCCGGCTCGCGGCCGGCCGGGGTGTGCCGATCGCCCGGCCGTACCGTCCCCGCCCGGACGGGGTGGTCTTCGGGAGCCTGCGTCACTACCAGTGGGTGATCACCGACCCGGCGACCTGGCGGGACGTCGCCTGGCTGCTCCCCGGCGCGCTGGTCGGTCTGGTGCTCGGCGTGCTGACACTGGCCCTACCGGTCTACGGGGTGGAGGGCATCGTGCTCCTCCCGCTCTGGATCTGGCTCGGCACCGGCGAGTACGGCTACGGCATGATCTGGCCGATCGAGACCCTCGGCGAGGGTTTCCTGTCCCTGCCGCAGGGCGCGCTGATCCTGTCGATCGGGGTCGCGGCCGCGCCGTACCTCCGCCACGTCGACGCTCTTTTCCACCGGCTGTTCCTCGCCCCGACCCGGGCCGCCGAGCTGCGCCTGCGGGTGAGCCAGCTGACCGTGACCCGGGCCGACACGGTCGACGCACAGGCCGCCGAGCTGCGCCGGATCGAGCGTGACCTGCACGACGGCGCCCAGGCCCGGCTGGTCGCCCTCGGCATGACGATCGGGCTGGCCGAGGAGATCGTCGACGCCGACCCGGCCACCGCTCGCAAGCTGCTGGCCGAGGCCCGGGAGAGCAGTACGGCCGCCCTGGTCGAGCTGCGCCACCTGGTTCGCGGCATCCATCCACCGGTGCTCGCCGAGCGCGGACTGGAGGGCGCGGTCCGGGCGCTGGCGATGGCCCTGCCGATGCCGGTCACGGTGACCACCGACCTGCCGGGCCGGCTGGACACGCCGGTCGAGTCGGCCGCCTATTTCGCGGTCGCCGAGGTGCTCACCAACGCGGTCCGGCACAGTGCCGCCGGCAACGGTGTCGTGGAGCTGTGGCACACCGGGCAGATCCTGGTCATGCGGGTCTCCGACGACGGCCGGGGCGGGGCCGACCCGTCCGGCGGCACCGGCCTGCGGGGTATCGAACGCCGTCTCGCCGCCTTCGATGGCACGATGAGCCTGTCCAGCCCGCCGGGTGGACCGACCGTCGTGACCATGGAGCTGCCGTGCGCGTTGTCCTCGCCGAAGACCTCGCCCTCCTCCGGGACGGGCTGACGCGTCTGCTGGAGGCGTTCGACTTCCAGGTGGTCGCGGCGGTCGACAACGGACCGTCGCTGCTGCCGGCCCTGCTGGAGCACCGGCCGGACGTGGCGGTGGTGGACGTGCGACTGCCGCCGACCTTCACCGACGAGGGGCTGCAGGCCGCGATCGAGGCCCGGCAGAAGGTGCCGGGCATGCCGGTGCTGGTGCTCTCCCAGCACGTCGAGCCGCTCTACGCCCGGGAGCTGTTGACCGACCGCGCGGGCGGGGTCGGTTACCTGCTCAAGGACCGGGTGGCGAACGTGGCCCAGTTCGTCGACGCGGTGCGCCGGGTGGCGGGCGGCGGCACCGCGATGGACCCGGAGGTCGTCTCGCAGTTGCTCGCCCGCCACTCCTCGCCGCTGTCCGGGTTGACCGCCCGGGAGCGGGACGTGCTCGAGCTGATGGCCGAGGGCCGGTCGAACGGCGCGATCGCCGCCAAGCTGTTCGTCGGCGAGAAGGCGGTGAGTAAGCACATCAGCAGCATCTTCACCAAGCTGGACCTGCCCCCCTCGGACGACGACCACCGCCGGGTCCTGGCCGTGTTGACCTATCTCAACGCCTGAGCGTCAGCTCTTCAACCTGGCGATCCGCCCGTCCCGGCCGGACGCCCAGCAGGAGCCGTCGTCGGTGCAGGCCACCGCATCGAAGCTGCCGGTGTCGAAACGCCGCCAGGTCACCCCGCCGTTCCAGGAGACGTCGCTGCCGGTCGGGCCGACGGCCAGCGCGGTACGCCCACGCCACCACGCCACTCCGGACCGGTACTCGCCGGGGACCGTCCGGGACACCGTCCAGTGCCGTCCGCCGTCCCGGGTGACCGCCGCACCATCGGGTGCGGACGTCTCCGCGGCGTAGTCACCGCCGACTGCGATGCCCTGCCCGTGACCCCGGAAGGCCAGCGAATAGATCCCGGCGCTCGGGCCGCTCGGCACCGGTGAATCGGTCACCGACCAGTTCCACCCGCCGTCGGCGGAGGAGAACACCCGGGCCGTGGCGTCGCCGCCGGTCGCGAACCAGGCCCGCCGCCCGGCCGAGACCAGGCAGGTGCCGCTGGCCGCGAAGGCGAACTCACCCGGCAGCGCGTCGGGCATGCCGCCGGTCGGCCGGGTCTGCCAGGTCCGGCCGCCGTCCCGGGTGGCCAGGATCCGGAACTTCCCACCGACCGGGTCGGACAGGGCCAGCCCGTGCCGCCGGTCGAGGAAGGTCAGACAGTCGTAGAAGGCGGCCGGATCGTCGTTGCGGAACGTCTCGGTCCAGGAGGAGCCGCCGTCCGAGGTCGAGTAGATCCGGGAGTCCGGGCCGTTGCCGATGGTCAGGGCCACCGCGTGTCGGGAGTCGAAGGCCTCGATGTCCCGGAACTGGAGGGCGGCCGCGTCGGGTGGGCCGACCGAGGCCCAGGTGCGCCCGCCGTCCACGGTCCGCAACACCGTCCCGGCCGATCCGGCCGCCCACGCGACGTTCTTCGTGACCGGAGCCAGCCCACGGAACCGTGCGGTCGAGCCGGTGTCGGTGAGCTGCCAGGACAGTCCGGGACCCGGGGTGAATCCGGTGCCGCCGGCCACGACGAGGGCGAGCACTGCGATGGACAGTTTTCGATGCAACGTCATGCCGGGGAACCTACCGTGTCAAGCGGCGGATCTCGATGGGCTCGGTATCGGGGTCGGCGTCGGTGTGTCGTTGGCCAGAAGTCGCCCGGCGAGCAGGCCGCAGCCCAGGATCAGCACCGCGGCGATCAGGGCGAGCAGCCCCTGTGTCATCGGCTGCGATCTCCGGCCCGGTAGTCGCTGGAAGTCGCTGAACGCATCACCCATCACCGGTCCCCTCTCGACGCTCCCCACCCCGATTCTCAACGGGCGGAAGGCTTCGATGGACATCACTCGTCAGGGATCAGCCGAACAACCGGCCCGGTCTCACCCGTCCAGCAGGGCGCGCAGCCGAACGCTGTCCGCCGTGGTCCAGCCGGGTGGTGGCGCCAGGGCGGCCCAGCCGTCGACGGTCTCCGATCGGTACGAATGCCCGTGCCCGGTCGGCACCTTGTTGGAGAAGACCAGGTCGCAGGTGATCTGCCAGAACGTGATGCCCGGGTACCAGTGCATGTCCGGCGTGACGTCCGGCGCCCGCTGCCCGATCAGCCACTGTGGTTTCTTCCACAGCAGGTCCCAGCTCCACCAGACCACCGGGTCGGTCGCGTTCTGCAGATAGACCACCTTCGGTCGGGGGCCGGACATGTCTCGCAGCTCGGCCGCGTCGTCGGCGAACTCCACCGGCAGCGCCGGATAGGCCGGGTCCCAGATCGGGCTGCCGGCGGCCCGGCCCTCGGTGAGCGTCCGGTGGGTCGGGTTGGCGAACGTCGGCCCCAGCAGCAGCGCCCCGTCCGCCCCGTCGACCAGGCGCTCCGGTGTCCCGAAGGTCATCTCCATCCCGTACGTCCCGAGGCTCTCGCCGAACAGCAGCAACCGCGGCCGCGTCGCGACCGGGAGCGTCACCCACCTCGCGCGCACCGCGCTGATCAGTGCGTCCGCGGCGTCGGCCACCTCGGACCGGTCACCCATGAAGGCGAAGAAGCTGGGCAGATACGAATACTGCATGGACACCAGCGCGGTGTCCCCGGCATACATGAACTCCAGCGACCGGGGGACCTTGTTGTCCACCCAGCCGGTGCCGGTCGGGGTGATCACGGCGATCACCGCCCGGTCGAAGGCGCCGGTCCGGTCCATCTCGCGGACCACCAGCTCGGCCCGCTCCGTCAGGGTGTCGGCCGAGGTGAGGCCGGCGTAGACGCGGATCGGCTCGATCGCGGGCCGCCCGGCGAACGTGGACAGCTCCTCGACCGTGGGGGTCCCGGCCACGAACGTGCGGCCCTGGCGGCCCAGCGAGTCCCACGCGACGTACGACTGCGGGCCGCCGGAGCGCAGCGTGGACGCCGGGACGGTGACGCCGCTGCCGGTCCCGCTGTTCTCCACGGCGGCCAGCCGGTCGACGGTGGTGAACAGGTTGGCGATCAGCAGACCGTCGAAGGCCGAGTAGGCCAGCACGGCCACCACCAGGGTGCCTGCGCAGTAGGCGGCGCGCTGCGGGACGACCCGGCGGAACAGCAGCGCGCAGCCGTACGTGGACAGGCGCAGGAACCGGGCGATCAGCAGCAGCAGGCCGAAGGTGAGGAGGCTGGCCCCGACGGTGCGGGCGATGTCGTACTCCGGGACGGGCTCCATCCCGAGCCGGATCCGCAGGTCACGCTGCCAGCGGGTGCCGAGCCAGAGGAAGATCACCACCATCACCGGCACCACCGCGGCCAGGGCCGCCCAGGCGATCAGCGCGGTCCGGGCGAGGAACGGCCCGTGCAGGCGGCGGGCCAGCGCCCCGGCGGCGGCGCCCAGCGCGTAACCCATCGCGGCGGTGATCCCGGCGACCACACCCTGGAGGAACCAGGCGCGCGGCAGCAGCGACGGGGTGAAGGACAGGCAGTAGAAGAGTGCGGCCAGTCCGGCGCCGGTGACGCTCAGACCGGAGCGGACGATGCGGCGCGGGCCGGGCGGTGCCGGGGGGAGCGGGTCGTCCTCGGGGGATCGGCGGGGGGAGGGAATCCGGGAGAGCAGCGCCCTCGGCCATCCGGGAGGGGACGCCACCACAGGTCTGAGCATCCGGTGCTCCGTTTCGTCGGGCCGGTCCCACACCGGGTGTGACGACATCGACCCGATGCGTTGCTTATCCATCATCGTGGTCGATCCGGTTGAGCGCCGCCTCATTTCCCTCGGGGTATTCCCTGGTTTCTTCTCCGGGGTTCATTCACTTCCGGCCTCGCCTGCCGATGACATGCGGTGAGGAGGAACTCGATGCGGCTGCGTAACTGGATCGCGGTGCTGGTCAGCGTGTTGTTGCTGGCTGGGGCCGGTGTCGCCGGCATTCTGGTGAACCGATCGACCGTGCAAGCGGTGGAGAAGGTGCACCGGACCGACACCACCGCGCTCGGCGACAACAACGCTGAGCTGACCGGTCAGCTCCAGTACTACTCCACGGTCGAGCTGGGCAAGATCGGCGCCCTGATCGCCTCGGCCGGTGCGACCACGCCCGCGCAGGCCAAGGCGGCGCTGATGGCCGCGGCGAAGAAGACCAACACCTTCCAGTACGGCCTGCTCATCACCGATGCGAACCGGAACGTGTTGCTGGCGAGCAGCGACTCGGCCCGGCCGGCCACCGACGACGTCGGCTGGCAGCGGATGTGGGCTCAGCTCGAAACCGCCGCCGGGAACACCTCCGAGACGGATGACTACGGCTTCTCCAACGTGATGCAGGTGGCCGGCGGCGACGCAGCCAAGCCCGCCTCCTATGTGGCCGCGGTGGCGGTGCCGTTCAAGCGGAACGGTGTCCTGGCCGGGTACCTGATCGGGTTGAACCACATCTCGTCGACCTCGCTACAGGGGTACATGCGAGAGCTGAAGAGCGACTACCACCGCACCACGATCGTGGACACCAGCGGCCGGGTCGGTGCGGCCAGCCTGGACGAGGTGCTCGGCACCACGGTCAACCCGGAGATCCTGAGGAGCCGGAGCGGGACCTCGGCCTTCGTCGAGTATCTCGAGGGCGAAGAGAAGATGATCGCCGTCGTGATCGACATCGATCACAGCGGGTGGTACTACGTCCGGACCCAGACCAAGGCGTCCTTCGACGGTGTGGTCTACAACCGCAGCCAGACCCTCAACCTGACGCTGCTGGCGATGCTGGTGATCGGTGTGGTCGGCATCACTCTGCTCGGCTACCGGACCCAGATCACCAGGCGCCGTGCCGACGAACGCTTCCAGGCGCTCTTCCAGCACGCCCCGGACCTGGTGTCGGTGCTCGACGGTCAGGGCCGGATCATCTTCAGCAGCCCGAGCACCACCTCGATCCTCGGGTTCCCGTCCGGCTCGCTGGCCGGG
This sequence comes from Actinoplanes sichuanensis, assembly GCF_033097365.1. Lineage (NCBI taxonomy): Bacteria > Bacillati > Actinomycetota > Actinomycetes > Micromonosporales > Micromonosporaceae > Actinoplanes > Actinoplanes sichuanensis. The sequence continues at coordinate 11,037,328 of NZ_AP028461.1, forward strand.
CACAGCGTCTTCGACGTGGTGCACAACGAGGACCAGCCGCAGATGCGGGAGCAGTTGTTCGCCCTGCTCGCCGACCCGGCCGGGGTGATGCGCCTGCAGTGCCGGGTGCGCACCGCGGACGGCCAGTTCCGCTGGTTCGACTTCACCGCCTCCAACCAGATGGCCAACCCGTCGCTGAACGGCGTGGTGATCAACGCCCGGGACATCTCGGAGAACCGGGCGTTCCAGGAGCGGCTGGAGCACGAGGCGCAGCACGACCCGTTGACCGGTCTGCCCAACCGGCGCCGGATGACGGACAAGCTCCACTCGACGCTGCGGGCCGACGCGGTGGCCGTGCTCTTCGTCGACCTGAACGGGTTCAAGCCGGTCAACGACCGGCACGGGCACGAGATCGGCGACGAGTTGCTGCGGCAGGTGGCCGACCGGCTCAGCGCCTGCGTGCGTACCGAGGACGTGCTGTCCCGGGTCGGTGGTGACGAGTTCGTCATCCTGATGCCCGGTACGGTCGCGCCCGACGACGCGATCGCGATGGCCGGCCGCGTACGGTACGTCCTGGAGCTGCCGTTCCGGATCGACGGGCACGAGATCGGCATCGGCGCGAGCGTCGGGGTGCACCTGGCCCCGGCCGCGACCGATCCGGATGAGGCCCTGCGCGCCGCCGACCATGCCATGTACGAGATCAAGCACTCGACCCGGATTCCGGAAGGAGTGACGGTCAGGGTGGGCCGGCACCGTGCGGCGGACTAAACTTCGTGCACACTGGGTGCATTAAGTTCCGACCGAAACGGTGGTGGCCGCGGTGTCCAAGGTGTTCTCCCGGCGGGATCTCGACTTCCTGCTCTACGAATGGCTCGACGCCGAGGCCCTGACCGCGCGGGAGCGGTACGCCGAGCACTCCCGGGAGACGTTCGACGACTTCCTCGACGTCTCCCAGCAGATCGCCGAGCGCGACTTCGCCCCGCACAACCGCACCGGCGATCTCAACGAGCCGACCTTCGACGGCGAGCGGGTCACGATCATCCCCGAGGTGAGCCGGGCGCTGCAGGTCTTCGCCGAGTCCGGGCTGATCGCCGCCGGCTTCCCGGCCGAGCACGGCGGGCTCCAGTTGCCGCACGTGCTCCAGCGGGCCTGCTTCCTGTGGTTCCAGGCCGCCAACACCGGCACCTCGGCGTACGCGATGCTCACCTCGGGCAATTCCCACCTGCTCCTGACCCACGGCACCGAGGAGCAGATCCGCCGCTACGTCCACCCGATGCTGGAGGGCCGGTTCACCGGCACCATGTGCCTGTCCGAGCCGCAGGCCGGGTCCTCCCTGAGTGACGTCGCCACCAGGGCGGTCAAGCAGGCCGACGGGACCTACCGGATCGACGGCGGCAAGATGTGGATCTCCGGCGGTGACCACGAGCTGAGCGAGAACATCATCCACCTGGTGCTGGCCCGGGTCGTCGGCGCGCCGGCCGGGGTCAAGGGTCTGTCGCTGTTCATCGTGCCGAAGAAGAACCTGGAGACCGGCGAGCGCAACGGCGTCGTGCTGGCCGGGCTCAACCACAAGATGGGCTACCGCGGCACCACCAACACGGTGCTCGCCTTCGACGGCGCCGTCGGTGAGCTGGTCGGCGAGGAGGGCCGCGGCCTCCAGTACATGTTCCACATGATGAACGAGGCGCGGATCGGGGTCGGCTCCGGCGCGGTCGCCCTCGGCTACACCGGCTACCTGCACGCCCTCGCCTACGCGCGGGAGCGGCAGCAGGGCCGCCCGGTCGGCGACAAGGACCCGACGGCGCCGCCGGTCCCGATCGTCGAGCACCCGGACGTGCGCCGCATGCTGCTCGCCTCCAAGTCGTACGTCGAAGGGGGGCTGGCCCTGGTCCTCTACGCGGCGAAGCTGCTGGACGAGCCGTCGCCGGAGAACGACCTGCTCCTGGACACTCTGACGCCGATCGTGAAGGCCTGGCCGTCGCAGTGGTGCCGGCTGGCCGACGACCACGCCATCCAGGTCCACGGTGGCTACGGCTACACCCGGGAGTACCCGGTCGAGCAGTTCTACCGGGACAACCGCCTCAACTCGATCCACGAGGGCACCGACGGCATCCAGGCCCTCGATCTGCTCGGCCGCAAGGTCACCCAGCACGGTGGCGCCGGGCTCGGGTTGCTGCTCGATCGGATCCGGGCCACCGCCGCGCGGACTCCCGAACTGGGTGCCCACGTCGCCAGGGCCGCCGACCGACTCGCCGTGACCACCGCCAAGCTGTGGGCCGATCCGTCGAAGGCTCTGGTCAACGCCACGGCATATCTGGACGCCGCCGGCCATCTGGTGATCGCCTGGCTCTGGCTCGAGCAGCTGTTGGCCGCGGAGGGCAAGGAGGGTGACTTCTACGCGGGCAAGCGCCTGGCCGCCAGGTACTTCGTCACCCACGAGCTGCCCCGGATCGGGCCCATGCTGGACCTGCTCGACTCGGGCGACACCCTGCTTCGGGACATGGACGACGCCTGGTTGGGCTAGGTTCGACGCATGGCCGGTAAAGCCACGATCGTCGAAGTCGGCGACTACGAGGTCCGGGTCTCCAACCCGGACCGGGTCTACTTCCCGGAGCTCGGTGCCACGAAGCTCGACCTGGTCGAGTACTACCTGGCGGTGAGCGACGGGATCGTCCGTGCGCTGCGCGAGCGACCCTGCATGCTGCACCGCTTCCCGGAGGGTCTGGCGGGAGAGAAGGTGCATCAGAAACGGGTGCCCAACGGCGCTCCGCCCTGGCTGGAGACGGTCCGGGTGAAGTTCCCGCGGTACAACCGGCACGCCGACGAGCTGTGCGTGACGAAACCGGCCGACGTGATCTGGGCGGTGCAGATGTCCACCGTGGAGTTCCATCCGTGGAATTCGCGGCGGGCCGACACCGAGCGCCCCGACGAGTGGCGCATCGACCTGGACCCGATGCCGGACTGCCCGTTCGGCACGGTCCAGCGGGTGGTCCCGGTGGTCCGGGAGGTCCTCGGCGAGCTCGGCATCACCGGTTATCCGAAGACGTCCGGCGGCAAGGGCCTGCACGTCTACGTGCGGATCCGGCCGGAGTGGGGCTTCACCGAGGTGCGTCGGGCGGCGCTCGCCTTCGCCCGCGAGGTGGAGCGGCGTGCTCCCGACGACGTGACGACCACCTGGTGGCGTCGCGACCGCGACCCGTCCGCGCTGTTCATCGACTACAACCAGAACGCCCGGGACCACACGATCGCCAGCGCCTACTCGGTGCGCGGTGTCCCCGAGGCCACCGTCTCCACCCCGGTCACCTGGGATGAGATTCAAGATCTCAACCCGCGAGACTTCACCATTCGTACGGTGCCCGAGCGCTTCGCCCGGCTCGGCGACCTGCACGCCGCCATCGACGACGAGGCGTACTCGTTGGAGACCCTGCTGGAGTGGGCCGACCGCGACGAGAAGGCGGGCCTGGAGACCCCTGACGAGAAATCCGCCGAGTAGGCGGGAACCGATCGACGGCCACCGGCGTGTACCGGTCATGGTGTCCTCGACTGTGATGATCGGCGCGGACCCGGTGGCCTCGGAGCAGGATGGCTTCGAGGCCTTCTACCGGGCCAACGCCGACCGGATCTACCGTGCGCTCGCGGTCACCCTGCGCCGGGACGACCTGGCCGCCGACGCCGTGGCCGAGGCGATGTCGCGGGCCTACGCCCGCTGGCCCACGGTCAGCCGCCTGGACAATCCGGCCGGCTGGGTCTTCCGGGTCGCCCTCAACTGGGCCACCTCCTGGTGGCGCAAGGTGCGCCGGGAGCGACCGCCGGCCGACGACTCGGCCCATCCGCACCTGTGGCCGCCGGAGATCACGGTCGCCCGGGACGCCCTGGCCAAACTCCCCGAGCCGCAGCGCGCCGTGATCACCTGCCGGGTGCTGCTCGACCTCTCCACCGCCGACACCGCCGCCGCCCTGCGGATCAGCGAGGGCACCGTGAAGAGCCGTCTCGCCCGTGGACTGGCCGTCCTCCGGCACGAGCTGAACAGCGAGGACTGACCCATGGACAGGATTCCGCAGGATGTGACCGAGGCGGTCCGGGTGGCGGCGACCGCCGCACGGGGATATCCGGGAGACCTCGCCGACGTCCACCGGCGTGCCCGCCGGCGCCGCAACCGTCAGGTGGCCCTGTCGGCCGTCGCGGTGGTGGCGGTGGCCGCCGGCGCCGGGGTGGGTGCCGGGCAGTGGCGGCAGCCCCCGCCGCCGCTGCCCGCGGCCGCGACCAGCGCACCGGCGCCCGTGGTGTCGCCGACCACCGCACCAGCGGTCGCCCAGCCGGTCCAGCCGCTGATCCTGGACGACGCGGTCGGCACCTACCGGGCACCCGGCGGCGGGACCGTCGAGTTGGGCGGTGACAGCCGGATCGGTGAGCTGCTCCCGGACGGCACCATCACCACACACGAGGTGGTCGGCTCGGCCGGCTGGGAGCGCCTGATCGTCCTGCCGGACGGGTCGCAGGTCGCGTTCGGCTCGCACGACCTCAAGCCGGGGGACAAGCGCGTCGACGGTCCGAACGTGACCGATCTGGAGTACCGCCTGGTGGTGACCGGACCGGACGGGAAGGTCCGGGTCCAGCGGGATGTCCGCCGGATGGGCGAGTCGGTGATCCTGGTGGCCGCCACCGAGACCACGGCGTACCTGTGGCGGCCGGCCGGGCTGGTCCTGCACGACCTGGCCACCGGCAAGGAGGAGCTCGTGGTCGGCGGGGTCCGGCTGGGCCTCGGCAAGGTCTTCGGCGATCTGCGGCTCACCGACATGCAGGGCGGCTGGCTGGCGGTCGCCCGGATGCAGGACGAATGTGTACCGCGCGTCTACGACGTCACCACCGGCCGGCTGATTGCGAAGTTGTCGCTCACCGGATCACGATGCATCGCCGTGTCCGACATCCGGCTCGCCCCGATCAGTACGCCGGAGAGCGCCTTGGTCGCGGTCGCCTATCAGCGGGAGAGCGCCGACCATCTGCTGGAGACCCGGGTCGCCCTGATCGAGGTGGTGACCGGTCGTCGGCTCACCGACTACGAGGTGCCGCCGGCATCGCCGAAGGCGGCGCTCGGGATCTCGCTCGCCTGGCAGGACGGGGACACGCTGCGGGGTGCCGCCTACCCGGTGGCGCCGGAGGGCACCGGCGAGATGAATGGTTTCACTGTGAACGCGAAGTAACCCTTTCAATTCACCTGATTCGATGGGTATCGTGCGGCGATGGCCCTGCTCTCCGCGCTCGATCGTGAGCACTCCATCGCCCCCGAGGGGTACAGTCGCTGGCTCATCCCGCCCGCGGCCCTGGCCGTCCACCTGTGCATCGGCCAGGCCTACGCCACCAGTGTCTACAAGAACTCCCTGGTTCAGCACTTCGACACCGGTCAGACCGCGATCGGGATCGTGTTCAGCATCGCGATCGTCATGCTCGGCCTGTCGGCCGCGGTCGGTGGCACCTGGGTGGAGCGCAGCGGGCCGCGCAAGGCGATGTTCGTGTCCGCCTCGTTCTGGGCCACCGGCTTCCTGGTCGGCGCGCTCGGCATCGCGACGACCCAGCTCTGGTTGCTCTACCTCGGTTACGGCGTGCTCGGCGGGATCGGCCTGGGCATCGGTTACATCTCGCCGGTGTCCACCCTGATCAAGTGGTTCCCGGACCGGCCGGGTCTGGCCACCGGCCTGGCGATCATGGGGTTCGGCGGCGGCGCGATGATCGCCGGCCCGGCCTCCCGGCAGCTGATGTCGTTCTACGACGAGGACTACGACCCGTCGGTGGCCACCTCGGTCGCCGACGGGGACGCGCTGACCGCGCTGTTCCTCACCCTCGGCATCGCCTACTTCGTGATCATGATGTTCGGGGTGTTCAACATCCGGGTGCCGCGGGAGGGCTGGCGGCCGGCCGGGTGGGATCCGGCCACGGTACGGGAGAAGCCGCTGGTCACCACGGCTGACATCTCCGCCGCGAACGCCATCCGGACCCGCTCGTTCTGGCTGCTCTGGATCGTGCTGTTCTGCAACGTGACGGCCGGCATCGGCATCCTGGAGCAGGCCAGCCCGATGATCCAGGACTTCTTCCGGGACGACGCCGGCGTCTCGACCGTCACGGTCTCGGCCGCGGCCGGGTTCGTCGGGCTGCTGTCGCTGTTCAACATGGCCGGCCGATTCGCCTGGTCGTCGACCTCGGACCTGATCGGCCGCAAACCGATCTACATGGTCTACCTGGGCGGCGGCATGATCCTCTACACCCTGCTGGCGGTCGCCGGTCACCTCGCGACCGCACTGTTCGTGCTGCTGGCCGGCGTCATCCTGTCGTTCTACGGCGGCGGGTTCGCGACCGTGCCGGCCTACCTGCGGGACCTGTTCGGGACCTTCCAGGTGGGCGCGATCCACGGCCGACTGCTGACCGCGTGGTCGGCCGCCGGGGTGGCCGGTCCGCTGATCATCAACGGGTTCCTGGACGCGCAGGGCAAACCGGGGACGCTGACCGCGGACGCCTACCGGCCGGCGCTGTTCACCATGGTCGGCGTGTTGGCCGTCGGCTTCGTCGCGAACCTGCTGATCCGCCCGGTGCCCGAGCACCACCACGAACCGGTCGAGGGGAAGAGGGAGGAGGTCCCGTCATGAGGCTCGTGCTGTCCTGGGGGCTCGTCGTCGTACTGCTCGGTTACGGAGTCGTCCAGACTCTGATCACGGCGGCGAAACTCTTCCAGTAGTGCTCTCCCGGACGATCAGGCGGTGCGGTGCCCGTACCTCCAGACCCTCCGGAGGAGTCGCACTGCTGATGCGCAGCAGCAACCTCTCCACCGCGGTGGTCGCGATCATCTCCTTGTCGGGGGAGACGGTGGTGACCGTGGGGTTGGAGAACCGGCCGTCCTCGATGTCGTCGTAACCGACGACCGCGACGTCCTCGGGGACGCGCAGCCCGCGCGAGACGATGGTCCGGATGGCGCCCAGCGCGACCAGGTCGGAGTAACAGAAGACGGCGTCCGGTGGCTCCGGAAGATCCAGCAGATGGGCCATCGCCCGGGCGCCGTCCGGCCGGTTGAACCGGGGAGTGCTGATGATCAGGTCCTCGCGCGGGGTGCGGCCGCGAGCCGCGTGCGCCTCCCGGAAACCCTGGGTACGACGTTGCGCCGCCTCACCCGTGGCGTAGGGCTGGTCACCGATCGCGGCGACCCGCTGCCGGCCCAGGTCGAGCAGGTGCTCGGTGGCCTCGCGGGAGGCGGCCACATCGTCTATCCCGATGTGGTCGAATCCGCCGTCACTCGACCGCTCGCCGAGGATCACCAGCGGCAGGGTCGGGTCGCGGTCGGCCAGGGCCTGCTGGTCGAGGCCGAGCGGGCTGAAGATGACACCGTCGAAGAGCAGGCGACGCGAGCCGTGGGCGATGAACGCGCGCTCGTGCTCGGGGTCGCCGTCGGTCTGGTCGATCAAAACGTTATAGCCGCGGACCCGCGCCGCACGGATCACGCTCTGCAACAACTCGGAGAAGTACGGGGTGTCCAGGTACGGCACGACGAGCGCGATCTGCCCGGACCGGCCCTGTGCGAGGTTCCGGGCGAGGACGTTCGGGCGGTATCCGAGTTGTTCCACCGCGCGCTGAACGCGCTCTCTCGTGTGCTCCGTGACGTTGGCGTATCCGTTCACCACGTTGGAGACGGTTCGGCTGGAGACGCCGGCCAACTCCGCGACGTCACGCAGAGTGACTTCTCGACGCATTCTTGCCCCCTCTGACCGCCCCAAGTTTCCGGCAGGTTACCCCTTGCCGTCGTTCGGGGTGCCGTGCATGCTTTGCTTTGCAGCGCTGCAAAAGCGTAGCAACATCGCCCGACCAGCAGTGCGGACTGTTCGGCGGTGCGAGGTCTGGCCTAACGGCCGACCCCCGGTGTGCCAGCACCGGAGGTCGGCTCTCTGAGCCCTCGCGGGTCTCAGAACTGATCAACTGGATACGCATCTACTCGTCTGTGAGGACCCAGTGAACATCGGCAACTTTAGTGCACGGAGAGTCAGTCGGCGATCAGTTGTGGCGGCGGTCGCGGCCACGGCCCTCGCGCTGACCGGTTGCAGCAGCGGCGGCGACGACAAGCCGGCCGAGAAGCCCACCGGCACGGTCACCGTCAAGGTGTGGGCGTGGTACCCGGAGTTCAAGGCCGTGGTCGACCAGTTCAACGCGACCCACACCGACGTCAAGATCGAGTGGACGAACGCGGGCACCGGCCAGGACCAGTACACCAAGCTGCAGACCGCGCTGAAGGCCGGCAAGGGCGCGCCCGACGTGGTGATGCTGGAGCTGCAGGAGATTCCGACCTTCGCGCTCACCAAGCACCTGGTCGACCTGGGCAAGTACGGTGCGAACGACGTCAAGGGCGACTACGCCGGCTGGGCCTGGAGCCAGGTCAGCTCCGGTGACCAGGTCTACGCGATCCCGGTCGACGCCGGCCCGATGGCGATGATGTACCGCGACGACATCTTCAAGAAGTACAACCTGACCGTCCCGACCACCTGGGACGAGTACAAGGCGCAGGCCGAGAAGCTGAAGGCCGCCTCCGGTGGCAAGAGCTTCATGACCGACTTCGGCGCCAACGACGGTGGCTTCATGACCGGTCTGTTCTGGCAGGCCGGCGCCAAGCCGTACGCCTACGACATCGCGAACCCGAGCAGCATCGGCGTGAACGTCAACAGCGCCGAGGCCAAGAAGGTCTTCGAGTACTGGGAGGGCATGGTCAACAACGGCCTGGCCGACACCACCGCCTTCCACACCACCGACTTCTACAACGGCCTCGGCTCGGAGAAGTACGCCACCTACCTCGCGGCCGGCTGGGGCCCCGGTTACATCCAGGCCAACGCCGGTGGTGCGGCCGGCAAGTGGAAGGTCGCGCCGCTGCCGCAGTGGACCGCCGGCGCCAACGCCCAGGGCGACTGGGGTGGCTCCTCGTTCGCGGTGACCGACCAGGCCCAGTACCCGGACATCGCGGCCAAGGTCGCCATCGAGATCTTCGGCGCCAAGAACACCGAGGCCTGGAAGATCGGCATCGACAAGGCGTTCCTCTTCCCGACCGTCACCCCGGTGCTGGAGTCGGACGCCTTCACCGGCAAGACCTACGACTTCTTCGGTGGCCAGAAGGTCAACGAGGTCTTCGTGCCGGCCTACAGCGCGATCGGTGAGCTCGACTGGAGCCCGTTCAACAGCTACAACTTCAACCAGCTGACCACGAACCTGGGCCAGGCGATCGAGAAGAAGACGTCCTGGACGGCGGCGCTGGACACCGCGCAGGAGAACATCAAGACCTACGCCACCCAGCAGGGCTTCAAGGTTCAGTAATGACCGAGGTCAAGACTTCCCCCGCGGCCGCTCCGGCGGCCGCGGGCCCCTCGGCCGGAACCGGCACCCGGCGGGCGGCGCGGGTGAAGGAGGCGGCCACCGGCTGGCTCTTCGTCCTGCCGTTCGCGGTGCTGCTGATCGCGTTCCTGCTGCTGCCGATGGCGTACGCCTTCAAGATCAGTCTGTACCGCTCCACCCTCATCGAGGGGGAGGTCTTCGCCTGGTTCGACAACTACAAGCAGGCGATCGACGATCCGTTGGTCCGCGAGGGCGTGGTCCGGGTTCTGATCTTCGGTCTGCTCCAGACCCCGGTGATGATCGGTCTCGCACTCGTCGCGGCCCTGCTGATCGACGCCGCGACCTCGCGGTTCTCCCGGTTCTTCCGGCTGGCGGCCTTCGTGCCCTACGCCGTACCGGTGGTCATCGGCACGCTGATGTGGGGCTTCCTGTACAGCGACAGCGTCGGCCCCTTCGCCTGGACCGGCATCGACTTCACCTCCACGGGCACGGTGCTGGCGTCGCTGGGCAACATCGTCACCTGGCAGTGGGCCGGCTACAACATGATCGTCCTGTACGCGGCGCTGCAGGGCCTGCCCCGGGAGACCTACGAGTCGGCCCGCATCGACGGTGCGAGCGAGGTGCAGATCGCCCTGCGGATCAAGACCCCGATGATCAGTTCCGCGCTGGTCCTGGCGACCCTCTTCACCATCATGGGCACGCTGCAGTTCTTCACCGAACCGCTGATCCTGCAGCCGCTCAACCCGGGTGCGATCACCACCCACTACACGCCCAACATCTACGCGTACCAGCAGGCGTTCTCGTTCCAGCAGTACAACTACTCGGCCGCGATCTCGTTCCTGCTCGGTGCGGTGGTCTTCGTCGGGTCGTACATCTTCCTCTTCGCCACCCGGAAACGGAGCGCGCTGCAATGAACATCAAGAAAGGCAGCGTCGCCGCTCACGTCGTCATGGGCCTGATGGCGATCTACTTCCTGTTGCCGTTCTGGTGGCTGCTGGTGGCGGCGACCAAGAACAACGAGGGGCTCTTCCAGTCGGCCTCGCTCTGGTTCTCCGACTTCCACCTGATCGACAACCTGAAGGTGCTGTTCGAACAGGACAACGGGGTGTACCTCACCTGGCTGCGCAACTCGGCGTTCTACGCGGTGGTCAGTGGCATCGGATCGACGGTCATCTCGGCGCTGGCCGGGTACGCCTTCGCGAAGCTGCGCTTCCCGGGCCGCAACGCCCTGTTCGCGCTGCTCCTCGGGCTGATCATGGTGCCGGCGACCGCGTTGGTGCTGCCCACCTACCTGCTGATGTCGCAGGCGGACCTGGTCGACACCGTCTGGGCGGTGATCCTGCCGTCACTGCTCAACCCGTTCGGCGTCTATCTGCTGCGGGTCTACGTGGCCGACTCGGTCCCGGAGGAGATGCTCGAGGCGGCCCGGATCGACGGCGCCGGCGAGGTACGGGTGTTCACCAGTGTCGCCCTGCCCGCCATGAAGCCGGCCCTGGTCACCGTCCTGCTGTTCAGCATGGTCGCGTCCTGGAACAACTTCTTCCTGCCCCTGGTGATGCTGAGCGACGACCAGCTCTACCCGCTGACGGTCGGACTGCGGGCCTGGTACATGTCCGCGATCATGGGCAACAGCGGAGGCGCCACGTTCAACGTGATCGTGACCGGCGCCCTGATGGCGATCGTCCCCCTGATCGTGGCCTTCCTGATGCTGCAGAGGTACTGGCGCGGTGGCCTGACCATCGGCGCCGTCAAGTAAGCCTCCGGTACCCGCGCATCTCCTCTTCTTTCTTTGCAAAGGGAACAACCATGCTCCGTGCGCGTGTCGCATTGAATCCGGCTGCCGTCGTGGCGCCCGTCAGCCGCCGCACCTTCGGCTCGTTCGTCGAGCACATGGGTCGCTGCGTCTACACCGGCATCTATGAGCCGGGCCACCCCCTCGCCGACGAGGACGGGTTCCGTACCGACGTGCTGGCGCTCGCCCGCGAGCTGGGCGTCACCATGGTCCGCTACCCCGGTGGCAACTTCGTCTCCGGCTACCGCTGGGAGGACGGCGTCGGCCCGCGCGAGCAGCGTCCCCGTCGGCGTGACCTGGCCTGGCGCAGCATCGAGACCAACGAGGTCGGCATCGACGAGTTCGCCAAGTGGGCGGAGAAGGCCGACGTCGAGATCATGTACGCGGTCAACCTCGGCACCCGCGGCGTGCAGGAGGCGCTCGACGTCCACGAATACGTCAACCACCCGGAGGGCACCGCGCTCTCCGAGCAGCGGCGCGCCAACGGCGCGGAGAAGCCTTACGGCATCAAGGTCTGGTGCCTCGGCAACGAACTCGACGGCCCCTGGCAGACCGGACACAAGACCCCCGAGGAGTACGGGCTACTGGCGGCCAGCACGGCGCGGGCGCTCCGGTCGGCCGAACCCGACCTGGAACTGGTCGCCTGCGGCAGTTCGTCCTCCTCGATGCCGACCTTCGGCACCTGGGAGTCGACGGTGCTGGAGCACGCGTACGACGTGGTCGACTACGTGTCCTGCCACGCCTACTACGAGGAGCACGACGGCGACCTGGGCTCGTTCCTGGCCTCCGCGGTCGACATGGACTTCTTCGTCAACAGCATCGTGGCCACGGCGGACGCGGTCGGCGCCCGGCTGAAGAGCACCAAGAAGATCAACCTGTCGTTCGACGAGTGGAACGTCTGGTACCTGTCCCGCTTCCAGAACGCCCCGCTGCCCGAGGAGTGGAAGGTCGCCCCGCCGGTCATCGAGGACCGCTACAACGTGGCCGACGCGGTCGTCGTGGGCAACCTGCTGATCTCTCTGCTGCGGCACAGTGACCGGGTCACCGCGGCCTGCCAGGCGCAGCTGGTGAACGTGATCGCCCCGATCATGACCGAGCCCGGCGGCCCGGCCTGGCGGCAGACCATCTTCCACCCGTTCGCCAAGACCGCGGCGCTGGCCAAGGGCGACGTCCTGCGCCTGCACATCGACGCCCCGTCCTACGACACGGCCAAGTACGGCGCGGCCCCGCTGGTCGACGCGGTCGCCACGCACGACCCGGCCACCGGCGACGTGACCGTGTTCGCCGTCAACCGCGACGTGGCGAACCCGGTCGAGTTCGCCGTCGACCTCTCCGCCTTCGGCGCCGGCCTCTCGGTGGCCGAATCCTGGACCTTGACCGACGACGACGTCTACGCCTACAACTCCAAGGAAGCCCCGGAGCGGGTGGCCTTGCGCCCGCTCACCGAGGCGGTCACCCTGTCCGACGCCACCGCCACGATCACCCTGCCCCGGGTCTCCTGGAGCGCCATCCGCTTCACCCGCTGACCCCGGCTGGTCACAGGGCTGCTCCGGCCCCGCCGGGACAGCCCTGAGAACCAGCCGGGATTTCTGTTATCGAGAAAGTCCTGGAAAATAGACCTTAAAGGAGCTTTAAAGGCTCTGTGAGAGCGGTTTCTCGCGAGTGACAATGGCGGCCGTCCCGGACCGCCCACTCTCGGAGAGGTCGCACCCCCATGCGCCGTAAACGGAGCCTGATTCTCGCCGCTGTGGCGACGGTCGCCGCGCTCACCACCGCCTGGATCGCCCTACCCGCCTCGGCCGCCTCGGCCACCGCCTCCCTGCGTACCGTGTCCGACTGGGGCACCGGCTGGCAGGACGAGGTCACCATCACCAATGGCGGAACGTCCGCACTGACGTCCTGGAAAGTCGAATTCGATCTGCCCGCGGGCGGGTCGGTGGGCAGTTTCTGGGAGACCGACATGACGGCTTCCGGCAGTCACCGCACATTCACCAACCGTGCCTGGAACGGTTCGATTCCGGTGGGTGCGAGCGTGACGTTCGGATTCGTCGGTGCCGGTGGTCAGCCGGTCAACTGCAAACTGAACGGCGCCCCGTGCGGCACCGGCGCGACGGCCCCGACCCCGCCGGCCACCACACCCGCGACGACCGTACCGACGGTGGCTCCGACGACCGCGCCGACCACGAAGGCGCCGACCACTCCGGCCACCACGACACCGGCGGCCACCACGCCGGCCGCGACGGTCCCGCCGGCCGGGAGCACACTGCCGGTCACCGTGACCAACCGGACCGGCCGCAACGAACAGGTCTTCCTCTACGTACTGGGCGTCAACCTGGAGACCGGCAAGCTCGGCTCGGTGAACGCGAACGGCGCGTTCACCCCGTGGACCGGTGGCGGACCGGTGCCGGTGCCCGCGCCGGACGTCTCGATCCCGGGCCCGGCGAACGGGCAGAGCACCACGATCAAGGTGCTGAAGAACATCTCCGGCCGGATCTACTTCTCGTTCGGTAAGAGGCTGGACTTCCGGCTCACCACCGACGGTCTGGTCCAGCCCGCCCCGTGGGCGGGCGGCGACCCGAACCGGGACATCCTCTTCGACTGGAGCGAGTTCACCCTGAACGGCTCGGGCCTGTTCCTGAACAGCTCGCAGGTGGACATGTTCGCGGTACCGCACGGTGTGTCGGTGCTCGGCGGCAACGGCGTCACCACGAAGACCGGTGACCTGGTCGCGAACGGCCGGCAGAAGGTCATCGACGCGGTGCGGGCCAACCCCGACTTCGCGAAGAGCGTGGTCACCGGGTCCGACGGCACGGTGCTGCGGGTCCTCGCCCCGGGCAAGGCGGCCGACGCGGGTCTGATGAGCGCCACCTACCTCGACTCGTACATCACGAGCGCCTGGAACGCGTACACCTCGAAGAATCTGACCGTCGTCCCGTTCGGGGACCGTCCGGAGGTGAAGTACACCGGGCGGACCTCCGGGAACGTCATGAACTTCACCGACACCGGCGGCCGGACGGTGGCGTCGTTCACCAAGCCGTCGACCGCGAACGTCTGGGGCTGTGACGGTGCGCTCGGCGCGCCGAACGACCAGGTGGTCGGACCGATCGCCCGGACGCTGTGCGCGGCGCTGTGGCGGACCACGCTGGGCCGGATCGACACCCAGCCGGGCGGGACCGCGGCCGACTTCTACACCGGTGGCCCGGCCAACCCGTACGCGAAGGCCATCCACGCCAACATGGCCGACGGCAAGGCGTACGCCTTCGCCTTCGACGACGTGCAGAACCAGGAGTCCCTGGTGCACGACGGAGACCCGCGGGCGGCCGGGATCACACTGACCGCCTTCTGATCTTCTCCATCGACGAAGCCCACCCTTTTTCGGGTGGGTTTCGTCCTTGATGTGGCAACTGTCACTCAACGTCGGTCGAAGTTTCCCTCCCGTGCCCGGCCGGTTAGCCTCCCTCAGGTTAGGTAAGGTTTACCTTATTGGAGGGTCTCCGTTGGAGCGGTCCGAGTCCCCGCATCTGTTCTCCGGGTCCACGCTGGACGGTTACACGTCCGCTGTGTGGCACGCGTCGGCGCTGCTCGCCGACAGGGTGAAGGCAGTGCGGCAGCCGTACTCCGGCGCAGCCGTCGCCGATCTGCAGGTCCAGGTCGACGCCGTCGACCTGGACCGGCCCCTCGGCGACACCGGCGCGGCACTCGACGAAGTCGCCCGGCTCTACCTGGACAACGCGGTCTGGTTCCACGAGCCCACCTACGTCGCGCACCTGAACTGCCCGGTCGCCCTCCCCGCGCTCAGCGCCGAGGTGCTGATCTCGGCGGTCAACTCGTCCGTGGACACGTGGGACCAGAGCACCGCGGGCACCCTCATCGAGCGTCGCCTGATCGACTGGACGGCCGGTCGGATCGGCTTCGGGCCCGGTGCCGACGGTATCTTCACCAGCGGCGGCACCCAGTCCAACCTGCAGGCCCTGCTGCTGGCCCGGGAGGAGACCCTGGAGGGTCGACCACGGGCGGAGAGCCTCGAGAAGCTGCGGATCTTCGCGACCACCGAGAGCCACTTCAGCGTCAGCAAGTCGGCCGGCATCCTGGGCATGGCCGCCGACGCGGTGGTCGGCGTCGCCACCGACGGCACCGGGAGGATGGACCCCACCGCGCTGGCCGCCGCGATCGAGGGCGTACGCCGGGACGGCGGCATCCCGATGGCCGTGGTGGCCACCGCCGGCACCACCGACCTGGGCCGCATCGACCCGGTCGCCGAGATCGCCGAGATCTGCGAGAGCCGGGGCATCTGGTTCCACGTCGACGCCGCGTACGGCTGTGGCCTGCTCGTCTCCCCGCGTCGCCGGCACCTGCTGGACGGCATCGAGCGCGCCGACTCGGTCACCGTGGACTTCCACAAGAGCTACTTCCAGCCGGTCAGCTCCAGCGCCATCGTGGTGCGCCGGGGCGAGACGATGCGCCGGATCGCGGTGCACGCCGACTACCTGAACCCGCGGGCCGCCGCTGTACCGAACCAGGTCGACAAGAGCCTGCAGACCACCCGCCGCTTCGACGCGCTGAAACTGTGGATGACCCTGCGGACCATGGGCGCCGAGCAGATCGGCGACATGTTCGACGCCGTCGTCGACCGGGCGTACGAGGCCTACCTGCGGATCTGTGACGACGCGGACTTCGAGGCGGTGGCCGCGCCGACGCTCAGCACGGTGCTGTTCCGCTACCGCCCGGCCGGCATGGAGATCGCCGAGTGCGACGAGCTGATGCCGAAGCTGCGGCAGCGCCTCTTCTACGGCGGCCGGGCGATCGTCGCCGGCACCACCGTCGCTGGCCACTACTGGCTCAAGTTCACCCTGCTCAACCCCAACACCACGATGAGCGATCTGCGTGACGTGCTGGACCTGATCCGCGGCATCGGCCGGGAGATGACGGGCGAGCGTGACGAGGCGACGGCGGTGATGGCCTGATGCGCACCCACGACTTCGCGGCGATCGGGGTCGGCCCGTTCAACCTGGGCCTGGCCGCGCTGACCGAGGACCTGTCCGACGTGGACGGCGTCTTCCTGGAGCAGCGGGCCGAGTTCGACTGGCACCCCGGCCTGATGCTGGACGGCGTCACGATCCAGGTGCCGTTCCTCGCCGACCTGGTCACCATGGCCGACCCGACCAGCCGGTTCTCGTTCCTGAACTACCTCAAGCAGGTGGGGCGGCTCTATCCGTTCTACATCCGGGAGAGCTTCTTCCCGCTGCGCGCCGAGTACAACGAGTACTGCAAGTGGGCGGCCCGGCAGCTGACGTCGATCAGGTGGAACACCCGGGTCGAGACGGTCACCCACGACGGCGAGGCGTACCTCGTACACACGAACGGCGAGACCGTCCGGGCCCGCAAGCTGGTCCTCGGCATCGGCACCGCGCCGCGCGTCCCGGCCGCCGTGGACCAGGGGCCGTACGTGCACAGCGCCGACTACCTGCCCAACAAGGAGCGGCTGCAGGGCCTCGACTCGATCACGATCATCGGCAGCGGGCAGAGCGCCGCCGAGATCTACCTCGACCTGCTGACCGACATCGAGACGTACGGCTACCACCTGAGCTGGATCACCAGGTCACCGCGGTACTTCCCGATGGAGTACACGAAGCTGACCCTGGAGATGACCTCCCCGGACTACATCCGCTACCACCGGGCGCTACCGATGGACGTGCGGGACCGGCTCGGCCGCGAGCAGCGCAACCTCTACAAGGGGATCAGCGGTGACCTGGTCGACGCGATCTACGAGACGCTGTACGCCAAGAGCCTGACCGGCGCGGTGCCCACCACCCTGCTCACCGGTACCGCGCTGGACGGCGTGATCTGGGACGGCGACCGCTGGACCCTGGCGCTGGAGCACCAGGAGGAGGGCCGCTCGTTCACCGCGAGCACCCAGGGTCTCGTGCTGGCCACCGGCTACGCCGCGCGGGTGCCGTCCTTCCTGGACCCGGTCCGGGACCGGATCAACTGGGATGCCCGCGGCCGGTTCGACGTGGCCGTCGACTACGCCGTGGACGTCGCCGGCGACGAGATCTTCGTGCAGAACGCCGCCGAGCACACGCACAGCGTCACCGACCCCGACCTGGGCATGGGCCCGTACCGCAACAGCGTGATCCTCAGGGCCGTCACCGGCCGGGAGATCTACCCGATCGAGGAGTCGATCACGTTCCAGCAGTTCGGCGCGCCCAAGGCCGACATCCCCCGACAGTTGGTGAACCAGTGAGACTCGTACCGCTCGACCTCGATCGTGATCTTGATCTTCTGCACACCTGGGTGACCCATCCGCGGGCGCGCTACTGGGGGCTCCAGGGGGCCGACGTCGAGCGGGTCCGCGAGGAGTACCAGGGCTTTCTCGACAACCCGCACTACGACGTGTGGCTCGGCCTGGACGACGACGACAATCCGCTGTTCCTCGCCGAGACCTACGAGCCGGCGCACAGCGAGCTCGCCCCGCACTACGACGTGCGGCCCGGCGACATCGGCATGCATCTGCTGGTCGCACCGCCGACCCGGAAACGCTCCGGGGTCACCTCCGCGGTGATGCGGACCGTGATGGACTTCTGCTTCGCCGACTCGCGCGTCGAGCGTGTCGTGGTCGAGCCGGACGTCGACAACGAGGCGGTCCAGCGCAAGAACGCCGAGGTCGGCTTCGTGGTGGACCGGGACGTGCCACTACACGGCAAGATCGGCCGGCTCAGTTTCTGCACGCGGACGGCGTACCTGATGAGCGTGCCGCACCTGCGGCCGGAGGCCATCGCGTTCGCCCACCGCCGGCTGATCGCCAAGGCCATCGCCGAGTTCAGCCACGAGCGCCTGATCGCGCCGGTCGAGATCGGCGGCGGACGCTTCGAGTTCGGCGCCAACACCTTCAGCGCGAAGCGCTATCCGCTCGAACACTGGGTGATCGACCCGGAGTCGCTGGACGGGCCGCTCGACGCGCTCGACTTCATCGCCGGTCTGCGCGAGACGCTCGGCATCCCGGAGAAACTGCTCGGCACCTACCTGGAGGAGATCTCCGCGACGCTGGCCGGGACCGCCTGGAAGTACGCGCATCGCCGGGAGACCGCCGAGGATCTCGTGCACGCGAGCTTCCAGACGATCGAGGCCGCGATGACCGAGGGACACCCCGGATTCGTGGCCAACAACGGGCGGATCGGTTACGGACTCACCGACCACGAGGCCTACGCGCCGGAGGCCGGGCGGGCGGTCCGGTTGCGGTGGGTGGCGATTCTCCGGAGCGAGAGCGTCTTCGTGTACGAGGGGGACGAACCGGCTTTCTACGAAACCGAGATCGGGCCGCTGAAAACACACTTCGAGCAGCAGCTCCGGGGGCATGGGCTGGACCCGGTCGACTACCGCTACCTGCCTGTCCACCCCTGGCAGTGGGAGCACAAGGTCACCGTCACGTTCGCGCCCGACGTGGCCCGCCGGGCGATCGTCCCGCTCGACGCCGGACCTGATCGTTATCGGGCACAACAGTCGATCCGGACGTTCTTCAACACCGACCGGCCGGAACGGCACTACGTGAAGACCGCGATCGCCGTCCAGAACATGGGCTTCCTGCGCGGGCTGTCACCCGAGTACATGCGGGCCACGCCGCCGATCAACGACTGGGTCGCGTCGGTCGTGGAGGGTGACGAGGAACTGCGGGCCTGCGGGTTCCAGGTGCTTCGCGAGCTGGCCTCGATCGGGTACACCGGGGACGCCTATCACCGGACCGGTACGCCCAGCGCGTACACCAAGATGCTCGCCGCCCTCTGGCGCGAAAGCCCTGTCCCGCGCATCTCCCCGGACGAGCGGCTCGCCACCATGGCCGCCCTGCTGCACCGCGACCGGGACGGGAACTCGCTGGTCGCCGCCCTGATCCGGGAATCCGGAGCGACACCCGCGGCCTGGGTGGCGAGCTACCTGCGCGCCTACCTGCGGCCGATCGTGCACTGCCTGCTCAAGCACGACCTGGCGTTCATGCCGCACGGCGAGAACCTGATCCTCGTGCTGGAGAACCACGTGCCCACCCGGGTGTTCATGAAGGACATCGGCGAGGAGGTGGCGGTCATGAACGACCAGCCGCTGCCGGCCGAGGTGGAGCGGATCCGGATCGACGTCACCGACGAGATCAAGGAACTGGCGATCTTCACCGACGTGTTCGACGGCTTCCTGCGGCACCTCGCCGGGATCCTCGACTCGGACGGGGTGCTCAGTGCCACCGAGTTCTGGGCGCTCGTCGGCGACTGCGTCCGCGAGCACGCCAAGGACCACCCGGCCCTGGCCGGGCGCCTCGACCTGCTCCGGCCGACCTTCGCGCACTCCTGCCTGAACCGGCTCCAACTGCGCAACACGCTGCAGATGGTGGACCTCACCGACCAGGCCGGCTCGCTGATCTTCGCGGGCGAGCTGGCGAACCCGATCGCCGTATGAGGACGCACCGCGACGCCCACGGCATTCCGCACCTGCGAGCGGGCTCGGTCCTCGACCTGGCCTGGCTCCAGGGGCGGGTGACCGCTACTGATCGGGGCCGCCAGCTCCAGGTGGAACGTCTCCGGTCGGAGGGGCGTCTCGCGTCGGTCGCCGGAGCGGCCGAGGTGGGCTGGGACCGGTTCGCCCGGCGGGTCCGGCTCGACGACACCGCCCGCCGGTCATTCGCCGACCTGGACGATTCGACCCGACAGTGGCTGGAGGCCTACGCGGCGGGTGTTCGCGCCGGCGGCATCGAGTGGCACCCGTGGTCGTCACTCGGCGTTTTTCAGGTGCAGCACATTCTGTTCGGAACGTTCGGCAACAAGATGTGGCGGGCACACGTCGAGCGGACCCTCGGGCCGGACGCTCTCGCCTGGTTCGCGACCGAGGGGCCGGGTGGCTCTGGCAGCAACGCCTGGACCGTGCCCGGTGAGATCGCCGGCGACCCGCACCGGCTCCTCGAACTCCCCGGCGTCTACCAGCAGATCCGCCTCGCCTGCCCGGCCTTCGACGTGGCCGGGCTCACCTTCCCGGGCGTCCCCGGTGTGCAGCACTTCGGGCACGCCGGGTCGGTGGCCTGGGCCGTCACCAACGCGATGGCCGACTACCAAGACCTCTACCTGGAAGAACTGCGCGAGGTCGACGGCGTGCTCCAGGCCCGCGGCGCGACCGGCTGGGAGCCGGTGGTCACCCATCAGGAGACGATCGTCGTACGTGACGAGGATCCGGTCGTGGTCGATGTCATCGAGACGGCCCGTGGACCCGTCATCGATGGGAACCTGAGTCTGCGTACCCCCGCGCGGTCCGCTTTCGATCTGGGTTTCGGTGCCCTGTTGCCGCTGCTGCACGCGTCCACCGTGGACGATGTCGCGGACGCCCTGTCCCGCTGGGTCGAGCCGGTCAACAGCGTCCTCACCGCCGACTCCACCGGCCGGACCCTGCAGCTCACCGTCGGCCGGGTGCCGCAGCGCGACGACCGCAACCGGCTCGTGCCGGTGCCCGCCTGGGAGGAGCGCCACACCTGGAAGCCGGACTGGGCGCCGATGTTCCGCGCCGAGGTCACGTCGGTGGTCAACGCCAACGACCGGCGGCCGGACACCGCGGCGTACGGGGTGGACTTCGCGCCGCCCGCCCGCGCCCGCCGGATCCGTGAGCTGCTCGATCTCGGCACGCCGCACGAGAAGATCCACATGGACACCTCGCTGCCGGCCGATTCGTCCGACGCCGGGCGGCGGATGGCCCGGCACGCGGCCCTCGCTCGTGCCGTCGGTGACCGGCCCGAGTTGGAGCCGCTCTTCGAGCCGTCCGGGTACGACCCGCTGTTCGCCCCCTGGACCGACCCGCGGGCCCGGATCGGCATCGCTCTCGACGGGGTGCTCGCCGGACTCGGTCTCGATCCCACCCACCTTCCGCCGTCCGCGGCCGGCCCGTCTCCGGATGCCCCCTGGGGCACGCGGCACCTGCTGTATCCGCTTCTGCTGCCCGGCCTCGACGCCGTCGTGCCGCGGGTCGAGCTCGGCGGTTCGGCCGGATGCGTGCTCAACACGTCGAGCGTGCCCGGGGTCAGCGATCTGTGCCGGCGTGGCCCGGTCGCCCGGTACGTGTGGGACCTCGCCGACCGCGACCGCAGCCGGTGGATCGTCCCGTTCGGTGCCTCGGACGACCCGTCGTCCCCGCACTTCCTGGACCAGTTGCCGCTCTGGGCGTCCGGTGAACTCGTTCCGCTCGTCACCGACTGGGAACTACTGACGGAGGAACCCGTGATCGTCTTCTCCCAGAAACTGCCCGGGCTCGGCGAGCTGACCATGATTCCGCTCGATCCGGCCGCGCACGCGCCCGTCGTGCACTCCTGGGTGACCAGGGAGCGCAACCGGTTCTGGGGGATGGGCGAGCACTCGGTCGCCGACGTCGAGGAGATCTACGGGTTCGTCGACGAACTGGACAGTCATCACGCCTATCTGCTGCTGCTCGACGACGGGCCGATCGGGGTGTTCCAGACCTACGAGCCATCGCAGGACCCGGTCGGGGAGTGTTACGACGTACTGCCCGGAGACTTCGGGGTGCACCTGCTGCTCGACGCCTCCGGCCGGGAGCTGCCGCATCTGACCAGCGCGGTCTTCCCGGCCCTGCTGCGCCATCTGTTCGCCGAGCCGGACCGTCGGCGGATCATCGCCGAACCGGACATCCGCAACGATCGGATGATCTCCCGACTTCAGCGGGCGGGGTTCACGCTGGGGCCGGAGATCGACCTCGGTCACAAGAAGGCGCAGCTCACGTTCTTGGAGCGGGTTCGCTTCGAGAGTGCCGAGGGGTATCCTTGACGCAGGCCTAGTTGTGACGGGGACTTGTCTACGGCCTAGTAGGCTCGATAGCATTCACCCATGACAATCTGTCGTGTGGGAGATGTCCATGACTACAGATAGCGCAAATGGTGTTCGCCCGGTGTTGGATGAGCCGTCCACCTCGGTGGAGGAGCTGATCGAGGCGGCGGGAGCGCACAAGATCCGCTCGATCGGCGACATTCAGGCACTGGCCATTGACGTCTTCGAGTCCGACGAGGAACTCGACGAGTTCATCCGGTTCACTTACGCCAATCGCCATCAGGAAGTGTTCGATTGATGTCGACACGACCCGTTCTCCTTGATACCGATGTCGCTTCGCTGCTGATCAAAGGGCGCCTGCCGATCACTCTGGGGTCGAAGCTGATCGGGAGCGAGTTGATCCTCCCGTTCGTCACCTGGGCCGAGCTGGTCGCGACGATGAACGTGAAGGACTTCGACGACTTTCGGGTTCATCACGGGCTTTCGATCGTGACGGCCTGACTCGTTCCCCCTGGTTGGTTATCGTTCCGGGCATGG
The DNA here is from genome assembly GCF_033097365.1 of Actinoplanes sichuanensis. Taxonomy (NCBI): domain Bacteria; kingdom Bacillati; phylum Actinomycetota; class Actinomycetes; order Micromonosporales; family Micromonosporaceae; genus Actinoplanes; species Actinoplanes sichuanensis. The sequence goes on from NZ_AP028461.1 coordinate 11,059,789, forward strand.
AGTACCGGGGTGAGTTGGAACGGACCGGGGGGAACACCACCGGGTTTCGGATTCCGGACGAGTTCGTGGCCGGGCTCGGCGGCGGCGGGCGGCCCAAGGTGGTCGTCCGGATCGGTGAGTTCGAGTTCCGGTCGTCCATCGCCCGGATGGGCGGGGAGTACTGGCTCGGCGTCAGCGCTGAGCGGCGGGCCGCCGGTGGGCTCGACGGGGGACAGGTCTACAACCTCGGCATCGAGTTGGATGACGTTCCCCGTACCGTCGAGGTGCCTGAGGATCTTGCGGCGGCCCTGGCCGCTGAACCTGATGCCAAGGCGTTCTGGGAGTCGATCTCGTTCAGCAACCAGCGGTGGCATGCCGAGCAGCTGACCTCGGCGAAGACGGCCGAGACCCGCGCCCGGCGGCTGGCCAAGTCGCTCGATCTGCTCCGGGCCGGAAAGGCCCGCTGACCGCGGCAGGCTGCCGGTCACAGCGGACGGTAGGCGACCTCCGGGTCGAGCAGGGTCACCCAGGACGGACGATAGCGGGGCAGGCGGGCGTCCATCTCCTCCTGGAGGTTGGTCCGCCACGGGCCGGAGACCCCGTCGTCGTGCCACCAGGGCGGCCACGAGTCGTACCGCCGCTCCACCTGGACACCGGCGGCGCTCGTCTCGATCCGCAGGAACAGCCATCGGCCGTACCGCGGATCGGACTCGGCCCGGCGCAGCGCCCGGACCAACTCGGTGAGCCGCCGGAAGGCGGCGTAACGCTCCTCGTCCGGCCGATCGGCAGGCGGCCGATCGCCGGGCTGTGCGCTGAAACTCGTGGCGTCCGAATACGCCAGCAGTGAGCACCGCCCGTCGGCGTGCGGCGCGCGGTCCTGCAGCCAGCCGACGAGCGTGTCCAACTCGGTGGTGGTCGGCGGCGTGGGCCGGGACAGCTCCGGCGAGTCCTGCATGGCGGCCCAGACCAGCCGGTCGTGCTCGCCCTGGCTGAGCCGCCGGACCCGACGCATCGGCGGGCGCCGGCCCGGCTCGATCCGGGGCGCGGCACTGCCCGGCACGAGACCGCCCCGGGTGGCGGTGGCCATCGCGGCGGCCAGCTGATCCGGTGCCGGATCGATCAGCAGGTCGGTGAAATGCATGGCGGACAACTCGGCGCGAACCGCCGCGGCCAGCAGGCGTTCGGCCACCGGGCGGGGACCGAACCGGGTCAGCGCGATCAGCGCGCCCTCCCCGGTCAGCACCGGCCCGACCAGGTCGGTCATCCCGTCCGACCAGCCATCCCGGTAGCGCACCCGTGACCAGCGGCCGCTCTCGTGCCAGATGACGAAACCGAGCCGGTCCCGCTCGGCGAGGGGGGCCAGTGTCGCCCACGGAAGCCAGTCGGGGGCGCCGGTGAGCGGGTCGGCCGGTGGATCGTCGCGCCCGGCGGCACTGTGCTCGTGATGATCGCCGTAGAGTACCGCGCGCCGCCCGTCGAGCAGCGCGAACCTGGCCCAGCTCCCGTCCGGGAGGTCCCGGCCGGCCCCGTGGTCGTCGATCGACCAGGAGCCGGTGCGGCCGAGCGCGACATGTGTGGCGCTCAGCGTCGCCCAGCGGGTCCAGAGCAGTCCGGGCGCGGGCAGGTCCACGTCGGTCAGCATCTGTCCACTGTGCCAAATGGATCCGGGGTCCAGGCACCCCCGGTCTTCTACGATGCGGTGGTCAGGTTCGCGGTGGACATCCGGAAGAACTCGGTCGCCTCCACGATCCGCATCGTCGCTCCCTCGCATCGGGCCCGGCGGGTCGGCCGGGGTTTCGTCTCGGTACAGGGATGAGGCAGCCGATCCGGATGTGACAGCGCGGAGGTGCGGTCAGTGGCGGGGGAGTTCGCTCTGGGCGGCGGCCAGCCAGTCGAGGGCGTACTCCAGATCGATCGCGGCGGCCCGGCGGCGGTGTGAGCGGTGATCGCGGGCCATGGCGGCACACGCCTCGATCCGGCGGCGGAAAGCGACGTATCGGTAGTGGTCGTCGATCGGTGCCGGACCGTCGACGGTAGTCCGGTCCCGGTGGCGGCGCAGGCGCTGCAATCCGGCGACGGCCAGTAACGCCACCCACAGGGCGACGACCGCGGTCGCCGGGACACCGGCCGCCTTCAGGGTCTTCTCCGGGAGGCCGGTGGACAGCAGCGCCGCCGCCGTCAGCAGGCCGGTCGTGGTGCCGAGCAGCGCGGCGGCCGGATCGGCGAGACGGCGGCCCGGATGCTCTCCGCGGCGGCCGGTGGCGGCCCGGACCCGGCGGCGGGCCTGGCCCAACCGAGCGAAGACCACCCGGTCCGGACGGTCGGCCGACCAGTCCCGGCTCTGGGCATCGGTGATCAGGGCCGCCAGGTCACGGTCGATCGCCGCGAGCCGGGGCCGGGCCTCCCCGGAGAACGGGTCCTCGCGGACCAGCGAACGCGTCACGGGGAGTCCTTCCGCAGGTCGCCGAGGTGCCGTTCGACACAGTCGACGGCCTGGCACAGCAACTGGTCGGCGTACGCGAGACGGCGGACCACCGGATCGGTGCGAATGGCCCGGCGTAGTTCCGGCGCACTCCAGTTACCGGCGCCGGCCTGCCGCAGAGCCGCCGAGACGAGCCGCACCCGGGCCCGGGACAGTCGCTCCGGCAGCCCGGCCGGTCCGGCTTCGGCAGCGGGTCCCGGCGTGGTGCGGGAGAGACGTCGACGTCCGATCAGGGAGTAGACGTGCCGGCTCGCCCAGGGGGCGGCCGCAGCCGCGATCAGCAACGTGCCCCCGGCGAGGGCGAGGACCCCGCCGGTGCCCAGACCCAGTGCCCCGGCCAGCGCCGTCGAGCCCGCCACCAGCAGGAACGTCGCAAGCGTCAGGACCAGCACCCGGGTCGGCCCGGCCAGCACCCCGGCGGCTTCGGTGAGCACCCCGTCGAAGGCGGTCAGGCGGGCCGTCGCCGAACGGAGCCAGACCTGGCCGGCGTCACCCGCGTCGCCGATCTCGGCCAGCCCGTCCGCGACCATCACGCGCACCGCGGCGAGTTCGGTGGAGAGGGCGCGTACCGACATGAGTCGAGCGTCGCACTGCGACGCGCGTCACGCAGCACCCGAACTGTCGTGTTTCAGCGGCCGAGCGTTCGTAACCACGACGCGGCGGCGTCCGCTGTGGACACCGTACGGGCGTCGGGGGTCGGCGGCCGGTTCACCATGAGGACGGGAACGCCCAGCTCACGGGCGGCGACGAGCTTGGCGTCGGCGCCACCGCTGTCCTTGGTGACGAGCACGTCGATCCGGTGCCCGATGATCAGCTCCCGTTCGGACTCGACGGTGAACGGCCCCCGATCGAGCAACACCTCCAGGTGCGGCGGCACGGCTCCGGTGGGTGGTTCCACCGAGCGGGCCAGGAACCAGCAGCCGTCGAGCCCGGCGAAATGCGCGAGCCCCTGCCGCCCGGTGGTCAGGAACACCCGCCGGCCGAGCCCGGGCAGCAGCCCGGCCGCCTCCGGCAGCGACGCGACACGATGCCACTCGTCACCCGGTCCGGCCGTCCAGCCGGGCCTTTTCACCATCAGCAGGGGTACGCCCGAAGCCCCGCACGCCACCGCCGCGTTCCCACTGATCGCCGCGGCGAACGGATGCGTCGCGTCGACGACCGCGTCGATCCGCTCGTCCCGCAGATACCGGGTCAGCCCGTCCACCCCGCCGAACCCGCCGATCCGCACGTCACCGGCCGGCCGGAGGGGATCGGTGGTCCGCCCGGCCAACGAGGTGACGACGTCGAACTCGTCGGCGACCATCCCGGCTAGCCGCCGAGCCTCGGTCGTCCCACCGAGCACCAGCACCCTCACGGGCGGCAGCGGTCGGCGGAGTACAGGTGACTGTCCGGGAACTGGCCGGCCGTCAGGGCCGCGCCGACCACGATCACCGCGGTACGGCGTACCCCCGCGGCTTTGACCTGGTCGGTGATGTCGGCGAGCGTGCCGCGAAGGATGATCTCGTCGGGCCGTGAGGCCCGCGCCACCACCGCGACCGGGCAGTCCGTGCCGTAGTTGTCGGTGAGTTCGGCGACGACCGCGTCGATCCGCTGGACCGCGAGGTGCAGCACCATGGTGGCCCGGCTGGCGCCGAGGGTGGCCAGGTCCTCGCCGGGCGGCATGGCGGTGGCCCGTTCCGCGGTGCGGGTGAGGATGATCGTCTGCGCCACTTCGGGAACGGTGAGCTCCCGGCCGAGGGCGGCCGCGGCGGCGGCGAAGGCGGGCACTCCGGGAGTCACGTCGTAGGGCACCCCGGCCGCGTCGAGTCGCCGCATCTGCTCGGCGACCGCGCTGAACACCGAGGGGTCACCGGAATGCAGCCGGGCCACGTCCACACCCGACTCGTGGGCGGCGACCATCTCGGCGATGATCTCGTCGAGCGTGAGATTCGCGGTGTCGATCTTGCGGGCGCCGGGTGGGCAGGCGTCCAGCAGCTCGGCCGGGACCAGGCTGCCGGCGTAGAGACAGACCGGCGCGGCCGCGATCAGCCGGTGCCCGCGCAGCGTGATCAGGTCGGCGGCGCCCGGACCGGCGCCGATGAAGTGGACCGTCATGGCCGTACCGCCCAGATCGTGACCGGCATGAAGGATCGCCACCCGGTGAATCCGCCGACCGGGGAGCCACGCTGCACGGTGATCCGTGAGAGTTCACCGCCGAGTTTCGCGTAGGCGGCCGCGACGACCGCCTCCGATTCGACGGTGACCGCGTTCGCCACCAGCCGCCCGCCGGGCCGTAGTGCGGTGAGACAACGGTCCAGGACGCCGTCGCGGGTCAATCCGCCTCCAATGAAGATGGTGTCCGGCCGGGGCAGGCCGTCGAGCGCGTCGGGCGCCCGACCGTGCACCACCCGCAGGCCGGGAACGCCGAGAGTGGCCGCGTTCGTGGTGATCGTGGCGATCCGGTCGGCCGACGACTCGACGGCGATCGCCCGGCACGACGGATGAGCGCGCATCCACTCGATGCCGATGCTGCCGGACCCGGCACCGACGTCCCACAGCAGCTCACCGGGAGCAGGCGCGAGCAGGGCCAGGGTGATCGCCCGCACCTCCCGTTTGGTCAGTTGCCCATCGCTCTGATAGCTGTCGTCCGGCAGACCCGGGACCATTCCCCGGGCCGGGCCGGCATCACACTCGATGGCGACGATGTTGAGCGGGTCGCCCTCCGGCGCCGCCCAATCGCCGGCGGTCCCGGTGATCAGTCGGGCGGCCGGGCCGCCGAGCTGCTCCAGGACGGTCAGGACCGCCGACCCGTGGCCACGGGCGGCCAGCAGCCCGGCCACCGCCGCCGGGGTGTGCGCTCCGGCCGACAGCACGAGGATGCGGCGACCGGGATTGATCGCCCGGTTCAGAGTCTCGACCGGCGCCGTGACCAGGCTCACCACATCGGTGGTGGAAAGATCCCAGCCCAGGCGGGCCGCGGCCAGCGACACCGACGACGGATGCGGGACGACGGTGATCGCCGCCGGGCCCAGCACGCGGGCCAGAGTGGTGCCGATCCCGTGGAGCATCGGATCACCGCTGGCCAACACGCACACCCGACGGCCGCGCTCCGCCTCGAACAGGCCGGGCAGGGCGGGGACCAGCGGAGACGGCCATCGGACGCGCCGTGCGGTGACGGTTTCGGGTAGCAGATCGAGCTGCCGGGAGCCGCCGAACACCACCTCGGCGGCGGCCAGCGCGGTCTGTGCCGTACCGGCGAGGTCCGGCCAGCCGCCGGCGCCGATGCCGACCACGGTGACCGGTTGTGCGGAACTCATGCGGAGAACCTAACCTCTGGGATTTTTCCGATTGCGTTGAGCCAACTCGGCGTGACGCGCGTACCCAACCATGACGGCCCTTCCGCGCACGGGTCGTCACGTCGGCCGCATGGGGTGGCAGGCGCCGTGAGACGACTGCTGAGCAGGTGAGGACGTTGACAATTCCGGCGTTCCGGGATCAACGCGAGCTTCCCGACGACGATGGGTACTTCTCCAGCCTCCGGACCGACAACCGACCGAGCTGGGACAACCCGTCCATGCCGCCCTGGCCGGAGCAGCAGGGGCAGCAGACACAGCCCCAGTACGGGCAGCCCTACGCCCAGCCGGACAACTTCCGTCGCGGAGACATCACCGAGCCGTCGCTCACCGACCCGACCGGCTGGAAGGCCGGCACCGGCGTCCCGGTCGTCGACGAGCGCCCGCCCGGCGAGTCGACGAGCGGCAACCGGCTCCTGACCGTCCTGCTGTTCTTCTCCGGCCTGGCCACCAGCGTCGCGCTGTGGCTCTTCAACACCCAGCCCGGCGCGATCAGCAACGACGCCACCCTGATGATCGCCGCCGGACGCGTGACCGGCCTGATCGGTGGCTACCTGCTCTTCATGCAGCTGCTGATGATGAGCCGGGTCTCCTGGCTGGAGGAGTGGGTCGGCTCCCGCGACCTGCTGCGCTGGCACCGCTGGCTGGGCACCTCGCTGCTGACCTTCGTGGTCGCGCACATCGTCTTCATCGTGTACGGCTACGCGCTCACCGCCGGCACCGGAGTGGTCGACCAGGGCTGGACCGTGATCACCACGTTCCCGGAGATGATCAGCGCGACCATCGCCACCGGCCTGCTGGCGTTCATCGCCCTGATCTCCATCCGGGCCGTCCGTAACGTGCTCAACTACGAGCTCTGGCACCTGATCCACCTGACCAGCTACGGCGTGCTGCTGCTCGGCTACGGCCACCAGATCGCCGCCGGTGCCGACATGAGCGGCAAGTTCGCCTCGGTGTTCTGGCCGGCGCTCGGCTGCATCACCATCGCCGCCCTGTTCTGGGGCCGCATCGTCGAACCGCTGTGGCTCAACGCCCGACACCGGTTCACCGTGGCCGAGGTGGTCGGCGAGGGCGCCAACACGTTCTCGATCTACATCGAGGGCAAGCGGCTCGACAAACTTCCGGTGCAGGCCGGGCAGTTCATGCGCTGGCGGTTCCTGACCGCGAACGGCTGGTGGCAGTCACACCCGTTCTCGCTGTCGGCGGCCCCGAACCCGAAGTGGCTGCGGCTCACCGTCACCATCGCCGGCGGCCACACCCGCAAGCTGGCCACCATGCGCCCCGGCACACCGATCTGGGCGGAGGGCCCGTTCGGCACGTTCACCGCGGAACGCCGTACCCGCCGCCGTGCCCTTCTGATCGCCGGCGGCAGCGGCATCGCGCCGATCCGGGCCCTGCTCGAGGACATGCCGCCGGACACCATCGTGATCTACCGGGCCAGCCGCCCCGACGAGCTGGTCTTCCGGGCCGAGCTGGAGGAGCTGGCCGAGGAGCGGGACGCCTGGGTGCGCTACATCGTCGGCGGCCGCAACGACCCCGGCCCGCGTCGGCTGTTCACCGCGGACGGGCTGCGCGGCCTCGTCCCCGACGTGAACCGCCGCGACGTCTACCTGTGCGGCCCGCCCGGACTGGTGAACGCCGCCGTCGAAACGCTCAAGGTGCTCGACGTACCCGACAGCCAGCTCCACCTCGACCCCTTCGAGTTCTGACCCCTACCTGACCAGGAGTTCCCGCGATGCGACGCAGTACCGCAGCAGCCGTCGGCACCCTCACCGGCGCGGCCCTGATCCTCGGGGTCCGCCTGAGCGTGCAGCCCCCGGCAGTACCGGTGTCGGCCTCCCAGGACGGGGCCGTCACCGAGGAGCCGGAGATCGACGCGGCCGGCGCGGAATCGACCGCCGCCCCGGAGACGTCCAAGAAGCCGTCCGGCAACAAGAAGACCGAGGGCGAGACCGAGGAGACCGGTCTGAAGGCCGGCACCTACAAGGGCAAGGCCACACAGCACACGTACGGCACGGTCCAGGTCACCATCAAGGTCGCCGGCGGCAAGATCACCAGCGCGAACGCGACCTACCCGACCGAGGGCTTCAGCGGCACGATCAACCCGAACGCCGTGAAGAGCCTCAACGCCTCGGCCCTCAAGGCGCAGAGCGCCGACGTCGACGCGGTCTCCGGTGCCACCCTGACCACCGGCGCCTACAAGACGTCCCTCCAGTCGGCGCTGGACAAGGCCGGCGCGTAGGGTCCTTCCTCGTGCGGCACGTCGAAGAGGTCATGGGTACGGTCGTCAGCATCGAGTTGGCGGACGACCTGCCCGAGTCCCGTCTGCGAGAGCTCGTCGGCGAGACCTGTGCCTGGTTGCACGAGGTCGACGCCCGGTTCAGCACCTACCGCGACGACAGCGAGGTGTGCCGGTTCCGCCGCGGTGAGCTGCCGCTGGCGGACTGCTCCGACGACCTGCGCCTGGTCCTGGACCGTTGTGCCGACCTGTGGCGCGACACCGGCGGCTACTTCGACGCCTACGCGGGCGGCAAGCTCGACCCCTCCGGATACGTCAAGGGCTGGTCCGTCGAGGTCGCCTCGGAGCGCCTGGCCGCGGCCGGTTCGGTGCGGCACTACATCGGCGCCGGCGGCGACATCCGGATGCGCGGCAGCGGTCCCGGCGGCCGGCCCTGGCGGGTCGGCGTGCGCCACCCCTGGGAGGCCGACAAACTGGCCTGGGTGCTCAACGTCACCGACGGCGCGGTGGCGACCTCCGGGACGTACGAGCGCGGCGCCCACGTCTGGAACCCGGTCTCCGGCGCCCCCGCGACGGGTCTGCGATCGGTCACCGTCGTCGGTCCCGACCTCGCGGTCGCCGACGCCTGGGCGACCGCGGCCCTCGCGATGGGCGAGCCGGGCCTGGCCTGGCTGGCGGGCCTCACCGACAAGGGCTACGAATCCGCTGCCGTCACCGAGGACGGGCGGGCTTTCACATCGTCCGGCCTCCCGGTCGCGGACTGACCCCTCAGCTGTACGGCCACACCTTCCACAACCGCAACAGCCGCGTTCCGCGCCTACGCCGCGAGGTGGCTGCCTGCTCCAGCCGCCAAGCGCGACCGCCGGGCTGTTGCGTGGTCGCCTGCTTCGGCCGCCGGGCTGTTGCGTGGTCGCCGGTGAGGTCCCCGACACGCGGGTACCCCGGTTTGGCGTCTGGTCGGCCGACCAGATAAAGTTCTGTCGTCGCCGGGGAAACCCGGAGGAGACAAGCGGAAGTGGCGCAGTGGTAGCGCATCACCTTGCCAAGGTGAGGGTCGCGGGTTCGAATCCCGTCTTCCGCTCGGAGAGGCCTCCACGAGGTCAGCTCGGTGGAGTGGCCGAGAGGCGAGGCAACGGCCTGCAAAGCCGTGTACACGGGTTCAAATCCCGTCTCCACCTCGCGTGTGATGCGGGCGATTGGCGCAGCGGGAGCGCGCTTCCTTGACACGGAAGAGGTCACTGGTTCGATCCCAGTATCGCCCACCAGACAGCAAAGGCCGGTGTCCGTGGACACCGGCCTTTGATCTTTTCCGCTCTTTGTATTGCTCTGATCAGTGACGAATTAATCCTTCTGCCAGTGCACTCCGGCAGTCTTTCGCGAAGGCTTCGATCAACTTCGCTTCGGCTGGTGCGGCGCTTTCCGCTTCCGTGCCGGCGCCGTCCCGGCCTGGGTGAGCGTCGACCAGGCGACCGCCGCCGCCGTCCCGGCGTGGGCGAGCGTCGACCAGGCGGCCCAGGAGCCGTGAAGTCGAGGTCCTCACCCTGATCGGGCAGGGTCTGTCCAACGACGAGATCGCCGACCGTCTACTGATCGCGGTGACGACCGTCAAATCCCACGTCTCCCACCTGCTCAGTAAACTTCCGGCCCGGTCGGCGATCGCCGCCTACGACGCCGGCCTGGTGAAACCCGCACAGCGGGCCCGCTGAGGCACAGGCGAGCCACAGGACCCTTTGAGGTTATTCCGAGGTTTTGTTCGATGGGGTTCGCCCGATCCGCAGGTTAGGGTCTATCGAAGTTCATCGATACGTAACCTGCCGGCCGGACGGCGTTCAGGGGGCTGACGCCCCGGCCGGGCGCACTGAGAGGTCGTGCAACTATGCCCCGGCTTGCGCTGTTCGCGCTAGATCTTGCCGCTGTGAGTGTTCTTGTCTTCGGACTGTATTTTCCACGGCATCGGCGCCGGGATCTGGTCGTGGCGTTCCTCGGGGTCAACGTCGGCGTGCTCGCGGTCGCCGGGTCACTCAGCTCCAGCTCGGTCGGTGCCGGCCTCGGGCTCGGCCTGTTCGGCGTGCTGTCGATCATCCGGCTCCGGTCCACCGAGTTGGACCAGCATGAGGTCGCCTACTACTTCTCGGCGCTCGCTCTCGGCATCCTCGGTCCGCTCAGTGGTGGCCCGATCTGGCTCAGCCCGGCACTGATGGCGCTGATCCTCCTGGTCATGTATCTCGGCGACCACCCACGCCTGTTCCGGTCCTACCGGCGCCAGGTGATGGTGCTGGACAACGCGGTCATCGACCACGTCGCCCTGGTCGCCCAACTGGAACGGATCCTCGGCGCCCGGGTGCACGCGGCCACCGTCGAACGGGTGGATCTCGTCAATGAAACCACCGTGGTGGAGGTGCGGTACTCGTACGCCGCCAATAAGAACACGCTGGTCGGAGCGGCCCGATGACGGTGACCGCCGCCCACCTCGATCCGGTCTCGCTCGCCGAGCTGACCGAGCGGGCGGAGTTGCAGACCCGGACCGACCGCAAGTACGTCCTGCCGCTGGACGCCGCCGGTGACCTGATGTCCCGTCTCGACCCGGCCACCCGGGTTCTGGAGATCGAGGGCGAGCGGACCTTCCGCTACCGATCGGTCTATTTCGACACCCCCGATCTGGTCAGCTTCCGGCTCACCGCCTATCGCCGGCGGCGACGGTTCAAGGTGCGCACCCGCACCTACCTGGACTCGGCGCAGTGCTGGCTGGAGGTGAAGACCGAGGGCTACCGGGGTGGGACCGTCAAGGACCGCCTGCCTTACGACTCCAGTCACCACGACGACGTCGAGCCGGGGCGCTGGTTCGTCGACGACATCCTCGGCGATGACCGGTTCGTGCTGCGGCCGACGCTCGTCACGAACTACCGGCGAACCACCTTCTACCAGCCGGCCGACGACTCGCGGATGACCGTCGACATCGGTTTGACCTGGACCGATGTGGACGGCCGGGAGCTCGCCCTGCCGGATGTCGCGATCGTGGAGACCAAGACCGCGTCGTCCGCCTCGCCCAACGACCGGCTGCTCTGGGCCTGTGGGCACCGGCCGGTCAGCATCTCGAAATACGCCACCGGGCTCGCCGCGCTGCGCCCGGGCCTGCCGGACGTGCCCTGGCGCCGTCTGCTGCGCCGGCACCTCCCCTGCTGACAAAGCGCCCCGCTGAAGGCAGTCATCAACCCCAACATAAGGACCTTCCATGCCCAGAATCCCCCGTCTCGCCGTCCCCGCGGCGCTGACCGCCACCGCTCTCGCCGTCTGGGTGGCGCCGGCATCCCCCGCTCTGGCCGCCGGTCCGGCCGGTGCCGCCGCACTCGCCGCCAACCAGGCCAGCCACCTCAGCGCGGCCGACCTGACCTGGAACGAGTCGGACGTCGCCGCGGTCACCCTGACCGGCACGAGCGCCACCACGACCAGTTCGAACGTGACGGTTTCGGGCAGCACGGTGACGGTCAACGCGGCCGGCACCTACCGGTTCAGTGGCACGCTCACCTCCGGGCAGATCGTGGTCAACAGCACCGGGACCGGCATCGTCCGGCTGATCCTGAACGGCGTGACGATCACCGGCGGCACCGGCGCGATCAACGTGGTCGCCGCCGACGAGGCGCTGATCCACCTGCAGGCCGGCACCACCAACCGGCTCACCGACGGCACCGCCTCGGCAGACGGCCCGATCGCCTCGGCCGCCGACCTGAGCATCGCCGGCACCGGCTCGCTGATCGTCACGGGCAACGCCAACGACGGCATCAACGTCAAGGACGGCCTGGTCATCGCCGGTGGCACGATCACGATCACGGCGCCCGACGACGCGGTCCGCGGTCAGGACTACGTGATCGTCAGCGGTGGCTCGATCACCGCGACCGCCGGTGGTGACGGCCTCAAGTCCGACAACGAGGAGGACACCACCCGCGGGTACGTGGCGGTCACCGGCGGCACGGTGAATGTCAAGGCGACCGACGACGGCATCACCGGGCAGACCGACGCGATCGTCACCGGCGGTTCGATCACCGCGACCACCACCGGCAAGGGCATCAAGGCGGGCGTGCTCACCGTGATCAGCGACGGCACGGTGAACGTCACCGCCACCGACGACGGCCTGCACTCGGACGCCAACCTGACCGTCGACGGCGGCACCACGACCATCTCCAGCGGCGACGACGGTGTGCACGCCGAGACCGATGTGCGGGTGGCCGGTGGCACCGTCAACGTCACCAAGTCGTACGAGGGTGTCGAGGGCCTCAAGGTCTACGTGACCGGCGGCAGTGTCTCGGCGACCGCCACCGACGACGCGTTCAACGCCTCCGACCCGGCCTACGGCGAGATGCAGAACTCGCCGAACGCCCTGATCAGCATCACCGGCGGGTCCGTCGTCGTGAGTGGTGGCACGGACGGTCTGGACTCCAACGGCGCGCTCACCATCGGCGGCGGCACGGTCGTGGTCACCGGCTCGGCGACCCGCGGCGGCGGTGAGGGCGGCCTCGACTCCAACGGCGCACTCACCATCACCGGCGGCACCCTGATCTCGTCCGGCATCAGCGCCACCACCAGCACCCTCCCGACCTCCGGCCAGGGCTGGGTGTCGATCACCTTCAGCGCCAACCAGGCGGCCGGCACCGTGGTCCACCTGGCCACCACCTCGGGCACGCAGATCGCGTCCTACCAGCCCACCAAGGCCTTCAAGGGCGTGGTCTTCAGTTCAAGTTCGATCACCAGGGGTACGACGTACGCGGTCCGCACCGGCGGGACCGTGTCGGGAACCGCGGTCGGTGGCGGCCTCTACATCGGCGGCACCCTCTCCGGCACCCAGGTGAGCACGGTGGTCGCGGGCAACCGCTGACCGGGTGTGGGACCGGTCGTCGCCTGACGACCGGTCCCGTCCTCGAACCGCGCCGGACCGGGCGCGCTCACCTCCCCGAGCGCGCCCGGTCCGTCCCGTCCGGCACCAGCCCCAGGACCAGCAGGTCCGCGGTCAGTCCGATCAGCCGGTCCTCGGGGACACCGGGTGGCGGCTCCAGGGCGATCCGCAGGCAGGCGTTGAGCGTCACGCCCATGGCCAGGTGGATCCGGGCGTCCGCCTCGGCCTGGTCGAGCCCGGGGGCGTGCACCGCCACGAAGATCCGGGTCACCTGGGTGAGCTGGCGCTCCACTTCGGGCAGGATGTTGCCGTGCGCCCCGAGCGGCGCCTCGGCGATCATCGCGGCGGTCACCGCCCGATGCCGTTTCACCGCCCCGACCAGCACCGACAGGATGTGATGGACCCCGTCGCGGGCGGACATCGTCACCGCCGCGGTCAGCGCCCCGGTCAGGTCGGCCAGCACGTCGGCCGAGCTGCGGGCCCGCAGCTCCTCGATCAACTCGTTCTTCCCGGCGAAGTAGCGATAGAGCGAACCGATGCTGACCCCGGCGGCCGCGGCCACCCGATTGGTGCTCAACCCGGCATAGCCGTTCTCCGCCAGAACCTGAGCAGTGGCGCTCAGAATCCGGTCGATCATCTCCTTCGACCGTTGCTGCTGTGGCGCTGAACGGCGGACACTCGACGACATCGGCGTCCCCGAAAGACGAGTAGTAAACGAGCTTTCGCTCACTTTATCGTCGAGGTATGACTACGCACGCCGATCTGCGGGTGCCGCGCCGGTTCGGGATGGACCGGCCGTGGGCCGAGCGGGCCGCCCGGCCACTGCGGCTGGTCGCCGGCCCCGGTGCCGACCCGACCGAGGAGGAGCTCGCCGCCCTGGCCACCGGCCTGCTCCGCCGGGACGAGCTCGCGGCCGACCTGATCCGGGCGGTCCGCCCCGACGAGCTGCACAAAGCCCTCACCGCCGGGCCGTCCGAGGACACCCCGGAGCCGGTGCGGGCCTTCCTCGACACGCTGTCGCACCGGCCCGACTGGGTGGACGACGAGCTGCTGGCCCGCGGCGCCGAGGCGTGCCGGGCGTTCGGAATGGACGCGGGGCTGGTTCTCGCGTACGGCTCCCTGCTCGGTGGTTATCGCACCGCCGCGGCCCTGGAACCGTTGGTCCGGACCGGCCGGCTGGCCGGCGGCGAGACGCTCCGGCGCATTCAGGAGACGTCGCTGTGGTGGCGCGCGGTGACCGCACCCGGCGGCATGGCGCCCGATGGCGAGGGTTTCCGGATCACGGTGCACGTCCGGGTCATGCACGCCCTGGTCAACGCCCGGTTGGAGGCCGACCCGGCGTGGGACCGGGAACTGCGCGGCGTGCCGATCAACCAGTACGACCAGGCCAGCACCCTCGGCGTGTTCAGCACCAGCTTCCTGCTGCACCTGCGCCTCCTGGGAGTGCGGGTGTCCGGTGCCGACGCCCGCGCCGTGATGCACCTGTGGAGCTACGTCGGCTGGTTGATGGGTGTCGACGAGGCGTGGCTGCCGCACACCGAGCGTCGCGGCCGCCGCCTGCTCTACCACTTCCTGGCCAACGATCCGCCCCCGGACGCCAACAGCACCGCCCTGGCCAAGGCCCTGATCACCATGACCGACGACGTGACGAGCGGCTGGCGCCGGTTCTACGAGCGGGAGCGGGCCCTGTCGGTGAGCTGCTGGCTGCTCGGCCCGGCCGCCATGCGCGACCTCGGTCTGCCCTACCGCCTACCGTGGTACGGCCTGGCCCGGGTCGGCGCGAACCTGCTGGTCAGCCACATCCTCGGCCGGCTACCGGGCGGTCGGAGCCGGCTCCTGGCCCGGTCCGAGCGCCAGGCTCGGGCCCAATTCGCGAGGTGGGGCGCCGAACTGTGAACAGGGCTGACAGAAATGTGCCAGAAGTTCGGCAGGTGCGGCTGGGAGGCTGATCCCGGCGCCGGACGGGACGACGAGACGCGCTGGCGGGCGCCCAGTTCGACGTTCCTCGCCGGAGAGCGCGGACGGTGCGGGATCAGCATTCAAGGGGGGATCTCGCACCTTCCGCGTTCTGCGTCTTCACGGATCAGGGTGACCGATGTGGCCGATCGACGATTCCGCGCGTGACGAGACCGCCGGAGACCGGATCGCCCGGCTGCTGGCCCAGCACCCGCTGATCGACGGGCACAACGATCTCGCCGACGCCCTACGCACCCTGCACGGCGGGGCGGTGTCGCCGGACGACCTGGAGAAGTTCGCGCTCGACCAGCGGCAGCCGCTGACTCGTACCGACCTGCCACGGCTGCGGGCCGGGCGGGTGGGCGCGCAGTTCTGGTCGGTCTACGTACCGGGTGATCTGCCCCCGGCGGCTGCCGTGGTCCGGACGCTTCAGCAGATCGACCTGGTCCGGGCGCTGCACCATCGTTTCCCGGGCCGGCTGGAGCTGGTGACCACCGCGGACGGGGTGGAGGCGGCGTTCCGGGCGGGGCGGGTCGCCGGGCTGCTCGGCGCCGAGGGCGGACACAGCATCTGCGACTCGCTCGCGGTCCTGCGGATGCTCGGTGAGCTGGGCGTACGCTATCTGACCCTGACTCACAACCAGAACGTCTCGTGGGCCGACAGCGCCACCGACACGCCCCGGCTCGGCGGGCTCAACGACTTCGGCCGGACGGTGATCACCGAGATGAACCGGATCGGCATGCTGGTCGATCTGTCGCACGTCGCCGACACCACCATGCACGACGCCCTGGCCGTCACCACCCGGCCGGTGATCTTCAGCCACTCGTCGGCGCGGGCGCTCTGCGGGCACCCGCGCAACGTGCCCGACGAGGTGCTGACCCGGCTGCGCGGCAACGGCGGGGTGTGCATGGTGACGTTCGTGCCGTCGTTCCTGTCGGCGGAGCGTTGGGCCTGGACCCGCGACCCGCACGGACCGCCGCCGCCGGTGACCGTGGAGCACGTCGCCGACCACATCGAGCACATCCGTGCGGTGGCCGGGATCGAGCACGTGGGGATCGGCGGCGACTTCGACGGCTCCGAGGACACCCCGGCCGGGCTCGACGACGTGTCGGGCTATCCGAGGCTGTTCGGTGAGCTGGCCGCCCGGCGCTGGTCGGACGCCGAGCTGGCCGCGCTGGCCGGGGGCAACGTACTGCGGGTGCTGCGCAGCGCCGAGGACGGGCAGGTGCAGCCGAACCGTGCCCGCCAGGTGGTCAGCTCGTCCTTCTCCCGTACCCCCAAGGCCTGAAAGACGTCGCCCGCCGCGGACCAGAGCGAGTGCGCGGTCTCGTGATCGCCGGCCGCGCAGCGGGCGGCGCCCAGATCACGCAGCGTGCGGGCCCGGCTGAGGTCCATCCCGATGTCCCGCCACTGGTCGGACGCCGACTCCAGCAGCTCGGCCGCCTCGGACAGCCGGCCGGCGGCCAGGTGCAGCTCGCCGAGGGTCCGGGTGACCAGGGCCGTCCCGTGCCCGTCGTGCCGCACCGTGGTGGCGGCCAGCGCGACCCGTAGCGGCTCCAGGCCCCGGTCCGGGTCGCCCTGCCGGATCCACACCTTGGCCAGCGCCTGCGCGGTGTACGCGGCGAGATGCGTGTCGCCGATGCCGGTGGCGATGGTGTGCGCGGCCGAACACAGCTCACCGGCCTTGTCGAGCTCACCGCGCGCCCGGTGCACCAGGCCCATGCCGCGGATCGCGATCAGTTCGCCGCGCCGGTGGCCGATCTTGCGGTAGCGGGTGAGCGCGGACGCCAGATGCTCCAGCGCGACGTCGTCCGCGCCGAGCTCCCGGTGCGCGAAGCCGAGGCTGTAGTAGGCGTGCGCCACCCCGGCGTCGTCACCGAGCCGGTCCAGCACCGCCAGCGCCCGATTGATCTGCGGCAGTGCGGTCGCGTGTTCGCCCAGCTCCCGGCTCACCGTGCCGAGCCCGTTGAGGGCCACCGCCTGCCCGCGGTCGTGGCCGGCCGCCCCGAACAGGTCGGCGGCCCGGGAGAAGTGCGCCCGGGACTCGGGGAACCGGTCCTGGGCGTACCGCAGCTGGCCGATGCCGCACTCCATCGCCGCCTCGGCCAGCCGGTCCCCGGCCCGGTGGGCGGCCGCACCGGCCGCGGTGTGCGTGCGTTCCCAGCCGTCGAAGTTGTTGCGCGCCGCGAACGACGCGAAGACCAGCGCGTCGGCCAGCCCGCAGGCCGCCGCCACCAGGTCCAGGGAGGCGGCCCGCTCGACCGCGGCGATCAGCGTCGGCTCCTCATCGTCGAACCAGCGCCGCAGGTCGACCCGTTCGATGGTCGACGCCCAGTGCGCGGGCGGCTCGGGCAGCACCGGGTGGTAGAGCCGTGGGGTGGCCACCGGCAGCTGCTGCGCCAGATGCTCGACCAGCTGGAGCAGCGCGGCCACCGCCCCGGTGACGGTCTCCCGGACGGCCTCGGCCCGGGCCAGCTCCCCGGCGTAGAGCCGGACCAGGTCGTGCATCCGGTACCTGGTGAACGGCCCGTCCGGCCCGACGACGTCCAGCAGCCGGGCGTCGGTGATCTCCTCGACCAGGTCGTCCGCCTCGTCCAGGCCGCAGTCCAGCAGCGCGGCCACCGTGATCGCGGTCAGCGCGGGCGGATCCAGGCAGCCCAACGCGCGGAACGCCAGCTGTGCCCGGGGGCTCAGACCGCGATAGCCGACGGCCAGACCGGCCCGGACCTCCAGATCGTCGACAGCGAGCTCGTCGAGCCGGCGCCGCTCGTCGTCGAGCCGGTCGGCGAGCTGGCCCACCGACCAGTGTGGACGCGCCGCAAGCCGGGCCGCGGCCACCCGCACGGCCAGCGGCAGCCGCGCGCACAGGCCGATCAACCGGTCCGTCTGTCGGGGATCGGCTTCCGCACGGTCCGCGCCGATCACCCGGGTGAGTAGCGCCCGGGCCTCGTCGACGGTCATCGTGTTCAGCTCCACCCGGCGCGTCGCGGCCACCGTGACCAGCCGGTTCCGGCTGGTCACGAGCAGCGCCGAACCGGTGTCACCGGGGATGAACGGGTGGATCTGCCGGGCCGAGACGGCGTCGTCGATCACCACCAGCACCCGGCGCCCGGCGAGCTCGGCACGGTAACGGGCCTCACGTTCGCGCAGATCGGAGTTGCCCTGCGCGTCCGCGTCGGTGACACCGAGCATGCGCAGCAGCCGGCTCAGCGCCTCGGCCGGTTCGAGGGGGTCGGCGCCGCCCACGTTGAGGAAGAGCAACCCGTCCGGGTAGTACTCACGGACGGCGTGCGCCACGTGCACCGCGAACGCCGTCTTACCGGCGCCGCCCTGCCCGGAGACGACCACCACGGGGCTGGCCGCGGCGGTCTCCAGGGCGGCCACGGTGTCGGCCCTCGGCCGGTCGAAGCCCGTGTAGTCCGGCAGATCCGGCGGCAGCAGGAACGGCCGCGTCGCGCGGGTCACCTCGGCCGGCGAGCGCAGCACGCTCGTGTGCGCTTCGCGCAACAACGGGCCCGGCTCGGTGCCGAGATCATCGACGATCCGGTTGCGGGACCGGGCGAAGAGATCAAGAGCTTCGACGGTACGGCCGGAGGCGTGCAGCGCGCGCATCATCGCGGCGATCAACGGCTCACACAGCGGGTCCCGGGCCAGCGCCACGGCCAGCCGATCGGCCGCCTCGGTGTGCCGCCCCCGGGCCACCGCGGTCAGCGCCCAGTCGGCCAGCGCGCCCAGCCGATGCTGGTCCAGGCTCTCCCGGGTGCGCTGTGCCCACTCGCCGGGCAGACCGGCCAGCGCGTCACCCCGCCACAGCGCGAGCGCCTCCTCGAGCACCGCGAGCCGCTCCTCCGGGCCCGCGGTCCGGGCCGCCTCCAGCAGGTGCCGGAACCGGAACAGGTCGACCGAACCGTCCGGGACCTGCAGCGTGTAGCCACCCGACCAGCGGACCAGGGTGACCCCGGTGCTGTCCTTGACCACCCGACGCAGGCGGGCCACGTAGCCGTAGAGAGCGCCGCGTGCGTCGTGCGGCGGCTCGTCGCCCCAGAGCCGGTCGATCAGGGTCTCGAAGGTGACCGGATGCCCGCCGTCGAACAGCAGGGCGGCCAGCAGATGCCGCTGCTTGAGAGCGCCCAGCGCGACGACCCGCTCCTCCTCGGCCGCCTCGACCGGACCCAGAAGCCGGAACCGCACCACTCTCCCCTTCGGACACGACATCGCGCCGGCCCAGCCTAGGGGTGAGAGTCGTCACCGTCTATGTCGATCCCATCAGCGGGGGAGTCAGTCCTCAGCCGCGTTGATCAGGCGGTCCGCCAGGTCGGCCAGCCGGCTCGCCTGAGCGTCGTCCGCGATCAGGAACTGGAGGCCGATCTCCAGCCCGCCGCGGGCCTCGGCCGAGTTCACCACCCGGGCGTGCACGGTCATCGAGTCGTTGTCGCTGTGCAGGTCGACGTCGAGGTTGGTGCCTTCGACCAGGTGCTCGTTCGCCGGCAACAGGCACCGCAGCCCACCGGCGCTGATGTTGACCAGCGGGGCCTCCAGGGCCGGTTTCCCGGCCCGGCGCAGCCCCACCCTCCCGGCCGTGCTGATCCGGTCGTGCTCCCGGCGCTCCAGACGGGCCGCCAGGTCACCCATCTCCTCGACCCGGCCGAGCGTGTCGGTCATCTGGTCGGTCAGCCGGCTCATCAGGGTGGACTGGTCGGCGGCGACGGCGCGCAGCGAGACGGCGGCCTCGCTCACCGCCGAGATGCCCTCGGTCATGGTGGTGATCGTGCGGGCCATCGCGGTGGTGTCCCGCTCCAGGTCATGGATCGTCTCGATGATCTGGTCGGTCGATTCGGTGGTGTGCGTGGCCAGCTGCTTGACCTCGTCGGCGACGACCGTGAAGCCGTACCCGAGGTCACCGGCCCGGGCCGCCTCGATCGTCGCGTTCAGCGCCAGCAACCGCGTCTGCCGGGCGATGTCGGTGACCAGGGCCGCGCCGGTCGCCACCCGGCGCAGGCTCGACTCCAGCGAGGTGATCACCTGCTCGGCCTCGTGGGCCTGGCTGACGATCGCGTTGGCGGCGACGTCGGCCACGGTGATCCGCTCGTCGATCACCTCGGACGAGCCGCGGACCTCGCCGACCTTCTCGGTCACCTGACGTAGTTCCTCGGCGATCACCGTGGTCGACTCGTCGATGATCTCCTGGGTCCGGCGGCGGAACTGAGTCTCGGCCTGTCGCTGATGCATGAACCCGGCCCGCAGCTGCTGCTCCCGGGCGACCTCGGCACTGGCCAGCGCGGCCTCCTGCTCGACCAGCCGGTTCCGCGCCACGGTCAGCGCCCGCCCGATGTCGCCCATCTCGTCACGGCCCTCCGGTACCGGCCGGGGTTCCAGATCGGACGCGGCGATGGCGGTCACCGCGGCGACCGTCTGCCGCACGTCGTGGGTGGTCCGCCAGAGCACCGCCAGCGCGAACCAGAGCGCCACCAGGAAACCGCCGATCGACACGGTCAGCACCACAGCCCGTTCCACCGAGAGTGTGCCGATCCGGTCGTCCAGCAGCGCGGTCAACGCGTCGTGCAGCGGCTGCACCGCGGCCGCGGCGGCCTCGGCCACCGCGGACGGGTCGGCCGGTCCGGGAGTGCTGAGCGTCTCGGTGAGCCGGCCGCCGAGTTCGTCGATACGGTCGGCGAGTGCCCGTACCGGAGCATCGATCTTGCCGTTGAGCTGGGGATCGTCGGTGTTCGCGATCGCGGTGGCGGCGTCGTTGCGCAGTGCCGCGGCGGCACCGGACAGTCGGCCCGCCAACACCGCCTGGGCGGCCACCGCGGCCCTGGTCGTGGTCCCCGGCGGAACCGGCAGGGACGCCTGCAGCGCCGTCAGCATGGCCTGCGGCAACTGCACCACCTGGGCGTCCATCACGTAGAAGGAGTCCAGGTCCGGGTCGAGGATCAGGTTGGAGTCGTTGCCGACCGTGGCTACCAGAGCGGCCAGCGCCTCGGCGGTGGCGATCCGGGCCGCCACCGACCCGTCGCCGGTCTCCGGGACCGCCGCCACGGCGTCGGTGATCGCCAGGTCGGTGTCCTCCGCCGCGGCGCGGACGGCGGCGAGATCGGGGGTACGGCCGGCGGCGGTCTCGGTGAGCGCGGTAAGCACCGCGCGCAGGACGTCGGCGCCCTCCTCTTCGCGGCTGCTGAAGGCGATGTTCGTCGAGGTCACCGACGTGTACATGCCGGTGGCCAGGGCGCCCGGAACGAGCAGGGCCAGCACGACGACACCGAGGCGGGTCGCGGTGCGGACCCGGTCGGTGACGGCCAGGACCGGGCGCAGGAGCGGCGGTGAGGCAGTCGGCGTCATACCCCACCCTTCTTATGACCCTTTACAGGTTTTTATACGGCAGAATTGGGAACGGTGTCCCGCATTCGCTCAGGCCTCCGTGAGCGCGGGTGCCCGGTCGATCCAGGCCGTCAGGTTCGCCGGCAGGTCGGCCTTGCTGTAGAGCCACCCCTGCACCAGATCGCAGCCCTGCTCCCGCAGCCAGTCGCGCTGGGCCTCGGTCTCCACCCCCTCGGCCACCACCCGATGTCCCATGGCCCGGGTCATCGCCAGCACCGCGCGCACGATCGGCTCCTTGGCGCCGTTGTCGCCGACGCCCGAGATGAACGACCTGTCGATCTTCACGATGCCGACCGGGAGCCGGTCCAGGTAGCTCAGCGACGAGTAACCCGTGCCGAAGTCGTCGACGCACAGCGTGACACCCATCGCCTGCAGCGCGTTCAGGGTCAGCATGGCCGTCTCCAGGTCCTCCATCACACCCGACTCGGTGATCTCCAGCCACAGGGCGGACGGGGCGAGCCCGTTCTCCCGCAGCGCGTCGTCGACCAGCCGGACCAGGGAGCCGTCGCGCAGCTGGCGCACCGCGACGTTCACCGACACGTGCAGCGGGCGGGCGTCCGGCCCGCGCCGGGCGGTCCACTCGGCCAGCTGCCGGACCGACTCACGCAGCAACCACGAGCCCATCTCCTCGATCATGCCGGTCTCCTCGGCGATCGGGATGAACTGCACCGGCGACACGAAGCCCAGCTCGGGCGAGTGCCAACGCATCAGCGCCTCGAAGCCGTCCAGCTCGCCGGAGGCCAGGTCGATGATCGGCTGGAAGTGGGCGGCCAGCTCGCCGCGTCCGACCGCGCCGCGCAGCGCCTGCTCCAGCTTGACCCGGTCCTGCACCTGATCCCGCATCGAGGCGTCGAACAGGGCGTACATGTTGCGGCCGTTGCTCTTGGCCTTGTACATGGAGGTGTCCGCGTCTCGGATCAGATCGTGCGCCCGCACGTCGCCGGTGCTCTTCGCCACCCCGATCGACACCGACGTCACCACGTCTCCGATGGAGAGCGAGAACGGCCGGTTGAACTCGGCGATCAGCCGCTCGGCCAGCTGCTCGCCGAGCCGCTCGCTCGGCGGCCCGGCCAGCGCGACCACGAACTCGTCACCGCCGATCCGGCTGACCACGTCCTCCGCGCGCACCTGCTGGGTGAGCCGGGCGGCCACCGCCCGGAGCAGCTCGTCGCCGACCCGGTGGCCCCAGTTGTCGTTGATCATCTTGAACCGGTCGAGGTCCAGAAAGAGCAGGCTGATCTCCAGGCGCTCCGCGGTGGAACGCTCAGCCCACCGGGTCACCGTCTCGATCAGCAGCTCCCGGTTCGGCAGTTCGGTCAACGTGTCGTGGGTGACCCGCCGCCGGCTGATCCGCTCGGCCCGGGCCCGCGAGTCGTTCGAGCGGATCACCCGGTACAGCACGGTCAGCACGATCGACAGACAGAGCACCGCCCGAACCACGTTGCCGACCATGCTGACCGGCGGCATCAGCGCGGTCAGCCCGACCGGGAAGATCACCATCGCGCCGATCAGCACCGTCCGGCCCCGGCTCAGGACACTGGTCACGCCCTGCTGCGGCTCGGTGAGCGTACGCATCGACGGATGCAACGACGCCCCGGTCAGCAGGACGAACATCAGCAGCAGGGAGGTGTCGACCAGCCGCTGCGGGATCCCGCCGACCCCCAGCGCCTCCCGCATGCAGTAGAGCATGTCGCCGGTGAACAGCGCGCCGCACGCCAGCACCATCATCCACAGCGCCGGCTGCCGTACGCCCCGGGACAGCATCAGCCGGGCCGCCAGCACCAGGATCGTCACGTCGAACACCGGGAACATCGCGTTGACCAGGCGCGGGCCGCTCAACCCGGCGGCCATGTTGGGGGCGATCAGGAAGATCCAGGTGAGGAAGGCGATGCTGAGGCCCATCATCAGCGCGTCGATCCGCGCCGAATCGTCGTCGTCGGCCCGGCGCTGCCGCAGCATGACCATGAAACAGAGCCCGACCAGCAGGTACGCCGGAATGGTCAGCAGATCGGGCAGGAGCACCAGCGAGTCGGGCAGCCCGCCCGCCTCACGGACCACCCGCAGCAGGCTGCTGACCAGGAAGAACCACGACGCTCGGCGGACGTGCCGCCACGGCGTCTGGTCGTCCGGCCGGTTCAGGTACGGCCCTCGGTAGAGCGCGAGCATGCCCTGCGCCAGAAGCAGAGCCATGATCGGCGAGGACAACTGCTCCGGGCCGGCCAGCAGGACGGCGAGCAACGCCAGCCCGACCGCCAGGTGCAGCCGGAACTCGAGGACGGCCCGAGTGGCGGGCGCTGGGCCGGTGGCCTGGACGTGGGTCATGCCCCTCTATCGGCCGGGCCGGGACGGGTCTTATCGATCCGACCCGGCTCACCGCGGTGAGCCGGGTCATCCCGCGGATCAGGTACCGGTGCCCTCCTGGGTGGTGGTGTCCTGCTGAGTGGTGCCCTGATCGGTGGTGCCCTGATCGGTGGTGCCCTGATCGGTGCTGCCGGGCTGCTGTTGGGTGCCGGAGTCCTGCTGGCCGCCGGGCATGCCGCCACCACCCGGCATGCCGCCGCCGGGGCCGCCACCGCCGCCGAAGCCGCCGGGGCCGCCCTGCTGGCCGGTGGAGCCGTCCTGGGTGACGGCGGCCGGGGCGCCGCCGATCGCCGTCATGATCCCGGCGGTGATTCCGGAACTGGCGATCGCGGTCACCAGGACGGCGGCGATCAGGACCACCTTCGGGCTGCGCTTCGGGCGGCTCGGCGCGGGCGGCGGGGTCTCCCACGAGGCGGTCGGCGGGCCGGCCGGCGGAGGCGGCCCGGCCGGAGCCGCCGCCTCGGCCTTCTCCGGGGCGGTGATCATCTCGGTGGCCGTGGTGGGCTCGTCGGCGCCGGCGGCCCACGGGTCGCGCGGGACGTTGGTGGTCAGCTGGTCGTTCACTGTCATCGGATGCTCCTCGGGAGGTCGGCGAAGACCATCGTGCGGAGCCGGTTTGTGGGGACTCTGTGCGCCGAGCAGGAAAGCTCTGTCAACCCGGAGTGGTCGGGATGCTGCTGATCGTGGCCACCACCCGGTCCGGGTCGCCGGCGTCCGGCTGACGTTCCGCTGCCGGATCGGATGGATCTCGTCCGACCGGTGGCCGGTATTGCGGAAACCGGGTGACGTGCGAGATTGTCGCGCGTGTTCGAGGAGGCCCCCATGGAAGAAGCATTCGCGGCGTACACCGCCGGCCACAACGACGGCAGCGCCGGTGTCCGCGACGGGATACAGGCGAACCATCCGGAGACCGGAACCGACTACCGGGTCGGGGTCGTCGACGGCAGCGTGGCCGCGTTCCAGGCCGAGCTGGTCGCCGAGGTGCGCCGGCTGCTGGACTCGCCGGAGGGGGTTTGACCTGCGGCGCGACGGATAAAGCGGGGGGTGCTTTGGCATCCGGTCCCGGCCTCGGCTAAGGTTTCTTCCGTCGCCAGGGAAACCTGGGGGTCAAGCGGAAGTGGCGCAGTGGTAGCGCATCACCTTGCCAAGGTGAGGGTCGCGGGTTCGAATCCCGTCTTCCGCTCGGAGAGGGCTGTTGCTGATCCTTGCATCGGCCGCCTCGGTGGAGTGGCCGAGAGGCGAGGCAACGGCCTGCAAAGCCGTGTACACGGGTTCAAATCCCGTCTCCACCTCGCTTTGTTATGCGGGCGATTGGCGCAGCGGGAGCGCGCTTCCTTGACACGGAAGAGGTCACTGGTTCGATCCCAGTATCGCCCACTTCGCATTACGGTCATCGGCGGATAGCCGCCTGGAAACCGGATTCGACTTTGAAAAGGGTTCCGAGCCTTCCGGTTCGGAACCCTTTTCGTTGGATGCCCCTGCTGATCAGCACTCTCCGCGCATCTTCGTCGTCGGTCCTTCGATCAGCTCGTGCTCAGGGTGCAGGTCACCGTCGGGTTCGGGTTGACGCCCGTCGACGTGGCGAGGAAACCGAAGGACGCGGTGGCCCCGGCGGCGAGCCGGCCGTTCCAGTCGACGTTGCGGGCGGTCACCGTGGCGCCGGACTGGCTGACCGTGGCGTTCCACGCCTGACCGACGGTCTGACCGTTGGCGTAGGTGAACGTCGCGGTCCAGCCGGTGGACGCCGCCGAGGAGCCGTTGCTGACGGTCACCTCACCCTGGAACCCACCCGACCACTGCGAGGTCACCCGGTACACCGCCGTGCAGGCGCCGGTCGGCGGAGGCGACGTGGGATCCGTGGTCGGCGGCGTGCTCGGTGGGGTCGTGGTGCCGCCGAGCACGCCCGCCAGCACCGGATACCAGGCGTCGGCCATCTTCCGGAAACCGTTGTCGTTCGGGTGGACGCCGTCGACGTTGTCGGCGACCGCGTCGTATCCGGTCCACAGGTCGGCCAGGACGATCGGTGACTGGGACGTGCTCAAGCCGGCCGCCCAGGAGGGCGGCGCCCGGTTGAACGCCGCCACGTCGGCCGGGCAGGTGGCGCAGGCGGCCGCGCTCATCGGGATGATCTGCGCGACGATGATCTTCATGGCCGGGTTCTGGGCGCGCATCTGACCGACCAGCTTGGTGAAGGCGGTCAGTTTGTCGGACAGCGGGATGTATCCACCCCACATGTCGTTGGTGCCCAGGTGCATCAGGACGACATCCGGTCGGGCGGCGGTCAGCCACGGAGGCAGCTGGTTGTTCGCGGCTATCCCGGTGGCCGAGAAGCCGCCGTGGCCCTCGTGGTCGAAGTCGTACGAATAACCGGGGTTGCAGCCTCCGCCGTCGGACTGGGTGCCGACGAAATCGACGTCGGTGTGGCCGGTGGTCTGCAGGCTGTGCCAGAGCTTGGCCCGCCAGCAGCCCGGCCCGGCGGTGATCGAGTCACCGAGCGCCATGATCCGGACCGTAGCGGCGGCGTGCACGACGGGCGCCACAGCGACCACGGCGACCACGGCCAGTAGGGCGGCGAGCAGGAATCTCCGCTTCCTCATGATCATCAGAGGCTCTCGGCGAAGTGCTCGATGTTGTCCGCGTTGTCGACCGCCCGGTTCGGGTCGGTCCGGGCCAGCTGCTGACCCTCGGCCAGGCCGTAGACGTGGTCGTCGGCACCGCCGTTGACGTTGAAGTGGCTCGACTCGTGGATGAGCGTCCCGGCCTTCGAGTCCCAGCCGGTGGCGGCGGCCGGCCAGTAGCCGCGGCCGAGGTAGATCACGTAGTGCTCGGCCTGGTAGACGTACGCCATGTAAGGGCTGGCGGCGTCACAGATCAGATCCACCGTCTTGCTGGTCAGCTGGCTGGTGATCGCGGCGAACGTGGTGGTCGCTCGATTGAACCGGGCCGAGCTGTACGCGCCGAACCAGGTCAGGTAGTTGCCGCCGCCGGCGGTGTGGCCGGCCAGCCAGGACTGGGCGCGCGTGGAGTAGGTGTAGGCGTTGCTGATCGCCGTCCGCAGTTGGGTCTGCTCGCTCGACGAGCAGTTGGCGAACCGGAGCGTGACCGCGGCCACGCCGACCCGCTGTGTGCTGATGGTCGGCGCCCCGACGGTGGTCCGCGGTGATCCGGCCGAGCCGCGGACGCCGGCACTCGTCCGTACCACACCCCGGCCCGCGGTGAGCCGTACCGGGCCGTCGTCGCCGCGGATCCGGGTCGAGGTCAGGGCGACGAGGTAGGTCCCGGCCCGGGAGAGGTCGTAGTCGTCGGCCAGT
This sequence comes from Actinoplanes sichuanensis, assembly GCF_033097365.1. NCBI lineage: Bacteria > Bacillati > Actinomycetota > Actinomycetes > Micromonosporales > Micromonosporaceae > Actinoplanes > Actinoplanes sichuanensis. Next base: position 11,086,715 of record NZ_AP028461.1, read on the forward strand.
CGCATGTCCACGGTGTAGGCGCCGCCGGCCGGGATGCGGGTGTACGCGGTCTCCTCCGGCGCGGCGAGCTTGGCCCGCTTGCCGCGGTACTCGACGGGCGTACCGTCGTGGGTCACCGAGAGGATCTCGCCGATCTGGTGTGCCCGGGGCAGGTCGAGGGAGCGCACGTCGATCGGTGTCGAGGAGTTGTTCCGTGCGGTGAAGCGCATGGTCAGCGCGGTGTCGGTGGCCGCGACGACCTGGTAGGTCGTGGTCAGGGCGGGCGGACCGGCCGGGGCCGCGAGGCCTCCGGCGGGGATCAGTCCGGGTACGGCGATTCCGGCGAGCACTGCCGCCCAGAATCCGCGTCGGGACATGTGCATGTGAGACCTCTTTCGCCGGCGATTTCGGGGATCGCCGTGGGGACGCCAGGGGGATGGCGGCGGGAAACGCATATCAACATGCATCAATTAAACGAGTCAACGGTCACCTCATCACGCTGGGGTGAGGTGCGCGCGGCCGGAGCCGGGCCAGACTGCGGGGATCGCGGATGCCGTAGCACCGCCCGAGGCCAGAACGCGGAGACGACGCCATGTCCAAGAAAGCGAAACACCATGCCGGCGACGACGGATCGAAAGTCCGGATGAAACGGCAGGTGTACGAGGACGAGATGCGACGTCTGCACGGAGAGCTGGTGGCGATGCAGGAGTGGGTGAAGGCCACCGGCGCGAAGATCTGTGTCGTCTTCGAAGGCCGGGACACCGCCGGCAAAGGCGGCACCATCAAACGGATCACCGAGCGGGTCAGCCCGCGCGTATTCCGGGTGGTCGCGCTGCCCACGCCCACCGAGCGGGAGAAGAGCCAGATGTACGCCCAGCGGTACATGGCGCACTATCCGGCGGCCGGCGAAGTAGTGATCTTCGACCGGTCCTGGTACAACCGGGCCGGCGTGGAACACGTGATGGGTTTCTGCCGACCGGAGGAGACCGAACGGTTCCTGGAAACGGTTCCCGCCTGGGAGAAGGCGATGACCGACTCCGGGATCCTGCTGCTCAAATACTGGCTCGAGGTCAGCCCCGACGAGCAGACCCGGCGACTCCAGAGCCGCATCGACGATCCGCGCAAAGTCTGGAAACTCACCGATATGGACCTCAAGTCGTACAGCCATTGGTACGACTATTCGCGGGCGCGGGACGCGATGCTCGCCGCCACCGACACCGCGTGGGCGCCGTGGTTCATCGCCGGCGCCGACGACAAGAAACGCGCCCGGCTCAACATCATCACGCATCTGTTGAGCCAGGTTCCGTACGAGCCGCTCAAACCCCGGACCATCAACCTGCCGAAACGGCAGGGACCGAAGGGCTACCGCGAGCCGGATCTGCCTCTGCGCCGCATTCCGACACCATTCGGAGAGCTTTGATCGTACGGTCGGACGGCGGCCGTTCCGATGCGGGCGACCGCCGTCCGTTCCGTGGGTCAGAGCAGTTCGGCGGCCCGGTCCACGTCGGACTCGTCCACGGAAGCGAGCGAGCCGAAGATCGAGACCGCCTGGTAGTACGTCCAGGCCAGGCTGAGGCAAGCCGGGCGGACCACCGCCGAATAGCCGGCGCACTTACGTTTCAGGTCGGCGTAGAAGGCCGTGTCGACGAGATTCTTGTTCGCGTCGGTGAACGCGCCGGCCGCCTTGTAGTTGCGGTAGCCGAAATCATGCCGGTGACAGGACAGTGTGAAATCGAAGCCGAGCGGACGGTCCGGGCTGGCCGAACAGAAGTCGGTGCTCCAGTCGAACGCATAGGCGGCCCAGTCGCCCTGATGCGTCCGGGCATTGTTCCAGGCGTTGTAGGACGAGGCGGACGTCTGGGTGAACGAGCTGAGCACCGCCATCTTCTCGGCGGTCGTGGCGGCGCGGGCCGGTCCCGCCATGCCGAGGACGACGGCGAGCGAGACGATCGCGGCCAGAATGACCCGGATCGGTCGAACATGGACGGGGGAGTGGTGAGCGGCGGTAGTCGCAACCGGTGGTGTCGCGGACATCGGGGCTCCTTCGAACGGCCCGCCCGGAGGGGCGGGCTGCCGGTGGGCGCCCGGGCTACCGATCGGTAACCCGAACGATCACTAAGTCTGGAGCCTGAAACCGGGCACAAGCCCAGCAAGAGATTGCCGTTTCCCGTCCCCCGCGCAAACAGGCGCTACCCCGTGATCTTGCAGTCAGCCGGGGATGATCTCGTTCGCTGTCGGATATGCGGACCACCAGCGTTCGCGGTTGTGCTTCGCGATCTTGCGGTCGAACCGGGCGAGCAGCAGCAGGTCGCCGTTGATCACCAGTGTTGCGTCCTCGTGCCCTGAATCCAGCAATCCGCGGACGATGTTGATCATGTTGGCTACTGCCCGCTGCTGATCGATCGGTCCGTCGAGGTTGAAGGCCAGTGAGACGAGGGGATCCGGCTCCCATTCGAACATGCCGTCATCCGACCTGGCGTCGACATATCCGTGACGATCCGCCCATAGCGAAATGTCGAGGCCGAGGGTTTCATAGAGATCAATCGCAAGCAGCGAGCCGGTGCCCGGTGTCCATTCCAGATGCTCCGGCAGGCTGCGTGCCGCGATTCGGGCGGCGGGCGCGTTGGTCGCCAGGGTGAGTGTGTAATCAAGCGACATGTTTCACTCTCGATCGCTCGGTCGGGGAAGGTCGATCTGGATGATCTCGCCTTGCTGTGTGATGACTTTGACCTCTTTGATGCCGTCGATGGGCCAGTCGTCGAACTGGCGCTGAAGGTCTCTCACATCGCCTCGCCAGTCCTCCAGATTCACCACGACACGTTGTGTCTGCTCCCTGACGATCTTGTTCTTGGTCTCGGTCCAGATGCCGCGTAGCCCCTTGTCGGGTTCCGTCGGCGAGTAGCAGTCGAACACACGGCCCTCGATCAGGAAGTCCGGGTTCTTTCTGGGTAAGCCGGTATCCCCGGTGTTGGCGCGTGCCTCCGCGACCTCCGCGCGCGTGGGGTTCTGATGAATGTTGTATCCCGAATCGGCCAGCATGGCGGCCGCCGAGTTCTCCATCTCATCGGAGCGCTGGACCGTGATGTCCGGTCCGTAGCGGACTTCCGTCAGCGGGCCGGTAGGCGTGCCGCCAGGGGTGCCCGCCCGGTGGGTGCGTAAGTGGTCGGGCTGGCCGCGGGCTATGTCGAAGGGGGTGGCGGCGGGGCCGTTGCCGGCTCGGCCCTGTTGGGCGGTGGCCATCGCGGCGGCCTCGTTCGAGCGGACGCCTCCGCCGCCCGAGGCTCCGCCGTGGGGGCGTGGGGTGCCGTCCGGGCCGTTCGGGGTGTCGCCGCCGCTGTTGCCTCTCGGTCTCGGGGTCATCGTCAGCCGTTTAGGAGGCGGGTCAGGTTGGTCAGGCTGGTGATCAGAGCGCTCGTGTAGGACGCGATCCGGCCGGCCCACTTCGCGACCGCGGAGGCTATCTGGGCGGCCACCACCGGGATGGTGACGACCAGCAGGGCCTCGCCCGCCCAGACGATCACCCGGGCGATCAGGTCGGCGATCAGGTCACGGACCAGATCCCGGGTGAACGTCACCAGGTTGCCGGCCGCCTGTGTGGCCGACGACATGGTGGCGGCCAGGATGCCCAGACCGTCCAGGACGTCGACGTTGTTGGCCATCAGGCTCTGGTAGGTGGCGGCCGCCTCGCCCTGCCAGTCGGGTAGGCCGGTGGACAGGCAGCCCTGCAGGTCGGCGGCCATCTCGTGGAATTCGCCGGCCATGTTCTGCCAGGTGGTGGCGTGGGCGGCGACCAGGTCGGGCAGACCGGCGAGTCGGTCGAGGATCTCGCGTAGCGGTGCGAAGTGTTCCATCGCCCAGCCGAGGCCGTTGGCGAGCAGCGCGCTGAACGGGTCGATGACCGTGGCCAGCGTCTCGGCCGCGAAGGCACCGCCGGCCAGCGCCCGGTCGGCCCAGCCGCCGCCGTCGACGGCTTGGAGGGCACCCTGAAAGCTCTCCGCCAGAGACAGCCCGGTCGTGCCGGTCGTGGTGGAGGTGGTTGCGGCCACGAGAGTCATCGGTCAGCCTGTCGAGCGGCGTCGGTGGGAGTCATCGGCGGGCCTCAGAGGTTTCCGGCCCGGCGGATGCGGTCCGCGGCGGCCTCGTCGGTGGCGGCATAGTCCTGACCGGTACGGATCAGGGCCTCCTCGGCTCGGCGGAGGTTCTCCTCGACGTACGAATGAATGGTCTTCTGCGCCTCGTGCCGTTCCTGGAGGATTCCGGACATCCAGCCGCACAGTAGGCCGTAGGCCGCGTCGTTGCGGGTGATGGCCGCGCTCGCGGCCGAGATCGCGGCGAACCGGTCGCGGACCGCCGCGATCTTCGCCGCGTGCTCGCGGATCTGTTCCACATCCGCGGAGAAACCGTCAGCCACGGCCACCCTCCCCGCGTCCACGATCGGAGGCCGGAAGGGGGCCGGCGGCGGACGGGCCGGCGGCGGACGGCCCCGCGAAAGGCGCGGCGGCCGACGAGCCGGCGGCGGAGGGCGCGGCGAGGCCGGAGGCCGGGACGGGTGGAGCCGCGGCGCGGGCGTCGATCTGGGCGGTGATGGCGCGGGCGGCCGGCGAATCCGGCCCGAGCGTCTCGGTGACGATGGCGCGGGACTGCTCGGCGGCGGTCTGCCGGGCGGCGGCCGAAGCGGTCAGGACGGCGCGGGCGACGGCGTCGGGTGGGACCCGGTGGATGCGGTCGGTGAATCGGATGTCGAGGAGGGCGCCGGTGGAGTCGACGGTGACCTCGGTGAGGTCGTTCGAGTCGCGGGCGGTGGCGCGGACCGCGGCGATCCGGTCGGCGGCATCGCGGGCGTTCGCGGCGTTGCGGTCGATCCGTTCCTGCCAGTCGCGCAGATAGGCCAGGGACGCGTCGGGGTCCAGCAGTTCGTCCATCGTCTCCCCGTGGTGAGATCTCCGGCGGATGCACCGAAACGGCGGCAAGTCTAGCAAGACCGAACGCCCGTTCCTGCTGGTCGGGACGCCGGGCGCGGGGGAGACCGGTTACACAGAAATTGCTGTTTCCCCTGGTCAGAGGCGTGCGTAAGGGTGTCCTAAGTCCGTTTTGGGGGCTTTGTGGATCGGGGTCGCTTTGATCTGAACCTAGGTTGAGGTTTTACAGTCGCTCCAGCCTGCCGTCGATCTTGGCTGACGGAATCGAAGCGCGCGAGTTAGGAAGCGACCATGAACCGCCCCCTGCGAGTTGCCGTCATCGGAGCCGGCCCGGCCGGCATCTACGCCGCCGACCATCTGATCAAGGCATCGGAGACGGTCACCGTCGACATCTTCGACAAGCTGCCCACCCCTTACGGCCTGATCCGGTACGGCGTGGCGCCCGACCACCCGCGGATCAAGGAGATCGTCAACGCTCTCTTCCGGATCCTGGACAACCCGCGTATCCGGTTCATCGGGAACGTCTCCTACGGCATCGACGTGAAGCCGGAGGAGCTGAACCGCTTCTACGATGCCACGGTGATCTCCACCGGCGCCGAGAAGGACCGCTCGCTGGACATCCCGGGCATCGACCTGCAGGGCAGTTTCGGTGGCGCCGACTTCGCCTCCTGGTTCAACGGCCACCCGGACGTGCCGCGCGACTGGCCCCTCGAAGCCCGCGAGGTCGCCGTCATCGGCGCCGGCAACGTGGCCATCGACGTCGCCCGGATCCTCGCCAAGACCGCCGACGAGCTGCTGGTCACCGAGATCCCGGACAACGTGTACCAGGCGCTCAAGTCGAGCCCGGTCACCGACGTGCACCTGTTCTCCCGGCGCGGCCCGGGTCAGGTCAAGTTCACCCCGCAGGAGCTGCGCGAGCTGGACCACTCGCCGAACGTCGAGGTGATCGTCCACCCGGAGGGCATCGAGTTCGACGAGGCGAGCCTGGAGGCGATGCGCCAGACCCGACACATCAAGATGTGTGTCGACATCCTGCAGAACTGGGCGGTCCGTGACCCGCGGGACCGGCCGCGCCGCCTGCACCTGTACTTCCTGCAGGCGCCGGTCGAGGTGCTCGGCGAGGACGGCAAGGTCGTCGGCCTGCGCACCGAGACCCAGGAGCTCACCGGCGACGGCTGGGTGCGGGGCACCGGCGAGTTCACCGACTGGGACGTGCAGGCCGTCTACCGGGCCGTCGGCTACCTCAGCAGCGCGCTGCCGGACCTGCCGTTCGACACCAAGACCGGCACCATCCCGCACGCCGCGGGCCGGGTCATCGACCTGGACGGCGAGCACGTTCCGGGCACCTACGTGGCCGGCTGGATCAAGCGTGGCCCGGTCGGCCTGATCGGCCACACCAAGGGCTGCTCCGGTGAGACGGTCGCCAGCCTCCTCGCGGACCAGGCGGAGGGCCGGCTGCCGGAGGCGCCCGAGGGTGACCCGGCCGCCCCGATCGCGTACCTGGAGCAGCGCGGCCTGCCGATCACCACCTGGGCCGGCTGGCAGCTGCTGGACGCCTTCGAGATCGCGCTCGGCGAGCCGCACGGCCGCAAGCGGATCAAGGTCGTCGACCGCGACGAGATGACCGCCATCTCCCGCGGCTGATCCACCCACCCGTACGAGAAATGGGCCTCTCCCGCCGGGAGAGGCCCATTTCCTCGTCAGCGACCGGCCGCGTCGGCCAGGGCGCGTTCGACCGGCACCGGTTTGCCGAGATAGAAACCCTGCCCGAGGGGTACGCCGCAGGCGGCCAGCGCATCCCGCTGAGGCGCCGACTCGATCCCTTCGGCGATCACGGTGCAGCCGTTCTCCCGGGCGAACTCGACGAGCGACCGGATCGACGCACGCCGGGCGCCCTCGGTCTCCACCCCGTCCAGTGACTTGCGGCCGAGCTTGAGGAACGCCGGTTTCAGCGACTCCATCCGGGCCAGGCTGTCGTAGCCGGCACCGGCGTCGTCGACCGCGATCCGTACCCCGGCGGGCAGGTCGATGAGGTCCTCCGGCTCGGCGCCGTCGATCTCCAGGACGATCGGCCGGTCGCTCTCGGCGACCAACTGCTCCAGCTCGCGGGGCCGGCGCAGCAGCCCGGCCGAGACGTTCACCGCGAGCCAGGTGCCTTCCGGCAGCGACACCGCCGAGGCCATCGCGGCCCGGACCAGCGCGGCGTCCAGGTCGATGTGCCGGCCCTGTTCCTGCGCGTCGGCCAGCCCCTGGTGCGGGCTGCTGCCGTCGGCGAACCGGGTCAGCGCCTCGTAACCGGCCACCTCACCCGATTCCAGCTCGAAGATCGGCTGGAACACCGTGAAGAACGTGTACTCCTCGAACGAGCTGGACGACTGCGGGGTGCGGACACCACGGCGGCTGGCGGCGGCCTGGGACGCCCGGACCGCGACCATGCCGGGGGAGTTGCCCTCGGCGCCGTAGTGCAGCACCGAAGCCCAGTCGCCGATCGCGCCGGCCATCGCGCGGCCCTCGCCGTGACCGGCCGGTACCGGCTTCGCGGCGGCGGTGGAACGGGACTTCTTCGGCTGGACCGGGCGGTACAGCCAACCCTTCAGGTGGGTGAGCAGGTCGACCACGGTGTTGCCGAGGCCGACGAAGGCGATCATCGCGTACGAGGCGAGAACCAGGTTGATCACCGCGAAGACCAGGTTCGCCCACTGGCCCAGCTGCACGTCGCGGACCACGGTGTAGGCGCAGAGCGCGATCAGGGCGAGCGGGGCGAGCAGGTAGGTGGTCGCCGCGGTCGTCCGGTTGCGGACCTTGGGCGTACGTTTGAACTGGCTCTTCTCGCCGGTGAGCAGCTGGAGTATGGAGGCGAAGCTGCCGGAGAGGTTGACCGGCAGCAGGATCAGGTTGAAACCGTAGATCCGGAAGATGTCCATGCGCTTGTAGCCGACGTACTTCAGGTCGGCCGCCATCATCATGAAGTACGGCACCGACACCAGCAGCAGCACCGGGTTGAGCAGGTCGGCGTTGAACGGGTACGCCAGCATGATCACCAGGCAGATGGAGCTCCAGAAGATGGAGGCCATGTAGTTGACCCGGAGGAACAGCTCACCGAAGCGGTTCTTCTGCCCGCGGGCCGTCTTGGCCCGGAACTGGTCCTTGAGCCGGGACAGGATGAGCAGGCCGCCGTTGGCCCAGCGCTGCCGCTGGATGGCGAGCGAACCGAAGTCCGGCGGAGTGGCGCTGTAGGCCATCCGCTCCGGGTAGTTGTAGAGCGTCCAGCCGTGCACCCCGAGGTCGATCGTCGACTCGGTGTCCTCGATGACCGTGCGGTCCTGGATGTACCGCTTGATCTCCCAGTCACCCTCGTAGGTGGCCTCACAGATGTCGTCGAGTGCCTTCTTGCGCAGCACCGCGTTCGCGCCGACCCAGAACGTCGCACCATAGTGGGTCATACCCTGGTGCACGATGTGCTGGATGTCGGTGGTGGCGCCGGAGATCCGCTCCAGCCGGGTCGCCGCTCCGGGGAACGCGCTGTACGGGGTCTGCGACACCGCGCACTGTGCATAGGCGCCCTGCTCCATCAGGTGCACCAGGCGCAGCGCGTACTCCGGCAGGAGCACACTGTCGGCGTCCAGGGTGAGCACGTAGTCCGGGTTCGGGATGGTCACCTCGGCCCGGCCGGCCCCGGCGGAGACCAGGGCGACTCCCATCGGGGTGCTCACCTCCTGGTAGCTGCCGCCCATCAGGCCGATGTAGCTGTTCAGGTTCATCGCCTTGTTCGGCTCGGCCGACAGCGACACGTACCGCTTGCGCTCGAAGCTGGTCACCGTCGCGTCGAAGATCGCCATCAGCCGCTTGTAGAGCTGCACGATCCGCTCGACCGGCAGGACCGCCTCCTCGGCGGCGCCGCGCTCCAGGGCCTCGGAGATGGTGCCGAGGTCACCGGCCAGCCGGTTGACGATGTGCTCGACGAAGAACGTGTCGGTGTGGTCGACCATCTCCTGGCGATGCCCGAGGCCGTACAGCCAGCCCACCGCGGACTGGTATTCGGCGGCGAGATCCCGCATGTCGGCGACCGTCGCGACGCCGTTCAGGCCGGCCTCGAAGCGGTCGTAAGCGGCCTGCGCGCGAGCGAACGGCACGGCCAGCTCGGACTCGATCGCGCCGGGCAGGGCACGGGCGGAGAGCAGCAGGTCGCGCGCGGCCCGGGTCTTCGGCTGCTGCGGGTCGTCGATGAGCAGCGTCACCCGCAGCCCCGGGTACTCCTGCAGCGCCGCGGACAGCAGCGTGGTCCGGATGACCCGCTCGTCCTCCTGGTACGACGGCACCAGCACGGTCACCGTCGGGGTCGGTCCGGCCAGGAACGGGTCCAGCGCGATCCGCGGCGCCCGGTGGTGGGCCCGGCTGCGGTAGAAGAACCCGATCCGGGTGATCAGGTAGGCCATCGCCGAGCCCATCAGCGCGGTGACCACCAGCATGTAGACGATCGCCTCGACGACCAGCTTCGGGCTGCTCGCCTTGCCCACGATGAACTGCTCGAACACCGTGTAGGCGATGTAACAGGCCCAGACCGCGATGGTCAGGACGATGGCGAGCCGCCCACGGGCGATCCGGCCTTCGGAGACGGGCGGCGGAGTCAGCGGGTGGGGTGCCGTCCGCCGGTCCGCGCCCCACTGCCGTGGGGTGTCGGGCCGGCGCTGCTCCACCGGTTTGCGCTGCATGTGGGATGGCCTCTCACTGGGGATGGGACGCCGGTCCCGGCGCGTTTCCGCCGGTGCCCGTCGAACGGCACCATCGGCCGGTACGCCCGGTCGCTTGAAGGTTTCCGGCCGGTTGCCTTCAGCGCGGCCGGAACCTGCCGATTCGAGAGCCGACGAAGACCCGCGACCGAGAGGCCCACCATGCAGACCGCCACCCCCTTGGCGCGGCCGGAACCGGACGATCCGCTCGCGGATCCGGACTGGCAGGAACCCGAGGCGCCGGTGCAGAAGCTGTCCTGGCTGCGGCTCGGTTTCCTGATCCTGTTGGTGGCCGGGATCGGCGGGGGCGGCGCGGCCGCGGTGATCCACTACCGGGACACCGCCGGACCGGCGGCCAAGTCGTGGGCGGTGCCGTACGTCGACGTCACGCTCACCCCGACGTTCGAGTTCCAGGACCCGGCGGTGAACCCGGCCAACGACGTGGCCCTGGCGTTCGTGGTCGCCGACCCGGAGGACGGGTGCGCACCCAGCTGGGGCGGCGCCTACACGCCCGACGAGGCGGCCGCGTCGCTGGAGCTGGACCGGCGGATCGAGCAGCTGCGCGCGGCCGGCGGCGACATCATGCTCAGCGTCGGTGGCCTGACCAACACCGAGCTGGCGGTGGCCTGCACCGACCAGGCCCGGCTGACTGACGCCTACCGGCAGCTGGTGCGCCGTTACGACCTGAAGACCCTGGACCTGGACATCGAGGGGACCGCCGTCGCCGACCAGGCGTCCCTGAAGCGCCGCGCGACCGCCCTCTCGACCCTGCAGGCCGAGCGGAAGGCGGCCGGCGAGACGCTGAGCGTGTGGCTGACCCTCCCGGTCACGCCGGACGGTCTCACCGCCGACGGCGTCGCCGCGGTGCGGACCACGCTGGAGGGCGGGGTCGCGCTGGACGGCGTCAACCCGATGATCATGGATTACGGCACCGGCGGTTCCAGCCCGGACATGCTCGAGATGGGCATCAGCGCGTTGAAGGCCACCCACAAGCAGCTGTCCGACCTCTACCTGCGGCTCGGCGTGCAGCTGACCGGGCCCGAGGTGTGGTCGCGGATCGGCGCCACCCCGATGATCGGGCAGAACGACATCGACGCCGAGCGGTTCACCGTCGCCGACGCGCAGGGGCTGGCCGCCTTCGCGGTCGACAACGGCCTCGGCCGGGTGTCGATGTGGTCGCTGAACCGGGACGCCCCGTGCACCGGCACCTTCACCAACGTGGTCGTGCACTCCAACACCTGCAGTGGCGTCTCCCAGGAGAAGCTGGCCTTCTCCAAGGTGTTCGCCGACCTGCCGGGCGCGATCGTGGGCAGCTCCGGACGGGAGGCGGTGACCATCCCGGCGCAGTCGTCGATCACCGACGACCCGGCGAAGAGCCCCTACCCGGTGTGGCGTCTCACCGCCCAGTACGTGCGCGGCTACAAGGTCGTCTGGCACGGTGTCGTCTACGAGGCGAAGTGGGCCAACCAGGGCACCGACCCGTCGGCCGGCGGTGACTCCACCACACCCACCCCGTGGTCCGTGATCGGCCCGGTGACCTCGACCGACGTGGCGCCGTCGCCGAGTCCCACGGTCACCGGCGTGACCGACGAGTGGGACCCGAAGACGATCTACGTACGCGGACAGAAGGTGATGTTCGACGGGCTGCCGTACGAGGCCCGCTGGACCAGCACCGGTGACGCCCCGTCGACCGAGTACCCGATCAGCCCCGATGATCCGTGGAAACCGCTGTTCATCGTGCCGGGGGAACCGGTCACCAGCTGACCCAGGACGTCCCCGGGCCGATCGGCCCGGGGACGTTCGTCATCTCAGGCGCCGCCGTACGTCCTCGGCGGTACTGGCACCGGGCGACCACGGGGCCACCCACGGAGCGTCCGCCGGTGGGTGGATCACGCCCTCCTCGACGAAGGCGTAGCGGCCGGACAGCACCCGCTCGGCGGCCGTCACGTCGAGCCGGTCGGTGTTGTCCCACAGGTCGGCGAACCTCGCCTCGGCACGCAGCCGGGCCTGCCGGCAGAACAGATCGGCCAGCTCGCGGCCCTCGGGACGGTCAGCACGCTCGGCGTGGGCACGCACGCACACCGCGGTCATCGCGAACAACTCCGCGCCGATGTCCACGATCCGGCCCAGGAACGCCTGCCTACGCTCCAGCTTTCCCTGCCAGCGGGACATCGCGTAGAACGTCGACCGGGCCAGCTTGCGGGACGTGCGCTCCACGTACCGCAGATGCGCCGCCAGGGGGCCGAATTCGCCGTACCCCGTCGGATTCTGCCCTTGACCCACCGCGAGAGTGGGCAGCCACCGCGCGTAGAACGCCCCCGCCCGCGCCCCCGCGCGGGCCTTCCGGCCGAGATCGGCCTCCGGGTCGATGATGTCGCCCGCCACCGCGAGGTGCGCGTCCACCGCCTCCCGGGCGATCAGCAGGTGCATGATCTCGGTCGAGCCCTCGAAGATCCGGTTGATCCGCAGGTCACGCAGGATCTGCTCGGTCTCCGAGGGGCGCTCGCCGCGAGCGGTCAACGACTCGGCCGTCTCGTAGCCGCGGCCGCCGCGGATCTGCACCAGCTCGTCGGCGACCTGCCAGGCGATCTCGCTGGCGAACAGTTTGACCAGCGCGGCCTCGATCCGGATGTCGTTGCGCGCGTCGTCGGCGATCAGGCAGCAGAGGTCCAGCATGGACTCCATGGCGTAGGTGGACGCCGCGATGAACGCGATCTTCTTGGCCACCGCCTCGTGTGAGCCGACCGGACGGCCCCACTGCACCCGGTCCGCCGACCACTCCCGGGCGATCGCCAGCGCCCGCTTGCCGGCGCCGACGCACATCGCCGGCAGCGACAGTCGGCCGGTGTTCAGCGTGGACAGCGCTATCCGCAGGCCCTTGCCGAGGCCGCCGATCACGTTCGCCTCCGGGACGAACACGTCGTGGAACCGGGTGACGCTGTTCTCCAGGCCGCGCAGCCCGAGGAACGCGTTGCGCCGCTCCACCGTGATGCCCGGCGAGTCGCCCTCGACCACGAACGCGGTGATGCCCTTCTCCGGGACCCGGGCCATCACCACGAGCAGGGTGGCGACCGTGCCGTTGGTGGCCCACAGCTTCACGCCGTTGAGCTGGAAACCGCCCTCGACCGGTTCGGCCACGGTGCCCAGCCGCGCCGGGTCGGAGCCGACGTCCGGCTCGGTCAGCAGGAACGCGGACACCTCGCCGGCGGCCAGCCGGGGCAGGAACGCCTTCTTCTGCTCGGGCGTGCCGAACATCTTCAGCGGCTGCGGCACACCGATCGACTGGTGTGCCGACAGCAGGGCGCCGACCGCGGCGTTCACCGAACCGGTCATCGTGAGCGCCTGACAATAGTGCAGATTGGACAACCCGAGCCCGCCGTACTCCTGGTCGATCTTCATGCCGAAGGCGCCGAGCTCGGCGAGGCCGTGGAAGACCTCGTCGGGGATCCGGGCCTCCCGCTCGATGCGGGCGCCGTCCACCTCGGAGCGCAGGTAGTCGGCCAGGTGGTCGAGGAACTCGGGCCGTGGCGCGGGAGCCGGCCGTGGGTGGATCAGATCGAGACGGAAGCGGCCCAGGAAGAGTTCCTTACCGAAGCTGGGCTGGCGCCACTCGGACTCGCGAGCGGCTTCAGCGGTCTGCCGTGCCTGTTTCTCCGAGACGTTCGTGCTCATCACATACCCCCTCCTCCGGGCCACGCTACGCACTCGCGTTACCGAGTGGTAGCCGTCGGTAGGCATTCGGTTGCACCCCTTCGTTGCGGCCCGGGCGGGCCGAACAGTCGTGGCGTAACCAGCCGCCGGAATGTTCAGGAGAGTCCATTGCTCGAGTCGAAGCTCAACCGCCGTTTCTTCCTCGGTGCCGGCGGTGCCGTTGCCGGATCGATCGCCCTCGGCGGTCTCGGGTCCTCGGCCGCGATGGCCGCCGACGCCGGACCGACCCCGGACGCGGTCCTCGCGAACCTGCTCGCCGGCAACAAGCGCTTCGTCGCCAGCAAGTGCAAGCACCCGCACCTGAGCCGTGAGCGGATCGGGGTCGTCTCCAAGGGGCAGCACCCGTTCGCGATCATCCTGGGCTGCGCCGACTCGCGGGTCGCGCCGGAGCTGCTCTTCGACCAGGGTGTCGGTGACCTGTTCGTGAACCGGGTGGCCGGCAACGCGGTCGACCCGCTGCTGCTGGGCAGCATGGAGTACGCGGCGGAGGAGTTCGTGCCGCCGTTGGTCATGGTGCTCGGCCACGAGCGCTGCGGCGCGGTCGCGGCCACCCAGGGCTGTGTGCGTACCGGCGGTAAGGCGCCCGGCCACATCCAGTCGATCGTCGAGGCCCTCACCCCGATCGTCGGGCCGTACGCCGGCGACGGTGACGCGGCCGTCGAGAACGGTGTCCAGGCGAACGTGAAGGCGCAGGTCGCGGCCGTTCTGGCGCAGAGCGACATCATCCGGGAGAAGGTCGAGGCCGGGCACATGAAGGTGGTCGGAGCCCGTTACGACCTGGACTCGGGCAAGGTCACCGTTCTGGCCTGACGCACGTTTCGGGGGCGGCACTGTCACGGTGCCGCCCCCGCATGCGTTCCCGCCGTCGAGTGTCGACAAGGCGGCGATATGCCAGATTCATGAAGCTGTGGCGGATTTTGCGTCCCGGAAACCATCAGAAGTCTCATGGCGAATTCCTAGGAAACGCTTCTAGGGTCGATGAATGCAGAGTCCGGTGGTCGCATCGTGATGACGGTGCTCCGCCCGGACGGTCCGGTCGCGCCGGAGCCCGTCCCGGAGGAGCCGAAGAGACGGTGGAACACTCCTGAGCTGCGCCGCAGGGCGCTGATCGGGGCGATCGTGATCTGGGCCGTGGTGATCACGGCGCTCGTGGCCGTGCGCGGCGGGGGTGACGACCCGGCGCCCGCCGCGGCTCGCCCCTCGGCCTCGCCCTCCGCGTCCGACGCGCCGCTCACCGTGGCCGAGATCTATCAGGCGCTCACCCCGTCGGTGGTGCTGATCCGGACCACCGGGCACGACTCGCAGAACCGTCTGGAGGCCGGCACCGGCACCGGCGTGATCGCCAACGCCGACGGCACGATCCTGACCGCCCTGCACGTGGTCGACGGCGCGGAGAGCATCGAGCTCACCTACGCCGACGGGACGAAGGCGGCGGCCCAGTCGGCCAGTGCGGATCCGGCGCGGGACATCGCCACCCTCACGCCGGCCAAGCTGCCCGAGACGCTGGTCCCGGCGGTGCTCGGTGGCGGCAGCCGGGTCGGCGACGACGTGGTGGCGATCGGCAACCCGCTCGGTCTGACCTTCAGCACCAGCAGCGGTGTCGTCTCCGGTCTGGAGCGGGTGCTCGACCGTGATCAGGGCGAGGCCGACATCGAGGGCCTCATCCAGTTCGACGCGGCGGTCAACCCGGGCAACTCCGGCGGGCCGCTGATCAACGACCGGGGTCAGGTGGTCGGCATCGTGATCGCGCTGGCCAACCCGAGCGGCGCCGGCACCTTCATCGGCATCGGCTTCGCCGTCCCGATCGGCGCGGCCCTCGGCGGCACCGGCGAGGGCGACGGCCAGTCGCCTCCCCTCTGAGTTAACGAAAGTGACGGACACATGAGCTGGACCGACGCCCCGCCCGCCTCCGCCGGCCCGATCGAAAAGGTGCTGTACGAGGTCAAGAAGACCATCGTCGGCCAGGACAACCTGCTCGAACGGCTCATCGTGGCGTTGCTGGCCCGCGGGCACATCCTGGTCGAGGGCGTGCCGGGGCTGGCCAAGACGCTCGCCGTCAAATCGCTGGCCGAGGCGATCGGCGGTGACTTCCACCGGGTGCAGTTCACCCCCGACCTGGTGCCCGCCGACATCGTCGGCACCCGGGTCTACAACCAGCAGAGCGGCGAGTTCCAGGTGCAGCTCGGCCCGGTCTTCACCAACCTGCTACTGGCCGACGAGATCAACCGGGCGCCGGCCAAGGTGCAGAGCGCGCTGCTGGAGACGATGCAGGAGCGGCAGGTCACCATCGGCCGGGAGACCCACAAGCTGCCCAGTCCGTTCCTGGTGATGGCCACGCAGAACCCGATCGAGAACGAGGGCGTCTATCCGCTGCCCGAGGCGCAGGTCGACCGGTTCATGATGAAGGTGGTCGTCGGCTACCCGAGCGTCACCGAGGAGTTCGTGGTCGTCGAGCGGGCGCTCGGGCGGGCCGCCGCGATCCAGAAGATCATCGACCCGGTCACGCTGGCGGCACTCCAGGAGGAGGTCGACAAGGTCTACGTCGACCCGTCCCTGATCGAGTACGCGGTGAACCTCGCCCACGCCACCCGCGACCCGGCCCGGGTCGGGCTGACCGATCTGGCCCGCTACGTGACCTTCGGAGCCAGCCCACGGTCGTCGATCAGTCTGGTGCTGGCCGGGCGGGCGCTGGCCTACATCCGCGGGCGCGAGTACGTCGTACCGGAGGATCTGAGCGATCTCGCCCTCGATGTTCTGCGGCACCGTCTCGTGCTCTCCTACGAGGCGCTGTCCGATGAGGTCACCGCCGACCTGATCATCGCGAAGATCCTGGCGAACCTGTCGTTCCCGGAACCCGCGGGCCGGGCCGGTAGATGACCACCGCCCCCGACCGGCTGCTGCGGCGCCTGGAGTGGAAACTCGGACGCCGCCTCGACGGGCGCCTGCAGGGCTCCTATCGGACCGTGTGGCACGGCGCCGGGCTCGACTTCACCGACCTGCGGGCGTATACGCCGGAGGACGACGTCCGGCACATCGACTGGAACGTCACGGCCCGGCTGGACGAGCCGTTCGTCAGGCAGTACACCGAGGACCGCGAGATGACCGCCTGGATGGTGATCGACAGGTCGGCGTCGATGAGGTTCGGGGCCGGTAAGGAGTCGGCCGCCTCGGATCTGGCGGTGGTGATCGCGCGGCTGATCTCCCAGGGTGGGAACCGGGTGGGGGCGATCCTGTTCGACAATCAGTCCCACCAGGTCATTCCACCGCGCACCGGACGAGACCAGGTGCTGCGCATCGCCCGCGAAACCACCGCCGAAGTCACGAAAAAATCGGACAAGACCACCGATCTGGCCGGGATGCTGCGCCTGGCCGCGGCGACCACCGCGCAGCGCCGCAGCCTCGTCTTCGTGATGTCCGACTTCATCGGCGACCCGGGCTGGGACCGCCCGCTCGCCCAGCTCACCCACCGCCACGAGGTGGTCGTCATCCGCGTCGTCGACCCGGCCGAACTCGAACTGCCCGACCTCGGCCTGATCCTCGTCGAGGACGCCGAGACCGGCGAGCAACTCCTCGTCGACACCAGTGACCCGCTGCTGCGCGCCCGCCTCACCGAGCAGGTC
This sequence comes from Actinoplanes sichuanensis, assembly GCF_033097365.1. Lineage (NCBI taxonomy): Bacteria > Bacillati > Actinomycetota > Actinomycetes > Micromonosporales > Micromonosporaceae > Actinoplanes > Actinoplanes sichuanensis. Next base: position 11,103,674 of record NZ_AP028461.1, read on the forward strand.
GGCGCCCGCGAGGACGAGCTGGCCGCCGGCATGCGCAGAGCCGGCGTCGACGCCCACCGGATCACCACCGACCAGGACATGCTGGCCACCCTGGTCGACATGGTCCGCCGTTCCGGACGGAGGCGCCGGTGACCTTCCTCTACCCGGCCGTCATCGGCGTGGCCGTCCTGGTCGGTGCCGCGGCCGTCGCCGGTTACGTGGCCCTCCAGCGAAAACGGGCCGACGCGTTGAAGAAGGCCGGCTTCGCCACCCTGCAGAAAAGCAGACTGCGTCAGCACCTGCCGTACGGGCTGCTCCTGGCCGCCCTCCCGGTCATGCTCGTCGGCCTGGCCCGCCCGCAGGCCGAGGTCGCCGTGCCCCGGGTCGCCGGCACCGTGCTGCTCGCCTTCGACATCTCCAACAGCATGTCCGCCACCGACGTCGCCCCCAGTCGGCTCGGCGCCGCACAGGAGGCCGCGAAGGCGTTCGTCACCGACCAGCCGGACAGCGTCGACGTCGGTGTGCTGGTCTTCGGTGACCAGGCGCTGCTCACCCAGGCGCCGACCGACGACCACGCGGCCGCGGTCGCCGCGATCGGGCGGGTCACCCCCAGCGGTGGCACCTCGCTGGGGCAGGCGATCCTGGTCGCGCTCGGCACGATCACCGGCAAACCGGTGAGCCTCCCGGCCGAGGGCCAGGCGCCGACCACCCAGGACCTCGGCTACTGGCCGTCGGCCACGATCGTGGTCTTCTCCGACGGTGAGGAGACCGGCGGGCCCGACGTGCAGGCCGCCGCGGAGCTCGCCGCGGCCGCCGGGGTCCGCATCCAGACCGTCGGCGTCGGCACCGCCAAGGGCGCGACGGTCGAGGTCGACGGCTTCCAGCTGGGCACCGCGCTGGACGAGACACTGCTGACCACTGTGGCGCAGGTGACCGGTGGGGCGTACCAGCAGGCCGGCGACGCGGACGCGCTGACCGACAGCACCAAGTCGATCGACCTGCGCCTGACCACCGAGAAGGAGCCGATCGAGCTGACCGCCGGATTCGCGGCGGCCGCGCTGCTGCTCCTGACACTCGGCGGGCTGCTGGGCGTCCGCTGGCACGGAAGGATCGTCTGATGTCGCTGAGCTGGCCCTGGGCGCTGGCCGCGGTCCTCGCGGTGCCGCTGCTGCTACTCGCCCGCTGGTGGTTCAACCGGCGCCGCAAACGGACCGCGGTCACCGTGTCCAGCATCGCCCTGATCCGGGCCGCGCTGCCCGGCCGTACCGCGTGGCGCCGTCGGATCCCGGTCTACCTGTTCCTGGCCGGGCTGGTCGCGCTGGCCGGTGGCATCGCCCGGCCGCAGGCGTCGGTCGCGGTCCCGTCCAACGACACCACGATTTTGCTGGCCATCGACGTGTCCGGATCGATGTGCAACACCGACATCGCCCCGAACCGGCTGGCCGTGGCCGTCGACGCGGCTCGCGAGTTCGTCGAGGCGCAGGAGGGCGACACGAAGATCGGCCTGGTCGCCTTCTCCGGCATCGCCGGTCTGCTGGTCCCGCCGACCACCGACAAGGACCCGCTGCTGGAGGCGATCGACACCCTCAAGACCGCCCGTGGCACCGCGATCGGCCAGGCCATCCTCACCTCGATCGACGCGATCGCCGAGATCAACCCGGACGTGGCCGCGACCGGCGTCGAGCTGAACGGGACCATCCCGGACGGCACCGGCACCGACTACGAGCCGGACACCATCGTGGTCCTCACCGACGGCTCCAACACCACGGGCGTCGACCCGGTCACCGCCGCCGAACAGGCCGCGGCCCGTCGGCTGCGCGTCTACACGATCGGGTTCGGCACCACGAACCCGCAGCAGATGGTCTGTACCGCCGAACAGGTCAGCGGCGACTCGGCGTTCACCGGCGGCGGTTTCGGTGGCGGTGGTTTCGGCGGGGGCGGCGGCGGACGCGGCGGCGGCAATCGGGAGATCGACGAAGACGCGCTGACCGAGGTCGCCGACCTCACCGGCGGACGCTACTTCAAGGCGTCGGACGCCGAACAGCTCACCGACGTCCTCGGCGACCTGCCCCGCGAGTTCGGGCTCACCAAGCAGAACGTCGAGATCAGCGTCTGGTTCCTGTTGCTCGGTACGTTGCTGGTCAGCGCGGCGGTCGGCCTTTCCCTCTGGTGGAATCGCGGTCCGGCGATCCGCCGGTGAGGGCAGGCGGCGGCCCGGCGGCCGCGTTTCGGCCGGGACGGGCCGCCCGCGTCGCGGGGTAGGCCCGGGGCGGCGTGGATTCGGCGTGGCGCTGGGTGGCCGTACCACCTCAGGGGTTGAGGCGGCGGTGACGTTGAGCCGCCATGCGGACCGGGGCGTTGGGCTCGCCGAAGCGGTCGTAGTGGGAGCGGCGTTCGACGATCTCGAAGAAGACGCGCCCGCCGAAGACCGGGGTGTACAGGTGCAGGAGCTCGTGGCCGGACGGGTCCCGGTCGTAGAGGATGCCGTGGGCGGCCAGGGCGGCGACGAAGTCGGCGGTCAGGGCGAAACGGGCGGCCAGGTCCTCGTAGTAGTTGTCCGGGACCGGTAGCGCGGGGACGGTCAGTGCGGCCGCGGTGGCGATGATGTCGGTGGTGGTGAAGGCCACGTGCTGGGGGTCGGCCACCGCGGGTGCCCAGTCGCCCCGGCGGAGCAGGGCCACCGTCAGGGCCAGCCGGACGGTGCGGGACGGGTTCGCGATGGCTCGGGAACGCATCAGGCCGAACGGGGCGGCGTACTCCTCGGTGGCCAGATGGTCCAGATTGAGCACCGAATGGTAGAAGAGTCCCGCCTCGTCGAAGTGGTCGAACGGCTGGGCCAGTCCGAGGTGGTCGACCGCCAGCAGGCCGGCACCGGGGCCCGCGGCGGTACCGGTGGGCAGGAAGTCGGCTCGCCAGTCGTCGCCCGGGTGGGTCACGAAGACACTGGTGCCGTCGGGGGCGGTGATGGCGGCCAGTTCGGCTTCGCCCGGTTCGCGGACGTTCGGGTGGGCGGGGGCGAGTAGCGCCCCGGCCCGGGCCAACGACCGGCTCGGATCGGCCGAGGTGACCGCGAACGCGCTGATGGCGGCCGGTCCGGGCTGGGTCACGGCACTGTTCAGGACGATCCGGGCGGTGCCCTGTTCCCAGAGTTCGACGGGTTTGGTGCGGTGTTGGCCGGTGTGGGCGAAGCCGAGTCCGCGGAGTGCCGACCGCAACTCCGGGCCGGAGTTGCCGTCGACGGCGAACTCGGTGAAGGCGTGGCCGGTCAGCTCGGGCGCGTCCGGGAGGCGGCGGATCCCGAGGTCGTCCTCCAGCGCGATCAGGGAGCGCATCGCGTCGATCGCGGTACGGGCCGGGTCGGCCTGACGGAACACGTCGTTGAAGACCTCCAGCGACAGTGGCCCCCGGTAGCCGGCGGCCAGCACCAGCCGGACGAAACCGGGCAGGTCGAAGGCGCCCTGGCCGGGGAAGAGGCGGTGGTGACGGCTCCACTGCAGGACGTCCATGCTCAGGTGCGGCGCGTCGGCCAGTTGCAGGAAGAAGATCTTGCCGGGGGTGATCCCGGCGATCCCGGCCGGGCTGACCTCGCGCGACAGCACATGGAACGAGTCGAGGCAGAGCCCGAGCGCCGGATGGTCGGCGCGCTGCACGATCCGCCACGAGCGGTCCCATGTGGAGACGTGCCGTCCCCAGGCCAGCGCTTCGTAGGCGATCCGCATGCCGTGGTCGTCGGCGCGCTCGGCCAGCGCGGTCAGTTGCGCGGCGGCCAGGTCGTCGTCGTCCACGGCGTCCGGCGCGACCGAGGAGCAGACCAGGACGGTGTGCACACCGAGGGCGGCCATCACGTCGAACTTCCGCTCGGCGCGGTCCAGACTGTTCCGGAACCGTCCCTCGGAAACCGAGTCCAGGTCGCGGAACGGCTGGTACAGATCGATGCTCAGGCCCAGGTCGGCGCACCGCTTGCGGACCTCGGCCGGCGCCATCGGCGAGACCACGAGATCGTTCTCGAACAGCTCGATGCCGTCGAAACCGGCCGCGGCCGCTGCCGTCAGCTTGTCGTCGAGGGTTCCGGAGAGACAGACGGTGGCGATCGACCGGCGCATGCGGGACTCACTTTCGTAGATAGCCGGTCACCAGGTCGCCGAGCATCGTGCGGTAGTGCTCCCGACGGTCCGGGTCGAGCAGGTCCCGGTCGAAGAGCGCGCCCCACGTGTGGCGGTTGGCGACGCGGAAGAAGCAGAACGAGCTGATCATCATGTGGACGTCGAGGGCGTCGACGTCGTCGCGGAACAGGCCCTCGGCGTGGCCCCGTTCGAGTACCTCGCGGAGCAGGTCGACGGCCGAGCTGTTGAGGTCGACGAGCCGCGCCACGTGGTTCATGTGCTTGGCTTGCTGCGCGTTCTCCACGCCGACGAGCTTGATGAACGCGGGGTGCGCTTCGTGGTGGTCGAAGGTGACCTCGGCGAGCCGGCGGACGGCCGCGACCGGGTCGAGATGGCCGACGTCGGCGGTCCGCTCGGCGGCGCGGATCTCCGCATACGCCCGCTCCAGAACGGCCAGGTAGAGCTGCTCCTTACCGCCGAAGTAGTAGTAGATCATCCGTTTCGTGGTGCGGGTCCGGGCGGCGATCTCGTCCACTCTGGCCCCGCTGTAGCCGCGGTCGGCGAACTCGTCGGTGGCCACGTCGAGCAGCTCGGTGCGGGTGCGTTCGGCGTCGCGCCGCCGTTCGCCCGTCTCTGCCCGCACTGTTTTCTCCTGCGTCATGAACCCAGTCTGCCGTGGGCCTTGACAGTGTCCGCCGTCACACCCGATAACTAACGTACCAGTTCGTACATTAGAAACGGAGATCGAGATGGCGGCATGCGTCGGGTTGATCGGGACCGGGATCGGCGCGTCGCTGTCACCCGCGTTGCACGAGGCCGAGGGGAGCCACCACCACCTCGGACTCAGTTACACGCTGTTCGACACCGACAGTCCCGCGGAGCTCGAACGGCACCTGGACGAGGCCGAGCGCGACGGCTTCGCCGGGCTCAACATCACCCACCCCTTCAAACAGCAGGTGATCAGGCACCTCGACGAGTTGTCCCCGAACGCCCGGGAAATCGGCGCCGTCAACACCGTCGTCTTCACAGACGGAAAACGGCAAGGGCACAACACCGATGCGTACGGGTTCGCCGAGTCCTTCCGTACCCAGCTCGCCGGCGCGGCCACCGGCCACGTGGTGCAACTGGGGGCGGGCGGAGCCGGAGCCGCCTGCGGCCACGCCCTGCGCGGTCTGGGCGTCGAACGGCTCACCATCGTCGACCCGGACCACTCCCGCGGCGCAGAGCTCGCCGGACGGCTGGGCGCGGAACACCTGACGAAGGCCGGTCCGGCCCTCCTGAAGAACGCCGACGGGCTGGTCAACACCAGTCCGATCGGTATGCGTCACCACCCGGGGATCCCGCTTCCCGCAGAGTCACTCCACCGTGGCCTGTGGGTCGCCGACATCGTTTACATGCCGGTCGAGACCGAGCTGCTGCGCGCGGCCCGGGCCGCCGGACTGCGGGCGGTCGGCGGCGCGGCGATGTGCGCCTATCAGGCCGCCGCCGCGTTCGAGCTGTTCACCGGGCGTACCCCCGACATCGCGCGGATGTTGCTTCACCTCTCCCGACTCCTGGAGCGCGGACATGTTGACCGAGACCACCACTCGTGACCTTCCCGAACCCCCCGGACTACGCAAGATGGTCGGGCCCGGCGTCGTCGCCGTCGGCATCGGCATGGCGGCCGGCGAGATCATCCTCTGGCCCTACCTGACCGCCATCGGCGGCCTCGGCCTGCTCTGGCTCGCGTTCACCACGCTGGCCGTGCAGTTCGTCATCAACATGGAGATCGAGCGCTACACGCTGGCCACCGGCCAGACCGTGGTGGCCGGGTTCTCCCGCTGGTGGAAGGGCTGGGGCATCATCATCTGCCTGGCCGGCGCCTTCCAGTACGTGTGGCCCGGCTGGGCGACCAGCGGCTCGACGGTGTTCACCTACCTGATCGGCGGCGGCGACCCGGTGTGGATCACGGTGGCCACCCTGGTCGTCATCGGTGCCCTGCTGTCGCTGTCCAAGGTGGTCTACAGGACCGTCGAGCGGGTGGAGACCGTCAAGGTCGTCCTCACGCTGTTCTTCCTCGCCGTCGTGGTCGTCTTCGTCATCTCGCTGAGCACCTGGGGTGACGGCGCCAAGGCCACGGTCACCGAGTTCGGGCAGATCCCGGACGGCATCACGTTCACCATGCTGCTCAGCGCGATCGGGGCGGCGGGTGCCGGTGGTGTGCACAATCTGGTGCTGAGCAACTGGATCCGGGACAAGCGGTACGGCATGGGCGCGCACGTGCCTCGGCTGGTCTCGCCGATCACCGGCCAGGAGGAGGCGTCCGGCAACGGCGACCGTTACCAGTTCCCCCTGGACGAGACGTCGATGAGCCGCTGGAACCTGTGGTGGAAGCGGGCCAACGTCGAGCACCTGGTCACGTTCGTGGCGGTGTGTTTCGTGACGATCGGTGTGATGAGCCTGCTGGCGTACGAGACGCTGTTCGGCCGCGGCGATCTCAAGTCGGACCCGTCGTTCCTGCGGATTCAGGGCGACATCTTCGAGGCCGAGGTCGGCACCTGGCTGAAACTGCTGTTCCTGGCGGTCGCGGTGGTCTCGCTGTGGGCGGCCGCGATGGGCCTGCTCGACATCATCGGCCGGCTGGCGTCGGACTTCCTGCGCCGCAACTACCTGACCGACTCGGTGCGGTGGACCGAGCCGCGGCTCTACCTGCTCGTGGTGTGGATCGAGATCGTCCTCGGCTCGGCCATCCTGCTGGCCGGTTTCACCCAACCGCTGGGCCTGCTGATCGTCTCCACCTGCGCGGCCTCGGTGGTGACACTGCTCTACTCGATCCTGCTGGTCCGGCTGAACACGAAGGACCTGCCGGCCCCGATCCGGATCCGTGGCTGGCGCCTGGGTGGCCTGCTGCTGGCGATCACCTTCTACGGCTTCTTCGCGATCGCGATGGTGGTGACCCAGCTCGACAAGCTCTGAGCGAATCAAGCCCGCGGGTGCACTTGCTCGCGGGCATGATTCCATCACTGAGCGTCACTCAACCTAACGGGCAGCATCGATTGGTCGTACGGATGAGTTGGCGCAGTTGAGGTCTTGATCATCGATCTTCTCGAATTTGCCCGCCGCTCGGGCACTTACCGAACGTCGTTCTCCGGGACTTAGTTGCAGAAGGGTTGACAGCTGGAGGACGGTAATGATCGACATTGGGGGATGGCTCGCCTCAGGGGACGGGCTGATCACCGTGCTGGCGGTGAGCCTCAACCTCGGAGCAGTGCTGCGCATGATGTTGCTTCAGCACGGCCGGTTGCAGGTCGAACGGGAGCGGTCGGCGCGGATCGCCGGCATCGTGCGGTCGGCCGGTCAGCAGATGCCGGTCCGGGTGGACGAACAGGACGGCGACGGGCGGCGTGTGGTCGAGGTCGGCCCGGTTGCACAGCACTCGCCGGAGACGATGGCATGAATCCCGCCGAGGCCACATGGAGCGAGAACACCGAGGTCGCCCCAGGGGCGGCCTTCGAGGTGTTCTTCCGGGAGAACTATCCGAGAGTGGAACGGTTCCTGTGGAGTCTGTGCCCAGACCGGCACCTTGTCGACGATGCCGTTCAGGAGGCCTTCATCGTCGCCTACGCCAAGTGGGACGTGGTCTCCCGGCACCAGCGGCCGCTCATCTGGGTGCGCAAGGTCGCACGCAACAAGCTGTGGCATCTCCAGGCTCAGAACGGCCGTCACCGGGAAGCGCCCCTGGACGACATCGTTCCGGATCGGCTGACCGAGCCGGCCGATCCCTATGAGGCCCGGCAGACCATCCTGTATCTGCTGCGGCGACTTCCCCGACGTCAGCGTGAGGTGTTGGCGCTGGAGATGGATGGGAGCACGGACGCGGAGATCGCCCTTGAGCTGGACATCACCGAGAACACGGTCCGCACCTACAAGGCGGAGGCGCGTCGCCGTTTTCAGGAGCTGGCCGCCGACGCGGACTATCAGGAAGCGGCGAGGAGGCGCAGATGAGTCTCGACGAGATGATCGCATTGGCGTCGCGTGCGACGCCCACCCCGATGGAACACGCGCGGGCGCGGCGTGCCGTCCGGAGCATCCGCCAGGAGCATGCCCGACGGATCGCACTGGGGCGTGAGATCACCACCGACGTCGACCCGCAGGATCCACTCGCCGCCGGCCTGGACGACATCCACCGGTTCAGCCGTGCGGCCGAGCTCGCGAAGCTGGGCACGGTCGTCTGGGATGCCCGCCGCCAGGAGCTGGTCTGGTCCAACGAGATGGCGATGATCCTCGGGGTGGCTCCGGTGGCTCTGCGGCCGTCGATCACGGAGTTGTTCAGGCTGATCCACCCGGACGAGCGGGCGAACGTTCGGGAGCGGATCACCGTCGCCTGGCGGGACGGCTCGGTGGCCGAGGTTACCTGCCGGGTCATCCGTCCCGACCGGGCCACCGTCTACGTGCACTGCTTCATCGAAGCGGTCGAAGGTAGCGGCGGCCGGCGGATCGGGATCGTCGGAACCGCACAGGACCACACCGAGATCGAGATGGCCCGTCAGGAGAACGACCGGCTCGCGCGCCGTTACGAGAACGTTCGGGCCGACCTGCTGGATCGGGATTCGATCACCGGTCTGCTCACTCGTTCTCGATTCCTGGACGAGGTGGACACCGCCCGGCGGCTCGGCACCGGCACGTTGCTGTTCGTCGCGGCGCCGCCGGGTTCCCAGAAACCGGGGCATGCCGCGTCCGACGGGATCTCGGCCGAGCTGACCTCGGCCACCGCCGAGAGCCTGCGGCGTCTGATCCGACCGGCCGACACGTGCGGCCTCGTCGGTCCCAGTGAGTTCGGCGTCCTCATGCCTTACACCACGTTGGAGTCGGCGGTCCCGATCGCTGAAGAGATCATCAGCGGGCTTCGCGACTCGCCGTTCCTGGCGTGTGCCGCCCGGTTGGACGCACGCGGGGGACTGGTGCGGTACGGCGACCGGCCGGTGACGGAGAGCGCTGACCTCCTGATCGATGCGGAGGCGGCCTGGCGGCGAGCCGCCCGGGACGGTGTGCCGATGCATGTCCTGTGGCAGGCGCCCTCGGAGGAGGAACGTCGAGCCACTCTCGGCGACCGCATCCGATCCGCCGTCGCCGACAACAGATTCGCCCTGTACGCCCAGCCGATCTGGGATTTCGCTCTGAACCGGGTCACCCGTCACGAGATCCTGCTGCGGGTGCTCGACGGTGCCGGCCGGGCGCTCCCGCCGTTGAACTTCCTCGATCTGGCGGAGAGGGTCGACGAGATCCTCCCGGTCGACCGGTGGGTGCTCGATCAGGCACTCCGCTTCGTGGGTCAGGGCCCGCAGACGTCGCACTACCAAATCAACGTGTCCGGGAAGTCGCTAGCCGATCCGAACCTGATCAGGCACATCGAGACGGCGATCGGCAGGTACGGCGTCGACCCGGAGCGGTTGACTCTGGAGATCACCGAGACCGCCCTCATCGGCAACCGTACGGAGGCCCTGCGATTCGCGGCCGGACTCCGGGACCTCGGTTGCAAACTGGCCCTCGACGACTTCGGCGCGGGGTTCGCCTCGCTCAGCTACCTGAAGTACTTCCCGATCGACCTGGTCAAGATCGATGGAGGCTTCATCGAGGATCTTCCCGGATCGCCGACCGACCAGGTGATCGTTCGGTCGGTCGTTCGGATGTGCCGCGATCTCGGTGTCCGCACCGCCGCTGAATATGTGCAGGACGACGCGACGATGGTGATGCTGGGTGAGCTGGGTGTCGACTTCGCCCAGGGATACCACATCGGACGCCCGGAGCTGGTTCGCACCGAGCGGCACGGCCCCCGCTCGATCGAGTTGGAGCTGAGGCCGTACATCGCCGATCGGTCCGCGATCTGACGCCGTGTCGTGAGGCGTCCCCGGCGGGACGCCTCACGACGGTGGCGCTGTTCTCAGACCCGGCGCCGGCGGGTCCAGGAGAAGCCGATCAGGCCGGCCAGCGCGGCCAGGACGCCACCACTCGCCGTCCAGATCCAGCGGGACGAGAATTCCGGGATCCAGTCGAAGGAGAACGACGACTCGTCGGCGGGCGCAGCCGACGGGACGGGCGCCGGTGTGGTCAGGACCTTGCCGGGGCGGTTGTCCGGTACCAGCGGGGCGGCCAGCGAACCCTGATCGGCGCCGGTGTCACCGGTCGGCGCGGTCAGCTTGAGGTTCACCTCGACCGGTAGGCCCAGGTCCTTCTCCGGCAGGTCGGTGCTCGACAGCCGCACGTAGTAGGTGCCGGGCAGCGGGTCGCCGTCCCACGGTTCGGCCCACGAGCGGACCTGCCGGAGTCGGCAGCCGAGCGTCACCGAGGTGTCCGACGTCTCGGCGACCGGGCTCTGCTCGCCGCCGACGCAGGCCTGCCGACGCCGCAGCCCGTCGAACACCTCGACGGTCCACGCGTGCGAACCGGTCCGCCCCTCGGCCGGCAGCTTGACGTCGATCGCGAGTTCCGGCCGCTGCCCGGCGGTGGCCGGGAACTGCCAGTACAGGTAGTCGCCGGTCACGGCGGAGACGTCGACCGGCTGATCCGCCGAGATCGCCACCGCGGTCAGGTACGACGTGCCCGCGGTGCTGACCAGCGGGGTGGGTCCGGCGGACGGGTCGGCGAGAAGAAGAGCCGCGGCCAGTATGAGCTGCTGCATGGTCAGTTCTCCTTCCACTTGGCGACCCACCAGCGGGTCAGCCAGCCGGCCAGCACTCCGGCGATCAGGCCGGCGATCACGAGCACGAAGAGCAGCAGCAGTCCGCGGCCGAGCCCGGGGGCGTCCGGCGCCTGGGAGGCGGCGACCAGGCCGATGCTCAGCTCGACGGGCATACCGGGCGCGCCGGCCGCGGTGGCCGACGCGAACGAGTTGCTCACGATCAGGCAGATGTCCGAGGTCGCGGAGAGTGCCGGTTCCTCGTCACCGGACCAGCGCAGACCCGCCGAGATCACGTCGGCCCGTCCGCTACCCGCGTCCACGCCGCGGACCAATTCCCGGCCGTCCACCGTGGATGCCTTGACCAGCACGCCGTAGTCCCGGTTCAGTGGCCGGTCCAGCGCGATGCTGACCGAGGCCCGCAGTTCGTCGCCGTCACGGACCGAGACCCGGTAGTACCGGTGCTCGCCGATCAGCTCGCGGTCGGTGTAGACGCCGGCGGCCAGCAGCGGCGCGGTCGCACAGTCGGGTGCGCCCTTGACCACGGACGGGGTGACCGGTGGCGGCTGGGCCGCCCGATCGACGAGCTGCTTGATCCGGTCGGTCAGCTCCTCCTCGCTCTGCGCCGCGGCGTACGTGCCCCCGGTCGCCTGGGAGATGCAGACCAGCTGTTTACGGGTCTTCTCGTCGGGCGCCAGACCAAGGGTGTCGACGACCAGGTCGGTGCCCTGGGCGGCCAGTTCGCGGGCCACGTCGCAGGGGTCGGGCGGGGTGCAGGTGTCCTCGCCGTCGGTGATCAGGACGATCCGGCGGGCCGAGCCGGCGCCGTCCAGGTCCTTGGCCGCCTCGCGCAGGGACAGCCCGATCGGGGTGAACCCGGTCGGTTTCAGGGTGGCGATGGCGTTCTTGGCGGCGACCCGGTTGACCTGGCCGACCGCCACGATCTGCTGGGTGTCCTTGCAGCCGAGCTTCTTGTTCTCGCCGCCGTAGGTCGCGCCGAGCACCCGGATGCCGAGCTGGGTGGTCTCCGGCAGGGCGTCGACGACCTCGTTGAAGGCGCGTTTGGCGACTGTCATCCGGGTCTCGCCGTCGATGTCGGCGGCCTTCATCGAGCCGCTGACGTCGAGGACCAGCTCCACCACCGGGGGTTCGGCGGTGGTCTCGTCGGCGTGGGCGGGGGAGGCGCCGAGAACGGCGGCCGCGATCAATCCTATTGCTGCCACTATGGACAGTTTTCTGTGGATCACGCGGCAAGATCATAAACATACTTCATCGGTACGGGTCTCTCGGGGCGGCGCGACCCATGGATGAACGTGTGATGAACAGCCGGCTCTCGCGTGCGCATTGGCGGGAGTTTGCGCCGATTTCTGGCAGGTCAGGTGGTCGTACTATCCGGTCCCGAGCACCTCGATGCCGTCCGGAGTGGAAATGCCCGAGCAGAGCGGCCGCTATCAGAAGATCACGCTGCTGGGAAAGGGCGGGATGGGTGAGGTGTGGGAGGCGCTCGACAGCCACACCGGCCGGACCGTCGCGCTGAAGCTGCTCACCTCGGCCGCCCTGCTCGACCCGGAGCTGCGGGAACGCTTCCTACGCGAGATGCGCCTGGCCGCCGAGATCGAGAACCCGTACGTGGTGGCCGTCTACGACTTCGCGGCGACGCCTCAGCCGTACATCGCGATGCGCCTGATCCGTGGCATCACCCTGGCCGAGGAGATCCGGATCGCGCCGCTCAACCCGGCCCGGGCGGTCGACATCGTCCAGCAGATCGCGTCCGCGCTGGCCGCCGCACACGCCAAGGGCCTGCGGCACCGTGACGTGAAACCGTCGAACATCATGCTGGAGCGTGGGCACCGGGCGGGGCACGATCACGCGTACCTCTTCGACTGGGGTATCGCGCACCGGATCGACACGGCCGACCCGGAGATCACCCGGGGTGGGCAGATCGTCGGCACGCCGTCCTACATCGCCCCGGAACGCCTGCTCGGCACCCGGTCGGACCACCGCGCCGACATCTATTCGCTGGCCGTCGTGCTCTATCAGGCGCTGACCGGGAAGCTGCCGTTCGGCGACACCGGCATGCCGTTCCCGCTGCGGGCGCACCTGTTCGACCCGCCGCGCGGGCTGCCGCCGACGATTCCGGCCGAGTTGCGGCGGGTGGTCGAGAAGGGCCTGGCCAAAGACCCCGATCAGCGGTACGCGAGCGCCTCCGACTTCGGCGAGGAGGCCTGGGCGGCGCTGAACCCGCGGGCCGAGGCGCCGTCCCGGATGTCCCGGGAGGTGGCGTGGCCGATCGGTGGCGGTGCGCTGGGTGCGGTAGCCGGTCTGGGCCTCGCCTCGGCCGGCCTGCTCGACGCGACCTCGGCGTTGTGGGCGCTGCCCGCCCTCGCCACGGCCGGTGCCTTCCTCGGCTGGGGCGTCCGTCCCGGCACCTCCGGCCGCGACGACTCGACCCGCCTGATCGATGGAGCGACCCGATGAGACTCCGGCTACTCGCCGTCGCCGTGGCGGTGCTGCTCATCCTGGTCGTGGTCTGGCGGGTGGCGACCCGCGAGGAGGCCGTCGCCGGTGGCACCTGCGCCACGACGCAGACCGAGGTGAGCGGCATCGTCGGCTCGGAGAAGGAGACCTACCTCAGGGATTCGCGGGTCGTCGACGTGCTCCGCTGTGCCGGGTTCACGCTGCGGATCGACGCGGACGGCTCCCGCGACATGGCGAAGCGGGTCGCCTCCGGGTACGACTTCGCGTTCCCGTCGAGCACCCCGACCGCCGAGAAGATCATGGAGGAGCGTGGGATCACCGAGTCGTACAAGCCGTTCTCCTCGGTGATGGGCGTGGCCACCTTCAAGCCGACCGTCGAGGTGCTGCGCGCCGACGGCGTGGTGCAGACCGTCAAGGGCCGCGACGTCGTCTCGATCGGGCGGCTGATCGAGATGAGCCGGGCCGGGACCACCTGGAAAGACGTCAACCCGGGCTCGCCCAACGGCAACGTGGTGATGCTGCGGACCACCGACCCGGCCGACTCCAACTCGGCGATCATGTTCCTCTCCATCGCGTCGGCCGTGCTCAACGACGACCGGCCGGTCAGCGGTGCCGACGCGCTGCCGAGACTGCTGCCCGACCTGTGCCGGCTCGTCCTCGACCAGGGCACCAAACCGAACACCAGCGGCGTGCTCTTCGAGGAGTACCTGACCGGTGGGCCGGAGCGGATCCCGATGGCGCTGGTCTACGAGTCGCAGTTCCTGGACACCGTCTCCGAGCAGCGGGTGCCCGCCGACGGTGAGCGGGTGCTGCTGTTCCCCGACCCGACCGTGTACGCCTGGCACACCCTGGTCCCGCTCACCCCGGCCGGTAGCGAGCTCGGGAAGCTGCTGCGCGACGACGTGACCCTCAAGGACATCGCGGCCGAGTACGGGTTCCGCCCGCAGGGCCGCACCCTGGCCGACCGCCCGAACCCGCCGGTGGTCGTCGAACCGCCCGACTACCAGGTGCTCGAACTGATGCTCGACAAGCTCGCTGAGCAGCGGAAGGCCGCACAGTGCCCGAAGTGAGACGTCTCCTGGCCGCCCTGCTCGCGGCGACGATCCTGGCCGGCTGCACGGGGAGGGAGACGCCACCACCGCCGCTTCCGGTCAGCTCCGGACCGCCGACGACGCTCCGGGTGCTGGCCGGCAGCGAACTGGCCGACATGCAGCCGATCCTCGACGAGGCGGCGAAGGCGACCGGCGTCTCGGTGAAGATGGACCTGATCGGCAGCCTGGAGGGCGCCGAGGCGGTCGCCACCGGCCGGGCCGACGGGAAGTACGACGCGCTGTGGTTCTCCTCGAACCGCTACCTGGAAACGCTGCCCGAGGCGAAACAGCGGCTCGGCAACGCCACCCGGATCATGGGCTCGCCGGTGGTGCTCGGCGTCCGCGCGTCAACCGCACAACGCCTCGGCTGGACCGGCCGGGCGGTCACCTGGACCGACATCGCGACCGCCGCCGGCGAAGGCGAGCTGACCTTCGCGATGACCGACCCGGCCGCCTCCAACACCGGCTTCTCGGCGCTGGTGGCGGTCGCCTCGGCACTCGACGGCAGAGGCCGGGCCCTGGACGCCGCCGCGATCGACCGGGTGGCCGCCCCGCTCACCGCGTTCTTCAGCGGGCAGCGGATCACCGCCGGATCGTCCGGCTGGCTGACCGACGCGTACATCGGGCGGATGACCGGAACCGATCCCGGCCCGGCGGTGGACGGGCTGATCACCTACGAGGCGTCGCTGCTGGAGCTGAACACCTCCGGGAAGCTGTCCGAGCAGCTGACCGTGATCCGTCCCGGGGACGGGGTGATCAGCGCCGACTATCCCTTGACCCTGCTCACCGGCGCGGCCACCGAAGCCCGCGACGCGCACGAGCGGCTGGCCGCCCATCTGCGCGGCGCCGCCGTGCAGGACCGGATCGTGCGGGACACCGGGCGGCGGCCCGCGGTCACCGGAGTGACGCTGCCCGCCGAGCTGCCGGCCGCCCCGGTGGAACTGTCCTTCCCGGACACCCGGGAGGCGATCGACGCGCTGCTCACCGCGTACCAGGATCGGCTGCGACGGCCGTCCCGGACGGTGTACGTGCTGGACGTGTCAGGCTCGATGCGGGGCGGCCGGATCGCCCAGCTGAAGACCGCGCTCGCCGGGCTGACCGGCCTGAACACCTCACTGACCGGGGAGTCCTGCCGGTTCCGCAGCCGCGAGGAGGTGGTCCTGCTCCCGTTCAGCTCGAAACCGGCGGCGGCGCGGCGCTTCACCGTGGACGCCGCCGACCCGCAGCCGTCCCGGGAGCGGCTTCGGGCCGCGGTCGGCCGGTTGTCCGCCGGTGGCGACACCGCCGTGTACGACTCGCTGCTCGCCGCCTACCGGGAACTGGACGGCGCCGCCGACCGGAACCGGTTCGCCAGCATCGTGCTGATGACCGACGGCGAGAGCAACCGCGGCCGGGCTCTCGCCGATTTCACCGCCCAGCTGCGGAAACGCCCGGCCGACGCCGAGCCGGTGCCGGTCTTCCCGGTGCTGTTCGGGGAGGCCGCCGAGGAGCAGATGCGGCAGGTCGCCCAGGCCAGTGGCGGTGAGGTGTGGGACGCCCGGGGCGGCGACCTGACGAAGGTGTTCTGCCAGATCCGCGGCTACCAGTAGCTCATTTGAAGGCGGCGTGGCCGGTCAGCGCCTGGCCGATCACCAGCGTGTGGATCTCGGACGTGCCCTCGTAGGTGAGGACCGATTCGAGGTTGTTGGCGTGCCGCAGCGGCGAATACTCCAGGGTGATGCCGCTGCCGCCGAGGATGGTGCGGCATTCGCGGGCGATGGCCAGCGCGGTCCGCACGTTGTTGAGTTTGCCGACGCTGATCTGGTGCGGCTTGATCGTGCCGGCGTCCTTGAGTCGGCCCAGGTGCAGCGCGAGCAGCGCCGACGTGTTGAGGCCGACCGCCATGTCCGCCAGTTTCTCCTGGGTGAGCTGGAAGGCGGCGATCGGCTTGCCGAACTGGACCCGCGCCTTCGCGTAGTCGACCGCGGTGCGCACACAGTCGAGGGCCGCCCCGGCCGAGCCGAAGACGATGCCGAACCGGGCCTCGCTCAGGCAGCTCAGCGGCGCCCCCAGCCCCTGCGCGCCGGGCAACTGCGCCGAGGCGGGCAGCCGCACGTCGTCGAACGCCAGCTCACCGGTGATCGAGGCGCGCAGCGACAGCTTCTTCTTGATCGTCCGGGAGGTGAAGCCGGGTGTGTCTCTGGGGACGAGAAAACCCCTGACCCCCTCTTCGGTACGGGCCCAGACGGTCGCCACGTCGGCGATGCTGCCGTTGGTGATCCACATCTTGGACCCGTTCAGGATCCAGTCGTCACCGTCGCGAACCGCCCGGGTGCGCATGTTCGCCGGGTCGCTGCCGAAATCGGGCTCGGTGAGACCGAAGCACCCGATCGCCTCGCCGGCCGCCATCCGGGGCAGCCACTCCTGCTTCTGCTCCTCCGACCCGTACCGCCAGATCGAGAACATCGCCAGCGAGCCCTGCACCGAGACGAAACTGCGCAGCCCCGAGTCGCCGGCCTCCAGCTCCAGGCAGGCCAGGCCGTAGGCGACCGCACTCGTCCCGGCGCAGCCGTAGCCCTCCAGGTGCATCCCGAGGACCCCCAGCTTGCCCAACTCGGGCGCCAGCTCGCGGGGGAAGGTGCCCTCCTCGAACCAGTCCGCCACGTGCGGCCGCACATGGTCGGTCACGAACCGCGCCACCGTCTCGCGGATCTGCCGTTCCTCGTCACTGAGCAGGCTGTCGATGTCCAGCAGATCGAGCGGGTCGGTGAGGGTCATGTCCTGATTCTGCACCGGCGGGCTCGCCGGCGTTCTCTCAGAGGCGTGATCTAGCCTTTTGATCATGGCGGCCTCGATACCTGGACTCAGCGACCTCGTCGATCCGGACGTCCGTGACCGGGTCGCGGAGTTCCTGGCGGAGGTGGAGCAGGAGCTGCTGGTCTCGGTCACCAGTTCCGACCCGCTGATCGACGAGGCCGCGGCGCATCTGGTCCGGGCCGGTGGCAAGCGGTTCCGCCCGCTGACCGTCGCGCTCGGCGCGCAGCTCGGCGACCCGTCCCGGCCCGAGCTGCTGACCGCCGCCGTGATGATGGAGCTGACCCACCTGGCCACCCTCTACCACGACGACGTGATGGACGAGGCGCCGCTGCGGCGGGGCGCGGCCAGTGCCAACTCCCGGTGGAGCAACCGGATCGCGGTCTACGTGGGCGACTTCCTGCTGGCCCGGGCCGCGGACATGGCCGCGAGCCTGGGGGACGAGGCGGTCCGTCTGCAGGCCGGCATGCTCGTTCAGCTGGTCCGCGGGCAGCTCGCGGAGACCGTCGGCCCGCGCGGTGGCGACCCGATCCGGCACCACCTGCAGGTCGTGGAGGACAAGACCGCCTCGCTGATCGCCACCTCGGCCCGGTTCGGCGGCCTCTTCTCCGGTCTGCCCGAGCACCACGTGCGGACCCTCGCCGAGTACGGCACCGCGATCGGTATCGCCTTCCAGCTCTCCGACGATCTGCTCGACATCGCCTCGGAGACCGCCCAATCCGGCAAGACGCCCGGCACCGACCTGCGGGAGGGCGTGCCCACCCTGCCGGTGCTCTACGTGTTGTCCGACTCTTCGGCCGGCAGTCCCCGTTTGCGGGAACTCCTGTCGAAAGGCCCCTTGACCGACGATGAGGAGCACGCGGAGGCCCTCGGCCTGCTGCGTGAGTCGGCGGCGCTGAAGCAGGCGCGGGAGACCGTGCACGGTTACGCGGAGGCGGCCCGGCGCAGCGCCGGCACCCTGCCCGCCGGGCCGGCCCGGAAGGCCCTCGAACAGCTCTGCCACTACATCGGCGAACGAACCGGCTGAGTTTTCTTCACTCCCCCGGCCGAGTGCCGATGGACGCTGTGCCGATTCTCTGGAAGAGCACAGCTGGGAGTGAGATGCGACGGGAAGAAGACGAGGGCTTCACCATCGTCGAACTCATTGTCGCCTTGGCGGTTTTGAGTGTCGCCATGGCGGGCCTGGGTATGTTCTTCGTGGACGGCACGACAGCCGTTTCACAGCAGCGCGACGAGCGGCAGGCGTCCCAGGTGGCGGCCACCGCGCTGGAGCAGATCCGGGCGCTGGAGGCCAAGGCGCTGCTGGTCGGGCGGGGCAAGGACACCGTGACGACGCAGTGGAAGGCCGCCTCCGACACCAGTCCCTTCAAGGAGCGGCTCAAGCCGTACCTGAAGAGCATGAAGATGGAGTGGTCGGCCGACGCCGACGCGGCGGCCGGTGACGATGCGGCCATCCCCACCAAGACCAAGTCGGTGACGGTGGGTGGCATCACCTTCGAGCAGTCGATCTTCGTGGGTGGCTGTGAGGTCTACTTCATGACGACCGACGACTGCGTCGACCCGTCGACCAGCACCAAACGGCCCGCCGACGCGACCACGATCCTGCAGTACTTCCGGGTCGTCGTGCTGGAGACGTGGCCGCACAAGAGCTGCCCGGAGACCGGGGGGCGCTGCGCGTACATCGCCTCGACCCTGGTGTCCCGGGTCGCCGAGCCGGTCTTCGACGTCAAGCGCCCGTCGCCGGTCGTCCGGAACCTGACGCTCAACCCGGTGCCGGTCTTCTACAACGGCGTCACCATGGCCACCCCGTTCCAGTTCAAGGCCACCGGTGGCACGCTGCCGAACACCTGGGTCTTCACCGGCCTGCCGCCCGGCATCACCGGGTCGACGGACGGCCAGCTCAGCGGGACGGCCACGAAGGTCGGGACCTATTCCGGCGGCACCGCGAAGGTCACCGACAAGGCCGGCCGCTCGGACACCCTGAGCAGCATCACGTACCGGGTGGTGGACCCGCCGACGATCACCCTCGCGTCGGCTCCGCGGACCCACGTCGGCGAGGCCGCGACCATCCAGCCGACCGCCGCCGGCGGTGACCTGACCGGCAGCCCCAAGTACACGTTCAGCGCGACCGGGCTCCCGGCCGAGATGACCATCAACACCGGCACCGGGGCGATCACCGGCAACGCGATCGCCACCTACACGGCGGTCATCCGGGTCACCGACATCAACGGCGCCTTCGCCGAGGTCACCTACACCCACAACGTCCACCCGGACCTGACCCTGGTGAAGCCGGCCGACCAGCAGGTCAACTCCGGCACCTCGGTCAACGCCACGGTGTCGGCCTCGGGCGGCTACGGCACCTACACCTACGCGGCCACCGACCTGCCCACCGGCGTCACGATCAACACCACCACCGGCAAGATCACCGGTGTCGCGCTCATCCCCGGCCGCTACCTGCCGACGGTCAGTGTGACCGACGCACTGGGCCTGACGAAGAGTGACCGGTTCGCGCTGGTCATCGCGAATCCGGCGGCCCTGGGCTTCACCTCACCGACTACGGAGATGACCTCGGCCCTGAACCAGGCGGTGACGGTGCCTGTCACCACCAACGCCACGGCTCTCGGCAACAAGGCCACCACGGTCACGGCGGTCGGGTTGCCGCCGGGCCTCACCTACAACACCGGCAAGGACACCATCAGCGGTACGCCGACGAAGGCCGGCACCTACCTGGTGACCCTGACCGCGGTCAGTGTGACCCCGGCCCAGACCGCGATCACCACGTTCGTCTGGACCATCGCATGAAACTGATCAGAAGGGGGAAGCGGGTGCGGCGGCGCGGCGATGAGGGCTACTCCCTCGTGGAAGTCCTGGTGGCGGCGAGCCTGATGTCCGTGGTGATGGCCGTGTCGGTGACCGCCGTCCTGCAGATCTACTCGAGCGTCAACCGCACCGAGGAGACGGTGTCGGTCCGCGACGCCATCGACGTCAGCTTCCGACGGCTCGACCGAGAGCTGCGGTACGCGACGTGGGTCTCCGACGCCAAGGCGGTGAACGGCCGCTGGTACCTGGAGTACGCGCTGCCGGTCAACCAGAAACTCGAATCCCCGTGCCGGCAGATCAAGCTCGACAACGGGGTGCTCACCCTGGCGTCGTGGACGTTGCCGTCTTCCACCCCGGCCAATCCGTTCATCATCGCCTCCGGCGTGACCGCGGACACCACCAAGGGGCCGGTCGAGCTCTACGCACCGGGCGCCAAGCCGTACGCCTCGGCCGCGGTCGGCACCTCCGGGGTGGGCTCGACGTTCGAGACGCAGTACCAGCAGATCCGGCTCAGGTTCGCGGTCAAGGTCGGCAAGGTCTCCCTGCCCTTCGACAGCGTCTTCACCGCTCAGAACATCGCCCGTGGATCGTCGTCGTTCAACGACTGCAGCAAGGGAAGGCCGACCACATGATGACCACGCTCCGCTTCTCCCGCGACGATCGCGGATCGCTGCCGATGGCGATGATGATCGTGACAGTCGGCGTCGTCATGGCGGCCATGATGCTGCCGGTGGTCGTCCAGCAGATCAAGACCACCCGCGGCATCGTCGACCGCAACACCGCTCTCAACGGTGCGCAGGTCGGCCTGGACGTGGTGATGGCACGGGTCCGGGCGGCCTCCGTCGACCTCGACGGTGACGGCCAGATGGAGGGCCAGCTCGAAGACATGCCGAAGTGCGACATCAAGGGCGACGCGGGGGTCGACAGCACCGGCGAGAAACTCAACTACTGGGTGACGATCGAGTACTACAACCAGGAGAACAAGAAGCTCGACTGTCCGCTCATCGAGGTGCCGGCCACTGCCAAGGTGACGTCCAGAGGGCTGTCGCCGAAGGCCACCGCCGCCGACGATGTGGACGGGGCTCGCAAGCTGACCGCCACCTATGTCTTCTCCACCAGTAACACCAACATCCCGGGCGGCGCGATCCGGATCGCCGCGACCACGACCGGCAGCCTGTGCTTCGACGCCGGCTCGTCGAAGCCGACGGCCGGTACCGCCCTGGTGGCCAAGGTCTGCAACGGCTCCAGTAGCCAGCAGTTCGGCTACACGCAGGACCTGTACCTCAAGCTGATCAACTCGGAGAACGGGACCAACAACAACCTAGGCATGTGCCTCACGCCGGAGAAGACCGCGCACGCCAACAACGTCGCCGTGGTCTTCCAGAAGTGCCCGGACGTGACCCGGTCCACCGAATACCAGTGGAGCCTGGACGGCAGCAGCCAGTTCCACTCGACCAGCACCAAGTCGGCGATCGAGAGCTACTGCATCAACCTGAAGGCCGCCAACACGATCGGCACCCCGATCCTGCTCAACTCCTGCTCGGGCAACACCTCGCTGGTGATCTGGCGGTCCGACCCGGGTGTCGGCGCCGGCATGGCCGGTGACTCCACCAACCAGCTCGTCAACTATGCCCAGTTCAGCCGCTGCCTCGACGTGACCAGCAAGAACACCGGCTCGTCGTACATGATCGCGTGGTTCTGCAAGCAGAGCCCGGCCGCCGCGGTCGACTGGAACCAGATCTGGACGCACCCGATCCCGGTCGCCCCCGAATACAAGAAGACCGGCCCGATCGCGGTCAGCTCGAACAACACCGACTTCTTCTGCCTGAAGTCGCCGCACAGCACGTCCTCGACCATCTACGTCACGACGGTGGCCTGTAACCCGAAGTCCACGACGCTGGCCGACAACCTGATGTGGACCGTCTACCACGCCACCGACAACTACGCCTCCAGCTACCGGATCATGGACAGCAAGGGCAACTGCCTGCAGCCGACCGACCTCAACGCCGCCGTCAAGGACACCCACAGCGACGGCACGAGCAAGGTGAAGGTGGAGAAGTGCAGCAGCTCCGAGCTGCAGAAGTGGAACGCGCCCGCGAACATCAGCAAGTTGACGCCGATCACCGACGTCAATGAGGAGTAACGAGGCTCCGGACTCGGGCTTCACCCTGGTGGAGACCATGGTGGCGATCGCCGTCGTCCTGGTGGTGACGGCGTCGCTCACCGGGCTGTTCGTCGCGACGAGCCGGCTCGCGCATCTGCACGGCGACAAGCTGATCGCGATCCAGCTCGCCGACGACGCCATGGAACGGGTGCACGCTCTGAAGGTCGCGGCCATCCTCACCGGCCGCGACCGGCAGAGCGTCACCGACCAGTGGGCCGCACCGCTGGACGCGGTCGGCCCGATGCTCGACAGCGCCCTCACCGACGTCGCCTACGACACCGACGCCGCCTCCGGGGCCGGCGCCACCGCGAAGCTCCCGACCACCCCGCTGGAGCAGACCCTCAACGGGCTGACCTACCGGCAGCACTTCTACATCGGCGGGTGTGTCCGGCCGAGCGCGGACGCCTCCGAGTGCATCGCCGCCTCGGCCGCCGCCGGGCAGAGCAACCTCATCCCGTTCTACCGGGTCATCGTCGCGGTGACCTGGCCCGGCCGGCTCTGCCCGGGTGACTTCTGCACGTACGTCAGCTCGTCGCTGATCGGCAGCAAGACCGAGGAACCGGTCTTCAACACCAACAGCAGCGCCGGCGTGCTGACCCTGACCACCGAGATGGACGCCGTCGTCTACGACGACGTCACGCTGCCGGTGTCGCTGAGCTTCGCGGCCGCCGGCGGCGAGGGCGACCGCAACTGGTCGGCCCTGGACCTGCCGCCCGGCGTCTCGATCAACGCGACCACCGGCACGGTCAGCGGCACGCCGACCACGGCCGGCACCTATCCGACCCGGGTCGTCGTCACCGACATCTACGACCAGCAGGACTACGTCGCCTGGAGCTGGCAGATCAAGGCGTTGCCGGTGATCAGCACCAGCAACACCAGCGCGTCGACGATCAAGGGCGGGGTCGCGTACACCAAGACCTTCGCGGCGACCGGCGGCTCCCCGGCGCTCGTCTGGACGGCGACCGGTCTGCCGCCCGGCCTCACCATGGCCTCGGCCACCGGCATCGTCTCCGGCACCCCGACCGCGGTCGGTACCTGGACCTCGACGGTCACCGTCACCGACCTTCACCAGCAGGCGGCGTCCAAGACGTTCACCTTCACGGCCGCGTCCCTGTCGCTGAGCGTCGCCGCACAGACCTTCACGATGGGTACGGCCACCACGGTCACGATCGCGGCGGCCGGCGGTGTCCAGCCGTACGCCTACACCGCGACCAACCTGCCCACCGGGCTGACCATGGACGCTGCGACCGGCGTGGTCAGCGGAACCCCGTCCAAGGCCGGCAGCTGGACCGTCGTGGTCACGGTGACCGACGCGGTCGGCGGCACGATCACCAAGAACGCCACCTGGAAGGTGACGGGATGAAGCGGCGCGACGACAGTGGTTTCACCCTGGCCGAGCTGATCGTCGCGACGTCGCTGATGGGGGTGGTCACCGCGGTGACCACCGTCGCGATCGTGCAGATCTACCGGTCGTACAACTCGATCGACGCCGAGATCGAGGCGCAGACGCAGGTCACCGCCGCGTTCCGGACCCTGGACCAGGAGATCCGGTACGCCCGGAGCATCAGCGACCCGGCGACCGTGGACGGCGACTTCTACGTCGAGTACCTGGTCAACCTGGACGACGTGGACACCTGCGTGGAGCTGCGGCTGCGCCCGTCGACAAGCGAGCTGCAGCGCCGCCAGTGGGTCAAGACCGGTGCGCTGGCCCCGACCGGCTGGACCACGCTGGCGTCGCTGACCACCTCGGCGCAGCCGTTCACGGTCACCCCGGCCGACGCCAACGCCCTGGACGCCTTCCGCTACCAGCGGCTGCGGGTCTTCTTCACGGCGAAGGTCGGTTCCGGCGAGGCCTCGTCCAGCCGGGTCACCGACATCACGTTCACCGCGCTCAACGCGACCGCCGACGACAATTCGGGCACCTGCACCGAGGCCAGGGGAGTGAGCTCATGAGGTCCTGGCGCCGACGTGGGGACGACGGGTCGCTCCCCATCGCCGTTCTGATCACGCTCGTCGGCGTCAGCCTGAGCGCCATGCTCACCTCGATGGTGATCAACGCGATCAGCGACTCCAACCTCCAGGCCCGCCGGGTGCTGGCGCTGCACGCCGCGCAGGCCGGGCTGGACGTCGGGCTCGCCCAGGTGCGTGGCGCGGTCAAGACCAACGCCATCACCGGCGCCGAGGAGGGCGATCGGTCCGAGCTGCCGTGCAGCCCGCTCACCGGTACCGTCGGAGCGGGCAACGCGTCGTCGTACACCGTCTCGGTCGACTATTACCGCACTGATCCGCAGGGCAAGGACGCCGGCTGGCTCCACGACAACGCGATCTCCTGCGCCACCGTCAACGGGCCGCAGTACGTCCCGGCGTACGCCCGGTTCACCGCGGTCGGCAAGGCGGTCACCGGCGGTCGTACCCTGACCCGCACGCTGAGCGGCACCTACGTGCTGCACACCACGAACGCCAACATCTACGGCGGGCTCATCCACGCGTACCGGACCAGCGGCAGTGTCAAGGACTACTGCATCGCGGCCACCTCGGGCGACCCGTCCGCCTCGGAGGTCACCATGCAGCTGTGCAGCCCCGGCGCGGTGTCGCAGACCTGGGCGTACACCGACAATCTGCAGATCGTGCTGGTCGCCTCGCAAAAACCGTCCCGGCCGCTCGGCATGTGCCTGGAAGCGGGCACCACCCACGTCACCGGCAACCGGGTCACCGTGCAGCCGTGCCAGGGCTCCAAACCCTCGATGTACCGGCAGCAGTGGAGCTTCAACGGTTCCGCCGAGTTCGTCGGCTCCGAACTGACCGCCGGCACCAACACCGACGGCTCCTGCTTCTACCGGGAGACCGACGGCGCGGCGGACAGCCTGCTCCTGCTGATCGTCAACTCGTCGGCCTGCAACACCAGCTCGGTCAACGCCCGCCGCTGGTCGCCCGACGCCGCGGTCGGCGCCGGTATGGCCGCCTCCCCGGCCGGGCAGGCCGTCGGCCAGCTGGTCAACTACAACCAGTTCGGCCGGTGCCTCGACGTCACTGAGAAGAACGTCAACTTCGGGCACCTGATCGCCTGGCCGTGCAAGCAGAACCCGAACCCGGCGAACGTCGAATGGAACCAGCGGTACAGCCTGCCCGCGCTCGACTCGTCGAAGGCCGGGACCGCCGACAACCACGCCACCGGGACGATCACCACCAACAACGGCACCGTCTACTGCCTGACCAGTCCGTTCTCGACGGCGGTGGGTCAGTACGTGCAGACCAAGACCTGCACGGGCGGTATCAACCAGAAATGGACCGTCTACGGCGAGACGAACAAGTACGCCAGCAGCTACCAGATCGTCGACAGCAGCGGGCGGTACTGCCTTCAGCCGCGTGACCCGAAGTCGGCCAACCCGGACTACTACCAGCCGAACACCTACAAGATCAGCAAGATCTACGTCGCCGAGTGCGACGGCTCCACCCTCCAGAAGTGGAACGCCGACCAGAACGTCATCGCCGCCCTGGCCCTGAAGGACGTCAAGGAGACGAACTGAAGCCGCTCAGTTCGTCGGGAAGAAGTTGCCGTAGACGTCGAGCGCGGAGCCGCCCGCGGTGGCGATCGCCTCATAGGTGTCGCCGCCGGCGTTGCGCCCGCCCGAGGGATGGGTGTACTTGGCGGTGAACGTGTAGGTCCCCGGGGCCAGTCGGTCGGCCGACGAGAGCGTGAACCGGTAGAGCAACGCGCCGGCCTCCTCGGTGACCGTGGTGCTGACGCTGCCGCCGGGGACCTGCTTGGTGCCGCCCCGCGACACCAGCCCGTCGGTACGCGCCACCCGGATCACCACCTCCAGAGCGGTCAGCTCCTCGGTGGTCTTCAGCGTCACGACGCTCGCGCCCTGGGTGTCGCCGCTGTCCGGATCGACCGAGCCGTCCGACCAGAGCGGGCCCTGGCTGACCCGGGTGAAACCGGGCTGCCCCTTGGTGAGCGACGGCGACGGGGTGGCGGCCGACGTCGTCCGACTCGGGGTGGGCCGGCCGGCCGGCGACTCGGCCGGACTGCCGGTGGCCGGGAGGGACGGCGCGATGCTGACCGGATCGGTGGAGACCGGGCTCGCCGTGGTCGTCGCCGGGGCGACCGACGGCACCGGAATGGCCTCGTCCCGATCGTCGGCACCGGCCAGCGCCCACGTGCCGACTCCGCCCCCGCCGAAAACGGTCACGACGGCGGCGACCACGGCGGCCACCCGGACCCGGGGACCGCGCCGGCCGCCCGGCAGGACCGCCCGTCGGCGGCCGTGGCCGGTGTCCTGCATCGCGGCCAGGGTGATCCGGTCCAGCATGGCGTCGCGGTCCGGGCGGTGCCGGTCCGCCTCGGCCCGGAGCGCCGCCCGGAGCCGGTCGTCGGAGGGCCTCATCGTGCCGCCTCCCAGCCGTCGATGCGGACGTCGTCCCCCAATAATCCGGCGAGTTGCCGCGCACCGCGCGAGGTCGAGCTCTTCACCGCGCCGACGGAGATGCCGAGGATCGCCGCGACCTCACGTTCCGGCAGGTCGAAGGCGTAGCGCAGGACCACGCAGGCGCGTCGGCGATGCGGGAGCCGGCGTAGCGCCCCGCGGACGTCCAGGACGGCCGACACGTCGGTGTCCCGGCCGCGGCGCAGCGACTCGAACGACAGCAGACGTTCCCGGCTGCGGCGGCGTACCCAGTTGCGGGCCAGGTTCATCACGATGCCATGACCGTAGGCCACCGGGTCGTCGGCCTCGGTGACCCGGTCCCAGTGCCGCCACACCTCGGTCAGCGCGTCCGCGGCCAGGTCGTCGGCGACCTCGGACTCGCCGGTCATCAGGTACGCCAGACGCGACATCGAGGCATGATGCCGCTCGAAATACGCGTGGAAGGCATCGTCGCGCAACCGGCACACACCTCCTTGTTCCCATCAGACCGGACCACGGCAGAGAGCAGACCGGACGACGTTAGAGATCAGGTCGGGTCCGGGGCAAGGGCTGTTCGGCCGGTGAGACGCGGATATCAGCACCGCATGGTCTACCTTCTCGATCATGGAAATAGGGATTGCCGGGCTCCTGGCCGGTTTCCTCATCTCGATCGTGACCGCGCCGGTGGGTGTCTCCGGCGCGGTCTTCCTGCTGCCCGTCCAGCTCAGCGTCCTGCACGTGCCCAACCCCGCGGTCACCCCGACGAACCTGCTCTACAACGTGGTGGCCGGCCCCGGTGCGCTGCTGCGTTACCTGCGGCAGGGCGGATTCGACAGGCCGCTGACCCGGCTGCTGATCGCCGGCACCCTGCCCGGTGTGGTGCTCGGCGCGTTCCTGCGGGTGTTCGCGCTGCCCGGCCCGCGGGTGTTCCGGCTGGTCGTGGCGGCGGTGCTACTGCCGCTCGGGGTCTGGCTGTGCCTGCGCGCGGTCCGGCCCGCCCCGGTCGCCCGCCGACGGCGTGACCTGCCGATCGTCTGGCTCGGGCTGGGTGTCGGTACGGTCGGTGGAATCTACGGCATCGGCGGCGGCTCGATCCTCGGCCCGATCCTGGCCGGCAGCGGCATCCCGATGGCCACGGTCGCACCGGCCGCACTGGCGTCCACGTTCGTGACGTCGATCGCGGGCGCCGGCACGTACGGTCTGATCGCCCTCACCACCGACGGCGGCGAGATCGCCCCGCACTGGACGCTCGGCCTGCTCTGCGGTCTCGGCGGCCTGATCGGCGGTTACCTGGGCGCCCGGCTCCAGCGGCACTTCCCGGAGGCGGCGCTGCGTTTCCTACTGGGTGCCCTGGCCGTGGCCCTGGGCGTCGTCTACCTGTTCCAGGCCGCCTGAAAGCGGCGGGTCGTGAGGTCTGTCGAGGCCGCCCCGGAACAGCCCGCACGACCGGCCGCCTGGATTTCTCAGGCCGGCGGTGCGACCGGAATTGGGGACACCCGCCAGATCCGGGCCGCGTAGTCGGCGACCGTACGGTCCGAGCTGAAGAAACCACTGTGCGCGGTGTTCAGGATCGACATCCGCGTCCAGCGGGCCGGATCACGCCAGGTCTTCTCCACGTGTTCCTGGCACTCCAGATAGGAACGGAAGTCGGCCAGCGTCAGATACTCGTCCCAGTCGAGCAGGCTGCCCGCCACCCGGCGGCCGACGTCACCGAAGACACCCGAGGTGAGGGTGTCGATCGCGGCCCGCAACTCCTCGTCCCGGTCGTAGAAGTGCCGCGGGTGGTATCCGTTGATCCGGGCCTGGGCGGCCTCGTAGGCGTCCATGCCGAAGAGGAAGAAGTTGTCCTCACCGACCCGGGCGCGGATCTCGATGTTCGCGCCGTCCAGGGTGCCGATGGTGACGGCGCCGTTCAGGGCCAGCTTCATGTTGCCGGTGCCGGACGCCTCCTTGCCGGCCAGCGAGATCTGCTCGGACAGGTCGGCGGCCGGGACGATCCGCTCGGCGAGCGTCACGTTGTAGTTGGACGGGAAGACCACCTTGAGGTACGGCGACGCCACCGGATCCGCCTCGATCCGGTGCGCGACCGTGGCGATGAGCTGAATGATGTCCTTCGCCGCGTGGTAGGCGGGCGCGGCCTTGCCGGCGAACAGCACCGTGCGCGGCACCCAGTCGGCCGCCGGGTTCTGCCGGATCCGCTGGTAGAGCGTGATGACGTGGAGCAGCTTGAGCTGCTGCCGCTTGTACTCGTGGAACCGCTTGATCATCACGTCGGTGAGCGAGTCGGGGTCACCCACGGCCAGGTCGACCTTGTTGGCCCGCTTGATCGCCTGCCAGCGCTCCCGGAACGAGCCGTCGTCCGCGAGCCGCTCCAGCCCGGCGAGTCTCTCCAGGTCACGCAGCCAGCCGTCGTCGCCGAGACCCTCGGTGATCAGATCGGACAGTCGCGGGTTCGCCAGCTTGACGAACCGCCGGGGCGAGACGCCGTTCGTCACGTTCTGGAACTTGGCCGGCCACAGGGCGGCGAAGTCGTCCAGCACCGTCTCGCGCAACAGCTTCGAGTGCAACTCGGCCACACCGTTGACGGCCTCGGTGCCGACCACCGCGAGGTGCGCCATCCGGACCCGGCGCTCCGGCTCCTCCTGAATGATCGACATCCGGCGCAGGCGGTCGTGGTCGCCGGGGAACCGGGCCTCCACCTCACGCAGGAACAGCATGTTGATCAGGTAGATGATCTCCAGGTGCCGGGGGAGGAGCTTCTCGAACATCCGGACCGGCCACGTCTCCAGGGCCTCCGGCAGAAGCGTGTGGCAGGTGTACGCGAAGGTCCGCCGGGTGATCTCCCAGGCCTTCGCCCACTCCACCTCGTACTCGTCGACGAGCAGCCGCATCAGCTCGGGGATCGCGATCGTCGGATGGGTGTCGTTGAGCTGGATGACGGTCTTGTCGGCGAACGTGTCCCAGCCCTCGTTACGCAGCCGGAACCGGCGCACGATGTCCCGCAGCGAGCACGAGACCAGGAAGTACTGCTGCTTGAGGCGCAGCTCCCGGCCCAGTTCGGTGCTGTCGTCGGGGTAGAGGACCTTGCTGATGTTCTCGGCGCGGACCGCCTCCTGCACGGCCTCCGCATACTGCCCGGCGGAGAACCGGCTCAGGTCGAACGAGGCTTCGCTGGCCTTCGCGCTCCACAGCCGGACGATGTTCACGGTCTCGGTGCCGTAGCCGGGGACCAGCATGTGGCTGGGCTCGCCGAGCACGATCTCACCGGGCACCCAGGTCTTGCGGGTCTCCGAACCGGGAATCGGCTCGGTGTGC
Organism: Actinoplanes sichuanensis; assembly: GCF_033097365.1. Classification (NCBI taxonomy): domain Bacteria; kingdom Bacillati; phylum Actinomycetota; class Actinomycetes; order Micromonosporales; family Micromonosporaceae; genus Actinoplanes; species Actinoplanes sichuanensis. Next base: position 11,133,478 of record NZ_AP028461.1, read on the forward strand.
CCGTAGAAGCCGACGGTCTGCCTGTCGTCGGGCGCCGGGAACTCCCACGGGTTGCCCTGGAACGCCCAGTCGTCGGGCAGCTCGGTCTGTCCGTTCTCGGTGATGATCTGACGGAAGATGCCCAGGTCGTAGCGGATGCCGTAGCCGACCGCGGGGATGTCCCGGGTGGCCAGCGAGTCGACCAGGCAGGCGGCGAGACGGCCCAGGCCGCCGTTACCGAGGCCCGGCTCGACGTCCAGGTCCTCCAGGTCCTCCAGGCTGAAGCCGAGCGCCTTGACCGCCTCCGCGGCCAGCTCACCGGTGCTGGAGTAGAGCAGATTCTGTTCGAGCTGCGCGCCCAGCAGATACTCCGCGGAGAGGTAGTACACCCAGCGCGGATTGCTGGCGAACTGTGCCGCGGCGGTCCGGGCCCGGCGCTCGGCGAGATGGTCGCGCACGGTCTGGGAGAGAGCCTCGTACGCGTCCCGTGCGCTCGCCGACTCCACTGTCGTACCGCGCCGGTAATAGAGGTTGCTCAACAGGTCCTGCTGGAACTCATCGGTGGTCCTGCCCAGTTTGCGTAGACCGATGCCCTGTCGAAGATCCATGCCGCCATTGTGCCTTCCAGAGGTTTCAGAACACCCCTCTTCGAGCTAACGACCAGAGCGTCCCCTTTACGACAGGAAGTCAGGTCCGGGCAGCATGCCGGCCGGTCACCGCCGGGTGGGACACTTCCGTGTGCTCCACGATCTGCTGCCCCCCTCCGTGATCACCGCCGAGGCGTTCACCGACGACCCGGACGAGCCGTGCTTCCCCGGTGAGGAAGACCTGGTGGCGAGGGCCGTCGACGGCCGACGCCGGGAGTTCGTGACCGCCCGCCGCTGCGCCCGCGAAGCCCTGGCCCGGCTCGGATTCGCCCCGGCGCCGATCCGTCCCGGCCCCCGCCGCGAACCGATCTGGCCGGACGGGGTGGTCGGCAGCATCACCCACTGCGCCGGTTACCGGGCCGCCGCCGTCGCCCGTGTCGCCGATGTGACCAGCCTGGGCATCGACGCCGAGACGCACGCCCCGCTGCCGCCCCGGGTGTTTCCGGCGGTGACCACACCCGACGATCGGGAGCACCTGGCCCACCTCGCCGAAGAGGACCCGGCGGTGCACTGGGGCCGGCTGCTGTTCTCCGCGAAGGAGTCCGTCTACAAAGCATGGTTCCCGGTGACCCGGCGCTGGCTCGGCTTCGAGGACGCGAGCCTCACCATCGACCGGGAACGGGGCACGTTCGCCGCCCGGATCCACATCGCATCACCCTGGCCGGCCCTGCACGGGCGGTGGCAGGTGTCCGGCGGGCTCGTGCTCACGGCGGTGACCGTTGCGCCGGGCGCCGAATCGTAGGGGCGCGTCACTGACGAAACCGTCGACAAGGCTCCGGGAGCGGCTGGGCGTCGTTTCGGCTCAGTGCGGTGGCGATGCCGCAGAGCCGGCGGCCCGCCACCGCCGGGTCCAGCGGCCACACCGACACCAGCGAATCGAACGATCCACTCACCAGCAGGCCGCCGTCCGGGGCGAAGGCCAGCGCCCTTACCACGCCGATGTGCCCACGCAGGGTGGCGGTCCGCGCCCGGGTCGCGGTGTCCCACAGATGGATCGGCCCACTCCGGTCACCGACCGCCAGCGTGCGCCCGTCCGGCGAGAACGCCACCCGGTCGATCTGGTCGCCCTGCTCCGCGGTGGTCCACAGCGATACGGCCCCGTCCCCGCTGCGCACGTCGACGAACCGGTTCGTCCCGGTCACCGCCATCGACCGGCCGTCCGGCGCGACCACCAGATCCAGCGGCTGGTAGCCGCCCAGCGGGTGGGGCTCGCCGACCGGGGTCAGGTCGGCCACCCGCCAGGACCGCAGGACACCGGAGAACCCGGCGTCCGCTCGCGCGACGCTGCTCCGGGTCACCCCGGCGTGCAGCACCGACCCGTCCGCGGAGAAGGCGAGTGCGTACGTCGACTCGTTCCTCTCCTCGTCCGGCTTCTCCAGCGCGATCGTGCCGCGCATCCGGCGGGCCGCCACGTCGTACACCCGGATCTCGCCCGACAGCCAGGCGTCGCTCTCCCCGAGGCAGGTGAACAGGGCGACCGCGAGCAGCCGGCCGTCCCGGGAGACGGCCAGGTCACCGGTGCACCGGCTCAGATCCACCGAGTCGTGCCGTCTACCGGTCTCGTCCCACAGCTCCAGGGTCCGCGCGGCGGTGACCAGTGCGAGCAGGTCGTCCGTCGCGTACACCAGGCCGCTCACCGGTCCGGCCGGGCGGAACGAACCGGTCCGCTCCCGGGTGGCGGTGTCCCACACCCGAACCGTCCCGTCCTGGCCGCCGGCCGCGATCCGCCGCCCGTCCGGGGAGAACACCGCGCCGTACACCTCGCCGTCGGTGTTCAGTGCATTCACCAACCGCCTGTGCACCACGGACGGCCCGGTCGGCGCGGTCACCACCACCACCTGCCCGTTCGCCGAGGCGGCGGCCGCGCCGTAGGAGGACAGGCCGGTACGCATGGTGCTCTGCGTCGCGTTGCTGAGCGACCACAGGTCGACGTTGCGCAGCGCGGCCGCGGCGATGATCATGCCGTCACCGGTGACCGCGAACGGTGCCGGCGGCGCGCTCGTGTGATCGGACGGCGTGATGTCCCGGAGCTTGCGGCCGGTGGCGGGCTCCCACTGCTTGAGCCGGCTGTGCCCGCTCGTGCCCGGCTCGTTCGTGATCAGCGAGCCGTCCGGGGCGAAGGCGAGAAACGCCGGGCCGGTCAGCGACATCGTCCGTGCACCGTCGCCGATCCGCCTGACCTCGGCCCGGGCATCCGCCCCGGCGGTCGCGACATACTTCCCGTCCCGGCTCACCGACAGTGACATCACACCGTCGCCACCGGCCGCCATGGTGCGGATCGACCGGCCGGTCACCGCGTCCCAGAAACCCAGATCCCGCGCCCCATCGGTACGGGTGGACACGACCGTGGTGGTGCCGGGCAGCCAGCCGACCGCCCCGTAGGCCGGAAGCGCACGGATCAGCTCGCCGGTCGTCGCGTCCCAGATCCGCACGCCGTCCGGCACGATCGCGCCGGACGCGAGATAGCGGCCGTCCGAGGAGAACTGCACCGAGTTGACCCAGACCTTGTCCAGGTTCTCCGGCGGTGCCGGATAGGTCAGCGGCGGGCCGACCTCGGTGAGCGTCGCGGTGTCCCAGAGCCGGACCACACCCTTGTCGTCGCCGATCGCGATCCGCGACCCGTCCGGGCTGACCGCGGCCGAGTTGCCGCCCGGAACCGTGCCCAGGTGCCCGGCGAACCGCACCATCTGGGCGGAGAGCAGCGCGCCCCGGGCCTCCACGGTCGGCTCCTCGCCCCACGCGGCCAGCGCCCGACGGACCGCGGCCGGCTCGTCGTGGTCCAGCAGGGCGAGGGCCTCGGCGGCGTACTGGCGGGAGCGGGCGTCCCGACCGGCCGCACCGGCGGTGCGCTGCCCCTGCACCGCGACCAGACCGCCGCCGACCGCCAGCAGCAGCGCCACGGCCAGGCCGGCGACCATCCGGCGCAACCGGCGGGTGGCCCGCTCCCGCGCCCGCTGCTCCCGCTCGGCGGCCGCGTCACCGGCCGCCAGGTACTCCCCGACCAGCGGCGGTACGCCGTCACCGGTCGGCACCCGGTCCCGGGCGGCGAGCAGGCGGGAACCACGGGGCAGCAGGTCGGGGTCGCGGCCGGACCGGTCCCAGTCGCGGGCCGCCTCGATCACCGACTGGCGTAGCAGCAGGTCCTCGCGAGCCTCGGCGACCCAGCCGGCCAGCCGGGGCCAGCTGGTCAGCAGCGCCTCGTGGCTGATCTCCACGGTGTCCGTGCCGACCGTGACGAGCCGGGCCCGGACCAGGCGGCGCAGCACCCGCGAGTCGCTCGCGGCCCGCTCACCCCGGCGGCGTGCGGCGGTGCCGTCGGCGGTGACCACGACCAGCGCGAGCAGCGCGTCCCGCAGCCGGTCCCGATCCTCCGGCGGCAGATCCAGATAGATGCCCTCGGCGGTCTCGGCGATCGCGTGCCGGATGCCGCCGGTGGCCCGGTAGGCGGCCACCGTCAGCCGGATCCCCTCGCGCCGGTCCCAGGTGGCGCGCAGCGCGTGGGCGAGCAGCGGCAGCGCCCCCGGCTCGTAGCCGTCCCGCCCGTCCGCGCCCAGGTCGTGCAGCAGCAGGTCGGGCAGGCCGGGCTCGACGGTGAGGCCGGCGTGCTCGGCCGGTTCGACGACGGCCCGTCGGATCGCGTCGGCGTCCAACGCGCCGAGGACGACGTGCCCGGCGGCGAGGATCCGGGCCAGTGGGGGCAGCGCGGCGCAGTCCCGGTAGAAGTCGGACCGGACCGCGATCACCACGAGCGCGGGCGCCGCCGAGGCCAGCGCGGACGCGTAGGCGAGCCGCTCCGCCGGGTCCGGGCACTGGGTGAACAGCTCCTCGAACTGGTCGATCACGATGACCGGGCGGCGACCGGCGGCGGCCGCCTCCGCGGCGAGCACACCCAGCCGGTGCGGCTCGGCACGAACCGCCTTGAGCAGGTCATCGTGCGGCACCTCGTGATCCGGCCCGGTCCGGTCGCGGCGCCGGGTCGCGGTCAGCGCATGCAGCCGGGTCACCAGGTCGGCCAGCGGGGACGGGCCGGGACTGGTCAGCACCCACGCCCAGGAGGTCGGCTCGTCACCGAGCGCCCCGGCCCCGAGTGCGGGCAGCAGACCGGCCCGCAGCAGCGACGACTTGCCGGCGCCGGACACCCCGGTGACGATCAGCGGCAGGCCGCCGACCGCCTGCTCGGCGAGCCGGCTGAGCAGCTGCGCGATCTGCGTCTCCCGGCCACGGAAGCGGGGCGCGTCCTCCGGCTGGAAACTGACCAGACCGGGGTACGGCGGAACGACTCCGCCGGGAATGTCGGCGGGCACCTCGTCTCCGGTCGGCAATTGCTCCCGGGTCACCTCGGCCAGGTGCCGCCGGACCTGCTCCAGCTGTCGGCTCAGCGCCAGGCTCTGCACGGCGAACTGCCGGCGCAGGTCGTCGACGCTCTGCCGAACCTCGTCGATCATCCAGCCGAGCTCGCCGACGCCCATCCCGAGTTCCCGGAACGCCGCCTCCAGCAGGTGCCGCAGCTCCTCGTCGGTGTTCGCCGCCTCGGTGATCGCGGCGCCGACCGCGTCCACCTCGCGCAGCACCCGGGAGACCTCCTCGTGCAGGGCCCGACCCCGCTCGTCGGCGGCCGCGAGCCGGGGCAGCAGGTCGGCGGCGATCGCGTCACGCCACTGTTCCTCGCTCCAGCCGGCCGCCTCCGGGTCCTGCGCGCGCAGCCGTTTCGCGGTCTCGTTCAGGGTGTCGGCGAGGTAGTTGCCACCCAGCCCGCCGAGCTGATCGAGCGCGACGGCGAAGGCGTCGGACGCACCGAGCCCGGCGCCGGCGACCGGGGCGACCGCCGAGGCGGTGAGAAAGGCGAGGATGGCGTACGGGCTGGCCGAGCGCAGTCCGGACCGGGTACGCCGGCCGGCCGCCCGGACCCAGGAGCGCACGCCGGCCCGGGCCCGCTGGATCGCGGCCGGCCGTTCGGGCTCACTCGGTCGGGGCTCGGTCAACACTCCTCCGTGGACATCGACGGAAGTCGCCGGACTCATGATGGCACCGGCGATCCACGGGATGACCCGCCCGAATCGGTGGGACTTTCGGCCCGGGTCGTGGCGCGGCTTCCGTGGGCCAATGGAGGTATGACCACCACGACCGTTTCGGAACAGCCGCCCAAGGTCGAGCCGGACCGCCGTTATCCGACACCCACCGGGGAGCCGTGCCCGTACGCGCTGCGTGCGGACGGGACGGTCGAGGGGGACGGGGCGTGCCGTGGGTGTGGCACGTGCCTCCTGGGGGCGGGCTGGTCGAGTTGACATTGGCGGACGGTGGGCGGCAGCCCGTACGGTGAACGGGTGGTCGATGCACTGAGTGGCACTGTGGACACGCAGCGTATGGAATCCGCCCGTCGGCCGTACGCCTGGTGGCCTGTCGGCCTGATCGCGTCAGCCGCCGTGCTACTGCTTCTGATCACCGCCGACGACTACGACTACCACCGCGACGAGTTGTACTTCCGGATCCTCGGCGAACACCCGCAATGGGGTTACGCCGACCAGCCGCCGTTCACACCGATGCTGGTCCGGCTCGGGATCGAGATGTTCGGCGACAACCTGTGGGCGATCCGGGTGCCGGCCGCCGCTCTGCTCGGGCTCACCGCGCTGGTGGTGGCGGCCATCGCCCGCGAGACAGGCGGCGGGACGGCCGCCCAGGCGCTCGCCGCGTCCGCCGTGTTCGGGGTCTTCCCGTTGTCGTCGGCGCACGTCACCTCGACCGCCACGCCCGACCTGCTGGTCTGGGCCGGTGTGCTGTTCTTCGTGGTCCGGGCGTTGCTCTGGGACCGCCCGTGGGCGTGGGTCGGCGCTGGGATCATGGCCGGGCTCGGCCTGTGGAACAAGCATCTCGTGGTCCTGCTCCTGGTCTGCCTGGCGGCGGGTCTGCTGCTGGCCGGGCCGCGGTCGGCGCTGCGGTCCCGACACGTCTGGTACGGCGTGGCCGCCGCACTGGTGATCGGCGCGCCGAACCTGATCTACCAGGTGCTGAACGGGTTCCCGCAGGCCGAGATGGCGGCGGCGATCGCGGAGAACAAGGGTGACGAGTCCCGGGTGATGCTGCTGCCGCTCCAGTTCGCGTTCCTGGCACTGCCTCCGGTGTGGATCGCCGGGCTGGTCGTGCTGGTACGCGATCCGAGGTTGCGGCGGCTGCGGGCGCTGGCGGTGGCGTACCCTCTGATGCTCGTCGTGGTGTTGATCTCGGCCGGGCAGCCCTACTACACCGTCGGGTTGCTGCTCGGGCTGTATGCGATCGGCGCGGTCGCGGTGGCCCGCTGGGCGACCGGCCGGCGTGGCCGTCAGACGCTGGTCGCCGGAGCGGCGGTGGTCATGTCGGCGGCCGCGGTGGTGTCGTCGCTGCCGGTGATCCCGGAGGAGGACCTGGCCGGGACGCTGCCGGCCGAGGTGAACCAGACGATCGCCGATCAGGTCGGCTGGCGGGACTACGTGTGGCAGATCGGCACCGTGTGGGCCGGGCTGTCGGCGGCCGACCAGGCCCGGTCCGTGCTGTTCACCGGCAATTACGGCGAGGCCGGGGCCCTCGATCGGTACGGTCCGTCACTGCGGTTGCCGGAGGTGTACAGCGGGCACAACACGCTGCACGACTACGGCCCGCCGCCGGACGCCAAGAAGATCGTGATCGCGGTGGTGGAGACGCCGCCCGAAGGGCTCGGGACCTGCACGGCCAAGACGACCCTGCGCAACTCGGCCGGCGTCGAGAACGAGGAGGTCGGCATCCCGGTCTACGTGTGCCGGATGGACCGCCCGTGGTCGCTGGTCTGGCCGGAGCTCCAGCACTACGACTAGGTGTTCCGACCACAGGCGTCGGTCAGATCTGGCGGTTTCGGCCCGCGGCCATGCCTGCGATGATCTGCGGGATCATCAGGGCGACCATCAGGGCCAGCGGGACCCGCCAGCCGCCGGAGGCGTCGTGCAGGGCGCCGATCAGGATCGGTCCCGGGATCGCGAACAGGTAGCCGATGCTCTGCGCGAACGCCGACAACTGCACCACCGTCGCGGGTGTCCGGCCGCGGAGCGCGATCATCGTGAGGGCCAGCGGGAACGCGGCGTTGACGACGCCGAGCAGGACCGCCCACACCCACGGCGCGGCGGCCGGATCGGCCCACAGCCCGGCCCAGCCGGCGATGCCGAACAGGCCGAGCACGAGGGCGATGCCGCTCTGGGAGCGGAGACGGCCGGCATACGACGACAGCACGAACGACAGCGGCACGCCGAGCAGGGAGGTGACCGCGAACAGGACACCGGCCAGGGCGGGGGACAGGCCCGCGTCGCGGTAGATCTCCGGGAGCCAGCCGATGATCACGTAGGCCGAGGTGGACTGCATGCCGAAGTACACGGCCAGGGCCCACGCCACCGGGTGGCGGCTCACCCGTACCGCGGAAGGGGTGTCGGAAGCGGTCGCGGTCTCGCGCGTGCGGGCCATCAGCAACCACGGGGGAAGGGCGAGCAGCGCGGCGAGGGACCAGCAGGCCAGGCCGAGCCGCCAGTCGCCGTCGAAGGCGCCGGTGATCGGCACGGTCGCGGCGGCGGCCGTGGTGGCGCCGATGTTGAGCGCCACCGAATAGAGGCCGGTGACGGTGCCCACCCGGTCCGGGAAGCGGTCCTTGACGATCGACGGCAGCAGCACGTTGACCAGCGCGATCCCGGCCAAGGCGACCGCGCTGAACAGCAGGAACAGCGCGGGGCCGCCGGCATACGGCCGAATCGTCAAGCCGACCGCCAGGAGCAGCAGGCCGCCGAGGACGACACGCGCGGAGCCGAACCGGCGGGCGAGGCGGGGCGCCGCGAGACCGATCGAGGCGAAACACAGCACGGGTACGGACGTGAGCAGCCCGGCCACGGTGGCGCTCATCCCCAGCCCGGCCCGGATCTCGGTGAGAACCGGGCCGATGCTGGTGACCGCGAGCCGCAGGTTGACCGCGGCGAGCAGCAGCGCCGTCAGCGCGAACAGCCCACCGGCCCGGGGCCTTGCCTGGATCACCACGCCATCAGGGTATCGGGTGACCGGCGTAACACTCCTTACAAGGTCGTCACGCGGCGGCGGCCGGCTCCTGCTCGCGCTCGACCTGTTCGTTCCACTCCCGCTTGCTGGACTGCCAGCCGTCCTCGTTCATCCCGCGCCGCCAGTAGCCGGAGATGGACAACTGGGACATCGGGATGCCGTGCTCGACCCGCAGGAAGCGGCGCAGGTCACGGACGAAACCGGCCTCGCCGTGCACGAACGCCTGCATCCGCCCGGCCGGGAACTCCAGACCGCGGACCGCGTCGACGAGCGACTCGCCGGCGTCCCGATGCAGCCAGGTGATCTCCGCGTCGGCCAGGGTCTCGATCTTCTGCTCCTCGGCGGGCCCGGCGACCTCGACGAACGCCCGCACCTTGGCGCCCTCGGGCATCCGCTCCAGGGCGGCGCTGATCGCGGGCAGTGCGCTCTCGTCACCGGCGAGCAGGTGCCAGTCGGCGGTGTCGTCGGGCGCGTAGCCGCCGCCCGGCCCCATGAACCGGATCACGTCGCCGGGCTGGGCCGCGGCCGCCCACGGGCCGGCGATGCCCTCGTCGCCGTGCACCACGAAGTCGACCCACATCTCGCCCGCCTCGGGCAGCCACTTACGCACCGTGTAGGTCCGGACGACGGGCCACGCCTCACGCGGCAGCGTCTCCCGGATGACACCCTGGTCGAACGGCTCCGGATAGGTGATCCCGGGCAGCGGAAACAGCACCTTGATGTAGTGGTCGGTGAACTGCCCGGCCTCGATCCGGGTCAGAGCGTCACCGCCGATCACGACACGCACCATGTGCGGGGTCAGCTGCTCCACGCGGGTGACCACACCCTCGTGGGCCGGTCGCGCGGGTCTGTTCGCCATGGACTGCACCTCACTGCCGGAAACGAGAACTGCCGGAAACGGGAACTGCCGATACTGCCGGTGAAAACGGATCTCGGCAGGTAAGGCTACCCTTATTTTGGCCGTTCTACCCGTCCGCCCCCGCTTTCCTGAAATTTCTCACCCGGTGGCTGATTTCCGCGGCGGTTCGGTGGATACGCAGCATAGAAGGCATCCGTCGGGGTCAGCGGACCGTCTCCGCAATCTGATCCTTCGGCCTTTGTGAGCTCATCCGGTACGGCCACGACTCGCCAGAAGCAACTACGCCGTCCCGCCTGTTCCGGGGCGACGGGGCTGCCCACTCCGACCGAAACGCCGCCGCCGGGCTGTTGCGGTGGTCCGGAACGCGAACGGCGGGCCGGACCGAGGTCCTGCCCGCCGTTCGGTGTTCGTGGCGCGGGGTCAGCGCCAGGTGTTGCGCGGCCGGCTCCGCAGCATGGCCGCTATCAGCAGGCCGATCAGGACCAGTACGGCGCCGCCGCCGATCCAGGCCAGGTTGCTGCTGATCAGGGTCGTCTGGCCGGCCTTGGCGGGCGGTTCGGCGACCGTGTCGGTGGTGTTCTCCGGCTCGTCGGGGGCGCCGTCACCCGGGTCGGCGGCCAGACCGGGACCGTCGGTCGGCTCGGGCTCGGAGTCGTACTCCGGCTCGACCGCCTGGGTGGTCTTCTTGGTCGTCGCCGGCTTGGTGGCGGTCTCCTCCGACTGGGAAGGTTCTTCAGAGTTTTCAGATTCCGCAGATTCGGACTTCGTCGAAGCCGGGGTCCTGGTCGGCGTCGGGGTCGCCTTGGTGGTGTTCCCCTTGGTGCCGGCCTCCGCCTCGTCGTCACTGTCCGTGGTGGTCGTGGTGTTGCGCGGAGTCGCGGTGACCACGGTGCTGTTCGGCTTCGCGGTCGCGGGCTTGGTGGCCGGCGTCGTCGGGGTCACCTCACCACTGTTGGTGTCGTTGCCCCCGTTGTCGTTCCCGCCGTTGTTGTTGCCCCCGCCGTTGTCGTTCCCGCCGTTGTCGCCACCCTGGTTGCCGCCGTTGTCGCCGCCACCCTGGTTGCCGCCCTGGTCACCGCCGCCGTTGTTGCCGCCTTGGTCACCGCCGCCGTTGTTGTTCCCGCCCTGGTTACCACCGTTGTTCCCGCCGTTGTTCGCGGCGCGGGCGATGACCCGGACGGAGTCGAGAGCGGGAGTCTGGTTGGCGCGCTCCATCATCGGGATCCGGTGCGAACCGTCACCGGCCCACGAGGAGCACTGGAACTCGCCCTCCTGGGGCAGCCCCGGCACCTGGATCGTGACGGTGTCCGGGTCGGCGCCACCCCGGCTGTCCTCGGTGGCCACGAAGAACGCCGGCACCGGCGCGGACTCGGGCGCCTCGTCGTCGTTGTTCAGGATCCGGCAGGCGGTGTGGAAGTGACCGCGGACCAGGCCGTTCTGCAGGACGCTGGACTCCACGTAGTAACCGCCCTGGCCGGCCGCGAGGAAGCGGTCCCGGATCAGGTTGCGGGTGCTGATCCGCAGCTGGAACGGCGTGTTGACGGCGACCTCGTCCGGCGCCTCGGTGATCAGCAGCGTGGGGTTGTTGGCGGCGACGCCCACCTCACCGAACTCGGTGGAGACGCACCGGTTGCCCTTCTGGAAGCCGTCGTGCGCCTCCAGGTCACTGTCCACGCAGGTGTCGGTGAGGATCGTCAGGTTGTTGCCGACGACCTTTCCGGCCCCGCTCTCACCGGCTTTGGTACTGGCGGCGGGCGTGTCCGCGGCGTTGGCGAACTGGGTGAAACCGATCACCCCGCCGATGGCGGTGATCACGGCGCCGGCGGCCAACAGCCGGGTACGTCGTTGCCCCGAGCTTCGCATGACGAGACCTTCTTTTCCCGATTCCCGGTCAATGACGGCGCCGGTTCCCGGCGCCGACCGACCAGACGTTAAGGGCGCGTCTCACAGAAAGCAATTCCGGAACCGGGTTCGCCGATTTCTTATGGCCGCCTTAAAGAAAATATGTAGGTCCGGCCTCGAACCTCAAGCATCCTCCGAACGGATGATGTCCGGGGTTCATGCGATCTCGAGAAAAAGTCTCTGACCAGGGATGGTAACTGATCGAACGGGAAGCGCCACTATCCGTCAGTGGGCCAGAAACCGCGCGCGGCATAGACGTCGCGCAACACCTCGATACGGTCCGTCATGATGCCGTCGACGCCCATGTCGAGGAGTCGAATCATTTCTTCCGGATCGTCGATCGTCCACACATGGGCCTGCAATCCGAGCCGGTGCAGATAGGTGAGAAATCGCGGAGTGAGCACGGTGACCGGGCCGTGCCGGACCGGGATCTGGACGGCGACCACCGACTCGGGCACGCGTAGCCGGAGACCGGCGGTCGAGGCCAGCCGCAGGCGGGTGGTGGCCCGCATACCGAGCGAGGTGGCCACCCGGGGCCCGGCGAGTGCGCGGACCCGGGTCAGTCGGGCGTCGCTGAACGAGGCGAGCAGCACCCGGTCCTCGGCGGCGGTGGCCCGCACCGCGGCGACGGCCGGCTCGGCCACGCCGTCGGCCTTGACGTCCACGTTGAAGCGGATCCCGGGCCAGGCGTCCAGCACCTCGTCGAGGCGGGGTACGGCGGCGGCACCACCCACCCGTACCGAGGAGAGGTCGGCCCAGGTCAGCTCGGCGACCAGAGCCCGCCGCCCGGCGACCCGGTCGAGCCGCTCGTCGTGGATGACGACCGGAATCCCGTCCGCGGTGGCGTGCACGTCGGTCTCCACGTACCGATAACCCATGTCGACGGCTCGCTGGAAGGCCTCGGCGGTGTTCTCGTCGCCGTCGGCGGCACCGCCGCGGTGCGCGAAGGCTAGCGGTCCCGGTGCGTCCAGGAACGGGTGGTTCACCGGGGCAGTATGCCGGGGCTTGTTGGTGTGGGCCAAAAGAGGTCGAATGGCGGTGACGGCGAAGAGGGGGCGCGATGTCCGGACCCACTGTTGTCATCATCGGCGCGGGGATCGTCGGGTGCGCGCTCGCCGACGAGCTGACCGGTCGCGGCTGGACCGGTGTCACGGTCCTGGATCGGGGGCCGCTCTTCGAGACCGGCGGGTCCAGTTCGCACGCGCCGGGGCTGGTCTTCCAGACCAATCCGTCGCGGACCATGTCGCGGCTCGCCCGGTACACCGTCGAGAAGTACTCCGAGCTCGGCTGCTTCTCGCCGGTCGGCAGTCTCGAGGTGGCGACCACGGCGGCCCGTCTCGCCGAACTCCACCGTCGTTTCGGCTTCGGACAGTCCTGGGGAGTCCCGTCATCCGTCCTGGATCCGGCCGCCTGCGCAACTCTCTACCCATTATTGGACAAATCATTAATTGTCGGCGGGCTTCATGTGCCGTCCGACGGACTGGTTCCGACGGTCCGCGCGGCCGAGGCGCAGGCCGCCCGAGCCACCGCCCGGGGCGCCCGGTTTCTCGGCGACATGACGGTGACCCGCGTTCTCTCCCGTGCCGGCCGGGTGACCGGGGTGGCGACCGCCGACGAGGAGTTCCCGGCGGACCTGGTGGTCAGCTGCGCCGGGCTGTGGGGGCCGGCGATCGGGGCGCTGGCCGGCGTGTCGATCCCGCTGCTGCCGATGGCGCACCAGTACGTCCGGACCACCCCGGCCGGCGCCGCCGACTCCCTGCCGATCCTCCGCCACCAGGACCGTGACCTGTACTTCCGCGCGCACGGCGACAGGTTCGGCATCGGCTCCTACCGGCACGAGCCGATGCCGGTCGACCTGGCCGACCTGCCCGGCGACGCGCACCCGTCGAAGCTGCCGTTCACCCCGGACACCTTCCGGCAGTCCTGGACGGCGGCCGGCGAGCTGATCCCGGCGTTGCGCGGCGCCACCCTGGAGGAGGCGTTCAACGGCGTCTTCTCGTTCACCGCGGACGGCTTCCCGCTGCTCGGCGAGGCGGCCGCGCTGCGCGGGTTCTGGGTGGCCGAGGCGGTGTGGGTGACCCATTCGGCGGGCGCGGCCAAGGCGGTCGCCGAGTGGATGGTGGACGGTCGGCCCGCGATCGACCTGCACGAGTGCGACCTCAACCGGTTCGACGCGGCTCAGCTCGCCCCGGACTATGTACGCCGCCGGGCGATCCGCAACTTCGTCGAGGTCTACGACATCGTGCATCCGGCTGATCCGCCCCCGGTGCGCAACGTCCGGGTCAGCCCGTTCCACCCCAGACAGACCGAGCTGGGCGCGGTGTTCGGTGAGGCGGCCGGTTGGGAGCGTCCGCTCTGGTATGCGACCAATCCGCCCCCGGAGGCGCCGCGCCCCCGGGACGAGTGGTCGGCCCGACACTGGTCGCCGATCGCCGAGACCGAGGCCCGGCTGACCCGCCGCCGGGTCGCTCTCTACGACATGACGCCGCTGACCCGGATCGACGTGACCGGTCCGGTCTCCTTTCTCTCCGGTCTGGTGGCCGACGATGTGGACCGTCCGGTCGGCACCGTCGTCTACACCTTTCTGCCGGACCGGGCGGGCGGGGTGCGCAGCGACGTCACGGTGGCCCGGCTCGGCGAGGACCGGTTCCGGGTCGGTGGGAACGGGCCGCTCGACGTCGACTGGCTGCGTCGGCACGCGCCACCCGGCGTCTCGGTACGCGATGTCACGGGCGGCACCTGCGGCGTCGGCCTGTGGGGTCCGGCGGCCCGCGAACTGGTCGCCCCGCTCACCGACGTGGACGTGTCGGCCGAGGCGTTCCGTTACTTCCGGGCCCGCGAGGGTCACCTCGGCACGGTTCCGGTGACCATGCTGCGACTGTCCTATGTCGGTGAGCTGGGCTGGGAGATCTACACCGAGGCCCAGTACGGCCTGCGGCTCTGGGACACCCTCTGGGAGGCGGGTCGGGAACACGGGCTGATCGTGGCCGGCCGGCTGGCGTTCGACAGCCTGCGCCTGGAGAAGGGGTATCGCGCTTGGGGACGGGACATGACCGGTGAGGACGACCCGTATCAGGCCGGTCTGCGGCCGTTCGGGGAGCAGCCCCCGGATCGGCGGCTGACCTGCCTGGTGCTGGCCGACACCGGGGACGTTCCGCTCGGCCGGGAACCGGTGTACGCGGGCGGGTTCCCGGTCGGGCACGTGACGAGCGCGGCGTACGGCTGGTCGGTGGGTGCCCCGATCGCGTACGCCTGGCTGCCGTCGGCCTTGGCCCTGCCGGGCACACAGGTGGAGATCGGCTATTTCGACCGGCTACTGCTCGCCACCGTGGCGGCCGAGCCGCTGTTCGATCCGAAACACGAGCGTCTACGGCGCTGATCTGCGGATTCTCCGTCGCGAACGGCCCGGTTGTGACTAGCATCGAGTCGATCAGGACAGGCGAGTCGCCGTTGCCGCCGTTCACACGATCGTGGGTTCCCGACCGGGTCGACCGGCCGGTCCACGCTGCGTGCCGCGCGCTGATCGTCTCGAAACGAAACCGTCCGGGGTAAATAACGGGACTCGCTCACACGGCTTCGCGGACTGCCCTAGCTTAGGCCAGGTCTAACTCGGGCAAATCCGTTTGAAGTGGAGTATGTCGTGCGCTTTTCTCGTACGTCCAGGGTCGCGCGGGGCGGTCTCTGGGCCTCCGCCCTGCTCTCCATAGTGGCCGCGGTGAATTCGGGAGGAGCGCTCGCGGCCGACGCCGATCCGCCGCCGTACACGCCCCCGCTGGCCCTCAACGGGACCGCCTCCCTGATGTGGCGGGCCGGGGACGACGCACGCGTCATCCGCCTGACCGACGGTGGATACCGCCAGGCCGGGTCGGCCTGGAGCATGGAGATGGTCGACCTGACCAGTTCCTTCGAGACCACCTTCACCGCCCACCTGCGCGCCGGCAAGGTCGGCGCCGACGGCATCGCGTTCGTCGCACAGGGCGAAGGGCCCCGCGCGCTCGGCGGCTGGGGCGGTGGCCTCGGCTATCGCGGCATCTGGCGCAGTGTGGCGGTCGAGTTCGACATCTTCCAGAACACCCCGGACCCGAGCAGCAACCACCTCGCGGTGTCGGTCAACGGCAACCCGGACCGGCACGAGTCGGCCGCCGAATCCTCGATCCGGCTCTACGGCAAGCCGTTCCAGGCCCGGATCCGGTACGAGGCCGGCCAGCACCGGCTGACCGTCTACATCCGTCCGCGGGCCGGCAAGGCCACCGAGGAACTCCTGCTCGACCAGAAGGTGGACCTCGCTCGTAAGGCCGGCGTCCGGTACGGCTGGGTCGGGTTCACCGGCGCCACCGGCAGCCTGACCGCACGCCAGGACGTCTACGAGTGGTCGGTCGGCATGCCGCACGCGTGAGCGCACCGTCCCGCCGGGGCCTCGCGCCCCGGCACCTTCCCATGCTCCGGCCCGGACCGGGCCGACTCCAGCCTCCCCGATCGGAGAGAGTTATGCCCACGGTCGACCGTGTGCTTCCCGGCGAGACGAACACCGTCATCGACATCGAGGCCATCCAGGCCGCCGTCCCGGCGATCCCCGACCTTCCCGACGACCCGGACGACGGCGCCGAGCCGGAACCCCGGATCAGCGTCATCGTCCCGGCGCTCAACGAGGCGCGCAACATCCCGCACGTCTTCGCCCGGCTCCCGCAGGTCGACGAGATCGTCCTGGTGGACGGCGGGTCCATCGACGACACGGTGGCGGTGGCCCGCCGGCTGCGGCCCGACATCCGTGTCGTCAGGCAGAACCGCAAAGGCAAGGGCAACGCGCTGGCCTGCGGATTCGCCGCGGCGACGGGCGACATCATCGTGATGATCGACGCCGACGGCTCCACCGACCCGCTGGAGATCCCCCGCTTCGTCGAGGCGTTGCGTGCGGGCGCCGACTTCGCCAAGGGCTCCCGGTTCCGGCCGTCCGGCGGCAGCGCCGACATCACCCGGCTGCGGCGGGCCGGTAACAAGTGCCTCAGCCTGCTGGTGAACGTCCTGTTCCGGACCAGGTACAGCGACCTCTGCTACGGCTACAACGCGTTCTGGGCGCACTGCCTGGACGTCTTCGACCTGGACAGCACCTCCCCGATGCCGGACAACACGGACGGTCGGCTGTGGGGCGACGGGTTCGAGATCGAGACCCTGCTCAACCTGCGTGCGGCCCGGGCCGACCTGAAGATCACCGAAGTGGCCAGCTTCGAGCACAACCGCATCCACGGGGTCAGCAATCTCAACGCCCTCACCGATGGTATGCGCGTGCTGCGTACCATCGCGCGGGAATGGCCCCGGCGGGCCCGCGTCAAGCAGATCGCCGAACGGCAGGCCCGATGAGGATCGGCATCGTCGCGAACGCCTACCACCCGGACATCGGCGGGGTGGAGACCCATGTGAAGCGGCTCTGCGCCGGGCTGATCGCGGCCGGCGACGAGGTCGAGGTGATCACCCAGCACGCCGTCCGGTCGGTGGAGACCGTCGACGGTGTGCTCGTCCGCCGTTTCCCGCTCACCGTCCCGGCCGGCAACTACCGACTGTCCGTGCCGCTGTGGCGCTGGCTGCGCGCCCACGCCGGGGAGTACGACGTCCTGCACGCGCACAGCTACCACGCCCTCACCGCGCTCTGCGCCGCCCTGGGCAACCGGTCCCCGCTGGTGTTCACGCCGCACTACCACGGCACCGGGCACACCAGGTTCCGGGCGGCGCTGCACCCGCTCTACCGGCCGCTCGGCCGGACCATCATGAACCGGGCCGCCGCCGTCGTCTGCGTCACCTCGGCCGAGCGCGAGCTGGTGCTGCGTGACTTCCCGGCGGTCGGCACCCGGGCCGTGGTCATCCCGAACGGCACCGACCCGCGTCCGATTCGTGGCCCGGCCTCGCCGCGCACCCGCCGAATCCTCTGCGTCGGGCGGCTGGAGCAGTACAAACGGGTCGACCGGGTGATCCGGGCGATGACCCGGCTCGGCCCCGAGCACCGCCTCGACGTGGTCGGCACCGGCCCCGCCGGAGACCGGCTGCGCAGGCTCGCGGCCGGTCTCGGACTGGCCGGGCGAGTGGTCTTCCACGGCCGCCTCGACGACGCCGCCTTCGACTCGTGCCTGGCCCAGGCCTCGGCGGCGGTCTCCGCCTCCACTCACGAGGCGTTCGGCATGGCGGTCGCCGACGCGCTCGCCGCCGGCCTGCCGACCGTGGCCACCCCGATCCCCGCGCACCGCGAGGTCGCCGGGCTGGCCGGGGACAGCGCGTGGCTGCGGTTCGCCGACCCGGACGACGAGAACGCGCTGGCGGCCGCACTCAAGGACGCCGCGGCCATCGGGCGTACCCGGCCCGCCATCCTGCCGACCTGGTCGGACGTCGTCGGCGCGACACGCAACATCTACGCCGCGGTGGCCCGCCGGACCACCTCCGTCGGGACCGGCCCGGTGGGGGCCGTGGCGCGATGAGCGCTGCCACGGCCAGTCCCACCATCGACCGGCGGGACGGCCGGGACCCGGGGCCGGCGCGGCGCGCCTGGGCCGGGCCGGTCGCCGCCGGGCTCACCCTCACGCTCACCGGGGCGGCCGGGGCCGCCGCCCTGGTGACCGCGTACCGGCGGGCCGAATGGGGACAGGACGGCCAGTTCTCCTGGTTCTGGGCCGGCATGCTGGTGTTCAGCCTGCCCGCGGCGTACTGGGCGATCCGCCGCGACTCCAGCGCCCGGCTGCGCCTGGCCGTCCTGGTCGGCTACGCCTGCTTCACCTACCTCCCGAAACTGCTGCGCAACCCGGCCGGGCCGCTTTACCACGACGAGTACGCCCACTGGGGACAGAGCCGCGACATCGTCATCGACGGACTGCTGTTCCAGCAGAACTCGATCGTCCGGGTGATCGGTGACTACCCCGGCCTGCACGCCACGGTCGCCTCGCTGGCCACGCTGACCGGCGTCACCGTCTGGCAGGCCGCCCTGTTCGTGCTGATCCTGGCCCACGTGCTGCTCACCCTCGGGGTCGCGGTGCTGGCCGGTCAACTGTGGCCGGACCCGCGGGTCGCCGCCGCGGCCGCGATCGTCTACAGCCTGAACAGCTCGTTCCTCTACTTCGACACCCAGTTCGGCTACGAGTCACTGGCCATCGGCGTGCTGGTGTGGGCGCTGGCCTGCGGGATGCTCGCGATCCGGGCGGTCAGCACCCGCGCCCGGCTCGGCTGGGCCGCCCTGTTCGTGCCGTTCACCGTGGCGATCACGGCCACCCACCACCTGACCGCCATCTGGCTCACCGGCATTCTCGGGCTGATCGCGCTGGCCTGCACGATCTTCCGCGCGCCGGCCCGTACCGCCTGGGCTCTGACCGTCACCGCCGGCGCCTCGGTCTCGATGTGGATGGCCGCGGTGTCGCCCCGGACCGGCACCTATCTGGAGCCCTACCTGGGCCGGGCCCTCGATCAGTTCGGCGGCATGGCCGGCGGCGACTCCGGCGGCCGCACCCTGTTCAACCAGTCGGTCGCGCCCTGGTGGGAGCAGCAGGCCGCCTTCCTCGCCCCCGGGGTGGCCCTGCTCGCCGTGATCGGTGCCGGTGTGCTCTGGTGGCGTCGCCGCCGGGTCACCGACCGGCTGACCCGGGCCGCGTCGGGCGCGATGCTGCTGCTCGCCGCCCTGTACTTTCCGGCCACACTGCTGATCCTCACCCCGTCCGGCGCGGAGGGCGCACGCCGGTCCTGGGCCTTCAGCTACCTCGGCATCGCCGTGGTGACCGCCCCGTTGATCATCGCACTGCTGGACCGCGCACGCCGCCGGATCAGCGTTTCCGCGATTTTTCTCCTGGCCACCTGCACGTTGATGATGGTCGGCAACACGGCCGCCGGCATGAACCCGTCCTACCGGTTCCCCGGCCCGCCGGTCTTCGGCTCGGACACCCGCGCCGCCACCCCCGAGCTGCTGGCCGCGTCGGAGTGGCTGCGCGAGACCGCAGGCCGCGGCGCCCGCCTGGTCGCCGACCGCTACTCCGGCCTGATCTTCGGCTCCTATGGCGAGCAGGAGCCGACCACCGGTTCGGAGAGCTTCCCGGCCTACCAGTTGTATCTGGCGCGACCCGGCGGGCCGATGCCGCCGGCCCTGATGGAACAGCTGCGGACCTGGCGCTTCGAGTACCTGGTGGTGGACCGCCGGATGGCCGAACAGGTACCCGACATCAAGATCTACTTCGAGAACAACGAGCCGATCCCGCACGACGGGAGACCCGGCTTCACCAGATCCCAGCTGACCAAGTTCGACACCATGCCCTGGCTGATCAAGGTCTACGACGGGCCGCACATCGCCATCTACCGCTTCGACTTCGGCAGTCAGGGTCAGAACCTCCACATGGGAGCCCCATGACCTTCCCCCCACCGTTACGAACCCCCGCCGTCCGGTCACTGCTGGTCGCGTACCCCGCCCTCGCCGGAATCCTCCCCGCCGCCGGCCGCCCCTGGCTCACCGTCCCGCTCTGCCTCATCGCCCTCGCGGCCACCGGCGCCCTCTGGATCCGCGCCCTGCCGGGCCTGCCCGCCGAAACCGGCGTACCCGCCGCCCGGCCCGGACTCGCCGCCGCAGCCGGCCTGATCACGATGCCGCTCCTGGCGCTCGCGCTGCACGCCGTGGGCCACCCGGTACGCCCGGCGCCCCTCGCCGTCGCCTGCGCCGCACTGGTCACCGTGCTCGGTGTGGCCGCCGTCCTCCGCGATCACCGCGCCGCCCGACGGTCCGCGCCCCCGCCCGGCCTTCCGGCTCCGCGCCGCACACCGTCCGGACCGGTGCGGACGGCGGTGGCGGTGACGATTCCGCTGGTCGTGGCGGTCGGCGTCGGCGGGTGGGCGGTGCGCGCGTATCTGACCGCGCCGCATCCGGCCGAGCCCGGCTATCTGAGCGTCGCCCTGAACGGCTGGGCCGCCGCGGTCGACGGCCCGGTCACCGTTCCGGCCCGGGGCCTGGTGGTCCCGGTCCGGGTGACCAGTGCCGGCATCGCCGAGACCACCCCTCTGCTGCAACTGCGGGTGGGTGGCCGGGTGGTGGCGAGCCGCTCGATGACGGTGGCCGCCGACTCGGTCCGCTCCCTGACCGTGTACGTCCCCGCGCTTCCCCCGGACGGCCGTCTCCGCAACGTGGCGATCAGTGTGGGCGCCACCAGCGTCGGCTTCTACGCCCGAGGCCATGCCGACACCGTCCTCGCTCCGCAGACCACCGTGGGCGCCGCGGTGACCGGCCCCGGAGTCGGCCCGCACGCCCCCACCGGCGCCGGAGACGCCACCGGTTCGGCGAACGTCCCCCCGGCCCGGCCCGGCGGCGACCGCGCCTCGAATCCGGGTGTCCGGTCCCACGGCGACCAGTCCCGGGGCGTGCGCGCCCCTTCGGCCGGCGACCGCACCGGTGCTGTCCGCGCCCATTCGGGTGGCGACCGGGCCCCGGGGGTACGTGCCCGGCCCCGACCCGTTCGTGCCGCCGGCGCCCGTCCGGTTCCGGTCCGGACGGGTGGGGTGCGGACCCCGTCGGCGGCGTCCGGCGGTGCGGTGCCCGCACCGACCGGCGGCATCGACCCGTGGGCCGGCCTGCCCGACCCGGCCCTGCCCACCGGTGGCGCCCCGGCCGGCACCGACGACCACACCCGCTCGGGCGGCACCAAGGGCGGGCGGGCCAAGACCGGCCCGGCGCCGACTCCCGCGCTCGGACCCGACGGCTCGGTCTGGCTCTCTCCCGACGAGGTCGATCCGGATCCGAGTCGGGTGGCCTGCTCGGGCAAACGGCGTGCCGTGCTGGCCGGGGAGGGAACCCCGTGCTGACCACCGCGGTACGCCGGCTGTCCGGGGACTCGCTGGCCCGCAACAGCCTGCTGATCATGGCGACCACGGTGAGCAACGGAGGTCTGGGCTACGTCTACTGGATGCTGGCGGCCCGTTCGGTCGCACCGGACCGGATCGGCACCGCGACCGCCCTGATCTCCGCCGCGACCGCGGTCGGCATGCTCGCCAACCTGGGCGCCGGCCACATGTTCATCCAGCGCCTGCCCGGCAGCGACGCCGCCACCTGGTCCCGGATCGTCCGAGCCGGTCTGTTCGCCGGTTCCGCCGCGACCGCGGCCACGGCCACCGCGGCCGCACTGATCGTCCCGATGTGCTCCGGGAACTTCGGGTTCCTGTCCGGTCCGATCGGAGCGGTCTCCCTGGTCACCGCCGCCCTGGCGGTGACCCTGACCACGCTGCTGGACAACCTCTACGTGGCCCACCGGGCCGGCCACGGCATGCTGATCCGCAACCTGGCGGTGGCCGCGGGCAAGATCCTCACCCTGTTCGCGGTTCTGGCCGCGGGCTACCAGGACTCGGTCGCGGTGCTGCTCTCCTATGTCCTGCCCACCCTGCTGATCAGCCTGATCACGATCCCGATCGGCGCCCGCCGCCTGCGCCCGCCGGCCCCGGCGGCCCCGGCTCCGATCCAGTCCGCGACGGCGGCGTTCCGGGCCGAACTCCCGCACCTGCGGACCGCGGTCACCGGGCACCACCTGATCAACCTGACCCAGGCCGGTCCGGCCGCTCTGCTGCCGGTGCTGGTCACGGCCCGTCTCGGCGCCGACGCGAACGCCCACTTCTACCTGGCCTGGATGACCGCGTCGATGCTGTTCATGGTGTCCCCGGCGGTCGCCTCGGCCCTCTACGCGGAACGCACCAACGCGGCTCCGGTCCCGGTGACCAGGGCCGCGACGGTGGTCCTGGCCATGGTCGGCGCCCCGGCGGCGGTGCTGCTGATCGCCGGTGACCGGATCCTCGCCCTGTTCAGTGCCGGCTACGCGGTCGAGGGCGGACTCCTGCTCCAGATCCTGGTACTGGCCGCGTTCCCCGACGCGGTGGCCAACCTGGCGGTGGCGCACTGGCGGTCCCGTGACGAGTTCCGGCTGTGTCGCCGCCTGAACGCGGTCCGCGCCGTCACCTGCCTGTCGCTGGCCTGGCTGCTGCTCCCCGGCGCCGGCGTGTCCGGAGCCGGCCTCGCCTGGCTGACCGGCCAGACCGCGTCCGCCCTGCTGGTGGCAGCGGTGGTGCTGGCCCGCCGGCACCGAAACGGGGGCGCGGTGGGCGTACCACCGAGGGTTGGAAATCGGCCGCAAGCCGGCAGCGAGGCACCCACCTGGAGAAAACGATGAGGATTCTGCATCTGTCGAATCTCTACGCGCCGGTGATCGGCGGGCTGGAACGCAGCATCGCCACCAGTGGCGAGGAGATGGTGCGGCGCGGGCATGAGATCACCGTGCTGACGCTGGCGACGCCGGAGGCGCCGCACGACGAGACGATCAACGGGGTACGGGTGATCCGCATCCGCAGCATCACCAACACCCTCGCGCCGGGCCTGAACCGGGACCCGCGCAAGCCGTTCCATCCGACGATGGCCGACCCGCTGGCGACGGCCGGGATCGCCCGCGTGCTCCGCACCCACGACTTCGACCTGGTGCACAGTCACGACTGGCTGATGTACAGCTACCTACCGCTGCACGACACCCCGCTGGGCCTGCCGCACGTGCACACCGCGCACGATTTCGGGCTGACCTGCGTACGCAAGACGTTCGCCCGGGACGGCCGCCGCTGTGACGGCCCGAGCCTGGGCAAATGTGTCCCGTGTGCCTCCGGCCAGTACGGCCGGCCGAAGTCGACGCTGCTCACCGTCGGTCTGCGGGCCCACCGGCACCGGGGCATCGACTGCCTGACGGCGATCTCGAACTCGGTCGCGTCCGCCCTCAACCTGGCCCGGCTGCCCGGCGAGCTGCCGGTGCGGGTGATCTCCAGCCTGGTCCCGGACGGCCTCGACGAGCTGGCCCGGACCACCCCCCGGCCGGACTGGCTGCCGGCCGAGCCGTACCTGCTGTTCGTCGGCCAGCTCGGCCCGCACAAGGGCATCGACGTGCTGTTCGACGCCTACGAGAAACTGCGGGCGGGCCTGGACGAGCCGCCCCGGCTGGTCTGCCTCGGCACCACACGCGACGACACCCCGCCGATCCCGGACGGGGTGCTGGTGCGTACCGACGTGCCGCATCCGCAGGTGATGTCGGCCTGGCGGCACGCGTCCGCCGGGGTGGTGCCGTCACTGCTGGAGGGCATGGGCCAGGTCGCGGTGGAGGCGATGCTGGCCGGCACCCCGCTGATCGCGTCCGCGTCCGGCGGGCTACTCGACGTGGTCCGCGACGACGGTGTACACGGCCTGCTGGTGCCGCCGGGTGACGCGGAGGCCCTGCACGCGGCGCTGTTGCGCCTGCTCACCGACCCGGAGCTGGCCGCCCGACTGCGCGCCGGCGGTCTTCAGCGTGGCCTCGACTTCACCGCGGCCCGCGTCGTCCCCCAGATCGAGGAGGTCTACCGTGCCTGCATCGCCTGACCCGTTCGGACATGCCGAGGCCCGCCTGCTGAACGACCCCGGCCGCCCGAGGATCCTGGTGGTCGGGTCGGGGTGGCGGTTCCTGTCCGGGATCAGCTACTACACCTGCCGACTCAGCAACGCCCTGCACGATCGGTACGAGGTGGGCGCGATCCTGATGCGCCGGCTGCTGCCGGCCCGGCTCTACCCGGGCCGGCACCGGGTCGGTCACTCACTCACCGATCTCCGGTACGACCAGGACGTCCGGGTCTTCGACGGGATCGACTGGTGGGCGGTGCCGAGCCTGTTCCGGGCGGTCGGGTTCCTGCGCCGGTTCCGGCCGGACGTGCTGGTACTCCAGTGGTGGACCGGGGCGGTGCTGCACTCGTACCTGGTGTTGGCGCTGGCCGCACGGCGACTCGGCATTCGGGTCGTCGTCGAGTTCCACGAGGTGCAGGACACCGGGGAGGCCCGGCACCGGTGGGCGGCCCGATACGTGCGCCGCTGCATCCGGCCACTGCTCAGCCGGACCGACGGGGTGGTGGTGCACTCCCGGTTCGATCAGGCGGCACTGGCCGAGGCGTACGACCTGGAGGCGGTGCCGGCCGAGGTGGCGCTGCACGGGCCGTTCGACCACCACCTGCCGGACCGGCCGGTACGCGCACCCGGGGACGAGGTGTGCCGGCTGCTGTTCTTCGGGACGATCCGGCCGTACAAAGGCCTGGAAGATCTGGTCGAAGCCTTTGCCGACCTGGGCCCGAACTATCACCTGACGGTGGTCGGGGAGACCTGGGAGGGCTGGACCGGGCCGGGCGAGATGATCGACGAGTCGCCGGTCCGGGACCGGATCGAGTTCGTCAACCGCTACGTCGCCGACGCCGAGGTCAACGAGTTCTTCGCGCACGCCGACGTGGTGGTGCTGCCCTATCGGCGCAGCTCGGCGAGCGGCCCGCTGCACATCGCGATGAGCCACGGCCTGCCGGTGGTGGTCACCGCGGTCGGCGGCCTCGTCGAGGCCGCCGAACACTACAGCGGGACGGTCTTCGTCCCGGCGGCGTCGCCGGGCGAACTGCGCGAGGCGATCGTCCGGGCCGCGAGCCTGGCCGGCCGGCGGCACGCCGACCCCTCCTCCTGGGGGCGTACGGTCGACGCGTACGCCCGCCTGCTGACCCGGATCGGGGTCGATCAGGAGCCGCCGGTCGACAGCGCCACGTCGTCGAACCAGACACTCCCCCTGTTGTCACCCGACTTGAGGTGAAGCTGGACGCTCGTGGCCCCGGGCGGGGCGACCGCGTCCACGGTCAGCCTCGTCCAGTCACTGTCGCCCTTCGCGACCTGCTTCGACGAGTTCTGGCCGAGCCAGCGGTCGTTGATGTCGAACCAGCTCAGCGCGATCTCGTTGGAGCCGGTCACCCCGGCGCCGCGGGCCCACGCCTCGGCGTGCCAGGTCTGCCCGGCCCGTACCGGATCGACCGGTGACGTGCGCACCGACGGCAGGCTGGAGCCGTTGCGGACGGTCCCGGTGAACCGGGCCGAGAACTCACCGGTGCGGGCCGCGTCCCGGGCGCGGACCGCGGTGCCCTCGTCGGCCAGGTACGGCCGCCACGGCGAACTACCCGGGCTCGCCTCGAAATCGAGGTCCAGCAGGCCGTTCGTCAGCCGGTTGCCGGCCCACGCGTTACGCACCACGTTGACGGCCGGCTTGGCCGTCCCGTCGGCCCGGAACAGACCGAACCGGTACTGTGCCGGCACCTTCGACACCTGCGAGTTCGACGGGATCGCGCCGTCCGAGAAGTCGTAGAGCGTCCACGGCGCCACCGACCGCACCCCGGCCTCGGCGGCCGCCGTGAACGTCCGGGCCAGGAACGCCATCTGCTCACCCTCGCTGCTGGTGGCGGTGCTCAAACCGGTCTCGCCGATCACGATCGGGTCCGGGCTGACCGCGGCCTGGGCCCGCTGGATCTCGGCCAGCGCCCGCTCCGAGTTCCCGTAGAAGTGGAAGTCGTAGTAGTCCAACGGCGTGTCGGTGAGGGCCGCCTTGATCCGGGCCAGCCCGGCCGCGCCACTCTGGCCGTCCACCGACAGGGTCAACGGCATCTGCGGTACGGCCTCGCGCACCGCCGGAATCAGCTGCCGCACCCAGGCCATCGCGGCCGGGTCGGTCGACACGAACTCGTTCTTCAGCTCCACCGACAGCACCCGGCGGTCGTCGGCGTACGGCGCGAGGACCGCCTTCGCCCAGGCGGCGCTACCGGCCGCGTCGGAGTAGCCGGACCACCAGTCGAACAGGGTCAGCTTCACGCTCAAGCCCTGCGAACCGGCGATGCTGATGAACTTGCGCAACCGCTCGGCGTACTCGGCCCGGGGCTTCGGGAAACCGAACGACTGCGGGAAGACGATGATCCGTACGTTGTCCGCGCCGATCGAGGCCGCCTTGGCCATGTCCGCCTCGATGCGGGCGGCGTCGAAACCGGTCCACATCGCCGACCAGCCCGCGTTCGACGGGTAGTAGTTGATGGTCCGGGCGGTGGTGACCGCCGCGAGCCGGGACCTGAGCGTCGCCGTCGTCGCACCCTCGGCTGTCACCGGCCGCGGGTCACCGACCGGCAGCGCCGTCGCCTGCGGCATGGGCGCGGCCGTCACCGGCTGCGGGTCGCCCGCCGGCTGGGCCGTCGCCTGCGGCGTGGGTTCGGTCGACGTCGGCTGCGGGTCGCCGGTCGGCGGGGTCGTCGCCGGCGGCGCGGGTTCGGCCGTCACCGGCTGTGGGTCGCCGGTCGTCGCCTGCGGCGTGGGCTCGCCCGACGTCGGCTGCGGGTCGCCGGTCGGCAGCGTTGTCGCCTGCGACGTCGGTTCGGCCGCCGACGAGCTGGAAGCCGGAAGTGTGACAGCGAGCAGAAGGGAGGAAGCAAGGATCGCCACGGCACGGGTACGAGCTGTCGTCGTCACGGTGGTTCGGAGCCCTTCGGTTCGTTCAGGTGGTGGCCCCTCCTTTCGGTTGTCCGACCCTTGGCCGTCAGGCCCCCGGCTGATGCAGTGCGGTTGCCATTCCGGAGCGTGCCTCGAACCCGTCTTCATTCCGCCGCCGGCGGCCGATGGTTCCCCTTCGGCCTCTCGGGGACGCCCGGTCAATCCGGGTAGTGCCGTGGCGTGTAGACCGCCGTGGTGCCGTCGCCACGGGTGACCGCCCTGGTCTGCGACGACCCGATGATCAGCAGGCAGCGCATGTCGACGCTCGCCGGGTCGAGCGCGGCCAGCGTGGTGATCCGCACCGACTCCTCCGGCCCACCGACATCCCGCCCGACCACCACCGGAGTGCTCGGACGGCGGTGGCCGCGCAACAGCTCCAGCGCCCGGACCAGCTGCTCCCGGCGGGTCTTCGAAGCCGGGTTGTAGACCGCGATCACCAGATCCGCGACCGCCGCGGCCTGGAGCCGGGACTCGATCACCGACCACGGCTTGAGCCGGTCGGAGAGCGACAGGATGCAGAAGTCGTGCCCGAGCGGGGCGCCGGCCCGGCTCGCCACCGCCTGCGCCGCGGTCAGACCGGGGAGGATCCGCACCGGCACGTCCAGCCACTGAGGGTCTTCGGCCACTTCCAGGACGGCGGCGGCCATCGCGAACACCCCCGGGTCACCTGACGACACGACCGCCACCCGACGGCCACGTTTCGCCAGGTCCAGCGCGAACGCGGCACGTTCCGCCTCGACCCGGTTGTCCGACGGGTGGCGGCGCTGACGCGGGTTCGGCGGAACCCGGTCCACATACGGCCCGTAGCCGATCAGGTCGTCGGCGTCGGCCAGCGCCTCCTGCGCCTCCGGGGTCAGCCAGTGGCGGGCACCCGGCCCCAGACCCACGACCGTCACCTGGCCGGCCCGGCCGGCGGTCTCGATCCGGCTCAACGCCGCGGCGTTCGCCGCCTCCAGGCTGACCATGTCGGCGTTCGCCGCTACCCTCCGCGCGGTCCCCGACCCGTCCCGGCGCGCGGCTTTCGGTCCTTCGCCTTGCGCGGCTTCCGGTTCTTCGCCTCGCGCTGCCTGCGGCTTTTTGCCTTGGACGGTTCGCGGTCCTTCGCCTTGGGCGGTTTCTGGTCCTTCGCCTGGCGTGGTTTCGGTCTCCGCGTCTCGCGTGGTTTCGGTCTCAGCGCCACGTGTTGTTTCGGTCTCCGCGCTTCGCGTGGTTTCGCTGTCCGCGCTTCGCGTGGTTTCGCTGTCTGCGTCTCGCGTGGTTTCGCTGTCCGCGTCTCGCGCTGAGGGGGAGAGCAGCACGTCCAGACTGGCCGGCCGGCCCGCCGTCTCGACGTCGGCGGTGAACGCGGTGGCTGCCGGGCTCGGCAGCAGGGCCAGCGAGAAATACGGCACGGTCGCCGGATCGACGTCGCGCAGCGGGGCCGAACGCTCCCGGTCGGTGGTGGCACGCTCCACGTACCAGGCGTCGTCCAAGCGGCCGGCCTGCTCCAACGCCTCCCGGACCCCCTCGAAGGTACGGCCCAGCTTCATCACGGCGGCCGAGTCGGTGGTGGCCAGCCGGGCGGCCAGCTCTTTCGGCTCCAGGGTGCCGGGCAGGACGGTCAGCACCTCGTCCCGCTCCATCAGTGGCCGGCCCAGCACCGCCGAGGCGGCGCTCACCGAGGTCACCCCCGGCACGACCGCGGTCTCGTAGCGTCCGGAGAGCCGCTTGTGCATGTGCATGTAGGAGCCGTAGAAGAACGGGTCACCCTCGGCCAGCACCACCACGTCCCGCCCGGCGTCCAGATGCGCGGCCAGTCGGGCCGCCGACGCGGCGTAGAACTCGTCGATCGCGCCCTGGTAACCGCCCGGATGATCGGTCGTCTCGGTGGTCACCGGGTAGATCAGGGCCTCCTCGATCTGGCCCTCCCGCAGGTAGCCGGCCGCGATCGCCCGAGCGTTGCTGCGCCCGTGCCGTGCCGCGTGGTACGCCACCACGTCGGCCGCACCGATCAGCCGCGCCGCCTTGACCGTCACCAGCTCCGGGTCGCCGGGGCCCAGGCCCACCCCGAAGAGCCGCCCGGTCCGAGCCGTCGCCTGCGAGGGAATCGCCGCTGAGGTGTCGCCGCGGCCTGCGTCGTCAGTCATCGAAGTCCTTGCGTGGGTTCTCCGGCCGTTCAACCAGAAGGGATGTCGATCCGGTTACTCGGCCCTGTTCGGCCTTACTCGACCCGTCGGTCTCGCTGGGCCTGTTCGGTCTTGGTCGGCCTGTTCGGTCTAGCTGGGCAGGTTCGGCCTTACTCGACCTGTCGATCTTGCTGGGCCTGTTCGGTTTTGGTCGGCCTGTTCGGTCTAGCTGGGCCTCTTCGGTCTTGCTGGGCAGGTTCGGCCTTACTCGACCTGTCGATCTTGCTGAGCCTGTTCGGTCTTGCTGGGCCAGTTCGGTCTTGGTCGGCCTGTTCGGTCTTACTCGGCTTCTGAGGCGAGGGCGTTCACCGCGGCCGCGGTGATGGCGCTGCCACCCCGGCGTCCGCGCACGATCAGAAACTCCAGGCCCGACTCGGCCAGCGCCTCCTTGGACTCGGCCGCGCCGATGAACCCGACCGGAATCCCGATCACCGCCGCCGGTCGGGGCGCACCCGCCGTGACCATCTCCAGCAGCCGGAACAAGGCGGTCGGTGCGTTACCGATCGCCACCACGGCGCCGCCCAGTCGGTCACCCCACAGGTCCATGGCGGCCGCACTGCGGGTGTTGCCGATCTCCGCCGCCAACCCGGGAACGGATGGGTCACGTAGCGTGCACACCACGTCGTTGGCGGCCGGCAGTCGGGTCCGGGTGACACCTGAGGCGACCATCTCGGCGTCGCACAGGATCGGCGCGCCATCGAGCAGCGCCTTCCGTGCCGCGGTCACCACCCCTGGGCTGAACCGGACATCCTCCACCAGGTCCACCATTCCGCAGGCGTGGATCATCCGGACCACCACCCGCGACACGTCCTCCGGAAGCCCTGACAGGTCTGCCTCGGCCCGGATCGTGGCGAACGACCGCCGGTAGATCTCCGCGCCGTCACGCACGTACTCCATCGCTCAGGATCCCCTCGCCACCGCTATCGCATCTGCCAGCTCAATCGCCCTTGCCGCGCCCTCCGGCCGCCGCATTCCCGCCGCGCCCGGACCGCGCGCCCCCGCCGTCTCCAGCCCGAGCACCGCAGCCCCCGCACCCGGCCGAGCCGCTTCGGTCGTCTCGGCTGGCCGAGCCGCTTCGGCCGTCTCGCCTGGCCGTTTCGCTCCGGCCGTCTCGGCTGGCCGAGCCGCTCCGGCCGCCTTGCGTGGCCGTTTCGCTCCGGCCGTCTTGTTCGGCCTTTCGGTTCCGGCCGAGCCGTTCGGATCGGTTGCGTCCGGCCGGCCTTCCGCCGTGACCGTGAGCAGTGTGGGAATGCCGATCCTCGGTGGTCGCGGGCTCGAGGTCGATGGTCCGACCGGGCCGGAATCCTCGACCGGGAACCGGCCACCGGGCACCGTCGGCTGACGGACGGTGACCGGGATCTGGACGCCCGGCTCTCCGCCACCGGCCGGACGGTGAGTGATCAGGTAGCCGTCGGCGGTCGCTTCGGCGCGCACGTGTGGGCCCGCCGGGCTGCCGCACGCGCGGTCGCACCCCACCCAATGCACCGGGAGGCCGTTGACGAAACGGGCCGCCGCGGTGGCGTCGGAACGCACGTCGGCCAGAGATTTCGCGCAGCCCGGCCGGCCGGCGCAGGCGGTCACCCCGGACCACGGTGAGCCCGACGCCACGGCCAGACCGGCGGTGGCCAGGCGGTCCGCCCAGGTCTCGGCCGCCGACGGCGTCAGATCGGCCACCACGACCCCGCGCCACGGCGTCACGACCAGCAGGTCGGCGTCTTCCAAAACCCTCAGCGGTACGTCATTGAGCCGACCCAACGGCACCAGCGCGGCCACCGCCGAGAGCCCGTCCGCCTGGGGCACCACGCCGATCAGGTCTCCGGGCTCCGAGGCGTCGACAGGCGTCGCTACCTCGACCGGAACGGGCGGCAGGCCGAGCGCCGCCACCAGCCGCGCCGAGACCCGGGCCGGGCCGTCGGCCAGCTCACGCAGCCGCCATGCCGCCGCCCCGCTGGACCGCTGTGCCTCCCGCTCGGCCAGGAACGCGTGGGCGGCGGCGAGGAGCACGGGCACGACGTCGTCAGGATCGGCTCGCAGCCCGGTGTCATGCCCACCGAGCCGAATCACGAACAGGTCGTCGCCGGACGCCGGCCGGGGTCGCGGAACGACCGCACCGGCCACGGTCGGGCGTGGGGCGGGGCCGGTCGGGACCGCGGCCACGTCGGCGGCCAGCGGGACCTGACCGATGGCGAAGAGGAACTTGCCGGGCAGGGCGGCAAGCGCGGCGTCAGCCTGGAGCGCGAGGTCGAGCCGACCTACGAGAGCGCGGACCGTGGATCCCGATAGCGGGGGCGCCGCGATGTTCCGTACGTTGTCATGGGTCTGAGAAGGCAGCAGGCCCGCCGACCGCAACCGGACCGCCAAGGCCGGCGCATCGCTCTGTCGCAATGCTCTGAGCTGCAGGTTGGCCCGGGAGGTCAGCTCCAGACCGCCGTCGCCGAACTCCTCGGCCAGCTCGCGCAGCGAGCGCAGCTGAGCCCCGGACAGCATCCCCCCGGGCAGCCGCACCCGGGCCAGCATGCCGTCGGCCGCGGCGTGCAGCCGCAGCGCGCCGGGACAGGCGTCGGTGTCCGACCAACGGGGAGTCATGGCCCGGATACTACGGCGGGCCCCCGACAGGAATTCACCTCCGTCGTGCGGTGGGTCGGGAGCGTCACAGCGGCCGTTCCACCTTGACGCGGGACACCGGGGTTCGGAAAGGTTAGGGGCCAACGAGCGGCGACGCCGCGGAGGAAGCCGGTGTGAGTCCGGCGCGGTCCCGCCACTGTCACCAGGGGATTCTCTGGGAGCCAGAAACTCCGGTCGCCGTGATGTCCGTCTACCCGGGGCGCGGACCCCGAGGGGGAGTGCGCTGTGTTCCTGCTGCTGTCGACGTCCGACACCGACCTGCTCAGCGCCCGTGCCAGCGGCTCGGCGTGGCGCCCGGCCAACCCGGCTCGCACCGCTGTCGACGACCTGCCCGCCCTCCTCGACGGGGTCGATCTCGTGGTGGTGCGCATCCTCGGTGGCCGCCGGGCCTGGGAGGAGGGCATCGACGCGCTGCTCGCGAGCGGCCG
Source organism: Actinoplanes sichuanensis (assembly GCF_033097365.1). Taxonomy (NCBI): domain Bacteria; kingdom Bacillati; phylum Actinomycetota; class Actinomycetes; order Micromonosporales; family Micromonosporaceae; genus Actinoplanes; species Actinoplanes sichuanensis. The sequence goes on from NZ_AP028461.1 coordinate 11,165,454, forward strand.
GCCGGTGGTCGTCCTCGGTGGTGAGCAGGCGCCCGACGCAGACCTGATGAAACTGTCCACGGTGCCGGCCGGTGTCGCCGCGGACGCGCACACCTACCTGGCGCAGGGCGGTGCGGAAAACCTCGCGGCGCTGCACGACTTCCTCTCCGACACGGTGCTGCTGACCGGCAACGGCTTCGCCCCGGCGGTCGAGACCCCACAGTGGGGTGTCCTGCCCAGGCCGGAGAGCACCGGCCGGGAGACGGTCGCGGTGCTCTACTACCGCGCCCACCACATGGCCGGCAACACCGCGTTCGTCGAGGCGCTGTGCCGGGCGATCGAGGCCAAGGGTGGCCGCGCGCTGCCGATCTTCACGGCCTCACTACGGACCGCTCCGCCGGATCTGCTGGCCGAGCTACGCAAGGCGGACGCGCTGGTGGTGACGGTTCTGGCCGCCGGCGGCACCCGTCCGGCCACGGCGAGCGCGGGCGGTGACGACGAGGCGTGGGATGTGGGCGTGCTCGCCGACCTGGACGTGCCGATCCTCCAGGGCCTGTGCCTGACCAGCTCGCGGGCCGCGTGGGAGGCCAGCGACGACGGTCTCTCCCCGCTGGACGCGGCGACGCAGGTGGCGATTCCCGAGTTCGACGGGCGGATCATCACGGTGCCGTTCTCGTTCAAGGAGATCGACGAGGACGGTCTTTCGGTCTACGTCGCCGACCCGGAGCGGGCGCTGCGGGTGGCCGGGATCGCGGTCGCGCACGCCCGGCTGCGGCACGTGCCACCGGCCGAGCGGCGCATCGCATTGATGCTGTCGGCCTACCCGACCAAGCACTCCCGGATCGGCAATGCGGTCGGTCTGGACACTCCGGCGTCGACGGTCGCGTTGATCAAGGCCTTCAAGGAGCGCGGATACCAGGTCGGTTCCTTCGCCGACTACGACGGCGACGGCCTGATCCACACGCTGATCGCCGCCGGTGGCCAGGATCCCGACTGGCTGACCGAGGAGCAGCTCTCGGAGAACAAGGTCCGGATCTCGGGTTCGGCCTACGAGTCCTGGTTCGTGACGCTGCCGGAGGACTTCCGGGAGAGCGTCGTGCAGCACTGGGGGCCGCCCCCCGGCGAGCTGTACACCGACGGCGGCGACATCGTGCTGGCCGCGCTTCGCGACGAGAACATCGTGGTGATGGTGCAGCCGCCGCGCGGTTTCGGTGCCAACCCGGTCGCGATCTACCACGACCCCGACCTGCCGCCGTCGCATCACTACCTGGCAGCGTATCGGTGGCTGGCCGACGAGTTCGGCGCGCACGCCGTCGTGCACGTCGGCAAGCACGGCAACCTGGAGTGGCTGCCCGGCAAGAACGTCGGCATGTCCGCTTCGGACGGCACCGACGCGGCGCTCGGCGACCTGCCGCTGATCTACCCGTTCCTGGTCAACGACCCGGGCGAGGGCACCCAGGCCAAGCGCCGGGCGCACGCCACCCTGGTCGACCACCTGATCCCGCCGATGGCCCGCGCCGAGTCCTACGGTGACATCGCCCGGCTGGAGCAGCTTCTCGACGAGCACGCCAACATCGCGGCTCTCGACCCGGCGAAGCTACCGGCGATCCGCGCGCAGATCTGGACCCTGATCCAGGCCGCCAAGATGGACCACGACCTCGGCCAGGCCAATCGGCCTGACGACGAGGAGTTCGACGACTTCATCATGCACATCGACGGATGGCTGTGTGAGGTCAAGGACGTCCAGATCCGCGACGGGCTACACGTGCTCGGTGCGGCCCCGACCGGCGAGGCGCGGATCAATCTGGTGCTGGCCATGCTGCGGGCCAGGCAGATGTGGGCGGGCAAGGTGGCGGCCCTGCCGGGTCTGCGGGAGGCGCTGGGCCTGACCGAGGACGCGTCCACCGCGGAGACCGATCGGGTGGAGGCGGAAGCCCGCGAGTTGATCACGAAGATGGAAGAGGCCGGCTGGCCGACGGCCATTCCCGATATCTCCGACAATCAAGACGTGGTGCGTGTCCTGGAGTTCGCCGCCACCGAGGTGGTGCCCCGGCTCGCCAAGACCACCGACGAGCTCACCCACGTCCTGCACGCGCTCGACGGCGGTTACGTCCCGGCCGGTCCCAGCGGCTCCCCGCTGCGCGGCCTGATCAATGTGCTGCCCACCGGCCGTAACTTCTACTCGGTCGACCCGAAGGCGATCCCCAGCCAGCTCGCCTGGGAGACCGGCCAGGCGATGGCCGAGTCGCTGCTCGACCGCTACCGCGCCGACCACGGCGAGTGGCCCCGCTCGGTCGGCCTCTCCGCCTGGGGGACCAGCGCCATGCGGACCGCGGGCGACGACATCGCCGAGATTCTGGCCCTGATCGGGGTCCGCCCGATCTGGGACCCGGCGTCCCGGCGCGTCACCGGGCTGGAGCCGATCACAGCCGAGGAACTGGGCCGTCCTCGCATCGACGTGACGGTCCGCATCTCGGGCTTCTTCCGGGACGCGTTCCCGCACGTGGTGGCGCTGCTCGACGACGCCTTCAAGCTGATCGCCGAGCTCGACGAGCCGGACAACTACGTCCGCGAGCACGCGCTGCGCGACCAGAGTGAGCACGGCGACTGGCGACGGGCGCGGACGCGGATCTTCGGGTCCCGCCCCGGGGCGTACGGTGCCGGCATCCTGCCTCTGATGGACAGCCGGAACTGGCGGGACGACGCCGACCTGGCCGAGGTGTATGCGGTGTGGGGCGGGTTCGCCTACGGCCGTGACCTGGACGGGGTTCCGGCCCGCGGGGACATGGAGAACGCCTACCGGCGGATCGACGTGGCCGCGAAGAACATCGACACCCGCGAGCACGACATCATCGACTCGGACGACTACTTCCAGTACCACGGCGGCATGATCGCCACGGTGCGCGCGCTGACCGGTAAGGCGCCCGCCGCGTACATCGGTGACTCCACCAACCCGGACCAGGCACGGACCCGCAGCCTGACCGAGGAGACCGCCCGGATCTTCCGGGCCCGGGTGGTGAACCCACGCTGGATCGCCGCGATGCGCCGGCACGGCTACAAGGGCGCGTTCGAGCTGGCCGCGACGGTCGACTACCTGTTCGGCTACGACGCGACCGCGGGTGTGGTCACCGACTGGATGTATGAGCAGCTCGCGGCGAGCTACGTGCTGGACGCGGAGAACCAGGAGTTCATGCGCCAGTCCAACCCGTGGGCGCTGCACGGCATCACCGAGCGCCTGCTGGAGGCGGCCGACCGCAAACTGTGGGACTCGCCGGAGCCGGAGACGCTGGCCGCCCTCCAGCAGCTCTACCTGGAGACGGAGGGCGACCTGGAGGACGGGCCGGCGTAACGGTGCTGGCCCGGCTTGACGAAGGTTATATGCCGAGGTAGGTTTCTAATGCCTCGGTCTGACTGAGGTGAAGTCTAAGTACATTGCCCAGGCTCTTCGCTTGAAGGGCCGACCCCTTCGGGTCGCAGAGCAGGTGCAGGGAGCTACGCGGGTGGGCACTCGTGGGGCTCCGTCCAGGATTCGGTTCGTCCGCCCTGGCACACCACTCTGCTTATGCCATCGGCAGTGTGAATTGTGTGCACTACAGGAAGCCGATCTTTCGGCTTTCTGTATATGCACCTCACACTGAGAGGCAAGTTGTGGAATTCCTTCCCCCCTCCCTGCCGCCCCGCAGTCCGTCTGCGCCGAGCATCGAGCGTGCCTTCGACGCGCTGGTCAGCGTGGTCGGTGAGATGCAGTCTACCGGCCGTTCGATGCGGTCAGCCGGCATCAAGCCGCGCTTGGTAACGATGCTCGGCGGCTTCAACGAGGCCGACTATGGCTTCGACAAGTTCCGTGACTTTCTCAACGCCGCGCAGAAGGCCGGCCGAGTGGAACTGCGTGGTGCCGTGTCTGGTCCGGACCTCGATGTCGTCCTGCCCGAGCGGGAGACGGCGCCTGTGCCGTCTATACGCCCGGTGCAGAGTCGGATCCGAGCCGATCTCTGGGGCACCTTCATGGACTGGACGCCGGGCATCAGCCGTGTCTTCGATTTGGACAACGGTGTAGCGCGGCGGGTGCTTCCGACTGATGACGACGAGATGCGTGAGTTGCGCCGTCGGATCGAGACGAGCGATGGACGGTTCCCCAAGATCGAGCCGGTGTCCCTCGACCTCCAGTTGAACTGGGCCAGAAAGTTCCTGGCGGTGCAGAACAGCGCGAGTGACCGAGAGCAGCTGGCCGACGCGCTCGGCACCGATCGGCCGCTGCAGGAGTTCACTCGGCTCGTCAGGACGATGCCGATCGGCCCCGCATGGGCTTCCTTCCGCAACGGCAAGGTCGCCGATGAGGTCAAGAAGTGGGCCGAGAACAACAATGTGACGCTCGATCCGTATGCGCCTCTGGAACCGCCCACGCCGACGATACGACCGGCGAGCACCACATCGTTGCATCCGCACGGGTCGGGAACCGTCGACATCGATGCGGTACGACAGACATGGCACCAGCTGATCGACCGGATGTCGATCGAGGAGCTGCTGGCGCTGCCCATCACTCTTGGTCAGTTCTACCGGCGGTGATCGGTGTCCTCGCCAAGCTCCGGGCGGCCTGGTCGACCCGATAAGCAGGGTGCCCGCAATGATCTTACGCTTCGCGGCCTGCTCGACGCCGAGCCGCGGGTGATGTCGCCATCGGAGGCTGGCAGTTCACGGATCAGCGGCGTTCTCGACCGCTCGCGCCGCGACCGGAATCGGACGCCCTCTGCTGTCCGGCAGTCGCTGAGCCGTGGCGCTGAGGGCATCAAGCAGATGCAGGCGTTGGTGGACGAGGTCGCGCGGACGCGCGGCCCTCGTGCAGCGGGTCTCGTGCTGTCACTTCTCACGGAGGCGCACCGCTCAGTCGATCTCGGCAACGGGCTTTGGTTTCTGGCTGTGATCGTCAAGGACGACGGGCCGGAGCCGGTAGAGATAGCGGTATGGGCACGGTGTCGTCTGCGGGACACCGAAGGCGGGTGGGTGGCGCCGGAACTCGAGGAATACCAGGAGTGCGCCGTATCCAGCGACGCCGATATCCTGCGGATGGCACTCGAGTTGATCGCGATGGAGGTCGGCTGGGTCCCGCCGCCGTCATCCGGCGATGAGGTGTTCCTCCTGCTCGGCCCGGTCGCCACGCGGGTTATGAACGGCGACGCGCGTCAGGAGCTGAACGCGATGAGTGCCGTGGCTGGCGTGCGCCTCGTCACTGTCGCCGTGCCCGAGGATGCCTCGAGCAGACCGTGGCAGACCGCCCGTCGTCAGGTCCGGGAGTCCGCTCACCGGGTGGTGGCTGTCGCCGCTGAAGACGAGAAGGGTGCCAGGAAGCTTATCGAGTCGATTCGTGACGGCCGACGGCCGGTGACCGTCGTCCTGCCGGAATCGAATCCGCCTGCGCTGGTCGACGGAATCCTCGCGGCTCTTCCGGTCACGGGTGCGCTCGCGTCGACGCGTCCCACCCCCACGAGTGCCCCTACCCGGGTACGGCACAAGATGGTGCTGACTAAAGTCGACAGCGCGCCACACTTCGATGTCATGCGGGAGTCGGGCCGCCTCTGTTCACACAACAACCCGTTCACGGTGACCGCCCGCGGTGCCCCAAAGAAATTCGCGGGCATCGAGAAGTATCTGCTTAAGTATCATGCTGGAGCGGTACTGGCGGTCGCGTACGGGTGCAAGGCTTCGGGCTGTCACATCGTTCGTATTGAATTCGAAGTCGAGACGCCCGCTGGGCCGGTCGGCGACGCCTCGCCCTTGGTCCCACCCCGCCCCCCGCCGTCGGCACTGGTCATCGAGATTCCCGCCCAGGCCGGCGCAGCAGATAGGTGTCCATGATCCAGCCGTGCCGCTCGCGGGCCTCGGTCCGTGTCTTCACGATCTCATCGCCCACCTCGGCGACCGGTCCGGCCGCCAGCAGCTCGTCGGGCGTGCTCACGTAGGCGCCCCAGTAGATGTCGGCGTCCGGGTATTTCGTGAACGCGTGCTGGGCGTCGAGCATCACGACCACGTCGTCGGCGCCTTCCGGCCAGCCCTCGGCCAGCCGACGACCGGTGGTGATCTGGAACGGCTGCCCCACCCGGTTGAGCCCGACCCGGTGCTTGGCGGCCAGCGCCGACACACTGCTGATGCCGGGGATCACCTCGAACTCGAACTCGACCGCCCCACGCTCCAGAATCTCCTCGAGGATGGCGATCGTGGAGTCGTAGAGCCCCGGGTCGCCCCATACCAGGATCGAGCCGGTCTCGTCGTCCTTCAGATGCTCGACGATCAGCTCCTCCAGGACCAGGGACCGCCGGTGCCGCCAGTCGGCGACGGTGCCGGTGTAGTCGGCCGGGGTGCGATCACGATCCGGGTCGCGGCCCTCGATGATCCGCTTCCGCGGCTGCGAGTAGCCCCGGATCAGGCGTTCCCGCAGCTCGATCAGGCTCGCCTTGGTCTCACCCTTGTCGAGCAGGAAGAACACGTCGGTCCGGCCGATCGCCTTCGCCGCTTGCAGGGTCAGATGGTCCGGGTCGCCCGCGCCGATCCCGACTACACAGATCTTCCGCACGCCCTGAGTCTGCCTCACCCCCGGCGGCGGGCCGCCGCCAGGCCGCTGCGATGAGCGATGGCGACGAGTTGCGCGCGACTCGCGGCCTCCAGTTTGGTCAAGATCCGGTGGACGTACGTGCGGACGGTCTCCGGACTCAACGACAACGCCCGCGCGACCGACGCGTTGTCGTCGCCGTCGGCCAGAGCCGCGAGGACCTCCAACTCACGGGCGGTCAGCCGGTCCAGCCGCACGTCGGCGACCGGGCGCGGTGCCGCCGCCGCGTGAGCCATCACCTGCCTGGTCACACCGGGGGAGAGGACCGGCTCCCCGCGAGCGGCGGCTCGGACCGCCTCCCGCAGCGGTCCGGGTGCGGTGTCCTTGAGCAGGTAGCCGTCGGCACCGGCCCGCATCGCCCCCAACACCTCGTCATCGGTGTCGAATGTGGTCAGCATGAGGATCGCCACATCCCGGCCGGCGGGCTCGCCGCGAAGCTCCCGGACGGCGGAGATCCCGTCGCCACCGGGCATCCGGATGTCCATCAGGACGACATCCGGCCGCAGCCGCCGGACGAGAGCGACTCCGGCCACCCCATCAGACGCCTCCCCGACCACCTCGATCGCCGCGGTGCCGCCGAATCCGACCGCCTCGGCCGGTGCGGTGCCACCGAGTGCGACCGCCTCGGTCGCCGCTGTGTCGCCGAGTCCGACCGCCTCGATCGCCGCGGTGCCGCTGGATGTGGGCGCTTCGGAAGGCGGATCGTCGCCGATGAGTAGCGCCGTTATCCCCGCCCGAACCAGTGATTGATCGTCGACGAGCACCACCCGTACCGAAATCATGTGATCGTCTCCAGAGGCAACGCCGCACTGACCCGCCAACCGTGTTCGCTCGGCCCGGCGTCGAGCCGGCCCCCGGCCGCGGCGACGCGCTCGCGGAGCCCGGTCAGCCCGGCCCCGCTCGCTCCCGGCTCGCCGGACACCCCGTCATCCTCGACGCTGACCAGCAGAATCCCGTCGTCCGCGCGGATCTCGACCGCGATGCTGCGCCCCGCCGAGTGTCGGAGCACGTTCGTCACCGCCTCCCGGACCAGCCGGTACGCGGTGGCCGCGGTCGCCGGATCCCCGACCGGTTCGATCGTCGTGCGCACCCGGAATCCCGCGTCCCGGGCGGTGTCCATCAGCGCGTCCAGGTCGCCGAGCGACGGTTCCGGCCGCAACTTGCGAACCGTGCCCCGCAGCTCGGTGAGCGCCTCCGACAGCGCCCGCGCTACATGATCGAGGGCGGCGACCGCGGCATCCGGCCGGCGGGGTGCCTCCTGCCGGGCCACGTTGGCCTGGATCGCGGCGACGGTCAGCGCATGCCCGATCGAGTCGTGCAGTTCGCGGGAGAGTTCCTGGTTGTGCTCGTGGATCCGGCGCTCGGCCTCCAGTTCGATCTGGCGGCCGGTCAGCGTGGCGATCCGGCGGCGGGCCCGGACCAGCTCACCGATGGCGATCGCGGCGGCCATCAGGGCGAGGTGCCCGGTCCCGTCGTAGAGCACCACGAACCCGAAATCCTGCCCCTCGCGCAGCCGGAACACCACCGAGACGACGAGCGCGACCAGACCGGCGGCGATGGCGACCCGGCGATGTCCGGCCTCGGCCGCCGAATACAGCGCGGCGGCCACCGGGACCGCGACCCCGATCGCCGGAAAACCGGCCGCATAATAGGCGAAAAGGCCAAGAACGGTCAGGATCAGCACGGTACGGGAGTGCCGGCGCCGCCCGAGCATCAGCGCACCGAGGGCGGCCGCCCCCAGGTAGGCTCCGACGCTACCGGGTTCGCCACCCAGTCCAGCCGAGGCGATCAGCGCCAGCACCCCGGCGACCCCGGCCGCGAGCGCGACGTCCACCAGCACCTTCCGCACGTCTCCGATGCTAGGCAGAGTTCTCCGGGTCCGGGTACGCCGGAAAGCGACACCTGCCGACGCCGGGCGCGGGATTCGCCGCACCGGCCCGGTCCCTAGCGTCGGATGCCATGCGGAAGGACATCCCCCTGATGATCGTCCTGGGCCTGCTGGCGGCGCCCCGGGCGGTCCTGCACGACCTCGGCCTGATCCACGAACGGACCGGCGTCAACGCGCTGCTGGTCTTCGTCCCGCTGCTGATCTGGGTGCTGGTCGCGGTGACCCGCTCGCCGAACCCGATCCGGCTCCTGCTCGGCGCGGGCGTCGTCTACGGCATCAGCCTCGCCGTCATCCACAACGCACTGTGGAACGGCGAATCGACGGTCGCCGAGCCGTTGGCCCGTGTCGCGATGACCCTGTCCAGCCTGGTCACCGGTGCGGCGGTGGGCGCCATCTGCGGCGGCATCGCCTGGCTGATCACCCGCCGCCGCTCCGCCCGGGCCGAGCCGCGCGGGACCGGCGGATCGCGCCATGACGGCGGCCCGGCCGCCTCCTGAGAAACGCCAGGTGCGCGGCAGCGGCGGGGGCGTGCGGCGGCGGCGAGGGGAGCACGGCGGCGGGGGAGTGCGGCGGCGGCGAGAGGAGCACGGCCCGGGCCGAGCCGCGCGGGACCGGCGGATCGCGCCATGACGGCGGTCCGGCCGCCTCCTGAGAAACGCCAGGTGCGCGGCAGCGGCGGGGGAGTGCGGCAGCAAAGAGGGGCACGGCGGCGGGAAGAGGGGGACGCGGCGGTGAGAGGTGCGCGGCGGCGAAAGGTGGGGAAGGTGGCGGAAGAGGGCGCCGGGAGGGCGGAAATCGAAAGCGACGAACACCCGAGGTCATCCACAGGTTCAGTCGGGAAGGATCGGGACCGACGGGGACATCTCCCGGCCGATCATCGCGGCCCGCCGCAGCGCACCGGACCCGAACCGATCGCGGACCCGGTCGACCGCCGCATCCAGACCGTCGGCGCGGGGCGGCTCGAACGGCAACTCCATCTGCACCGCCCCGTCCCCGTCGAGGTTGCTGACCGCGACTCCGACCAGGGTGAGCCCCCGCTCTCCGATCAGCGGCCACGCCTCGCGCAGTAGATCGACCGAGGTCCGCAGCACCGCCCCGGTCTGCATGGTCGCCTTGAGGAGGCTCCGTGACCGGGTGGCCCGGCTGAAGTCGCCGAACCGCAGCCGCAACGTGATCGTCCGCCCGGCCCGGTGGGCCCGCCGCATCCGCTGGGTGACCCGGTCGACGAGGGCTCCGAGCACCGCCTCGACCTCGGGAAAGCCCCGCGACCCGGAACGCCCGAGCGCACACTGCGCCCCGATCGACCCACGCCGCCGCCCGATCTCCACACGGCGTGGGTCACGGTTGTGCGCGAGTGCGTGCAGGTGCCGCCCGGCGCCGCCGCCGAGCATCGCGACGAGCGCCGCCTCGCCGATCCGGGCGACGTGCCCGACCGTGTGGATCTGCCGCTCGCGCAGCTTGGCCGCGGTGACCGGCCCGACCCCCCACAGTTTCTCCACCGGAAGTGGATGCAGGAACGCCAGCTCCCGCCCGGGTGGCACGACCAGCAGCCCATCCGGCTTGCCGACGCCGCTGGCCACCTTAGCCAGGAATTTGGTCGGCGCCACCCCGACCGTGATCGGCAACCCGGTGCGGGCGCGGACCTCGGCCCGCAGCCCGATGGCGATCTCCTCGGGTGTACCCCTGATCCGGCGTAGACCCTCCACGTCGAGGAACGCCTCGTCGATGGAGATCGGCTCGACCAGCGGTGTGGTGTCGCGGAAGACCTCGAAGACGGCCTTGCTGGCCGTCGAATAGGCGGACATCCGGGGCGGCACGACGATCGCCTGCGGGCAGAGGGCCCTCGCCCGGGCGAGGGCCATCGGAGTACGCACCCCGAACGCCTTGGCCTCGTAGGAGGCGGCCAGCACCACCCCGCCACCGACGAGAACCGGCCGGCCGCGCAGCGCGGGATCGTCGCGCTGCTCGACCGACGCGTAGAACGAGTCCAGGTCGGCATGCAGGATCACGCCGCCACTTTAGTACACATGTTCGACTCTCGGGAGTCGAACGGAGCGGTGGCCGTCACAAAGATGTGGGGGAATCCCACTCCGGAATTCCCGGTTCTCAGACTTGAGTCACCCATGCTCGAAGATTCGAGGAGCCACCCATGCTCACCACCCTCACCGCCCGCGTCCTGGACGGCTCCACCCGCAGCTCAGGCGCCCGGTTCGACGCCTACCGGGTGGACGGCACGTTCCACATCGACATCGACCTGCCGGGCGCCGACACCGCCTCGATCGACATCACGGTCGACGGTGTCGCGCTGACGGTCCGCGCCGAGCGCTGCAGCCCCGAGCGGGAGGGTCCGGCGAGCGCCCGGCAGTTCGCCCTCTCCGAGCGGTTCGACACCGACCGGTTGGAGGCCCGCTACGCCGACGGGGTGCTGAACCTGAGCATTCCGGTCCTGAGCGGTGCGGGCGGCGGCGGGGAGGGCTCAGTGCGCGAACTGGAGCCAGTTCAGGTTGACGAAGTCGCCCCCGTCGTCAGCGGTGAACGTGAGAAAGACGGTGTGCACGCCTGAGACCGGCTGGAGAGCGGCGATGTTCGTACGCCAGGATTGCCATCCGCCGGTGTCGCTCACCGAGAGCTCACCGACCGGCGCGGCGTCCCGGCTGTCCAGACGGACCTGCAACCGGCCGGTGATGCCGGTGCCCGACGCCATCCGGATCTTCACCTGGGCCGCCGGCACGTCGCCGAAGTCGAAGTTGTCGAACCGCAGGTGGTCGTCCCGGTTGATCCAGCCGACGTACTGCCCGCCGCCCTCGTCCTCGACGTCCTCGGTCTCCGCCCCGGCCAGCTCGGTCGCCGACTCGGCCTGGATCACCGGGTAGGGGAGCGCGCTCGCCGACGGCGACGGGTCGGGCTCCGCCGACGTGGCGGTCGGTGCCGCGGCCGAACCGGTGACCACCGCCTGTGGCGTGACCGCCGGGTCGGCCGGGGTGTCCTGCCAGCGCCCGAGCAGATAGCCGACCAGTAAGAGGCCGGCGCCGCCGAGCACGGTCACCACCTTGCGCCGGTTCTGCCAGGACTTGGTGCGATAGACGGTTGGAGATCGCTGATCCACCCGGACAGGGTAAAACGAACCGCCTCCCACACCATCGGCGCGGGAGGCGGTCGTCGATCAGATGCGGTGGATCAGACCACGGCCCCGGTCTCCGGGAAGTGGCAGGCCGCGTTCGAGCCGTTCGGATTCGGCAGGAGCACCGGCGCCTCGGCCGAGCACTTCTCCTGCGCCTTCCAGCAGCGGGTGTGGAAGACACAGCCGGACGGCGGGTCGATCGGCGACGGGACGTCACCCTCCAGCTTGATCCGGCCCGCGGCGCCCAGCTTCGTCACGTCCGGCACGGCGGAGAGCAGAGCACGGGTGTACGGGTGAGCCGGGTTCTCGTAGATCTGCTGACGCGTGCCGACCTCGACCATCCGGCCCAGGTACATGACGGCGATCCGCTCACAGAAGTGCCGGACCACGGCCAGGTCGTGTGCGATGAAGACGAACGACAGCCCCAGGTCGCGCTGCAGCTGACGGAGCAGGTTGACCACCTGCGCCTGGATCGACACGTCGAGCGCGGACACCGGCTCGTCGGCGACGATCAGCTTCGGCTTCAGAGCCAGGGCCCGGGCGATGCCGATGCGCTGCCGCTGGCCACCGGAGAACTCGTGCGGGTACCGGTTGTAGTGCTCCGGGTTGAGACCGACCGTCTCCAGCAGCTCCTGCACCCGCCTCTTCACACCACCGGGCGGCTCGATGCCGTTGACCTCGAGCGGCATCGCGACGATCCGGCCCACCGTGTGCCGCGGGTTCAGCGAGGCGTACGGGTCCTGGAAGATGATCTGGATGTCCTGGCGGAGCTTGCGCAGCCGGTTGCCCTTGGCGTGGGTGATGTCCGCACCCTCGAAGGTGATCTTGCCGGCGGTCGGTTCGAGCAGCCGGACCAGCATGCGGCCGGTCGTGGTCTTGCCACAGCCGGACTCGCCGACCAGACCGAGCGTCTCGCCCGGGCGGACCTCGAAGTTCACGTTTTCCACCGCGCGGACCACGGAGCCCTTGCCCCATAGGCCGGACCGGACCGGGAAGTGCTTGGTCAGGCCCTCGACCTTGAGCAGCGGCTCGCGGGCCGGAACGGTCGTGGTGGCCGGGCTCGCCGCGGAGTCTGCGAGATCAGTCATTGGGCCACTCCTGCGTGCGCGATGTCTTCTGCATACAGCCGCTGCCGGGTCTCGAAGGACATGTGGCAGGCGACGTTGTGCCCGTCCTCACCGGCCGGGCGGAGCTCCGGAACCTCGGAGAAGGAGAGGTTGCCGTTCTGCCCAGCGTAACGACAGCGCGGGTTGAACGAACAGCCCGTGGGCAGGTTGATCAGGCTGGGCGGGTTGCCCTTGATCGGCACCAGGTCGACGTTGGCGTCACCGTGCAGCGACGGCACGCTGGCCAGCAGACCCCAGGTGTACGGGTGCTGCGGCCGCTTCATGATCTGCTCCACCGAGCCGGTCTCGACCGGCCGGCCCGCGTACATCACCAGGACGTCGTCGGCGACCTGCGACACCACACCGAGGTCGTGCGTGATCATGATGATCGCGGACTGGAACTCCCGCTGCAGGTCCTCGAGAAGCTCCAGGATCTGCGCCTGCACGGTGACGTCCAGGGCGGTGGTCGGCTCGTCGGCGATCACCAGGGCCGGGTCGTTGACCAGTGCCATCGCGATCATGGCGCGCTGGCGCATACCGCCGGAGAACTCGTGCGGGTACTGGTTGGCGCGCCGCTGAGGCTGCGGGATGCCGACCCGGTTGAGCATGTCGACGGCCCGGGTGTTGGCCTCCTTCTTGCTCGCCGACGGGTGGTGCACCTTGTACGCCTCGGCGATCTGCACGCCGACCTTGTAGTACGGGTGCAGCGCGGAGAGCGGATCCTGGAAGATCATCGCGACGTCCTTGCCGCGAAGCTTCTGGATCTTCTCCTCTTTCATCCCGACGATGTTCTGGCCACCGATCGAGATCTCACCGGTGATCTTCGTCCGGGCCGGGTTGTGCAGGCCCAGGATCGACATGCTGGTCACACTCTTGCCGGAGCCGGACTCGCCCACGATGCCGAGGGTCTGTCCGCGGCGTACCGAGAAGGACACGCCGTCCACCGCGCGAACCAGGCCGTCCTCGGTCGGGAACTGCACCTTGAGATCGCGTACCTGCAGGTAGGCCTCCGGGTCCACGGCGGCCGCGGCAGGGCTGGTCGAAGTCGTCATTTCGCTTCTTTCCACGTCATCTCTGAACGGCTCAGCCGAGTCGCACGCGGGGGTCGATCACCGCGTAGAGCATGTCGACGATGATGTTCATGGCGACGATGAAGAACGCCGCCAGCAGGACGGTGGCCATGACCACCGGGAGGTTCAGGTCGGAGACCGCCTGCGCGGCCTCGCGGCCGATGCCGTTGAGGCTGAACACACTCTCGGTGATGACGACGCCGCCGAGGTAGGCGCCCAGGTCGACACCGGCGATCGTGATGATCGGGGTGATCGCGGCCCGGAGTGCGTGGCGCCGGTTGACCACCCGCGGGGACAGGCCCTTGGCCCGCGCCGTCCGCACGAAGTCCTCCTGAAGCGTCTCGATCATCTGGGCCCGGGAGAGCCGGGCGTACAGCGCCGAGTTGATCAGGCCGAGCGTGATCCAGGGGAGGAGCATGCCGCCGGCCCAGTCGAGGGGGTTCTCGGTGAACGGCGTGTAGTGCGGGTTCGGCAGGATGCCGGTCGAGTAGACCAGCAGCAGGAGCAGGACACCGCCGAGGGTGTAGGTCTGGGTGGAGGCGAAGCCCACGGAGGCACCGATCGCGACCCGGTCGAAGACCGTGCCCTTCTTCAGGGCGGCCAGCATGCCGAGCCCGATGCCGACGGTGAGGAAGACGACCATCGCGCCGACGACGATGCTCACGGTGACCGGGAGCGACCGTTCGATGGTGTCGGTCACCGGCTCCTTGCTGCGGAACGAGTATCCGAGGCAGGGGGCGGAGCACTCACGGATGGTGCCGGCGTCGTCGATGGTGCGGCCGACGAAGACGCCCTTGACGAAGTCTGTGTACTGCTTGGTCAGCGGTTGATCGAGACCGAGGCTCTTCTCGACCTGAGCGATCCGCTCGGGGGAGCAGTTGCGCCCGCACATCGTCCACGCGGGACTGGACGGCACCGCGAAGAACAGCAGGAAGGTGACGATCGAGATGGCCACCAGCGTGGTCGACGCCAGTAGCAGGCGCTTGATCAGGAAGCGGAGCACGGTTCTCTACATTCCTCTTGACTGGCCACGGCCGGTGGGATGACCGCGGGTTGCGCGGCCATCCCACCGGTGTGACGGAACCTTTGTTACTGCTTGACGAACATCGAGTTGAGGGTCATGTGGCCGTACGAGTCGCTCAGGTACGTTCCACCGATCTTGGAACCGGTGATCTCGTAGTTCCCGATGTAGTACTGCGGGATGAGCGGCGCGTACTTCTCCATGATGAGCTTGTCCAGAGCGGCCCAAGCGGGAGCAGCCTCGGCGACCTTCAGACCCTTGATCCGGTCGATCTCCTTGTTGACCTCGTCCTCGTTGAAGTAGGCGAGGTTCTGGTTGCCCTTGTCACGGATGCTGCGGCCGTCGAGCAGAGCCGGGATGACGGTCGAGGCGGACGGCCAGTCGGCGCCCCAGCCACCACGGATCAGGTCGTACTGGTTGCCCTTGGTGCCGACGCTGTCGTAGTAGGTCGCGGGGTCGAGCGGGGTCAGAACCAGCTCGATACCGGCCTTGGCGTAGACCTCCTTGGTCTTCGCCGCCATCTGCTGACGCACCGGGACGTTCGGGAACGCGTAGGTCAGCTTGATGGGCTGGCCACCGAGCAGTTCCTTCGCCTTCTCCGGGTTACCGGTCTGGCCACCGTCGTAGGCGTTGAAGTTCTGGTAGCCCGCGATGGTCGGCGAGATGATGGTCGAGCCGAACTGGTCGACGCCGCCACGGATCTTGATGATCGCGTCACGGTCGACGGCGTAGTTGAGCGCCTGGCGAACCTTCAGGTCCTTGACCCGGTCGGTGTTGATCCAGGTGTACTCGACGTACTGCGAGGCGCCGGCCTTGACCCGCTCCTTGACCTTCGGGTCGCTGGTGGTCTTGGACAGCACCGCGGCGGGCACGTTCGCCCAGATGAACGCGGTCTGGTCCTCGGCGGCGTCGGCGACGATCCGGTTGGCGCCGGTCTCGGCGTCGATACCGAACTCGACACGGATGCCGTCCGGGTACGCGTTACGGATCGGGTCGGTCGCCGGGTCCCAGTTGGGGTTGCGAACGAAGTCGATGTACTGGTCGTACGCGTGTTCCTTGATCATGTACGGACCCGAGGAGACCGGCTTGCGGTCGTAGTCGCCCTTGGTGTCCTTCGCCTTCGGGACCGGCGCCGAGGTGGGCATGGCCACCGCGAACGGGGTCTCACACTGGGCCTTCGGGAACGTGAAGGTGATCACGTTGCCCTCGGCCTTGAGGCCGGGAACCTCAACGCCCGCGCTCAGGAACGGACCCTTGTAGGTGGTGTTGTACTCCACCTTGTCGGTCAGCCACTGCTGGATGTAGGTCGGGCCCACACCCCAGTCGGGGTCGAACGACCGCGAGATGCCGTAGACGATGTCGGCGCCGGTGATCGGCGTGCCGTCCTCGAACTTCAGGCCGTCCTTCAGGGTGTACTTCCACACCTTGCAGTCGCCGTTGACGTCCTCACCCGCGTTGGTGGCGAGGTCGCCGACCAGCTTCAGGTTGCCCTTGCCGTCCTCCTTGTACCCGGTGAGGGTACGGGCGAACTGGGTCGCCATGGACAGCGCGTCAGAGACGTAGATCTTCTGGGGGTCGAGGTGCTCGAACTCCGCCGCGTGGAGGAGCTTGACGACGCCACCCTTCGTGGCGCCCTCGACAGCCTTGGCCGGGCCCTGCGATTCCGCGGGGTCGGTTGCGATAGTGCCGGTCTGCACCACGTTCTGAGTGTTGCCGGTGCCGGGGGTTTCGTTCGTGGTCTCCGAACAACCGCTGGCAACAAGGGCAACCGCCAGAACGCCGACGGGCAGCGCTCCGAACTTGCGTCGCACTTAGGTTCTCCTTCTCTCAACCGATACGTGCCTGGGCCACGCGACCCGCCGCGGCACGAGCGGAAGTACCGTTTTCAGTTGTGTTTCAGTTCCGGCCGGTCACTTCGACGACTTGGGATCGAGTGCGTCGCGAAGCGAGTCGCCCAGCAGGTTGAACGCGAGGACCGCGATGAACACGGTGGTCGCGGGGATCAGGAAGTAGGCCCAGTCCGGGGTGCCCAGCCACTGCCGGCCGTAGTAGACCAGGCGGCCGAGGTCAGGAGTGGGCTCCACGACACCGATGTTCAGGAACGACAGCGCGGCCTCGGCGGCGATGAAGCCCGGCAGCGCCAGAGAGAAGGAGACCAGGATCGGCGCCCAGATGTTCGGCAGGAGCTGCTTGAACAGGATGTGCGCGCTGCCGGCGCCGGCAGCGCGGGCGGCCTCCACGTACTCCCGCTCGCGCAGCGAGAGGATCTGGCCGCGGACCAGACGGGCCGTCGTCATCCAGCCGAAGAGCGCGAACACCCCGATGATCACGGCGATCCGGAACGAGCCCGGGACCTCCTCGCCCACGTCGTAGGCGGCGGTGTTGATGATCGGGATGATCGCCAGGGCGAAGACCAGGAACGGGAACGCCAGCATGAAGTCGGTGAACCAGGTGAGGCTCTGGTCGACCCAGCCACCGAAGTAGCCGGAGACGATGCCGAGCACCACGCCCAGCACGATCGAGATGACCGCGGACAGGAAGGCGATGATCAATGACGTCCGCATGCCGAAGATCAGCTGCATGAACAGGTCACGGCCGATGCCCGCTTCCAGGCCCAGCCAGTGCTCGCCGCTGATGCCGCCCAGGTAGCCGGTCGGCAGGCCCTGGTAGTTCAGCTTCTCGCTGAAGCCCTCGGTCGCGGTGATCCCGTACATCCGGGAGATCACCGGCGCCAGCAGGGCGACCAGGATGAAGAACAGGACGGTGATGAAGCTGGCGAACGCGGTCCGGTCACGCTTGAGACGGATCCACGCGAGCTGGCCCGGTGAACGGCCGACGAATGCCTTCGCAGCCGTGTCGGGCTGGAGAACCGCTACCGCCGTGTCCTCGGTGCCTGGTGAGCGTGAGTCGGCGGTGGCCGGGGTGTTGCTCATGATGCGGTGTCTCCTCGTAGCGGACTTGATCGCGAAACGAACCTGTCACTCGCGGTGGCGAGGCGGGTCCTGCCCGGTCCCGGGCGGGTCGACTCGGCCCGTCGTCGTGACGGCGGGCGCTCGATGCGCTTCAGGATCGTCAGCATGCGGCCGGGGTCGATAGTTGGTTGTACCACGCACCAATCCCTCCCCCGTGAACGCGCCCCACTGGCGCTATGTGAGCGGTATTCGTCTGCCGCGGTTCAGAAATTTATCCGAGATCCGCAGGCCGAGAAATGTGTTGACGCATCGATCCGGTAACGGAACGGGTTCGTTGTCATAAGGCCTGGGTCATATCGTGTGCCGAGTGCTTGGGTCATAAGAACCCATTTTGGGGGTAAAAACGCCATCTTCCATGCGGCGAAACGACCGGAGGGCAGAGAATGTCGGGTTTACCGCGCTTATGCGTTCTTGCAGTTGCGGAGAGTTACCGTCCCTGGTGAGGGTCGCGTGCTGCCTCACTGTTTCCCTGCGGTTTCCGATTTCGAACGTCCATCGGCGCGAGCCGATGAACGTTCCGTAGTCGTGGCGAGCAACAAGATCGCGCATTTATCGGTGCCCGATTACGGTCGGCGCATTGGGGACGATCAGTGGTTCGGAGCCAGACCCGCGAGAACTTCCGCACCGAGTTCCGCGGCCGCCCTAGGGTCGGCGTCGATCCCGCCGATACGCGGATCCCAGTTGGGTTCGTAGAACAGTTCGGTCGCGCCCGCCTCAGCGTACCTCTCGGCGCCCGCGCGGATCTGCGCCCAGTCCCCGGAGAGCGGGATCGCCTCATCCCGCCGCCCGGCCTGAACGACACCCCGGACCACGATACGCAGCGAGTCCGGATCGCGCCCGGCAGCCTCGGCCGACTCGCGGACGATCCGGACACCACGGGCGATCTCCGGCAGGGTGGTGCGGCTGCTGCTCACCCAGCCCGCCGCGATCCGCCCGGCCCGCCGCAACGCCACGTCCGCGGTGCCGCCGAGCAGCACCGGAGGGCCGCCCGCACGCCCCGGCGCGGGCCGCATCCGGCTCGGCGGCACCCGGTAGAAACGGCCGGCGAACTCCGTCTCCTCCGCGCTGAACAGGGCCTTCAGAACTTCCAGGTACTCCTCGGTGCGCGGCCCGCGCGGCTTCGGATCGGACCCGGTCGCCTCGAACTCGATCTCCGACCAGCCGGTGCCCAGCCCCAGATCGAACCGGCCACCGGACAGCCGGTCCAGTGAACCGGCCTGCTTGGCCAGATACGCGGGTGACACATACGGCAGATTGATCACCGAAACCCCGAGCCGGATCCGCGACGTGGCGGCCGCGGCCCAGGTCAGGGCCACGATCGGATCCAGCACGCTGTGATAGACCGGCGCGAGATCCTGATCCCGCCCGACGAGCAGTCGCTGAAACGCCCAGAGCCCGTGATAGCCCGACTCCTCGGCCTGCCGGGCGATCGTGCTCAAGGTCTCCGGTTCCGCCCAGGCGCCGGACACCGGACATCCGAAACTGATCAGCATGAAAAGCAACCTAACCGCCGCGCCGCCGACCCGTCCGCCGCCCACCACATATTCGACCCGTCGCGCTCCCGGCCCCGAGGCGGTACTAGCCACAAGGAGGCGCTGCCCTGCCACGCGACGAGGGCGCGGGGCACGGCCGCCAAGGCGACTCTCGGGCGGAGGTGCAGATCTTCCGCAACAGCGGCCGGATTGAGTGCCGGCGACGGTTCCACTACTTTGCGTGACGGACCGCTTCAGCCCGGTGGCCGCGTGTCGGCCCGGACGGGCCGCCTGGCTCGCGTGGCTCGGCGGTGCTCTCGGTAGCCGTACCGAATATGTGTTTTCAGACGTTTGCGCCCTCGAGGAAGAGGCGGCCGGCCTCGTCGGCCGGGACCGGGCGGGAGAAGTAGTAACCCTGTGCGAAGCCACAACCCATCTCGCGCAAGGCTGCGAGCTGGCCGAACTCCTCGATCCCCTCGGCCACCGTCGCCATGCCGAGGCTCTTGCCGAGCCGGACGATGGTGTCGGTGAGCGCGGTGTCGTCGGCGATGACGCCGAGGCGTTCGACGAACGAACGGTCGATCTTGAGTGTGTCGACCGGGAAGCGGCGCAGGTAGGCGAGCGACGAATAGCCGGTGCCGAAGTCATCGATGGCCAGGGTCAGGCCCAGTGCCTTGAGGCGCAGGAGCTGTTCCAGGTTGGCCTCGGTGTCGGTCATCAGGACGCTCTCAGTCATCTCCAGGCACAGGCGGTCGGCGGGCATGCCGGTGTCGGTGAGCACCTGGGTGACCATTTCGGACAGGTCGGCCCGGTCGAACTGCCGGACCGAGACGTTCACCGACATCTTCGGGGGCGGGCCGTCGCCGGCCGCCGCCCATGCGACGGCCTGGCGGCAGGCCTCGTGCAGGACCCAGCGGCCGAGCGGCACGATCATGCCGGTGGCCTCGGCGATCGGGATGAAGTCGAGCGGGTTGATCATGCCGCGGGTCGGGTGCGGCCAGCGGACCAGAGCCTCGAAGCCGATCACCTGGCTGGTGGCCAGGTCCACGGTGGGCTGGTAGTGCAGGCGCAGGTCGCCGTTCTCCAGGGCGGCCCGGAGGTCGGATTCGAGTTCCAGGCGGTCGGCCAGGCCCTCGCGCATCCGTGGGTGGTAGCTGGAGAAGACGCCGCCGCCGGTCGCCTTGGCGTGGTGCATGGCCAGGTCGGCGTTGCGCATCAGCTGCTCGGCCCGATCGCCCGGATTGTCCTCCGGACCGGTGACGGCGGCCGACGACGCGGCGGCGGAGGTGCCGGCCAGGCCGATGCTCGCGCGGACGTGGATCTGGCGCTCGCCGAACATCACCGGGGCGTCTAGGTCGTCGAGGATCCGGCGGGCCACCGGCTCGGCGCCGGCCTCGTCCTCGCCCAGCAGCAGTACGCCGAACTCGTCGGCGCCGAAGCGGGCTACCAGGTCACCGTCCCGGACACAGCCGCGCAACCGGTCGGCGACCTGCACCAGCAGCTGATCGCCGGCCAGGTGGCCGAGGCTGTCGTTGATGCGCTTGAAGCCGTCCAGGTCGAGGTGCAGCACGGTCACCGCGCCGCCGCCACGCATCGCGGTCGCGGCCCGTTCCCGGAACAGCGCGCGGTTGGCCAGCTGGGTGAGCGAGTCGTGGTACGCCTCGTGCATGAGCTGTTCCTGCAGCTCCATACGCTCACTGATGTCCCGGGTGTTGAGCACGAAGCCGGCCACGTGCGGGTCGTCCACCAGGTTCGTGATGATCACCTCGGACGGGCGCTTGCCGCCGTCCCGATGGGTGTGCACGACCTCGAGCGTCACATCGGCGAACGGGCGCGCGGCGACCTGTCGCATCGCCTGGGCCAGCCGCAACGCCACCTCGTCGTCGACCAGGTCGGTGTACCGGCGGCCGACGAACGCCTCCGCCGGGTAGCCGAAGACCCGGCGCATCGACTCGCTCTGATAGCGGATCAGGCCGTCCGTGTCGATCACGGTGACCACGTCCGAGCTGTGCCGGATCAGCGCCTCGAACCACTGCTCCCGGGCGTGCAACGCGGCGGTGCGCTCGGCGACCCGGCTCTCCAGGGTGCGGGTGAGAGCCCGGTTCTCCAGTTGGGTGAGGAGCTGCCGGCCCACGATCAGCAGGATCAGGAACGACCGGGTCCAGGCGACGAACGGGTGGCTGGTGCCGGTCTGGAGGTGGAACATGACGCTGGACGCGAGCGCGGCGAGAACGGCGAGGTAGGGCACCAGGATCGCGGTGCTCCAGACGCCCGGCGGCAGGTCGAGCGGCTTGGCGTCGCCGTCGCGGGGGCGGACCGCGCCCATCAGGATCAGCGCGTACCCGGCCAGCGACGGCAGATGCACGAGCGGGGCCGAGCTGAAGTCGCCGACCAGTTCGAAGAAGACGTGCCCGATGTCGGTGATCGCGAAGGCGACCATCCCGGTGCCGAAGAAGGCCAGATCGGATCCGCATCCGTGGCGGCGGCGCTGCGGCGGCAGCATGTAGGCCAGGATCGTGGCGATCACGATGTCGGTCAGCGGGAAGACGAGCGTGAAGTAGAAGTCCAGCCCTCGGGCGCCGCTCTCCATCCGCGCGTCCACCACGAAGACCCACGCCACGATGACCAGCGACGACGCGATCAACAGGCCGTCGAGCACACTGCGGAGCCGGTTCACCAAGGGCTGGGAGGCGCTCGGCAGGGTCAGCACACCGGCCGGGATCAGCACCACCAACCCGACCAGGCCGATGCTGCTGAGCAGCGGGAACAGGCTCGCGGTGACACCGGGGACCGGCCACTGGGTGAACCAGCCGAACTGGCCCAGGCCCCAGGCGAACACGCCGGCGGCGAGCAGCGCCCAGCCCCAGCGGGCCCGTCCGGTGAAGCCACGGGACCGCCACAGGCAGCCGGCCGCGGCGGCCGAGGACATCCCGAGCAGGCCCCAGGCGGCCACCCCACGGGTCGCGTCCGGTCCGCCCACGCCCGCGGTGACCAGCGCGATCAGGACAGCGAGGACAGCGCCGGCGGCGACGCTGAGACGTGCCCAGCGGCGCGTCGCGCGCGAGCCGGGGACTGTCGTATCGACTGCCATCCGCTCGCCCCTTTCCGGTACGTCACCTCGGCCGAGGTGTGAGTATCCGGGTCATCGGGCCGGCACGGGCGGTCCTGAGAAGATCCTGACGATCAGTTACCGACCAGCCCGTCCTCGTAGGCGACGATCACCAGCTGCACCCGGTCCCGGACGCCCAACTTGGTGATCGCCCGCGTGACGTGGGTCTTCGCGGTCAGCGGGCTGATCACCAGAGTGGCGGCGATCTCATCGTTGGACAGGCCGGTGGCGACCAGCCGGACCACCTCCCGTTCACGATCGGTGAGCACCGACAGGCGTTCCCCGGACGGACGGCCGGCCGCCGGGACCGGGCGGTGCGCGAACTGGCCGACGACACGGCGGGTGACGCTGGGGGAGAGCAGGGCGTCACCGCCGGCCACCACCCGGACCGCGGCCCGTAGCCCGTCCGGGTCGATCTCCTTGGTCAGGAAGCCGCTGGCACCGGCGGCCAGGGCGGCGAAGACGTACTCGTCGGTCTCGAAGGTGGTCAGGATGATGATCCGGGCCGGCTGGGCGGCCAGAATCTTCCGGGTCGCGGTGATGCCGTCCATGCCGGGCATCCGGATGTCCATCAGGATCACGTCCGGGCGCAGCTCCCGGGCCGCGCGCACCGCCTCGTCGCCGGTGGCCGCCTCACCCACCACCGAGAGGTCCCGGCCGCGCCGTAGCAGGCTCCGGAAACCGGCCCGGACCAGGTGCTGGTCGTCGGCGAGGAGAACGGTGATGGTCATCTGGTCACTCCGTGATCGGGAGACTGGCCCGTACCGTGAAACCGGTCTTGTCCGGGCCCGCGGTGAGAGCGCCGCCGAGCGCCGCCACCCGTTCCCGCATTCCGGCGATGCCGTGGCCGTCGGTGGTCCCGGCACCGCCCGTCCCGTCGTCGCGGACGTCGACCAGGACACTGTCCGGCGCATACCTGATCGTCACGGTGACCCGGCCGGCTCCGGCGTGCCGGACCGTGTTGGTCAGCGACTCCTGCACCACTCGATAGACCGCGGCGGCGACCGGGGCGGGCACCGGCACCGGATCGCCGAACTCGTTGAACGACACCTCCAGGCCGGCCGCCCGGACCTGGGCGAACAGCCGGTCGAGACCGTCGAGGGCCGGAAGCTCACCCTCACGCAGCACACCGACCAGCGCTTTCAGATCGGTCATGGCGCGGCCGCGGACCTCCTGGGCCAGTCGCAGCGATGCCCTGGCCTCCTCCGGCTCGGAGTCGAAGGCGTCCAACGCCACGTTCAGATGCACGCCGACGACGGCGAGCGTGTGCGAGACCACGTCGTGCAGGTCGCGGGCGATCGCCACCCGCTCCTCGGCCCGGCGGGTCCGCGACTCGACGTCGAACCGGTGGGCGATCTCGGCCCGCCAGCGCAGCGTGTTCCGGTACGCGGTGGCGCCGGCCAGGACGGCGGCCACCCACAGGGCCTCCCCGCCGAGATGGGACAGCACCCAGCCCTCGGGGTGCGGATCGACGACGGTGTCCCAGTTCGCGCCGTAGGCGAGCATCAGTGTCGAGGCGGCCACCGCGATCCGGAGCCGGCCGGCCAGCACGAGCGCCACCAGGGCGCCGGTGGCGGGCCACACCCAGCCGGCCTCGACCAGATGGGCGGCCCGCCAGCCGCTCACCGTGCCGAGGATCAGGATCAGCATGGTGAGCGGCCACCGCGGAACCGCCAGGGTCATCGCGGCCAGGGCGATCGCGAGTGCGGAGATCAGGACGACCGGGCCCAGCCCGCCGGTGAGGGCGAACCCGGCCGGCACACCCAGAAGGGTCAGGAGGGCGGCGGAACGGGCGAGATTCCTATCCATGCCGGGGACGCTATGTCCGGCGGCCGGACCGGCGCGTCGTACCGGAGTCGTCACCCGCATCGACACCTCCCGAGTACGCCGTACATCGTCCGGTGTAGTTTTTCAGGCCTCCCCGGCCGCCTCGCGGCGTGCCTTGGCCCGTCGTTTGCCCTCGTGCATGGCCTGGACCCGGGCGACCGGGATGGCGTGGCCCTCGGCGATCAGTCCGGCGTCCAGCTCCTGCGGCGCGGGCATCGCCTCGGCCCACGGGTCGCCGTCACCGAGCAGCGCCGGCGCGGTCCGGATGGTGAAATCGGCCGGCGTGACCTGATCCAGATCGGACCACGCGACCGGGAACGACACGGGTGCGCCGGGCCGGATCCGTGGACTGTAGGCCGCGGCCACGGTCGCCCCGCCGGCCCGGGTGGCGTCCAGGAACACCTTGCCGTGCCGGTCCTCGCGGATGAACGCGGTGGTGGCCAGTGCGGGGTCGATCCGTTCGGTGCGGGCGGCCACCGCGCGCTGAGCCGCGGCCACGTCCTCGATCGCCGGCTCACCGGCCAGCGGCACGAAGACGTGCACCCCCTTGGACCCGCTGGTCTTGATCGCCCCGGACATCCCGGCGTCGGCCAGCGCCTCCCGGACCAGCCGGGCCGCGGCCACCGCGGCGCCGAAACCGCCCTCCTCCGGAGGGTCCAGATCCATGATCAGATGCGTGGGGTACGGCACCCCGGCCCGCATCAGGGCCGGGTGATACTCCACCGCCCGCTGATTGCCCAGCCAGAACAGCGTGCGCCGATCGTTGGCCAGCGCGTAGGTCACCTCACGATGCGACGCCTCGGCCCACACCGTGGTGCGCGGCACCCAGTCCGGTGTGTATTTCGGCAGGTTCTTCTGCATGAACCGCTCCTGGCCACGGAGCACCCGGACGACCGAGAGCGGCCGGTCGCGCAGGACGGGGAGGAACCGGTCGGCCATCGCGTCCAGGTAGTCCACCAGGTCCCGCTTGGTGACACCGGCGCCCGGGAACAGCTCCTGATCCAGATTGGTCAGCGGTACGCCGTCGCGTTCCTCACCCATCCGCCCATCGTGCCCGATCCGGGGCCGCCGCGCCCGCCCGTACTCAGGCCTGCCTGATGAACTGCTTGGCCGCCGCGGCCAGCGCGCTCTGCAGGGACGCCTTGTCGATCGCGGCGCCGCCGGCCGCGGAGAAGGCGCCGAGGGCCGCGTTCGCCGCGTTCTGCCACGGCTGCGAGCAGGCCGAGCCGTGTGCGCAGGACGGGACCGCCACCCCGGACTTCCAGTCGTCGGCTGCTTTCCGTTGGTAGTCGGAGAAACCGGTGGTCGGCGCGTCGGTCCGGGCCGGGATCGAGCCCTTCTCCACGCTGAACGCCTGCTGCCCCTCCGGCGAGGCGACGGTCTGCAGCCAGCAGGCGCCACCCTCCGGGTTGGGCGCCCCGGTGGTGAGCGCGAACGAGTCGGCGAGCCACTGGAAGGCCTTGCCGTTGCCGGGGAAGGTGAACGAGTCGTACCCGCTGAAGTTGTTGGCCGCCAGGTCCGCCGCGAGCCAGTCGCCCATCAGCTGATATCCGGCCTTGCCGTCGATCAGCAGCCGCTCGGCCTCCGGCCAGTCCAGCGAGTCGCGGTCGGCGTTGCTGAAGTCGAGGATCGTGGCGTAGTCGTCGATCGCCGCGCGGACCGCTTTGCCCTCCCACTTGGTGGCGCCGGTGAACAGGCCGGTGAACCTCTTCGGTCCCAGGTCGCTGATCAGCACCGACTCGAGGAGCATGAGCTGGGTCCAGTCGCGGCCCAGCGCGAGCGGCGACTCGACACCGTCACGCCGCAGTCGGCCGAGATTGGCGATGAAGTCGTCGAGCGTCTTCGGCGCGGTCAGGATGCCCGACTCGGCGAGCACCTGGTCGTTGGTCCACACCACGTTGGCCCGGTGCACGCCGACCGGAACCGACCACAGCCTGCCGTTCACCGTGATCGTCTCGACCAGACCCTCGGGCAGCGCGCCGGTCAGGCCCCACGACGAGAAGTCGGTGGTCAGGTCCTTGATCTGGCCCGCGTCGATGTGGTCGAGCAGTTCGGCGCCGGCGTGCACCTGGAAGACGTCGGGCGGGTCGTTCTGCTGCAGCCGCGCGTTGAGGACCTGCTTGGCGTTGACACCCGCGCCGCCGGGCACCGCGCCGCTGGTGAACTCCCGACCCGGGCAGGCGGTGGTGAAGCGGCTGACCAGGGCGTCCAGGCCGGCCTTCTCGCCGCCCTCGGCCCACCATGTGAAGACCTCGACCTGCGAGGCCGTGGAGTCGTCGTCCTCCCCGGTCCCGCAGGCGGACGCCACCAGGAGTGCGGCGGCGCCGACGACGGCCGCCAGGGCGCGTCGTGTGGAGCGCATGGTGTTCCCCCATCATCCAACTCGTCGTTGTCGCGCGGACAATCGGAAGTACCGTGCCGCTTCACGCTCAAAGGTGTCAACTCGTGACCTATCGGCGCTTGACCATGCGATACGGCGATCTGGATCTTGAGCTGGGCGGATGTCTTCGGCCGGCACCACAGCTGTGCTGAATGTAACTCACGGTTAGTGGGTCGATGTCGCGTGGCCCCAGTTCAGGTGCGTGACGACGATATCAACGGCCACCGAACTGTTACTGAACGTGAGTTGAGCCTTCGACCTAATTCCTCCGGGGTACGTCAAACGGGCCATAGCTCGCGGTCTATCCGATTCGTCACAATCGGAGCATGACCACACCGGGCGACATCGCACTGCTGATCGTTCTGGCCGCCGCCCTCATGGCCTGCGCCGGTTACGCCGCCGGACGCTTCCATCAGCGCCGGCAGAGCGGACCCGACCTCCGGGACGCCTACAAGACCGGGTACGACGCCGCGACCCGCAGCGTGTTCAGCATGGCGGCCCGGGCCGCCGGCAAGAAACCGGACGAGCCGGACGGGGCGGACGGGGCGGAGGCGCCCGACGGTGCGGGCCGGCGCGAGGGCCGGCACGCCGTACCCGAGGAACTGGTCCGGGCCAAGACCTACCGGCTGCCGTTCGACCGGGTGGCGCGGGCCAAGGTGCCGAAGCAGAAGGAGATCGTTGACGATCCTGCTCAACCTGACCTTGATCAGCGCACAGTCTCGTGACGGGGACGGCGGCCCCTCCCGTACCCCTGGATCCCGGCTTCAGCCTTCGGGCTTCGCCGCCTCGACCGCCTCACGCAGCCCACGGGCGGCCAGCCGGTCGGCCCGCTCGTTCTCCGGGTGCCCGGCGTGCCCCTTCACCCAGTGCCAGCTGACGTCGTGCCGCCGGACCGCCTCGTCCAGCCGTTTCCACAGGTCCACGTTCTTCACCGGTTGCCGGGCCGAGGTCATCCAGCCGTTCCGCTTCCAGTTGTGCATGTACTGCGTGATGCCGTTGCGCACGTAGACGCTGTCGGTGTAGATCTCCACCGTGAGCGGTGCCCGGTTCAGCGCCTCCAGCGCCCGGATCGGGGCCATCAGCTCCATCCGGTTGTTCGTGGTCGACGTCGCCTCGCCACC
This sequence comes from Actinoplanes sichuanensis, assembly GCF_033097365.1. Lineage (NCBI taxonomy): Bacteria > Bacillati > Actinomycetota > Actinomycetes > Micromonosporales > Micromonosporaceae > Actinoplanes > Actinoplanes sichuanensis. The sequence goes on from NZ_AP028461.1 coordinate 11,193,124, forward strand.
GCAGAGATCCTTCTCCGCCGTACCCCAGCGCAGCACCGCGCCCCAGCCGCCCGGACCGGGATTCGGGGCGCACGCCCCGTCGGTGTAGATCTGCACCACGCTCATACCTGGAGACGATAAGGCCCGGCCTCCGGTATGAGGTTTCCCCGGGCGCGGTACGGGAGTGTGGGACAAGCCATCGGCGGACGACCGCCGGGCGGGAGCGGTCAGCGGGTCACCGTATGGTGGCGGTGGCGGACGAATCCGGATGGGCGGGACTCATGGTTGGTGGCGACGCGGCCGCGGTCGAGGTACGGGACGTCGTGGTGCGTTACGGCGACACGACAGCCGTCGACGGGGTGTCCCTGACCCTGCCCCGCGGGCGGGTGCTCGCCCTGCTCGGGCACAACGGCGCCGGCAAGACCAGCCTGCTCCAGGTCTGTGAGGGCTTCCGCCGGCCGGATGACGGCGTCGCGCGGGTGCTCGGGCTCGACCCGGTCGGCGACCACGACGAGCTGATGCCCCGGCTCGGGATCATGCTGCAGTCGGGTGGTGTCTACCCGTGGGCGACGGCGGGCGAGATCCTGCGGCTGTTCGCGTCGTTCGCGGCGCACCCGCTCGACACCGACATGCTGCTGGACCGGCTCGGGCTGCGGAGATTCGAGCGCACCCGGTTCCGTCGGCTGTCCGGTGGCGAGCAGCAGCGGCTCAGCCTCGCGGTCGCCCTGGTCGGCCGACCCGAGCTGGTCTTCCTCGACGAGCCGACGGCCGGGATGGACACCGAGGCCCGGCACACCACCTGGCAACTGATCGAGGAGTTGCGCGCCGACGGTGTGTCGGTGCTGCTGACCACCCATCTGCTGGACGAGGCGGAGCGGCTCGCCGACGACGTGGTGATCATGCGGTCGGGGACCGTCGCGGCGACCGGCACACCCGCCGAGCTGACCTCGGCCGCCGCCGTCGACGTGCTGGAGGTGCGGGCCGATCCGGGTCTCGATCTGACCGGGCTGCGTGCCGGGCGGACCGTCGCCGAGCCCGCCCCCGGGCAGTACACGATCTCCGGCGACCTGCACACCGCCGGTCTCGCCGAGGTGCTGGCCTGGTTCGCCGCGGCCGGCGCCGACGTGACCGCGATCAACACCCGCCGCCGCACCCTCGAGGACGTCTACCTCTCCCTGACCACCACCCAGACCCCGGTCGGAGCCGCCAAGTGAGCACCTTCGCCCCCGCACCCGGCCGGGCCCCGATGCGCGTCATCCTCGGCAAGCAGATCCGGATGGAGCTGCTGCTGACCGCCCGGCGGGGCGAGGCCGTCGTGCTGGCCATGGGTGTGCCGCTGCTGGTGCTGCTCGGTGCGGGCCTCTTCGAGGTCACCAACCTGCCGACCGACGACCGGCTCGGCTGGGTGGTCCCCGGCGTGCTCGCGCTCACGGTCATGTCGACGGCGTTCACCGGGCAGGCCATCACCACCGGCTACGAGCGCAGTTACGGCGTATTGAAAAGGCTCGGCGCCTCCCCGCTGACCCGGCCCGGCCTGCTGCTCGCCAAGACCGCCGCGGTGCTGGTCCAGATCGCCGTGCAGGTGCTGGTCCTGGCACTGGTCGGGCTCGCGGTGGGCTGGCGGCCGGAGGCCGGTGCCCTGCTCCCGGCGATCGGGGTGACGGTGCTCGCCGCGGCCGGCTACAGCGGGCTCGCCCTGTTGCTGGCCAGTGTGCTGAAACCGGAGACCACGACCGGCGCGGCCACCCTGATCTACGTGGTGATGCTGTCCGTCGGCGGCATCATGTTCAGCGCACCCGACCTGGGCACGGCCGGCTGGTTCCTGTTGCCGCTCGCGGCGCACGCCGAGGCGCTGCGGGAGACGCTGATGCACGGCGGCTCGGTGCCGCTCGGCATCTGGCTGGCGCTGGGCAGCTGGGCGGTGGTCTGGCTGACCGCGGCCGCCCGCAACTTCAAGTGGGAGTGACGGGTCTGTCCATCGATCGGTTGACAGCCGGTCTCCGTCGCGTGGTCGTCCCGTCGGGGCCGCGCGACAGAGCACGATCAGATCCATGGAAGCCATCGAGGTAACCGGACTTCGTAAGACATACGGCGGGCAGGACGCGGTCGCGGGGATCGACCTCGTCGTCGCCCGTGGCGAGATCTTCTCCCTGCTCGGGCCGAACGGCGCGGGCAAGACCACCACCGTCGAGATTCTCGAGGGACACCGCCGCCGGACCGCCGGTGACGTGCGGGTCCTCGGCGAGGACCCGGGTACCGCGGGTTCCGCGTGGCGGACCCGGATCGGCATCGTGCTGCAGGACGCCGACGACGCCGCCGACCTGACCGTGCGCGAGATGGTCCGGCACATCGGCGGGTTCTACCCGGACCCGCGCCCGGCGGACGAGGCGATCGAGCTGGTCGGGTTGAGCGCGAAACGCAACAGCAAGATCCGGACCCTCTCCGGTGGACAGCGGCGCCGCGTCGACGTGGCCCTCGGCATCGTCGGCCGTCCCGAGCTGCTCTTCCTCGACGAGCCGACCACCGGGTTCGACCCGGAGGCGCGACGTCAGTTCTGGGACCTGATCCGCAGGCTCGCCGGTGACGGCACCACCATCGTGCTGACCACCCACTACCTGGACGAGGCGGAGGCGCTGGCCGACCGGCTGGCCGTCGTGTCGGCCGGCCGGATCGTCGCCGAGGGCACCCCGGCCACTCTGGGCGGGCGGGGCGCCGCCGAGGCCCGGGTCAGCTGGACCGAGAACGGCGTCACCCGGGTCGAGCAGGTCAGCGACCCCGGCGACCTGGTCCGTCACCTGGTGGCGTCGGGCGCCGATCTGAGCAGCCTGACGATCACCCGCCCGACCCTCGAGGACACCTACCTGAGCCTGATCGGAGCCACCCGATGATCGCGATGAGTCTGAGCCGCGGCCACGTGGAACTGCTCCAGTTCCTGCGGGACCGGACCGCGGTGATCTTCACCTTCTTCTTCCCGGCGCTGCTCCTGCTGCTGTTCGGCACCATCTTCGGCAGCGAGTCGACCGAGTCCGGGGTGGCGGTCAGCCGGATCTTCACGGCCAGCATGATCGCCTACGGCATCCTCAACACGGCGTTCGTGACGATGGGCTCCGGGCTCGCGATGGATCGTGAGGACGGGACGCTCAAGCGGCTCCGCGGCACACCGATGCCGGCTACGGCGTACCTCATCGGCAAGGGTCTTCTGGTTTTCGCCCTGAGCGTGGCCGAGGTCGCCTTCCTGATCCTGATGGGCGTCGTGGTCTTCGACATGCCGCTGCCGCCGGCCGACCACTGGGTGACCTTCCTGTGGATCTTCGTGCTGTCGACGGTGGCCTGTTCGCTGCTCGGCATCGCGGTCAGCGGCCTGGTCAAGAACGCCCGCAACGCCGGCGCCATCCTGAACGTGCCGGTGGTGGCGCTGCAGTTCATCTCCGGGGTGTTCATCCACCCGATGACCCAGCTGCCGGAGTGGCTGCAGAACGTCGCGTCGATCTTCCCGGTCCGCTGGATGGCGCAGGGCTTCCGCTACGTCTTCCTGCCCGACGGGGCGAAGGCGCAGGAGATCGGTGGCGAATGGCACCTCGGCACGGTGGCCGTGGTGCTCGGTGTGTGGTGTGTGGTCGGATTGATCCTGTGCCTGGTGACGTTCCGGTGGAGCGGTCGCGACAAGTGAGCGAGTCGCAGTCCTCCTATTGGCTGTGGGAGCTGTTCTTCGGGGTCACCGTGGTGGCGGTCGGCGCCGCGATGATCATCGTGGACGGATTCGAGCCCTGGCGGCGGGCGGTCGCGCTCGCCGCCATCGGCGCGATGCTGCTGCTGCACCTGGTGGTCGGCCGCCCGCTGATCGCCCGGGACGCGGAGAACACGGCGGCGCTGCTGACCCTGCTCACCCAGCTGGTCCTCTTCGGTGTCGCGGTCTGGGCCGTGCCGCTCGCCACCTGGCTGATGTTCGCGGTCATCCCGGTGATCTTCCAGATGGTGGCGGTGCGACTCGCGATCGTCCTGGTGGTGGTGGCCAACCTGATCCCGGTCGGGGTGGAGGCCTGGTATGAGCCCGGTGGCATCGGCATGGACATCGTGATCGCCGCGATCTCCACCGGCGCCGGCATCTGCATCGGCCTCTGGATCCTCAAGACGCTGCACGAGAGCGAGCAGCGGGCGACGCTGATCACCGAGTTGGAGGCGAGCCGCGCCGAGGTGGCCCGACTCTCCCACGAGGCAGGCGTCGCGGCCGAGCGGACCCGCTTGGCGGGCGAGATCCACGACACCCTCGCCCAGGGCTTCACCAGCATCATCACGCTGGTCCAGGCGGCCGATCCGGGGCTGCGCGACGAGCGGCTGGCGCTCGCCGTGCGTACCGCACGGGAGAATCTCGCGGAATCCCGGGCCCTGGTCGCGGCCCTCTCACCGACCGCGTTGGCCTCCGCTTCCCTACCCGAGGCGGTACGCCGTAGCGCCGCCCGTTTCACCGAGGAGGCCGGCGTGCCGTGCTCGGTCCGGGTCACCGGCTCCGTCGTCGAATTGCCCACCCGTGTGGAAGTGGTGCTGCTCCGCGCCGCGCAGGAGGCTTTGACCAATGTGCGGCGACACGCGGGCGCGCGGGAGGTGGCGCTGTTGCTCGCCTACTCACCCACTACGGTGCGATTGGTCGTTCGCGACGACGGCTGCGGTCTCAAGTCCGATGTCTCCGAAGGTTTCGGACTCTCCGGCATGCGAACGAGGGCTGCACAGGTCGCCGGCACCCTGACCATTCGCAGTGACGCCGACACCGGCACCACCGTCGAACTGGAGATTCCCGCGTGATCCGGATCCTGCTCGTTCTCCGCGCCGCCCCGGTGGGGCCGGCGTGATCCGCATCCTTCTGGTCGATGATCACCCCGTGGTGCGGATGGGGCTGCGGGGGATGCTCGACGCCGAACCCGACCTGTCCGTCGTCGGCGAGGCGTCCTCCGGTGCCGAGGGGTTCGAGCAGGCCGTGGCGCTCACCCCGGACATCGTGCTGATGGATCTGCGCATGCCCGGCGGCGACGGGGTCGAGGCCACCGGGCGGATCCTGTCGGCCGCCCCGGGCGTCCGGGTGATGGTGCTGACCACCTACGAGTCGGACCGGGACATCCTGCGCGCGATCGAGGCCGGCGCGGCCGGATACCTGCTCAAGGACGCCTCACCGAAAGAGCTGGCCGACGCTGTCCGGGCCGCCGCCCGCGGCGAGACGGTGCTGGCCCCGAGTGTGGCGTCGACCCTGGTCCGGCAGGTGCGCAGCCCGGCCCCGCCGGCCCTGTCGGCGCGCGAGACCGAGGTCCTCAAACTGGTCGCGAGCGGCCTGACCAACGCCGACATCGGCAAGCGCCTGTTCATCAGCGAGGCAACCGTGAAGACGCATCTGCTACGCGTCTTCAACAAACTGGACGTGGCCGACCGTACCGCCGCGGTCACCACCGCGATGCGGCACGGCCTTCTGTAAAACCTCTCATAACCAGCGATTCGGGTGACTAGATTCGTGTCGGTACCCCTCCCACCTCGGCAAACGCCGGAGGAGACGACACCATGCGTGAACGCCCAGCCCACCGGGCAGTAGAAGAGGTCCCGTTCCGGCTATGGGGTCCGGGTCGACTCCATGCGTTCATATCGATCGCGGCCGCCACCGCGGTCGGACTGGTACCGGGGATGGCGCACGCGGCACCGGAGACGAAGATCCTGTCCGGGCCGGTGGTGAACATCGGTGCGCCGGACCGTGAGACGGTCGCCGAGGGCGATCAGATCGTCTTCCCGGTGACACTCGTGGGCGGAAGCGACCCGGTCGACGTGCAGTTCGAGATCATCGACGGCTCGACCACCGCCGACGACTACGAACCCGTGACCGGCTCGGTGGTTCTCGATCCGGTGACCACCCCGACCTCGCAGATCGAGGTGCGGACGACCGCAGACGTCACCTCCGAGGCGGCCGCGGAGACCTTCTCGATCCGCGTCGTCGACACCGAGGAGGTCACCCCGGGCGACGCCGGAGCCGGCCGGATCCTCGACCCGGTCCTCTCGGTGACGCCGTCCGCGACGATCCCGGAGGGCGACGACGATCATGAGCAGACCTTCGACGTCTCGCTCAACGTGGGTTTCCGGGACGGCCTCGATCTCGGCTACGCGGCCACCGCGGACAGCGCGATCGACGACCTTCATTTCGAGGCTGCGAGCGGACCGCTGAGTTTCGCCGCCGACAGCACCAGCGCAGAGTTCGACGTGACCATCCACGGCGATCAGCGACACGGCGGCGCGAACCGGGCCTTCAGCCTCGACCTGTCCGGTTTCAGTAAACCGAACGTGGTGTGGCCGGGGCCGCAGACGATCACCATCGAGGACGATGAGAGCCTGCCGGCGGTCACCTCGGTGACCGGCGAGCCGTCGACGACCGAGGGCGACTCCGGTCCCACCACGGTGACCTACACGGTGGAACTGACCGAGGCCAGTACCGAGCAGATCACGCTCGACGTCACCGGCACCGACGGAAGCGCGGAGCAGGCCGGCGACGGTCCGGGGTCCTACGATTACGCGGTCCCCGGCGAGGTGGTCTTCGAACCCGGCGAGACGAGCAAGACCTTCTCCGTGACCGTCAACGGCGACGAGGTCCTCGAGGAACGGGAGACGGCCACCATCACCGTCACGCCCAGAGACGGGGACCCGGCCATCGGCCCGGCGGCGAAATCCGCCGCTCTCGTCATCGAGAACGACGACCACCCGATGGTCCTGACCTTCGGTGGGTTCGACCAGTCCGAGGGCAGCTCCGATGTCCCGGTGACGCTCGACGTGGCGGGCGCCTTCGAAGGGCCCCTGCACTGGACGGCGTCTGTTCGCGGCGTCTCGACGGACGCCTTCGACAGCGCCGAGAGCGATGACTACGACGCGGGCGACCTGGACCTGGAGGGCGACCTCACCTCCGGTGACAGCCAGATCAGCCTGGGCACGATGGATGTCCTGCTCGGTAGCGCCGACGAGTTCGACGAGGCGATCGAGTTCACCGTCGACGTCGACGGTGTGGGTTCGGTCAGCGGCATCGGCATCATCCGCGACTCGCCCGACCACACCGAACCCCGGCTCGAAATGGTGGACCAGGCCGTCTTCAAGGAGGACCGGGAAGCGGGTCTGCCGGTCCGGGTCGAGTTCGATCCGTCCGCCGGCAACCTGGCCACTACCAGTGAGAAGCCGATCAAGGTCGGATATTCGACCGCGGACGGCTCGGCGCTCGCCGCCGACGACTACACGGCCGTGACCGGCGCCACGGTGACGTTGTCGGACGAACCGCCGTTCACAGAGCTACCCCTGACCCTGAAGCGGGACGAGGAACCCGAGGACGATGAGAGTTTCACCGTCAGCCTCGCCGACCCGGAGAATGCGACCCTGGGCTCGGTGTCGTCCACGGCGGTGACGATCACCGAGAAATCGCCGACGATCGCCGTCGCCGACGCCCCCGCGGTCGCCGAGGGCAACGTGTTGAAGTTCCCGGTGACGCTGAGCGAGCCGGTTGCTGAGCCGCTCAAGGTGCGGGTGGTCACGCAGGGCGGAACCGCCGAATCGGGGAGCGACTACCCGGCGGTCGACACCGAGATCGAGATACCGGCCTTGGCCCAGACCGCGGTCGTCGAGGTGCCGACGATCCCCGACGGCGAGGCCGAGTCGGATCCGGAGACGGTCAGCGTCAAGATCATCGCACCGGAGGGCGTCACGCTCGGCACCGACACCGCCACCGGCGACATCATCGATGCCGCTCTCACGGTCTCCGCCGACGATGACACCTGGGAGGGGAACTCCTGGGATCACCCGTACACCTTCACCGTCAAGTCCAATGTCGCCTTCGACACCGATGTGAAGGTCGGCTACGAGATCGTCGGTAGGACCGCCACCGCGGACGAGGACTTCAGTGCGGTGTCGCCGGGCGAGTTGCTGTTCTCGGCGGGTGACACCGAGAAACGGATCACCGTGATGGTCGCCGGAGACGAGGTGCCCGAGGGCGACGAGACCTTCACCATCCGGCTGACCGGGGTCACCGGGACGACAGCCGCCGTCGCCGGGGTGACCGGCTACGAATTCACCATCATCAACGACGAGCAGATGCCGGCGATCATGTCGGTGACCGGCCCGGACTCGCTGGTCGAGGGGGATGGCCCCACCGAGCTCACCTACACGGTCGAACTGGACCAGCCCACGCCTGTCCCGGTCGTCCTGGCGGTGGAGGGCAGCCCCTACGGTTCCGCCGTGCCGACCGACGACGGGGTGGGCGGGAAGGACTACAGCTTCCCGGAGACGATGACCATCGATGCGGGACAGAGTTCGGGGACGGTCACCGTGACGATCAACGGTGACACGGTCTTCGAAGAGGACGAGTTCACGTCGGTCGTCGTGAAACCCCGGGACGGCGACACGAGTGTGCGTGGAACCGATCTGGCGAATCTCACCATCACCAACGACGACCCCCTGCCGGCGCTGGCCTTCGTCGGATTCGACGAGACCGAGGGGGCACAGAACGTTCCGATCGGATTCACCGTCACCGGATCGTCCCAGGCTCGGTACCACTGGACGGCGACCGTCGAGAGCTCTGACGAGGGCACCGGCGAGTACGGCGTGGAGCGCGACTTCACCAGGGAGGAGCTCACGCTCGAGGGCGACCTCGAGCCCGGGGCGACGAGGGTCTCGCTGGGCGTCATCGACCTGGTGACCGGCAGCGCCGACGAATACGACGACACGGTCACCGTCCAGGCGCAGGTCGAGACTCTGGGGCCGGTCAGCGGTACGGGCACGATCCGGGACCTGCCGTCGCATAAGCCGCCACTCCTCGTGCCGGACGGGGACGTCACGGTCGGTGAGGGAGAGGTGGCCTATGTCGGTGTCCACGCCGACTGGTCGGGCATCGACGGCAACACCGCCACCAAGACGGAGAAGCGTCTCCAGGCCACCTTCCGGACCGTCGCCGGAACGGCGTCCGAAGGCTCCGACTACCAGAGCGAATCCGGCCAGTTGTTCTTTGAGGATGGCGACCAGGGCGGATACGCCGCCATCACCACAAACGCCGACGGGGTGCCCGAGCCGGACGAGACGTTGACTATCGAAGTGACCGATACGGGCGAGAACCGATACACGGGACCGTCGCCGACGGTGACGATCAAGGACGTCGAACGGAAGGTCGGCGTCGGTGACGCCGGTACGGTCGCCGAGGGTGGGGTGCTCAAGTTCCCGGTCTCCCTGACCGCGGCGAGCGGGGCGCCGATCACGGTGAAGGTGTCCACGTCGGCGGGCACGGCCGTGGCGGGCGCCGACTACACGTCCGTCACGGATCGGGAGGTCGTGTTCGCCCCCGGTGAGAAGACGAAGGACGTCGAGGTCGCGACGCTCACCGACGACGACCCCGAGGACGTCCCGGAGACCGTGTTCCTGCGCGTCACCGACACCGGTGGAGTCGGTGCCGGGACGATGACGGCCGGCGGGGAGATCGCCGACCCGATCCTCTCGGTCATCCCGGAGGGGATGATCAAGGAGGGTGACGACGGTGTCGTCGACGCCCGGATCGGCGTGCGGCTCAATGTGGCCGCCCAGGCCGAGGTCCGGCTCGACTACGAGGTCGTGGGCGACACGGCGGTCGACGGCGAGGACTTCGACGCGGTCTCCCGCCGGTCTCTGGTGTTCGAGCCGGGACAGATGTACCAGGAGATCACCGTGCCGGTCCATGGTGATCTCGACGACGAGGGCGCGGGCGAGACCTTCAAGGTCAGGTTCTTCGCGGTGACGGGTGCACGATTCGCGGGTCCCGACGAGCAGACCTTCACCATCGTCGACGACGACGGCGCACCGGCCATCGCCTACCTGGGGATGCAGGACGGCGAACAGGGCGAGCAGGACACCACGAGCTACGAGGAGCTCTATGTACAGCTGACCGGACCCGTCGCCGAGTCGACCGTGCTGGACGTGCGGGCGATCGACGGGACCGCGGTTCAGGCGGCGAGCGGGCTGGGCAGCGCCGATTTCAGCCTTCCGGAGACGGTGACCGTCAACCGGGGCGAGGCCTTCGCGCGGATCCCGGTCACCCTCAACGGCGACGACGTCTACGAGGGCACCGAGACGGCCACCGTGGTGGTCTCGGCCCGGCCGGGCGACACCGCGGTGGTCGGTCGGCAATCGGCCACGCTCTACGTCTACGACGACGACACGCCGCCGACATTCACCGTCGACGAGTCGATCCGAGCCGAAGGCAGCACCGATGTCGCCGTCCAGGCGACCGTCACGGGTGCGGCCCAGGCGCCGATCCGCTGGCGGGCCACGGTCGACGGCGCCGGGCACGACGGTTCCGATCCGGCCGAGCCCGACGACTACGACGCCGCTGGTCTGGTGGCGACCGGCACACTCGCACCGGGCGCCACCCGGCTCGACCTGGGCACCCTGAGCCTTCCGCTCGGCTCCGCCGACGAACTCGACGAGACGGTACGGGTGACTCTCGCGCCCGAAGGACTGCCGGCAGCGGACGGGTACCTGACGATCCGGGACGCCGAGAATCACCTCCCACCCGCCGTGACCGTGCCGGCGGCCGTCTCGGTCACCGAGTCCGGCGCCGCGACCGTACCGGTCACCCTCGATTTCGCGGGCGTCGCGGGTAACGCCGCCACCTCCACCGAGAAGACGGTCACGGTCGACTACGCCCTCACTCCGGGTTCGGCGACAGCCGGTTCCGACTACACCGACTCGCCCGCCCCACTGTCCTTCCCCACCGGCACGACGATCCGGAACATCACCGTCCCCACCCGCCGCGACGACATCGTCGAGTCCAGCGGCGAGGACTTCACGGTCGGGCTGACCGGCGCCGCGAACGCCACGGTCGGGCAGGCCTCGGTCACCACCGTGACGATCAACGATCCGGCCGTCGACGTCGCACGCGGCTTCACCGTGACACCCACGGTGGCCGTGACCGAGGGCCGGGAGGGCACCGCCGAGATCACCGTCAGCCTCGCCGCCCCGGCGGCCGAGGACCTCGACTTCGCCGTCAGCGCGACGGACGGGACCGCCCGGCGCGCGGTCGCCGTACCGGGCGGTGACGACTTCTCCACGCCGTCGTCTGTGCTGCGGATCCTCAAGGACCAACGGTCCGCTGAGATCACCGTGCCGATCCTCGAGGACGACGTCTTCGAGGAGGACGAGACCGCGACGATCACCGTGGAGGTGGCGCCGGGGGAGACCGGGATCAGTGGCACCGCCCAGGTGAGCAACATGCTCATCCACGACGACGATCCGGTGCCGACGATCAGCCTGAACATCGCGAGTGCCACCGAGGGCGGCGACATCGACGTCATCGCCACCCCGAGTGGGGTGGCCGAGGACCCGATCGGTTACCTGTTGAAGCTGAGCGGTGACGCGGGCGCCGGGCTGGACCCGGCGGAGCCGTCCGACTTCTCGGACAGCGGCGACCCGGTGGTCCTGCCCGGTGGTGGCTCCGGTCCGGTCACACTCCGCACCATCAAGCTCACCAGCGACGCGATCGACGAGGCCAGCGAGAAGATCAAGGCCGTTCTGGAGAACCTGACAGCCCCCGCCGAAGCGCCTGTCACCAGTACGTACACCATCACCGACGACCCGGCTGACATGCCACCCGTGGTCTCCCTCTCCCCGGTCACCGTGGCCGAGTCGGCCGGCGGTGTGGGCGTGCCGGTGACCCTGACATACGCGGCCGGCAATGGCGCCACCGCCACCGAACGCCCGATCTCGGTCACCTTCCGGGCGGATCCCATGACGGCGGACGCGACCGACTTCGGAGCACCCGGCCCGAACCCGGTGATGATTCCGGCCGGGGCGGCCAGTGCCACGGTCTGGGTGCCGGTCGTCAACGACACCCGGCACGAGCAGCAGGAGTCGTTCCTGCTCCAGACCACAGGCGTCATCCCGGAGGAGGCCGCGCCTCAGGCGCAGTCGGCCCTGATCGGCATCGAGGACGACGATCCCGCACCGGCGTTCACCGTCACGGGTGACCTGTCGGTCCGTGAGGATGCGGGTTTCGCCCGGCTGACGGTCGAACTCGACTCCCCGGCTCCGGACGCCGTCGATTTCACCGTCGGGGCGCGCGACGACAGCGCGACCGACAGCGGTGCCGGCATCGGCGGCGACGACTACGACCTAACGACCGGCGTCGTCAGGATCCCCCAGGGCGGTACCGCCGCGACGGTGACGGTGCCGATCAAGGCGGACGACGTCTACGAGGGCGACGAGAAGGCGCAGATCACGGTGGCCCTGGCCGAGGGCGAGAAGGACGCGTCGGGTGGGCCGCGGGACATCACGCTGTCGATCGGCGACGACGACGCCCAGCCGGTCGTCACGCTGAAGCCGGTGACCGCGGTGGAGGGCGCCGCGGTGGACGTCACCGTTGCCGTCGCGGGCAGCACCCAGCGTGCGTTCGATCTCGGTGCCCTGTCGGTGTCCGGCGACGGTGGCAGCGGTGATCCCGCCGAGGCGGGCGACTACACGACCGACCTGAACACCACGCTGCCCGCCGGAACCGTGAGCGGTGATGTCCGGCTCGGCTCGGTCCGGATCGCGGCCGACACCGTGGACGAGGCCGACGAGGGATTCACCCTCGGCATCGGTGGCGCGACACTGGACTTCCGATTCTCCGACGACCCGGCCGACGCGATGCCGGCCGTCTCGATCGGCGACGTCCGGGTCGGTGAGAGCGACGGGACCGCCGACCTCACCGTGTCGCTGGTCTTCAGCGGCGAGACCACGGCCACCGAGCAGACGGTGTCCGTCCCGTGGACGACGGTGGACGGTAGCGCGAAGTCCGGCCAGGACTATCAGCGCGCCGACGGCACGATCACGTTCGGACCGTCCGAGACCTCGGCCACCGTGTCGGTGCCGCTTCTCGGCGACGTCCGGGACGAGGACGACCAGCTCTTCCTGGTTCGGCTCGGTGCGGCGGCACCGGGCGGGATCACCACGGCGAAGGCCGACGGCAAGGTGACCCTGGAGGACGACGACGAGCCGAACGCGCCGACGCTGCCCGATCCGGCCGACCTCACCGGCGGTGGCAAGGTCTTCATCAGCGGGACCGCGGCCGCCGGAGAGAAGGTCGAACTTCTCGGCGCACCCGGCTCCAGCGGCGGGACGTTCCGCGTCCTGCTCTCCACGGAGACCAACAGCGACGGCGCCTATTCCTTCAGTCCGACCTTCAAACAGGGCTACCGGGTCCAGGTGCGGTCGGGGAAGCTGACCTCGCCGATCCGGATCATCCAGGTGAAGCAGGACCCGGACATCAAGGTCTCCTCACCGTCCCGCCGCACCGCGCGGATCACGGTCACCGGTGACCCGGCCCGTGAGGGGCAGGCCGTCACCGTGCAGCAGCAGGACGGCGGCGGCTGGGAGACGGTCGCCACCGGTCGGCTGGACGAGGACGGCACGTTCGTGACCACCGAGGGATCACTGCGCTCCGGGCGTAACTACGTCTACCGCGCGACGGTCGCAGCGGTCCCGGCCGCCGGCATCCTCGCGGGCCGGACGGCGTCGAAGACGATCAAGGTGAAGTAGGACCGATCCGGTTGCCGCGTTTGAAACACGAATTCCTGTCATAAGCCACTATCCGGGCGGATAGATTACCGACGGCGTTGCCTGTTTCCACAGCTCAGCGCGCCTCTCGAGTCATCCGGTCAGTCGCTGAAGGAGACAGGACGTCATGCGCGAACGTAAGCACCGGCAGCCCCCGTTCCGGTTGTGGGCGCCCGCCCGATTTCGTGCCCTGGTCTCGATCGTCGCCGCGGCGGCCGCCGGGCTGACCCCGGCCGCCGCGGTCCTGCTCCCGGCCTCGCCCGCCTACGGAGCGTCGCCGGGCGACATCATCATCGAGGCCGACATCGACGACGCCGAGGCCGGCGCGTTCATCTTCGAGATCCGCCGGGTCGGGCCGACCAGCACCCGGCTGGATCTCACCTACGAGACGGTCACGGTTCCGGAGACGCCGTTCACCGGTCCGCTGCACCAGGCGACCCCGGGTGTCGACTTCACCGCGATCGTCGGCGGCGTACAGACCTTCGAACCCAGCAGCCGGGACTCGGTCAAACGGATCACCGTCTACGGCAAGGCCGACACCAACGACGAGAACAACGAGGTTTTCGGACTCGCCCTGACGAACGTCCAGGACACCGCCAACAACCTGGCGATCGGCCGGCTCATCGACGACGACGACCCGCCGACCTACTCCTTCGGCAGCGCCGGAACGGTCGGTGAGAGCGCCGGCTCGGTCACCACCACGGCGACGCTGTCGGCATGGTCGGACTTCCCGGTCACCATCCCCTACAAGACCACCGACGGGACCGCCAAGGACGGCGAGGACTACACCGCCACCTCGGGCACACTCTCGTTCGCAGCCGGAGACGCGACCGAGGACATCGTGGTGCCGATCCTCGGCGACACCAAACACGAGAACACCACCGAGAGCTTCACCGTCGAGAGCACAGGGGTGCCGACCGGCGTCACCGTCGGTCCCGCGTCGAGGACCATCGACATCACCGACGACGACGCCGCGCCGACGGTGAGCATCGGCACCGCCGGATCGGCCCGCGAAGGTGACACGCTGAACTTCCCGGTCACCATCAGCGCCGAGTCGCGGCTGCCGGTCACGGTCACGGCCGACACGACGGGCGGCGGTTCGGCGACCGCGACCGACGACTTCACCGCGGTGACCGGCGCCACCGTCACCGTGCCCGCCGGGCAGACCACCGCGAACCTGCCGGTGGTCACGAAAACCGACGGCGTCGACGAGGTCGTGGCGGAGACGGTGGAGGTCACCCTCACCAATCCGGCCGGCGCCACCCTCGGGACCGCCACGAACACCGGTTCCATCGTCGACAACATCGTCACGGTCACCCCGGACACCGCGATCGCCGAGGGCAGCGCCACCCACGACCAGGTCTTCAGCGTCACGCTCCCGACCGCGTCGGCCGTGCCGATCGCGCTCGGCTACACCGTCGCCGCGGGCAGCGCCACGGACGGCACCGACTTCGACGCCTCGACCGGCACCCTGAACTTCGCCCCGGGCGACCTGACCAAGAAGATCACGGTGCCGGTCCGGGGCGACACCACGTACGAAGCCGGCGAGACGTTCACCATCACCCTCACCAGCGGTGGCGAGGTGACCGGTGGTCTCGGCCCGTACACGTTCACCATCCCCAACGACGACCTCAAACCCACCGTCACCGGGGTCAGCAGCGTCTCCCGGGCGGAAGGGGACACGACCGACACGGCCACCTTCACCGCGACCATCTCCAACCCGAGCAACGAACCCGTCACCCTCGACATCACCTCCGGTGATGTGACCGCGGCCGAGGCGCTCACCGGCCTGGGCAGCGACGACTTCGACATCATCGACAGCAGCGTGGACGTCCCGGCCGGCGCCACCACCGTGGGCTTCGGGGTACGGGTCAACGGCGACGCGATCTACGAGGGCACCGAGACCGCCAACCTCACGGCCACGGTGAATGGCAGCGAGTCGGGAGCGGTGCAGGGCAGCACCGCCTCCGGGGTCCTCACCCTCACCAACGACGACGCGGTCCCGGTCGTGACCTTCGGCAACGTCACCGCGCCGGAGAACACCCCGGCACAGGCGCTGTCGGCGACGGTCAGCGGCACCGCACAGGCCGCGATCCCGTTCACGGTGACCGTGGCCGACGGGACCGCCGAACCGGGCGACTACAACGCCGGCAGCGTCGTGCCGTCCGGCAACATCGCACCCGGCGCGACCAGTGTGAACCTCGGCACGATCGCCCTGGGCGACGACACCGTCGACGACCAGGTCGACGCGGTCGACGTCACGATCAGCCCGACCGGCCTGGTACCGAAGACCGCCACCGTGACGATCACCGACGATGCGGCCGACACCGAGCCGAAGGTGGTGGGGACGGCCGCGGTCGGCCCGATCGGGGAGAACGCCGGCCCGGCGCTCGTACCGGTCAACCTGGTCTTCGCCGGTGTCTCGTCGGCACAGAGCACCGAGCACACCATCACGGTCGACTACGCGACCAGCCCGAACACGGCGAAGGCGACCACCGACTACACGACCGCCACCGGCACGTTGACGTTCACCCCCGGCCAGACCGCGAAGAACGTCAGCGTGACCCTCGCCGACGACAACTTCTTCGAGGTCAACGAGGACTTCACGGTCGGTCTGTCCAATGCCGTCGGCGCCGCCGCGTTGGAACAGGCCACCGCCACGGTCACGGTGTCCGACAACGACGGGTCGCCTCCGACGTTCACGGTGACGCAGAACGGGCCGGTCACCGAGGGCGGGGTGGCCACCTTCACCATCACGCTCACCGGTCCGGCGGCCATCGACACGCCGTTCACCATCACCCACACTCCCGGCACCGCGGTCGAGACCTCGACCGGGCAGCTCGGTGACGACGACTACGACGCGCCGACCGGCACGGTGACGGTGCTGAAGGACGCGACCACGGCCACGTTCACGGTGCAGACCAACCCCGACACCCTTTACGAGGGCACGCAGACGGCCACCGTCTCGGCCGAGCGCGACGGCGTGACGAGTGTGGCTGCCGGAGCGCAGAACGGGACGCTGACGATCACCGACGAGGATCCGATCCCGACGCTCGTGCTGACCACCAGTGATCATCTCGAGGGCACGCCGTTCAACATCACCGCCACCAGCACCGGCGTGACCGAGAGCAACATGACCTACACGGTCGCGGTGGCGGGCGACAGCGCGAACAGCGCCGATCCGGCGGAGAGCGGCGACTTCACCGGCACCACCGCGACGGTCGTCCGGAACGGCGGAACGGCGACCAGCACGCCGACGACTCTGATCGCGGTCACCCCGCTCGGCGACACCATCGACGAGAACACCGAGAACATCCGGGCGAGCGTCAACAACGACACCCTGAGCCGGGCCGACTCGCAGCAGGTCTACGGAATCCTCGACGCCGTCTCGAACATGTCGCCGGAATTGACGTTCGGGCCGCCCGTCACGGTCGCCGAGACCGGTCCCGCGGTCGTGCCGGTGACGAAGACCTGGGCCGACCTCGACCCGAACGACAACGACGCCTCGTCGACGGAGAAGACGATCACCGTGCATTACCAGGCGGTGGACGGTACGGCGAAGGTGACCGACGACTACACCTCGGCGACCGCATCAGGTGACCTGAGTTTCGCCATGGGCGATTCGAGTAAGAACATCTCGGTCGGTCTCAACGACGACGGCGTCTACGAACTGAATGAGAGTTTCCTGGTCCGGCTGTCGGCCGCGGACGGCGCGACGATTCCGGTGGCGGATCAGACGGTCAACATCACCGACAACGACTCCGCGGCCCGGCCCACCTTCACGGTGGACCCGGTGGGCGGCGCGACGGTGGCCGAGGGCGGCACCGCCCAATACAAGATCAAGCTGAGTGCGGCGTCGTTGACCGCCACCACGTTCAACCTGACGATGTCCGGTGGGGAGGCCCAGTCCGGAGCGATGACCCCCGGTGGTGACGACTACACCGCGCCGACGACACCGGTCACCATCAACGCCGGTGATCTCGAGGCGACGATCTCGATCCCGGTGGCCGCCGACGGCGTCTACGAGGGCACCGAGACCCGGAACCTGGCCGTGGCGCTCGACGGCAGCGAGAACGACGTCACCGGCACCACCCAGAACCGCACGATCACCATCACCGACGGCGATCCGATGCCGACTCTGGCGCTCAACTCCGGTAACGCCACCGAGGGCACCCCGTTCGCGATCACCGCGACCCAGACCGGGATCGCCGAGGACGACATCGTCTACAGCGTGGCGGCGGCCGGGGACTCCTCGGGCGGTGACGACCCCGCGGAGGGTGGCGACTTCTCCGTCCCGGCCGGGACGATCACCGTCACCGGCGGCACCGACACCGTCACCAGTCCACTCAAGACGGTCACCGTCAACGGCGACCTGATCGACGAGAACACCGAGAAGTTCACCGTCGTCGTCACCAACGACACCGCGGGCGCGGAGGCCGGCCGGCAGACCTACGGCATCCTCGACGCGGCCGCGAACATGTCCCCCGAGCTGGTTTTCGGACCGCCCGTCACGGTCACCGAGAGCGACGGCAACGCCGTCATCCCGGTCTCCAGGAGCTGGGCCGCACTGGCCGGCGGCGGCAACACCGCCACCTCCACCGAGAAGACGATCACGGTGCAGGCACAGACCTCCGACGGTACGGCCGTCCAGCCCGCCGACTACACGACGACCTCGTCAGCGCTGAGCTTCGCGCCCGGCGACACCACGAAGAACGTCACCGTGCCGATCGCCCCCGACGGCGTCTACGAGCTGACCGAGACGTTCAACGTCGGCCTCTCCCAGGTGGTCGGGGCCACCGTCCCGACCGCGAGCGACACGGTCACGATCACCGACGACGACCCGACCGCCCGGCCGACGTTCTCCCTCGATCCAGCGGCCGGTACCACCGTGGCCGAGGGCGGCACAGTGGTCTACAAGGTGAAACTGAGTGCCGCAGCGATCACCAACACCATCTTCGACGTGACCCTGACCGGCGGGAACGCCCAGTCCGGTGGTTCTGATCCGGGAGAGGCCGACTACACCGCCCCGTCCGCGACGCTCACCATCAACGCCGGGCTGACCGAGGGCACCATCTCGATCCCGGTGTCGGCCGACAACGTCTACGAGGGCGACGAGACGCGGACTCTCAACGTGGCGCTCGCCTCCGGTCAGACCGATGTGACCGGAAGCGTCCAGAGCCAGACCATCACCATCACCGACGGAGACTCGGTTCCGGCGATCACGCTGGCCTCCGCCACGGGTGCCGAGAACACCGCGGCGCCCGTGGCCGCCACTCCGACCGGTGTGGCCCAGCGCAACATGATCTACACGCTGACCGTCGCGGGCGACAGCGCCAACGGTGCGAACCCGGCCGAGAGCGGCGACTACACGCACGCCCTCACCACGTTCACCCTGCCCGGCGGCTCGACGTCGGGAGTGCCCGTGCCGGTCGGGTCGATCAACCTCGCCGCCGACACCATCGACGAGGAGACCGAGACCGTCAAGGTCAACGCCCACAACGACACCGCCGCCATCACCGACGCGGCCGGGTTGTACACGATCACCGACGACGTCAACGACACGGCGCCGACGGTGAATCTCGCGTCGTTGACCACCGTGGCGGAGGCGGCGGGTACGGCTTCGGTGACGGCCACCCTCGACTTCGCCACGAGTTCCGCCGCAACCACGGAGAAGTCCGTCACCGTCGGCTACACCACCGCCCCCGGTACGGCCACCGCCGGCGACGACTACACCACCACCACGAACACGCTGTCCTTCACCCCGGGCACCAACAGCGCGAACCTCAGCGTGCCGATCGCACCCGACTCGCTGTACGAGACGAACGAACGTTTCGACGTGACGCTGTCGAGCCCGGTGAACGCCACCCTGGGCACCGCCACGAACAGTGTGGAGATCACCGACGACGACGCCTCGGCCATCCCCGGCTTCACGGTGTCGGCGAACCAGACGGTGACCGAGGGTGCCGGAGTGACCGCCGACTTCACGGTCACGCTGGACAGTCCGGCGGCCGGAACGATCGACTTCGACGCGGCGATCGTCGATGTCACCACGACCGACGGCGGCACGCTCAACCTCGGCACCGACGACTACACCGCACCGATCGGGGACTTCACGATCGGAAAGGACCAGCGGACCGCGACGGTCAGCATCCCGATCGGCAACGACGCCGCCTACGAGGGCACCGAAAGCCTGACGCTGCAGATCAAACTGGACTCCGGCGAGACTCTGGCGACCGGCCCGCAGGTCGACCGTACCCTCACCATCGCCGACGACGAGACCGTGCCCACCCTGACCATGGTCGCCGCGCAAGCGGCGGAGAACGCCCCCGTGGCGGTCACCGCCACCACCAGCGGTCTCGCCGAACGAGCCATGTCCTACACGCTGACGCTGGCCGGCGAGGCGGCCCCGGGCGGGAACGCGGCCGAGGGCGCCGACTTCACCGACAGCGCCGTCGCCGGGACGGTACCCGGCGGCACCACCGCCGGAACGCCGGTCACGCTACGGTCGGTGCCGGCCGCCGCGGACACCATCGACGAGCCGGACGAGACGTTCCGGGTCACCGCGCACAACGACACCTACTCCACCCCGGACGTGTCCGAGGTCTACACCATCACCGACGACCCCAACGACACCGCTCCGACGGTGAACCTCGCGTCGCCGACCACGGTCGGTGAGGCCGCCGGTCCGGCGTCGGTGCCGGTCACCCTGGACTTCACCGGCAGTTCCGCCGCGACCACCGAAAAGGCGGTCACAGCCGGTTACACCACCAGCGCCGGTACGGCCACCGCCGGCGACGACTACACCAGCTCCGCGGGCACCGTGTCGTTCACCCCGGGGAACAACAGCGCGAACATCAGCGTGCCGATCGTTTCGGACGGTCTCTTCGAGACGAACGAGCGCTTCGACGTGACCCTCGCGAACCCGGCGAACGCCACCCTCGGCACGGCCACGAACAGTGTCGAGATCACCGACGACGACGGCAGCGCCATCCCCGGGTTCACGGTGTCGGCGAACCCGACGGTCGCCGAGGGTGCGGGCGCCGTGGCCGAACTGACCGTGACGCTGGACAGCCCGGCCGCCGACACGATCGACTTCGACGCGACGGTCTCGGACATCACCGCCACCCGCGGCGGCACGCTGAACGCGGGCAAGGACGACTACACCGCGCCGACGGTGGACTTCACGATCGCGAAGGACCAGCGAACCGCGAAGGTCAGCATCCCGATCGGCAACGACACGGTCTACGAGGGCGACGAGACGTTCACCGTGCAGATCGCCCGGGACTCCGGGGAGACTCTCGCGACGGGGGCGCCGGTCAGCCGTACCGTCACCATCACCGACGACGAGACCGTGCCCACCCTGACGATGGTCGCCGCGCAAGCGGCGGAGAACGCCTCCCTGGCGGTCACCGCGACCACGACCGGCGTCGCCGAACGGGACATGACGTACGCGTTGGCGCTGGGCGGGGACGCGACCGGCAGCAACAACGCGGCCGAGAGCGCCGACTACACCGACAACGCCGGAACCACCACGGTCAACGGCGGGACCCCGTCAGGCTCGACGGTGAACCTGGGATCCGTACCGCTGTCGGCTGACAAGGTGGATGAGCCGGACGAGACCATCAAGGCGACCGTCACCAACAGCACCTACACGACAGGCGCGGTGAACGGCCTCTACACGATCACCGACGATGCCGCCGACCTGCCGCCGTCGGTGTCGCTCGGCCCGATCACGGTCTCCGAGGCCCTCCCCGCCGCGGCCGTCCCGGTCACCCTGACCTTCCTGGCGGGCAACGACGCCACCTCGTCCGAGCAGGCCGTGACCATCACACCGACGATCCTCGCGGTGACCGCCGGCCCCGGTGACTACGGCAACCCGGCCAGCCCGCAGACGATCGCGGCCGGCGCCACCACCGGTTCGATCACCGTGCCCCTCATCGACGACAAGCTTCGCGAGCCCGACGAGCAGTTCATCGTGCGGGCCACCGCGGTCGGACCGACCGGAGCCACCATCGGTACCGATTCGGGCACCGTCACCATCACCGACGACGACCAGAGCATCGCCCAGCCCACCTTCTCGGTGGGTGCGGCATCGGTGAGCGAGGGCGGTGGCGCGGCCACCTTCACCGTCGCGCTCAGCGAAGCCGTGACGGGGGACGTCGACCTCACCGTCACCATCCAGGACGGCACCGCGACGGACGCGGCGAAGGGGATCGGCGGTGACGACTACGACCCGCCGGCCGGCACGCTGCGGATCAAAGCCGGCGCCCGGAGCGGCACGTTCACCGTCCCGATCAAGCCCGACACGGTCTTCGAGAACGACGAGACGGCCAAGGTCACGGTCGCCCTGGCGGCCGGCGAGACCGATGCCACCGGCGCCGCCAAGGAGGCGGCCCTGACCATCGGCAACGACGACTCCCGGCCGATGCTGAGCCTCACCCCCGCCCTGTCCGGTGTCGAGGGCGACTTCCTGTCGATCACCGGCACCATCGACGGCATCACCCAGCCCGACCTCAGCTACGGCTCGCTCGAAGTACGCCCCGACACCACCGGCGACCCGGCCGAGGCAGACGACTACAAGTTGCTCGGCAACAACGTCGTCGTACCGGGCGGATCCGCCTCCGGCAGCCGCGTCGACGTCGCCTCGATCGAACTGCGTGACGACACCGTCGACGAGGCCACCGAGGCCCTCGACCTCACCCTCGGCCTCCGCAAGTCGAGCGTCCGGATCACCGACGACCCGCGGGACGGCGCCCCGACCCTGTCGATCAGCGACGAATCGATCCGGGAGAACGAGCAGAGCGTCGATCTGAAGATCACCCGCAAACTCGCGGACGGCACCACCGGCACCGAACGCAGCATCTCCGTCCCCTGGCGCACGGTCGCCGGATCCGCGCAGGACGGCACGGACTTCACCGCGAGCAGCGGTACGGCCGTCATCGAGCCCGGCCGCGACTCCGCCACCATCAGCGTGCCGATCATCGGAGACTCGGCGAAGGAGGAGGACCAGGACTTCGTCGTGCGGCTCGGCAACGCGACACCCAGCGACGTCGAGGTCACCAAACCGTCCGGCACCGTCACCATCGAAGACGACGACACCGCCGTCAAGCCGACCCTCAACGCGGCGACCGGCACCACCACCGGCAGCCAGCGGGTCCGGCTCTCCGGCACCGCCGCCCCCGGCACCACCGTCGAGCTGCTCAGCGCTCCCGGTGTCACCGGCACCGGCGGTTACCGGACCGTCCTCACCGCCGAGGCCGACGACGACGGCAAATTCAGCTTCAACCCCAACTTCACCCAGGGATATCGGGTGTACGTGCGCGCCGACGGCCTGGTCTCGCCGGTGCGCACCATCCAGGTGCGGCAGGACCCGTCGATCGCCACCGCCTCGCCCGCTGCCGGGACCGCCCGGATCACCGTCACCGGAGACCCCGACCGGGCCGGGCAGGCGGTCACCGTGCAGCGGTTGAACAGCGGCGACTGGGACACCGTGACGACCGGCAAGCTCGGCGCCGACGGCACGTTCACGGCGACACAGCGTGGGCTGCGCTCCGGTCGTACGTACACATATCGGGCGGTCATCGCGGCGTCGACGTCACTCGGCATTCTCGCCGGCACGTCACCGACCCGACCGGTGAAGGTCCGCTGACGAACCGAACTCCTAGGGACGAGAGAACCCATGCGCAATCGACGGAACATCCGTACGTCCGACGACGTCCCGTTCCGGCTGTGGGCGCCGGCGAGATTCCGTACCGCTGTCTCGGTCATCGCGGCCACCGCCGCCGGGTTCGTTCCCGCGACGGCGATCCTCCCGCGCCCGGCGCTGGCACTCACCGTCCCGACGGTGACCGTGGCGGACGCGGCCGAGGTCGCCGAGGGCGAGACCCTGCACTTCCCGCTGACCTTGAGTGAACCCGCCGCCTACCCGGTCAGCGTGCGGGTCTCCACCGAGGGCGGCACGGCGATCGGCGGCAACGACGACTACACCACCCTGACCGGAGTGGAGGTCGTCTTCGATCCGGGCCAGACGGTCAAGACGGTCGACGTGCCGACGAGAGCCGACAACAGTCCCGAGGACGAGCCGGAGACGGTCAACCTCCGGATCATCGATCCCGGAGCCGTGAACCCGGGAGTACGGATGACCGGAATGGGCCGGATCGTCGACGCCCGGCTGATGGTGAATGCGGTCCAGCCGATCATCGAGGGCGACGACCCCGGCCGTACCCAGGAGTTCGACGTCTCGCTCAACGTCGCCTTCCAGACCACCGTCACCGTCGAATACTCGCTGCTCGACGGTTCGGCGCTCGCCGGACAGGACTACACCGCGGCCACCGACGTGCCCCTCACCTTCGCGCCGGGGGAGCGGACGAAGCGCATCCAGGTGACGATCAACGGTGACGACGCCGACGGCGACGGCGTGGACAAGTACTTCCAGATAGCCTTCAGCGACCTGACCGGTGGCTCCGTGGTCGGGCTGGAGACGCGTACCTTCAACATTCTCGACGACGACGGCGTGCCGCAGATCGCGGCGGTGACCAGCCGGACCCTGCCGGAAGGCGACAGTGGGCCCACGGTCGCGACCTTCACCGTGATCCTGACCAACCCCGCGACCGAAGAGGTCGTCCTCGGAGTGTCCGCTCAGGACCAGACCGCGGTGCAGGCCCCCGGTGCGATCGGCGCGGACGACTACGACGTGCCGCCCACCGTGACTTTCGAGACCGGCGAGTCGACCGCGACGTTCGACGTGCGGATCAACGGTGACGAGGTCTACGAGAAGGACGAGAGCGCCCGGATCACGGTCGCGCCGGGAACCGGATTGATCGGTTCGACGTCCGAGGCGACCCTGATCATCACCAACGACGACGACCGTCCCCAGATCACCCTCGACCCCCTCGACCAGCCCGAGGGAATGCAGGCGAACCTCTCGTTCACGGTGACCGGCGAAGCGCAGGAGGCGTTTCCGTGGAATGCCAGGATCGAGAACGTCTCGGACGGTGTCGCCGATCCGGCCGAACCGTACGACTACCAGAGCTCGGGCCTCAGCCAGTTCTGGGGTCCCAACAACTCCGGCACACTTCAGCCCGGCGACGAGCGGATCGATCTGGGTCCCATCCAGTTCAATAACGACAACCGTGACGAATACGACGAGATGTTGAAGGTCATCCTGGACGCTCCAGGACTCGGCCAGTTCCACGGTTTCGGCACGATTCGCGACTCGGAGTCGGACAAGGAGCCCCAGCTCGTTCTGCCGGAGCGGTTCGCGGTCAAGGAGTCGGATCCGGCGAAGCTCCCGTTCAAGCTCGAATTCCCCACGGGGTGGCCCTCGCAGAACACCGCCACGTCGACGGAGAAGACCGTCAAGGTGGATTACACGGTGCAGGGTGCCTCCGCTCAGGAGGGCGTGGACTTCACCGCCGCCTCCGGCACGCTGACCTTCAGCCTTCAGCCCTCCGCCGGCGGCCCTCTGGCTTACGCCGCCGACATCACCATCCCGATCAGCGAGGACTGGATGCCGGAGGGCGACGAGTTCTTCACCGTCGTGCTGAGCAATCCCCGGAACGTCGTGCTGAACAGGCCGTTGAACAATGAGGTCTCGGACGCTTCGGTGGACGTGTACGTCATGAGTGACATACGCCAGGTGAACGTCGGAAACGCGGCAGCCACACGCGAGGGCCGGTCGCTGCTGTTTCCGGTGACGCTCAACGTTCCGAGTGATGTCCCCATCACGGTGAAGCTCGCCGTGACGGGTGGGACGGCCACGGCGGGCGCCGACTATTCCGAGTGGATCCAGCCCGTGCGGTTTCAGGGCATGTGGGACACCCGTAGAGACTTCATGGTCAACACGATCCCGGACGATGAGGTGGAGGCCGAACCCGAGACGGTGTCCGTGTCGATCATCGACCCCGACCTCGCCATGCTCGGCCCCGGTGTGACCGCCACCGGAACGATCACCGACGAGGAACCCGCGTTGCCGGCCATCGAGTCGGTCACCGCGGTTCCCCAGCCGGAGGGCAACGGATATTCGCAGGTGCCGTTCGAGGTCGAGCTGACCGCCCCGAGCCCGCAGGACGTCACCCTCAACCTGACCGGTGACGACGGCACCGCGGTTCAACCGATGAACGGTATGGGCACCAACGACTACTCCCTGCCGCCCACCGTGACGATCCCGGCCAACCAGACCACCGCCACGTTCTGGGTGACCGTTTACGGCGACATGGTCTACGAGAAGGACGAGACCGCGAGCATCATCGTCACGCCACGCGAGAACGATCCGCTGGTGGGCGGCGGGCCGCAGTCCGCGACACTGAGCATCGTCAACGACGACGCGAAGCCGACCTTCGTCCTTGAGCGTCTGGAGCGGGACGAGGGCAACCTGGGCGCCTTCGTGCGGTTCTCCGTCACCGGTGACGCGCAGGACCCGATTCCCCTGACGGCGACCCTGGAGGGCGCCGCCGACGACTTCGGCAGCGACCCGGCCGAGGACGGTGACCTCGACAAGAGCGGATTCCAGTCCACCGTCACCCTGCCGCCGGGCGCGCGGCAACTCGAGCTGGGCGTCCTGGATTTCCGGATCGACCACGTCGACGAGTTCGACGAGACGTTCCGGGTCACCGTCGAGGATCCGGACGGGGTTCGGACCTCCGGGTTCGGCACGATCCGGGACAACTGGAACGATCAACAGCCTCGGATCGTGCTGGCGAACCCGATGTCGGTCCTCGAGGGGGAGACCGCCACGGTACCGGTCCGGCTCGACTACACCGGAAACGGTGGCAACACGACCGGCAGCGAGAAACCCATCTCGGTCGACTACGCCGTGCATCCGAACGGCGCGAGTCAGGACGACTTCCGGCCCACCGGCGGCACCTTGGACTTCCCCCCGAACGCCACCGAGATGGGGTTCACCATCGCGACGGTCGCGGATCAGATCCCGGAGCAGGACGAGATGATCAACATCGTCCTGGTCAACGCCAAGAACGCCAGCGCCGACGGTGCCTGGGGCAACATGACGATCAAGGAGACGCCATCGGCGGTGAGCATCGGCCCACCGCCGGCCACCGTCGTCGAGGGCGCGCCGCTCCGGTTCCCGGTCACGCTGGACCGCCCGAGCGCCTACCCGATCAACGTCTCCATCTCGGTCGCGTCCGGCACCGCAAACGTGAACGAGGACTATCAGTCGTTCTACAACACGACGGTGTACTTCAATCCCGGGGAGACGAGCCGGTTCGTCGATGTGTGGACGAACTCCGACAACGTGGCCGAACCCGATCCGGAAACGATCACCCTGGAGATCACCAACACCGGCGGTGCCACGGCGGGAAACCTGACCGCCACCGGCGAGATCGTCGACGGCGTGATCACGGTGACTCCGGTCGGCGAGATCACCGAGGGTACGAGCGGCGTTCGTGACCAGCTTTTCGACGTGCGGCTCAGCGCTCCGGTGGACATGCCGCTGTGGCTCAGTTACGACCTGGTCGCCGGGACCGCGAGTTCCTATCAGGACTTCGACCCGAACTCCGGGCAGCTCAACTTCCAGCCGGGGGAGACCCACAAACAGATCTCCGTGCCGATTCGCGGCGACCTGCTGCCGGAAGGGGCCGGCGAAACCTTCAAGATCCGGCTGTATAACAACTCCGGCGGCATGGTCTACCGGGAGACGAAGGAATACACGTTCACGATCGTCGAGGACGACACTCCGGCCACCGTCCTGGCGATGGATCCGGTGACCGTGAACGAGGGCGGGTTCAACACCATGACGGCCTGGTTCACGGTCCGGTTGAGCCAACCGACCGCGGCGCCACTTCGACTGCAGGTCACCGGGGTCGACGGCAGCGCCGTCCGGGCGATGAACGGCATCGGCGGCATGGACTACGCCGCCTATGACAACTTCGTGTACTTCCAGCCCGGCCAGGACACCGCGACCTTCGGCGTGCAGGTCTTCGGCGACATGATCTACGAGCAGGACGAGACCGCGACGATCGTCGTCCGCCCGGAGGACGGTGAACCGAACGTGGTCGGGCCCCCGCAGGAGGCGACGCTCACGATCGTCAACGACGACGCCGCTCCGAAGCTGACCCTCGACGGCCCCGACCAGTGGGAGGGCAACCAGTGGGCCGGCGTCTCGTTCACCGTCACCGGTCAGGCCCAGGACGCGATCGCCTGGACTGCCTCCGTCGCGGGGGCCGCCGACGACAACGGCAGCGACCCGGCTGAGGACGACGACTTCGACGCGAGCAACCTACGGCTGTCGGGCACGCTGGAACCCGGCGCCAACCGGATCGACCTGGGTGCGATCGCTTTGCGAACCGACAATGTCGACGAGTTCGACGAGACGATCCGGATCAGTGTCAGCTCACCCGGTGCGGGGTCGTCCGCCGGCTTCTGGACGGTCCGGGACTCGGGGAACGACCAGCCGCCGCGGATCATGCTGGGCACGCCGTTGACGGTCATCGAGGGCGGGCCCGCCACGGTGCCGGTGAAGCTGGACTACTCCTGGAACGGCGGCATGACCACCGGCTCCGAGAAACCGATCTCGGTCCAGTACAACGTCCAACCCGGCAGCGCGACCGAGACCGACGACTACAGCCCGACCAGCGGAACGCTGACCTTCGCCCCGGGCGCCACCGAGGCGACGCTCACGATCCCGACCACTGCGGACTCGGTCGTCGAACCGGAGGAGACCGTCAACATCTCCCTGTTCAACCCCAGGAACGCCGACATGGGGAACGGCTGGGGCACGCTGACGATCAAGGAGACGCCGCCGGTGGTGAGCGTCGGCACGCCCGCCGCCGGTGTGGTCGAGGGGCAGACGATCCGGTTCCCGGTCACGCTGGACCGGCCGAGCGGCTCGCCGATCACGATCCGGGTCTCCACCACCGACGGCACCGCCATCGGAGACGTCGACTACGAGCGGATCTACGACCAGTGGGTGACGTTCCAGCCGGGCGAGATCACCAAGACCATCGATGTACGGACCAGGTACGACGGAGACACCGAACCGGGTTCGGAGACGGTCGGCTTGACGATCACCGACACCGGTGGGGCGATCGCCGGAACGTTGACCGCGACCGGCAAGATGCTCGACGGCGTGATCTCGGTGACCCCGGTCGGTGAGATCTTCGAGGGCCACGCGGGCGTCCGTGACCAGGTCTTCGAGGTCCGGCTGAGTATGGCTGTGGACGCCCGGATCCAGATGGACTACGAGATTCTCGCCGGCACCGCGACCCCGTCGGTGGACTTCGATCTCGTCCAACCCGGGCAGATCGTCTTCGAGCCGGGGGAGATGACCAAGCAGATCGTCGTGCCGATCCGTGGCGATACGACCGCGGAGCCGGCCGACGAGACCTTCCTGATCAGGCTGCAGCACATCTACACCACCGTCCCCTTCTCCGGTGGTGGGGACCATCTCTTCAGCATCATCGACGACGACGGCCCGTCCGGGATCGCGGCCGTCGGCTCCGTGGCGCAGGAGGAGGGTGGGGCGGCCACCCAGGCCACCTTCACGGTCAAGCTGAGCCACCCCACCGCGGTCCCGCTGGACCTGCCGATCACCGCCGATGACGGCACCGCGGTCCGGACCGGGAGCGGCGCGGGCGGCCAGGACTTCACGGTCCCGAGTTCGGTGCACTTCGACGCGGGTCAGTACAGCGCCACCTTCGACGTCCAGATCAACGGTGACGCCGTCTACGAGAAGGACGAGACCGCGGCGATCATCGTCAGCCCGCCCGCCGGCGACCAGGACGTGAGCGGTGAACCGCGCACCGGCACCCTCACGATCGTCAACGACGACGCCGCCCCGAAACTGACCTTCGACGGCTTCGACCAGTCCGAGGGCACCGGCGGCATCGGCGTCTGGTTCACCGCCACCGGCACCGCACAGGACCCGCTGCCGTGGACCGCCACGGTCGGCGGCGACGTCTTCAACGGCAGTGACCCGGCTGAGGAGACCGACTTCACCCGGACCGGCCTCACCCTGTCCGGCACGCTCGCCCCCGGCGGCACCCGGGTCGACGTCGGAACCCTGGACTTCACCATGGACTCCGCCGACGAGTACGACGAGACCATCAAGGTCGCCGCCGACCTCGAGGGCGGCACCTCCACCGGGTTCGGGACCATCCGGGACTGGCACACCCAACTGCCGCCCAAGGTCATCCCGGCGGGGCAGGTCTCGGTCAACGAGGCGGGTACCGCGTTCGTGCCGGTCAACCTCGACTTCACCGCGGTGCCCGGCAACACCGCGACGTCCACCGAGAAGGTCGTCACCGTCGACTACAGCACCGCCCCGAACACCGCGACCGCCGACGTCGACTACCAGACGACCACCGGCACGCTGGTCTTCGACCCGTCGACCACGTCGGCTGACATCGCCGTACCCACCCTGCCCGACGCGGACGACGCCGAAGGCGACGAATCGTTCCTCGTCCTGCTCGGCAACACCAGGAACGCCGACCTCGGCGCCACCTCGTCCACCGTCACCATCAAGGGCCCCGCGGCCCCGGTACCGACCTTCCAGGTCACCCCGGACGTGTACGTCACCGAGGGACAGTCCGCCGCGCAGATCACGGTCTCGTTGAGCGAGCCGACGTTCACCCCGGTGCAGTTCGCCGTCTCCACCACCGACGGGACCGCGCGGCACGGTGGATCCGGTCCGGGCGGCGACGACTACATGACGCCGATGCTCCTCCTCACCATCCCGGCCGGCGCGACGACCGGCACGATCACCATCCCGATCATCGGCGACGCGGTCTTCGAGCCGAAGGAATCCGCGCAGGTCACGGTGGCTCTCGCCACCGGCGAGACGGATGCGGTCGGTACGCCGCAGCAGAGCACCCTGACCATCGCCGACGATGACCCGGTCCCCTCCGTCACCCTGAACCCGGTCACCGGGCAGGAGGGCGGCGCCGTCGACGTCATGGCCGTACCGGAGGGCGTGGCGCAGGAACCGATCGACTTCCTGATGAACCTCAGCGGAGACGCCACCGACGGCGCCGATCCCGCCGAGGCGGTCGACTTCTCCGCCGTACCGCGGGCCGTCCTGCCCGGAGGGAGCACCGGTCCGGTTTCGGTGGGTTCGGTCAAACTGGCGGCCGACAAGATCGACGAGGACGTCGAGTCGGTCAAGGTGACGCTGGAGAACCTGGCGGATCCCGGACAACCGGCCGTCTCCACCCGGGTCCGGGTCCTCGACGACCCGATCGACCAGCCACCGGCGGTCGGCGTCGAGACCGTCAGTGTGTCGGAGGGCGCCGGCGTCGCCGAGATTCCGGTGAGCCTGCGCTACGAGACCGGCAACGACGCCACCTCGACCGAACGTCCGATCTCGATCCAGTACCTGACGACTCCGGCATCCGCGGGCGCCGACGACTTCGGGTCCCCGATCTCGTCGAACCCGCTGGTCATCCAGCCCGGCGCGACGAGCGGCACGATCCGGGTGCCGATCACCAACGACAACCGCTTCGAGCCGTCCGAGGTGTTCATGGTGCAGGCCACCGGGCTCGCACCGGCGGACGTCAGAGCAGCGGTCGATCTGGCCGTCATCACCATCGACGATGACGACTCCGCCTCCCGCCCGTCGTTCTCGGCGACCGACACGCTGACCGTCCGGGAGAGCGCCGGCAGCGCCGGCGTCACGGTCGAACTGAGCACGGCGGCGCCCAGCGACATCGACCTCACCGTCGGCGTTCGTGACGGTACGGCCACCGACACCGGCCCGGGAGCCGGCGGCGACGACTACGACCTTCCCCCCACGGCCGTACGCATCCCGCAGGGCGCCCGGTCGGCGACGGTGAATCTGCCGATCCGCCCCGACGACGTGTACGAGGGTGACGAGAAGGCACAGGTCACCGTCGCACTGGCGGCCGGCGAGGACGATGCCGTCGGCAGTCCGCGGGAGGTCACCCTGGCGATCACCGACGACGATGCCGCACCCACGTTCAGCCTCGAACCGACCGCCGCCACCGTGGCCGAGGGCGACACGATCGAGCTGTTCGGCACGGTGAAGGGCGTGGCGCAGCGGGAGTATCGGATCGACACGTCAGCCGCAGCCGGCGCGGCGGCGGCTGACGATGCGGCCGAGCCGGACGACTACGAACTCGAGCAGGCGCCGGTCACGGTGCCCGGCGGTACCCCGAGCGGTACTCGGCTCCGCCTCGGCGCGATCAGCTTCCCCGGCGACAGCATCGATGAGGACACCGAGTCGGCCACCGTGTCCATCGCCGGAACCACCCGCACCTTCCGCATCAACGACGACCCGGCCGACACCCCGCCGACCGTCTCCATCGACGGCGCGTCGGTCGGTGAGAGCGACGGCCGGGTCTCGCTCACCGTCGACCTCCGATTCAGTGGTGCCACCAGCACCGAACGCATCATCAGCGTGCCGTGGCAGACCGTGGACGGTACCGCCGACGCGGGCAAGGACTACACCAAGTCGGGCGGCACCCTCACCTTCGCTCCGGGCACCACCACCGCCACGGTCACGGTGCCGATCCTCGGCGACACCAAGGACGAGTCGGACCAGACCTTCACGGTGCGGCTCGGCTCCGCGTCGCCCGCCGACGTGAAGGTCACCGAGCCGGACGGTCTGGTCACCATCGAGGACGACGACAAGGCGAAGGCGCCTACCGTCAGCGCGCCCGCCAGCAACACCGGCACCGGCCGGGTCACCATCAGCGGTACGGCCGCCGCCGGGACCAAGGTCGAGCTGCTCAGCGCGCCGGGCGTCTCCGGCGGCACGTTCAAGGTGGCCGCCACCACCCAGGCCGACGACGACGGCGCCTACTCGTTCCGGCCCAACTTCACCCACGGCTACCGGGTTCAGGTCCGTGCCGGTGGGCTGATCTCGCCGGTCCAGACCATCCAGGTGCGGCAGGATCCGGAGCTGACCGCGGTCTCCAACGCCAAGGGCACCGCGACACTCACGGTCTCCGGCGACCCTGACGAACCCGGACAGAAGGTAACGATTCAGCGGCAGGTCAAGGGCGGCTGGGACGACCTGGAGGACGGCAAGCTCAACGCGAGCGGCAAGTACTCCACCACCGTGCGTTCCCTGAAAGCCGGGAACAATGTGTTCCGCGCGGTGATCGCCGCGACCCCGTCGCTCGGCATCCTCGCCGGCACCTCACCGGCCCGGACGGTCAAGGTCAAATAGGTCCGAACGTGGTGAAGGGCGGTCCGTACGGACCGCCCTTCACCCGTTTCCCGGGACGTCCACCCCGGGCGGCGAGTACAGTTCGCCGCTGGTCAGGGTGCCGTCGCGGGCCGGTCAGAGCCACGCGACCAGGCCGTTTCCCGGCTATGTGAAGGACTTTCTACCGAAAAACCCGTTCCGCCGCGAACGGTCCGATACGCCGGTTAGATTGCAGTTGGCGCCGCCTCACGCGGATCATCAAATCCGGTGTTTGCGCTGCTGAGAGCCGGTTTCGAATCGGCACCCCGAACCGCCCTAGGTGCGGTACCCGAACAGGCAAACCCGTCGCGAGACGGGGACGCAAAGCCAGGGGCCTCCCCGCTGGAGGTAGCCCAGCCGCCGAAGGAGACAGGAAGAGAATGCGTCATCGACCCATCCAAACGGCGCCGCGAGAGCGGGTGCCGTTCACGCTCTGGGGACGGAAGCGGATCCGGACAGTGCTGGCGACGATTGCCGCCTCGGCTGCTGGTCTGATCCCGGTGGCCCTGGTCAGCTCCCCAGCCCACGCGAGCGTCGACAACCTCATCATCAGCGACGCCGGCGCCTGGGAAGGCTCCAAGGTCACCTTCACCCTGACCTACACCGGCGCCGCAGCCGCCACCTTCAAGACCATCGCCACCGCGGTGACCGGTGTTGG
Source organism: Actinoplanes sichuanensis (assembly GCF_033097365.1). Classification (NCBI taxonomy): domain Bacteria; kingdom Bacillati; phylum Actinomycetota; class Actinomycetes; order Micromonosporales; family Micromonosporaceae; genus Actinoplanes; species Actinoplanes sichuanensis. The sequence continues at coordinate 11,226,483 of NZ_AP028461.1, forward strand.
AACCGGGCATGCTGTCGCAGGCGGAACCGACTACACGACCGCGCCCAGCCGGACGAGTTACACCTTCCCCGGCACGGCTTCCGGCGGAACCAACACCGTGACCGTGACCGTGGACACGGTCGCGGATGGTGACAACGCTGATGAGACATTCAGCCTCGTTGTGACGGACGCGCTGGACAACACCAAGACCGCCACCGGCACCATCTGGGCGGTCGCGGACGCGGCCTACCCCGTGTTCACCCTTTCGCCGAGCGCTGCGTCGGTCGCCGAGACCGCGTCCAAGAACGCTTCGGGCGCGACAGTCCAAAAGACTGTCACCGTGACGGCGACGTTGGACAAGACCCTTGCCCACCCGGTGACCCTGCCGGTGGCGACGGTCAGCGCCGGCGCCACGATCGCGGATGCGGTCTCCACCGGCGGTGAGCTCCGTGACTACACGGCACTGCCGTCGACGGCGACGATCACCATTCCCGAGTACTCCTACACGGGCAGCGTGACCGTCGAGCTCTACGACGACGCCGTCGACGAGACGAACTCCGGTGGTCAGAGTTTCAAGGTGCAGTCCGCGGGCACACCGGTGATCGTCAAGTCCGGGGTCACCGACTCCGATAAAAGCACGATCACTATCACGGACGACGATCCGGCGCCGGTGGCGTCCATCGGTAACGCTCCGGCGGCGGATGAAGGGGGCTACCTCAACTACCCCTTGACGCTGGATCGGCAGTCCGACTCGACGTCGCTGAACGTCAAGTACTTGACGGGCGACGGAACGACGCTTCCCGACTCGAACCCGGCAGTCGCCGCCGACCTCGACCCGGCCGTTACCGTGGCCGCGGACGTGCCGATCGCCGCGTACTCGAAGGGCCGCCTGATCGCGGTCAAGGCGAAGGACGACACCGCCTTCGAGGGGCCCGAGAACACCAAGGTGACGATCTCGACGCCGACCGGCGTGACGATCGGTACCGCCACCGGCACCGGCGTCATCAACGACGGCGACTCCGGTCCCACGCTGGACCTGACCACCGCGGGTGACCCGGCCGACGGCCTTCCGAGCGGCACCACCTTCAAGGAGCTCGCGACCGGCGAGAACGTCCGTAACATCGCGGTCACCCTGAACGCCTCCACGGCCGGCCCCTTCCAGGTGCCGATCAAGGTCGACTACTCCTTCAAGGACGGCACCGCGCTGAACGGTGTCGACTACAAGGGCACCGCGGGCAGCTTCACCATCCCGGTCGGTGCGACCCGGGCGACATGGAGCGGCAAGATCCCGGTCACGATCATCGGTGACACCATCGACGAGACCGGCAACGAGACGTTCGACGTGGTGCTGAGCAGCAGCACCAAGACGGTCGCCGAGGCCACCAAGACGATCACGATCACCGAGGACCCGACGGACGACGTCGCGCCGACCTGGACTACTGCGGACGTCTCGATCGTCGAGGGCAACACCGGCACCACGACCGCCAAGGTGCCGATCACCCTGAGCGGTCCGGCGGCGGCGGATGTGCTGTTCACCGCAACGTTCAACACGCCGGGCAGCGCAACCGAGACCGGTGTCAACTCGGGCCTCACTGTCGGCGACAACGACTATGACCTGCCGGCCGTGCGCAGCACGACGATCAAGGCCGGTCAGCAGTCGGCTTTCCTCGAATTCCCGATCAACGGAGACACGGTCTTCGAACGGGACGAGGCATTCATCGTCGACATCGACACCACCAGCACCGTGGTCAATGACAACCTCACAGCAGATGTCCTGCACTCGGCGCGAGTGGCGATCACTAACGACGACGCGAAGCCGACGGTGAACCTCACCCAGATCAGCGGGACCGAGAGCGGTTCGATCCGGGTAGCCGGCACGCTCACCGGTGTCTCGCAGTACCCCTACGACCTGAGCCTCGTCGTGGCGGGTAGTGGAGACAACCCGGCGACTCCGGGCACGGACTTCGAGCTGCCGGCCGGATTCACCACCACGCCCATCAAGATCACCAAGGGGCAGACCGCACTGACCGGAACGCTGGGTGACATCTACCTGGCGCCGGACGACGCCGACGAGCCTCTCGAGACGTTCAGCATCGAGGTCAAGGAGACCACGGCATCGCCGCAGGGCTTCACCGATTCCACGGCCACCTTCCGGATCAATGACGACCCGGCGGACCTTCCGCCGGCGGCCTCGATCCGCGACGAGTCGATCGGTGAATGGGAGAAGTCGGTCGACGTCCACGTGGACTTCGCCTTCGACGAGAACACCAAGTCCACCACGCAGACCGTGAACATCCCCTGGTGGACGGTTCCGGGCAGCGCTCGCGAGGACGAGGACTACAAGGGCTCGAAGGGCATGATCACCCTCAAGCCCGGTGACCTCAGCGCCGTGATCAACGTTCCCGTCATCGACGACAAGTTGAAGGAGAACGACGAGGAGTTCCACGTCAAGCTGGGCGTCGCCACCCCGACGGGTGCGGCGGTGACCCGGGGCGACGGCACGGTCACGATCAAGTCGGAGGACAAGGCCGACCCGGTCACCCCGACGCTGAGCGCGACCGGTCCGTCGAAGGGTGTCGGCCTGGCGAAGTTCGTCGGCACGGCCGCTCCGAACACGACGGTCGAGCTGTGGGGCGCCGCTCTCCCGGAGACCGACCCGAAGGCCTTCAAGTACATCAGCGAGACGACCGCCGACGATGACGGTTACTTCGAGCTGGCGCCGAAGTCCCTCGCCTCCGGCTGGGCGTTCGTCGCCCGGTCGCAGGAGATCAACTCGGCGGTCAAGACCGTCAAGGTGACGCAGCTGCCGTCCTTCTCGGCGAGCTCCTCGAAGAAGGGCAAGCTGAGCGTCTCGGTGGCGGGCAACCCGCGGATGGCCGGCCAGGCCGTCTCGGTGCAGCGTTACACCGGCGGCAAGTGGGTGACCATCGGCAAGGGCACCACCACTGACAGCGGCTGGAAGGGCACCATCAGCGTCAAGACGAAGTCCAAGGTCACGCTGCGGGCCTGGGTCGCCGGTGACGCGAGCATGGGTATCAACGCCGGGTACTCGGCTCAGAAGAAGGTCACCATCAAGTAAGTCCTGGTGATACGAGACGGGGGCGGCCGAGAGGCCGCCCCCGTTCCGTTGTGTGTGCCGGGTCAGTCGACTTCGGCGACGGCCTGGGCGAACTGCGCGGAGTAGAGCCGGGCGTACGCCCCACCACTGGCGATCAGCGATTCGTGGGTGCCCTGCTCGACGATCGACCCGTTCTCCATCACCAGGATCACGTCGGCGTCGCGGATGGTGGAGAGCCGGTGCGCGATGACGAAGCTGGTCCGGCCGCTGCGCAGGGTGGCCATGGCCCGCTGGATCAGCACCTCGGTACGCGTGTCGACCGAGCTGGTGGCCTCGTCGAGGATCAGGATGCTCGGTTCGGCGAGGAACGCCCGGGCGATGGTGACCAGCTGTTTCTGCCCGGCGCTGACGTTCGAACCCTCCTCGTCGATCTTCGTGTCGTAGCCCTCGGGGAGCATCCGCACGAACCCGTCGACGTGGGCGGCCTCGGCGGCCTGATGGATGGCTGCCTCGTCGAAGACCGAAGCCCCGTACCCGATGTTCTCGGCGATGCTGCCGCCGAACAGCCAGGTGTCCTGCAGCACCATGCCGATCTGCTCGCGCAGTTGCTCGCGCGGCATGGTCGCGATGTCCACACCGTCCAGAGTGATCCGGCCGCCGGTCACGTCGTAGAACCGCATCAGCAGGTTGACCAGGGTGGTCTTGCCGGCGCCGGTGGGTCCGACGATCGCGACGGTCTGTCCGGGCTCGACGCTGAGGTTCAGGTTCTCGATCAGCGGTTTGTCCGGCAAGTAACGGAACGACACGTCCTCGAACGCGATCCGCCCGCGCACCCCGTCGAGCTCGACCGGAGCCGGATCGGGGGACTGCTCGGGCGCGTCGAGCAGGGCGAACACCCGCTCCGCCGACGCCACCCCGGACTGCACCAGGTTCGCCATGCTGGCCACCTGGGTGAGCGGCTGGCTGAACTGGCGGGAGTACTGGATGAACGCCTGCACCTCGCCGAGGCTCAGCGAGCCGGACGCCACCCGTAGACCGCCGACCACCGCGACCAGCACGTAGTTGACGTTGCCGATGAACATCATGGCCGGCTGGATCAGTCCGGAGACGAACTGGGCGCGGAAGCTCGACGCGTACAGCTTCTCGTTGTGTTCCTGGAAGGTCGCCGCCGCCTCGCCCTGCCGGCCGAAGACCTTGACCAGGGTGTGCCCGGTGAACATCTCCTCGATGTGGCCGTTGAGCTGCCCGGTGACCTTCCACTGGGCGACGAACTGCGGCTGGGACCGCTTGCCGATCACGGTGGTCAGCCAGATCGACAGCGGCACCGTGACCAGCGCGATCAGCGCCAGCAGCGGGGAGATCCAGAACATCATCCCGAGTACGCCGACGATCATCAGCAGGGCCGTCACCAGTTGGGCGAACGTCTGCTGCAGGGTCTGCGCGATGTTGTCGGTGTCGTTGGTGGCGCGGCTCAGCACCTCACCGCGCGGCTGCTTGTCGAAATAGGACAGCGGCAGCCGGCCGAGCTTCTCCTCCACCTGCTGCCGCAGGTCGTAGACGGCGGCCTGCACGGCGCGGGTGGTGAGCCGGCCCTGCAGCACGCCGAAGACCCAGGCGAACACGTAGACGAGCGCCACCCAGGCGAGGACCTGACCCAGCCGGTCGAAGTCGATGCCCTGCCCCGGGATGAAGTCGACGCCGGACAGCAGATCGGCCTGGGTGTTCTGGCCGTTGGCCCGCAGGTACTCGATGACCTGGTCCTTGGTGGCACCGGGCGGGAAGCCGGGCATCCGACCGATCACCCCGCCGAAGATCACGTCGGTGGCGTGGCCGAGAAGGTACGGCCCGAGAACCGACAGGAAGACCCCGAGGGCGCCGAAGAACAGTGCGCCGCCGACGAACAGGCGCTGTGGCTTGAGCAGCGCGAGCAGGCGTTTGGTGGAGCCCTTGAAGTCCTGCAGCTTCTCCGGCGGCCCACCGCCCATCATCATGCGAGCGGCGGGCGGCCCGCCCGGAACGGGCCCACGGCGTTGAGGTTGACTCATCGGGTGCTCGCCTCCTCGACCGTGAGCTGGGACAGGACGATCTCGCGGTACGTCGGGCTGGTCTCCATCAATTCCTCATGAGTGCCGGTGCCGACCACCTTGCCGTCGTCGAGCACGATGATCCGGTCGGCGTCGCGGATCGTGCTGACCCGCTGTGCCACGATCACCACGGTGGCGTCCGCGATGTGGTCGGTCAGGGCCGCTCGCAGCGCCGCGTCGGTGGCGTAGTCGAGAGCCGAGAACGAGTCGTCGAACAGGTAGATCTCCGGCCGGTGTACGAGCGTGCGGGCGATCGCCAGCCGTTGACGCTGACCACCCGACACGTTGGTGCCGCCCTGCGCGATCGGTGCGTCGAGCTGCCCTTCCATCGATTCGACGAACGGTCGGGCCTGCGCGATCTCCAGTGCCTCCCAGAGCTGTTCGTCGGTGGCGTCCGGGTTGCCGTAGCGCAGGTTGGACGCGATCGTGCCGGTGAACAGGTAGGGCCGCTGCGGGACCAGGCCGATCAGCCCGGACAGCAGTGCCGGGTCGATCTCCCGGACGTCCACGCCGTCGACCAGGACCTGGCCCTCGGTGGCGTCGAACAGCCGGGGGATCAGGTTGAGCAGGGTGGTCTTGCCGCTGCCGGTGCTGCCGATGATCGCCGTCACCTCGTTCGGGCGTGCGGTGAGACGTACCCCCGAAAGCACGCCTGCCTCAGCCCCCGGATAGCGGAAACCGACGTCGCGGAGCTCGAGCTCGCCGTGTCGCGACAGCGTCGTGACCGGCGCCGTCGGCGCCGCGACGCTGGACTCGGTGCCCAGCACCTCCTCGATCCGCTCGGCGCACACCTCGGCCCGCGGCACCATCATGAACATGAAGGTGGCCATCATGATCGACATGAGGATCTGCATGAGGTAGCTGATGAATGCGGTCAGTTCGCCGACCTGCATGGCGTTGGTGTCGATCCGGTGGCCGCCGAACCAGAGCACCGCGACGCTGGAGATGTTCACGATCAGCATGACCGTCGGGAACATCAGCGCCATGATCTTGCCGACCCGCAGCGACACGTCGGTCAGCTCGTGGTTGGCGACGCCGTACCGCGCCCGCTCGTGGTCGTCGCGGACGAACGCCCGGATCACCCGGATGCCGGTGATCTGCTCGCGCATCACCTGGTTGACCCGGTCCAGCCGCTCCTGCATGGACCGGAACAGCGGCCGCATCTTCGCGATGATCAGGCCGATCACGGTCACCAGGATCGGCACGATGACCAGCAGCAGCGAGGAGAGCGGCACATCCTCCCGCATGGCCAGCACGATGCCGCCGACGCACATGATCGGCGCCGACACCATCAGCGTGAAGGTGAGCAGGACCAGCATCTGGATCTGCTGGACGTCGTTGGTGGTCCGGGTGATCAGCGAGGGTGCGCCGAACTGGCCCACCTCACGGGCCGAGAAGCCCTGCACCCGGGTGAAGATCGAGGCTCGCAGGTCGCGGCCGACGGCCATGGCGGTCCGGGCCCCGAAATACACCGCCACGCCCTGCGCGATGATCTGGAGCAGGGTGATGCCGAGCATGCCGGCGCCGACCCGCAGCACGTAGTCGGTGTCGCCCTTGACCACGCCGTTGTCGATGATGTCCGCGTTGAGCGCGGGCAGGTAGAGCGTCGCGATCGTCTGCAGGAACTGGAAGAGCACCACCAGGGTGATCTCCGTCCGGTACGGCCGCAGATGCACTTTCAATAGTTTGATCAGCACGCCTGTTCCGTCTCTCTGATGTGAATGCCGTCCAGCAGCAGCGAAGCCAGGTCCGCTCCGCTGAACGAGTCGGGCTCCCCGTATGGCCCGAAGGTGTTGGCGCCGCAGAACATCAGCAGCAGGTGGGCGGCCCGGTCGGGCGTCACTCGGAGGCGGGCCGCGTCGGGCGCGAAGACGTCGGCGACCGCGGTGCCGATCTTCGCCCGGTTGGCGGCCATCCGGGCGACCGTCTCCGGGTCCTGCTCGCCGACCATGATCAGCTTGCGGGCCGCGTGCATCAGGTGGGCCCGCTCCAGGAACCGCTTGTGCACCAGCTCGGCCGCGGCGATCACCCGCTCGCGCAGGGGAGCGGCCCGGTCGATCGCGGCCAGTGCGTCCAGGTCGGGTTGCGGGTCGAGTGCCTTGATCACCGAGCAGACCACCAGCTGGCTCTTGCTCTCGAAGACGCCGAAGATGGTGCCCTCGGCCACTCCGGCCGCGCTGGCGATCTGCCGGGTGCTCACCTCCAGCCCGTGCTCGTGCAACAGCGGGATGGTCGCCTCGATGAGGGCGGCCCGCCGCTCCTCCGGTGCCATCGCCGGGACGCGTCTGCGTCGGTTCTCCATGGCCGCCACAGTAATGAGCGAGTACTCACTCAGCCAACTTCTTTATGCCGGTCGAACCAGAATTCAGCCCTTGGCGTATGAAGGGAACGTGAGCCAAAAGAAGTCGTACCGCCGCGTCATCCGGCACCTGACCACGGGATTCGCCGCTGTTCTGGTGTTCCTGGCCCTGATCGTCCCGGACCAGATCTTCCGGCTGCCGCCCGGCAATTCGGTCTTCACCGCGCTCCTGCGAGTCCCGGTCGAGGCGCTGATCGCCGGAGCGCTCCTGCTTCTGCTGCCGCAACGGGGGCGCCTCGGCCGGTCCCGCCGCCCGATCGCCGGTGTCCTGGGACTGCTGCTCGGGCTCCTCACCGTGGTCAAGATGATCGACATCGGTTTCTTCGCGGTGCTGGCCCGCCGGTTCGACCCGGTGCTCGACTGGATCCTGGTCGACGACGCGTACAACTTCATGGTCGACTCGATCGGCGAAGCCGCCACCATCGGTCTCGCCGCCGGGCTGGTGCTCCTCTCGATCGGCCTGGTCGCCGCGATGACCTGGGCGGTCCTGCGGCTCAGCGGCATCGCGCTGAACCATCGGGTGGCCGCCTGGCGCGGGATCGGCACCGTCGCGGCCGCCTGGGTCGCGCTCACCCTGATGGGCACCCAGCTGATCGGCGGCATTCCGGTCGCCTCGCACACCGCCGCCGAGCTGGCCGCGCACACCGCCCTCGCGCTGCCCAACGACCTCGCCGACCGCAAGCGTTTCGCCGCCGAGGTGCAGGTCGACGCGTACCGGGACCGGCCCGACGACCAGATCCTGACCGCACTGCGCGACAAGGACGTGATCATCTCGTTCATCGAGAGCTACGGCCGCGACGCCATCGAGAACCCGGCCTTCAACAGCGCCGTTCAGGCCAGCCTCGCCGCCAACCAGCAGGCGCTCACCGCCAAGGGTTTCGCGGCCCGCAGCGGCTGGCTCACCTCGTCGACGGCCGGCGGCGGCAGCTGGCTCGCCCACTCGACGTTCCTGTCCGGGCTCTGGATCGACAACGAGCAGCGTTACCGCAGCCTCGTCTCCTCCGATCGGCTGACCCTCACCAGGGCATTCAAGAGCAGCGGCCATCGTACGGTCGGAGTCGAACCGGGCATCATCTTCGCCTGGCCGGAGGGCGCCTTCTACGGGTACGACCACATCTACGACTCGCACACGCTCGGCTACAACGGACCCGGTTTCAGCTGGTCCCCGATGCCCGACCAGTACGTGATGTCGGCCTTCCAGAAGCTCGAATACGGGCCGACGGATCGTGGCCGGCTGCTCGCCGAGATCACCCTGACCTCCAGCCACACCCCGTGGGCACCGGTGCCCAGCATGATCGACTGGGACTCGATCGGTGACGGCAGCGTCTACGGACCGATGGCCGCGAGCGCCGAGGGACCGACGAGCGTGTGGAAGGACGAGAACCGGATGCGTACCGAGTACGCCCGCTCGATCGCCTACTCGATGGACAGCCTGCTCGGCCACATGGCGAAATACGGCCGCGACGACCTGGTGATGGTCTTCCTCGGCGACCACCAGCCGGCCTCCGCGGTGGTCGGCACCCAGGCCACCCACGACGTGCCGATCACGATCGTCGCCAAGGACCCGGCCGTCCTGAACCGGATCGCCGGGTGGGGCTGGACCGACGGCCTCAAGCCCGACCCGGCCGCCCCGGTCTGGCGGATGGACACCTTCCGGGACCGTTTCCTCGCCGCCTACGGCCCGGAAGGCGACCCGCACTGAGCGCGGTCCACGGAGCTCAGCCCGGGATGATGTCGATGACCTGCCCGGCCGGGAGCCGGGGGGTCTTCGGCGGGGCCGAGTGCGCCGGATCCAGCGTGCCGAGACGCACCGCGAGGTACGGGAACCCGACGTCCCCGAGCATCCGGCGCAGGGTCTGCCTGGTGAACGGGATCTCCACCGGGCTGCTCAGCGGAAGCAGGCTGACCGCCTGCTCGGTCGCGGCCAGCCACAGCCGGCTCAACGCCTCGCCACCGCGCAGCCAGTCCTCGGCCCCGTCACCGTCGCCGTAGAGCACCGCGTACACCGCCGCCTTGTCATGCCCGTCCCCGGCGGCCAGGGTGCCCTTCGACTGGAAGTCCCGCTCGGCGACCGTGGTCAGCGGCACCTCCTCGGGCAGCGCCGACGCCGGGATGCCGGTGCCCTCCGGCCGGTCACCGCCGACCCAGGTGGCCGTCTCCGCCGACAGCCGGTCGTCGTGCGACTCGGCGTGCTGGGCCCGGTCGACCGCCACCGCCAGCGCGAGCACCTGGTCCCGGCCGAGTACGTGCAGCCGGGCGCCGCTCTCCTCGGTCACCTTCACCAGGTGCCGCAGTGTGTCCTCGGGCACCCGCTCATCGGTCACGGTTCGCCGGTCGGTACGCCGTACCTGAAGCATCTGATAGTGCCGAGTGGCCTCCGGGCGGGCCGGGATCTGCTCGACCGGACGGATCACCGCGAGTGGTTCGCCGGCCGGCCGGTCCACCTCGTGCCGCCAGCCCTCCGCCTCCAGCGCCACCTGCGCGTGGTGCAGCGCCGTCCCGCAGCTCAGCAGAAGCATCCGGCCCTCCGGGTCCTGCTCGCGGAGCTGCCGCTCGGAGACGCCGAACAGTTCCAGCCGGCCCTCCCGGACCACCCAGCGCCACGGCTGCGTGTTGTGGATCGACGGGGCGAACCGTGCCGCATCCGCCGCCTGGACCAGTGCGCGCTTGACCTCGTCGGTGTCGCTCATGTACCTATCGTGCGCCATCCACCTGGCCACGGGTACGGTCTTCCGACCCTAGCGCCGTTACGCTTCTGCGATGTTCAGTGTCGACCTGACCGAAAATGCCCAGCTGCGCCCGCTCGAACCGTGGCAGGCCGAGGAGTTCCTGGCCCACATGGACCGGGCCCGTGCCACTGTCGACCCGTGGATCCCGTGGGCGAGCATCAGCACCGACCTGGCCAGTGCCACCGCGACCCTCCAGCGTTACGCCGACAACGCGGCTCGGGACAAGCAGCGGCTCTTCGGCATCTGGCTGGACGAGGTGCTGGTCGGCGGCGCCATGTTCGTCGCCTTCGACGCCAAGGCGGGCAACTGTGAGCTGGGCGTCTGGCTGGAGCCCGCGGGGGTCGGCCGGGGCCTGGTCACCAAGGCGGCCCGGGTGCTGATCGACTGGGCGTTCCGGACCCGTGGCCTGCACCGCGCCGAATGGCACTGCAACCCCGACAACATCGCCAGCTCAGCCGTGGCCCGCCGGCTCGGGATGACCCGGGAGGCGCTGCTGCGCGAGGCGTACCCGTGGAACGGTGTCCGCAACGACACCGAGATCTGGGCCGTCCTGGCCTCTGAATGGAAGTAGCTTGTTCGCCGAACCGTCGTTGACCCACCGCCGCGAGGACGGCGCCGACGTCCCGCTGCTGCTCTGGCGGTTCCCGGTGCCGCTGCTCGCCGCGTCCAGCGCGGTCCTCGGCGGCGGGGCCGGTCCCCGTGAGTGGCTGATCAACGCGTCGGTCCCGATGTCCTACGCCCGGCCCGATCCGGATGCGCACCTGGCCGCTCTCGCCGCCGGGCTGGGCCTGACCGGGCCGGGGATCGGGCTGCTCACCGGCGTCGACGTGGCCGACGCGGTGCACACCCGAGACGACGAGGTGCAGGTGTACGCGACGGTCGGGCTCGGCGCCCCGATCCAGGCCGCCTCACCGGAGTCCGGCTTCGATCACCGACCGGGCACGGTCAACATCGTCGTGTGGGTGCCCCAGCGCCTCGCCGACGGCGCGTTGATCAACACGATCGCCACCGCCACCGAGGCCAAGGCGCAGGCCCTCACCGAGCTCGGCCTCGCCGCGACCGGCACGGCCACCGACGCGGTCTGTGTGCTCTGCCCGCTCGACGGCCCGCCCGCGGCCTACGGCGGACCCCGGTCGCGGTGGGGCGCGCCGCTGGCCCGGGCCGTCCACCGGGCGGTCCTCGACGGCGGCGCGGCCAACCTGGCCACCGGCCGCTCCTGGTCCTCCTCGCTCTAGGCCTTTCGGGTCGCGGGCCTTTCGGGTCGCGGGCCTTTCGCGTCAAGGGCTTTCGGTCAGGGGCGCAGCAGACCGGAGTCGATCAGGATCCGCCGTCCGTCGCCGTCGCGGACGAAATTCACGAACTTGTCGCCCGCACCCGGCTTCACCAGCACCAGACTCACCCGGCCGACCGCCACCGGCTCGGCGTTCAGGGTCACGTCGCGCGCGGCGAACGGATCGTCGGTGACGAAGACGTCCGCCGGTTCGCCGCCGGCGATGCGATCGGCCAGAGTCGACCCTTCACCGTACGAGAGGACGACCTCGATGTTCGGATGATTCATCTCGAACCCGTGCTCCACCTGTGCGAAGGCCTCCGCCAGCGACTCGTCCACGGCCACCTTGAGCTCGACCAGCTCCGCCTGCGGCCCGACGTCACCCGTCCCGCTGCCGTCGCCCGTACCCCGGCCGCTCCCGTCTCCTGCTCCCGAACTCGGCGCCGTCGGGCCGATCAGGTTCTCCTCTCCCTTGTCAGGCACACCGGCGCAACCCCCGACGGCCAGGACCCCGGCCAGCAGAACGGCGATGAATCCGCGCATCGTTCCCCTCCGATCACGACTTCGAACGTCGTCGTTTCGACTCCGGGCACGGCCGTGCCGGTTCCGGCCGGGCGCCGGCTGTCGGCGTTCCGACCGCTTCCGTGCGGCACTTCGGGAATGCGCAGATCGGTGCCGGGCGTCGAGCGGCAAATCGGCACAAAAAGTGCCACCGTTCCGGCGTTGCGTACGTCACATCTCCGACGTCATGCTGGTGGCGTGCCGGAACGCATCACCGAAGTAACCGCACTGCTCGCCGAGGTCCTGGCGCCACGTGCCCCGCTCACCGTGATCGTCGACGGCGGTGACCCGGGTGCCGCGGCGCAGTTCGCGTCCCGTCTCGCCGCCGCGTTCCCGGCCACCGCCCGCGCCTGGAACGTGGACGCCGTCCTCGGACTGATCGGCCCCGGCGGCGGACTGTTCGACTCGGCGCTCAACGTCCTCGAGCCGGCCACCGACCGCATCCTGGTGTACCTGCGCGGCGGCCCCCGTCACCGGTTCACCGAGGGTGACGGCGAGCGCCGCGCCCAGGTCGTCATCGATCACCGTGACCCGGACTGGCCGGTCATCCGCCACCTGCATCCCGACCTGGCCCACGTCGACCGGTGGTATCTGTCGGAGAGCCGGGCCTTCTTCGCCGCCCGGGCCGCCGACTGGGACACCAAGTTCGGCGACGACATGCCCCGTTACACCGAGGCGGTCCGGCTGGCCGGGGTGCGGCCGGGGCACGTCGTCCTCGACGTGGGCTGCGGAACCGGCCGTGCCCTGCCCGCCCTGGCCGCCGCGGCCGGTCCCGCGGGCCGGGTGATCGGTCTCGACTTCACCCCCGGGATGCTCGCCGCCGCCCGCCGGGCCGGCCGTGACGAGTGCGCCACCCTGCTGCTGGCCGACGCCCGCCGGCTTCCGGTGGCCGACGCCACCGCCGACGTGATCTTCGCGGCCGGCCTGGTCCACCACCTGCCCGACCCGGCGGCCGGCCTGGCCGAACTGGCCCGGGTCACCCGTCCCGGCGGCGTCCTGGCGATCTTCCACCCGACCGGCCGGGCTCAGCTGGCCGCCCGCCACGGCCGGACCCTGCGCCCCGGCGAGCCTCTCTCCGAGGAGCGCCTCGGCCCGCTCCTGGCGGCGAGCGGCTGGACCCTCGACCACTACGAGGACGTTCCCGACCGCTTCCTGGCCCGAGCCGCTCGCGTGTGACTCGGCTGATGGGAATCCCGCCTGCGACATGGAAGGCTTGCCCGCATGGGCATGGTCAAGGTAGTCGGGCTGGTGCTGCATCCGCGTCGTGACTGCGGCTCCGCGATCGAGGCGATCACCGGCTGGGCCGTCGAGCGCGGGGTCACCGTGCTCGGTCTGCCCGACGAGGTGAGCCGGATCAGTGGTTGCTCCGCCGAGGCGGTCGAGGCGGCGGAGATGGTCGAGCGGGCCGGGCTGCTGGTCAGTCTCGGCGGCGACGGCACGATGTTGCGCACGATGCGCCTGGTGGAGGGGCACGAAACCCCGGTGCTCGGGGTCAACGTGGGCCGGCTCGGGTTCCTCGCCGAGGTGGATCTCTCCGGTCTCGGCGAGGCGCTGTCGGCGATCGACGAGCATCGGTTCACCATCGAGTCGCGGACCGCGGTGCACACGACGCTGCCGGACGGGCGTGCGGTGTCGGCGTTCAACGACATCGCCCTGGTCCGGGTGCCGGGGCACGGTCTGGCCGCGGTGGGGATCCGGGTGGAGGGTGGCGGGTTCGTCAACTATGCGGCCGACGCCGTGATCGTGTCGACGCCGACCGGCTCCACGGCGTACAGCTTCTCGGCTGGTGGCCCGATCGTCTCGCCGAACGTGCAGGCGCTGATCGTGTCCGCGGCGGCGGCGCACTCGTCGTTCAACAGGTCCCTGGTGTTGGACACCTCCGAGCAGTTGGCGCTGGACGTGCTGCCGACCAGCGGGCGGCTGGCGATCGAGGTCGACGGGATCATCGAGGGCTACGCCGAGCCCGGTTCCACGCTCGAGATCCGGCCGGTGCCCCTGGCGGCCCAGGTGATCCGGTTCGGCCGCACGTCGTTCTATGAGCGGGCCCGGCGCAAGCTGCGGGTGGAGGGCAGTGCGTCGGCGGTCGCGCTCGATCCGTCCGACGCGGTGGTCGTCGACAGTTTCGAGCGGCATCGTTACGAGGTGCAGATCGGCGGGGAGGTAGTCGGAACCCTCGAGTATGCCATGAAATCCGGACAAATTGAGTTACTGAACACCGAGATCGACCAGGCGTTCTCCGGTCGGGGACTGGCCGGCCGCCTGGCCGCCGCCGCGCTCGCCGCCGCCCGGGCTCGCGATCTCACGGTCATCGCCACCTGCCCGTACGTGGCGGGCTATCTCGAACGACATTCCGAGAGCTGAGGACAGATCAATGGGCCAAGCCGCGATCCTCACGGTCGACGACGACCCGTCCGTCTCCCGCGCCATCGCACGTGACCTGCGCCGCCGCTACGCCGACAGGTACCGGGTGGTCCGGGCCTCCTCCGGCGACGAAGCCCTGGAGGTGCTGCGCGAGCTGAAACTGCGCGGCGGGCGGGTCGCGGTGATCCTCGCCGACTACCGGATGCCGCAGATGAACGGCATCGAGTTCCTGGAGCAGGCGATGGACCTGTTCCCGCACGCCCGGCGGGCGCTGCTCACCGCCTACGCCGACACCGACGCCGCGATCCAGGCGATCAACCTGGTCGACGTCGACCACTACCTGCTCAAGCCGTGGGACCCGCCGGAGGAGAAGCTCTACCCGGTGCTCGACTCGCTGCTGGACGCCTGGGAGGCGACCGGTGAGCAGGAACTGCCGGACATCCGCCTGGTCGGCCACCGGTGGAGCGAGCCGTCCTTCCAGATCCGCGACTTCCTGGCCCGCAACCTGGTGCCGTACAAGTACTTCGGCGCCGACGAGCCGGAGGGCCGCCGCCTGCTGGAGGCGGCCGAGGCCGGGCCGGAGTCGGTGCCGCTGGTGGTGACGGCCGACGGGCGGGCGCTGTCCCGGCCGAGCGTGCAGGAGGTCGCCGAGGTGGCCGGCCTGTCCACCAACCCGGGCCGGGACTTCTACGACCTGATCATCGTGGGCGGTGGCCCGGCCGGTCTGGGCGCGGCCGTCTACGGCGGGTCGGAGGGCCTCAAGACGCTGCTGATCGAGCGGCAGGCGGTCGGCGGGCAGGCCGGGCAGAGCTCCCGGATCGAGAACTACCTGGGCTTCCCGGACGGCATCTCGGGCGCCCAGCTCACCGACCGGGCCCGTCGGCAGGCCGACAAGTTCGCCGCCGAGACGATCAGCACCCGGGAGGTCGTCGGGCTGCGTACCGACGGGTCGGCCCGCACGCTCACCTTCGCCGACGGCGGCGAGGTGTCGGCGCACGCGATTCTGCTGGCCACCGGTGTGTCGTACCGTCCGCTGATCGCTGACGGCGTCGCCGATCTGACCGGATCCGGGGTGTTCTACGGCTCGGCCGCCACCGAGGGGCCGGCCTGTGCCGGCACCGATGTGTACATCGTCGGCGGCGCCAATTCCGCCGGTCAGGCGGCGCTGTTCTTCGCCCGGTACGCCCGTCGCGTCACCCTGCTGGTGCGCGGCGACTCCCTGGAGTCGTCGATGTCGTACTACCTGATCCAGCAGCTCGCCCAGGTGGCGAACATCGAGGTCCGGACCCGCTGCGAGGTGATCGGCGCACAGGGTGAGGGCCACCTCCAGGCGATCACCATCTGTGACAGCAAGAACGGGACGAAGGCGACCGTCGAGTGCGGTTACCTGTTCGTGTTCATCGGGGCGGAGCCGCGCACCGACTGGCTCGGCGACACCGTGCTGCGTGACGGGAAGGGCTTCATCCGGACCGGAACCGACCTTCTGGCGAACGGGGAGCGTCCACGGGGATGGGATCGGGACCGGGATCCGTTCTACTTGGAGAGCAGTGTCCCCGGCATCTTCGCGGCCGGCGACGTCCGGGCCAGTTCGGTGAAACGGGTGGCCTCGGCGGTCGGCGAGGGTGCGATGGCCGTCGCGCTGGTCCACCGCTACCTGGAGGCATAGTCATGACCGAGTGCACCGCAGCGAAGCAAGGGCCGCGAGGGCATGACCGGGAGGCACAGTAATGTCCGACCTGAGTGACGAGATCCGTCTCGAACCCTGCGAGCCCGGCCGGCTCACCACCGAGGACCTGCGCTCGCTCTTCCTGTTCGCCAAGCTCACCGACGAGCAGTTGGCCTGGCTGGCCGAGCACGGCTGCACCATGCGGGTCCCCGGCGGCGGCCTGGTGCTGCGCGAGGGCGACCCCGCCGTCTCGTTCTTCGTGCTGCTCAGCGGCACGATCACCCTGACCCGCCGGGTCGGGCAGGACGAGGTCACCACCACCCGGACCGAGCAGCGTGGCGTCTACATGGGTGCCACCCAGGCGTACCTGCGTGAGGACGGGGTGCCCCGGACCTACCAGGCGTCGATGCGGGCGATCACCGACGCCGAGTTCTTCGTGCTGTCCGCCGACGACTTCGGCTCGCTCATGCGCGACTGGTTCCCGATGGCGATCCACCTGCTCGAGGGTCTCGCGCTGGGGATGCGCAGTTCGCAGGCGGCGATCGGCGAGCGGCAGCGGCTGGCCGCCCTCGGCGCCCTGTCGGCCGGGCTCATGCACGAGCTGAACAATCCGGCCGCCGCCGCCTCCCGGGCCACCGGGGCGCTGCGTCAGCGGGTCGCCGCGATGCGCCTGAAACTCGGCAAGCTGGCCGCCGGCAAGGTCGCGCCGGACCGGCTCGTCGCCCTTCTGGAGTTGCAGGAGGAGGTGATCGAGCGGGCCGCGAAGGCGCCCGCGATGACCGCCATGCAGACCGCCGACCTGGAGGACGAGCTCGGCGACTGGATGGAGGGCCGGGAGATCACCGCCGCCTGGGACCTGGCGCCGGTCTTCGCCCAGGGCGGCATCGACACCGACTGCCTCACCGATCTGGAGTCCCGGCTGGCCTCCCCGGAGCTGCTCGACCAGGCGATCCACTGGATCGGGTACGCCCTGGAGACCGAGCAGCTGATGAGCGACATCGAGGACGCCACCGGCCGCGTCTCCAAGCTGGTGCACGCGGCCAAGCAGTATTCGCACGTGGACCGGTCCGCCCACCAGTGGATCGATGTGCACGTCGGCCTGGACAGCACGCTCGTCATGCTCGGTCACAAGATCGGGGACGGGATCCGGGTGGTCAAGGACTACGACCGGGACCTGCCGCAGATCCCGGTCCACCCGGCCGAGCTCAACCAGGTGTGGACGAACGTCATCGACAACGCGGTCCAGGCGATGACCGGCGCCGGGACGCTGACCATCCGCACCTACCGCGATGACGACCGGCTGGTCGTCTCGGTCGGCGACACCGGCCCGGGCATCACCCCGGAGGTCCGCAAGCGGATCTTCGAGCCGTTCTTCACCACGAAACCGGTGGGCGAGGGCACCGGGCTGGGCCTCGACATCTCCTACCGCATCGTGGTCAACGGCCACGGCGGCGACATCGAGGTCCAGTCGCAGCCCGGCGACACCCGCTTCCTGATCCGGCTGCCGTTCACCGAACCGGCGTCAGCCTAGGATGCCGCGGAGATAGGCCGCCTGTCCGGCGTGCTGGGCGTCATCGTCCAGCACGCTGACCAGGCGGACCCCGAGGGTCACCGGCGGATCCCAGTTGCGGTCGACGATCCGGTCCAGGTCGGCGGGGGTCAAGGTGCCGACCCACGCGACGGTACGGGTGAGCACGGCCCCGAAGTAACCGGTCAGGGTCTCCCAGCTCTCCGGCGCGACGGTCTCGACCTGGCCGGCCGTGTGCCCGTAGCCGGTGTCGTCCGGGTCGGTCTTCAACCCGAACCGCGGCCCCCAGTCACCGGTCACGTAGATCTGCTCGCCGCCGATGACCCCGGTGAGGTGGTGATCCTGCACCCGGGTCAGATGCCAGACCAGCCAGCCGATCGAGTTGGCACCGGGCTTCGGTGCCCAGCGCAGCTGCTCCGGGGTGAGACCACGGACCGCCGCCTCGATGGTGTCCGGCAGCCGGCCGTACCCGTCCTTGAGGATCTCCTGGACGTCCATGCTCACTCTCCCGTTCCCTCGGCGGGTTGTTCCTGCCCCGAATCGGTGCCCTTGTCGCCGCCCGTCTCATTCTGCTCCGGCGCGCCGGTCTCGGCGGGCGTGGTCACCGTCGGGCCCTCGGTCGTGGGGGTGGGCTCGGCCGGGGTCGTGGTGGGATCGGCCGGCCCGGTGGGCGCCGGGGCCTCGGTCGTCGTGGTGGCGGGCCCGTCTGAGGGGACCACGCCCGGCTTCTGCTGCTGCTGCTGGTCGTCGTCGCTCTCCTCCCCGGCGGTGTCGAACAGGATCGTCGGGCTGCCGGTGTCGCGCCCGCTCGTCACATCGGCGGCGGACCGACCGGCGAACAGCTCCGCGGTGGTCAGCACACCCATGCCCAGCAGGAAGAACGCGCCGGTGACGAGGGCGACCCGCTTCCAGTGGATGCGGTGCCCCGGCTCCGGTCCGTCCGTCGTGCCCGCGGCGCCGTCCGTTGTCGTGCCCTTGTCCGCCGTCTCCGACGGTGCGCTTTCGGAGGCGGCCTCCACCGCCGGGGTGCCCACCGCCGCCGGGGCGATCACGAACGCCGACTGAAGCTGCTTGGTGCCGTGGTTGATCGATCGGTGGTAGATCTCCGTCCCGATCGAGCTGATTAGACTCGCCAGGGCGGCCCCGATCACCGTGCCGGCCACCCCCAGGAAGGAGCCGAGCACCGCCGCCGAGACGGCCGCAAGGGTGCCGGCGATGGTCTTCGGAACGTCGATACCGGACCAGAAACGGCCCACTGCCTGCTCAGACATATCCTCCTGATCCCTGCTCTCCGACCGCGCGCGATGCCGCGCCCCGCGCGCGGTTCGTCGTGCGTCGTTTCGCGCGGATCAGGAAGCCTTTACCTCCACGGAGGTCGCTAAACCCGCCGACTCGGCCGCCACGTGCCGCCGGGTCAACAGCCGGGTCCGCAGGATGCCCGCCACACCGGCCGCGGCCACCAGGAACTGCACCGACATCGCGACCTTGAAATCATCGATGTGATAGTCGTTACCGCCGCCTGTGCGGTAGTCGAGGATCAGCCCGATCAACTCGATCGTCACCAGCGAGGCCACGAACCCACCGACGTTGACGACTCCGGTCGCGGTGCCCAACCGGCTCGGCGGGTTGAAGCTGCGCGCGAAGTCGAACCCGATCATCGACCCCGGGCCGCCCAGACCCAGCGCGATCACCAGTGCCACCAGGAGCGGCAGCGGCGCCCGCCCGGGCCAGGCGATCACCACGGCCCACGCCGTCATGTTGATCGCCACGATGCCCAGCACCAGCCACGACCGGCGCAGTGGATGACGCTGGGTGAGCATGCCGAGCACCGGTCCGGCCAGCATGCCGGTCACCACGAAGACGGTCAGCAGCACACCGGCGGTGGCCCGACTCAGCCCCTGACCGGCCACCAGGAACGGCACACCCCACATCAGCGCGAACACCGTGCCGGTGAACTGGCTGGTGAAGTGCGCCCACAGCCCCAGCCGGGTGCCCGGGTGCCGCCACGAGCTGCCCAGGTCGGTGCCGAGCTGCTGCCAGCTCACCGGGGCGCCGCTGATCCGCCGCTCCGGCGTGTCCCGCAGAGTGGCCAGCACCACCAGCGCCACGAACACCCCGAGGCCGGCGGTGCCGAGGAACGCGGTGGTCCAGCCCGCACCGGCCAGCACGGCGGCGAGCGGGATGGCCGAGAGCACCTGCCCCAGCTGCCCGATGAGCCCGGTCAGCTGGGTGAGAACGGGCACCCGCTTGGCCGGGAACCAGTGCGGCACCAGGCGCAACACACTGATGAACGTCATCGCGTCACCGGCGCCGACCAGCACCCGGGCCAGGATCGCCCCGCCCATCCCATCGGTGAACGCCATCAGCACCTGCCCGGACGCCATCACCGCGGCCCCGGCCAGCACGAGCCGCAACGACCCGAACCGGTCCAGCAGCAGCCCCACCGGGATCTGCAGCCCGGCGTAGACGAGCAGCTGAAGCACCGCGAAGACGGCGAGCGCACCGCCGCCCACCCCGAACCGCTCCTGGGCGTCGAGCCCCGCCACCCCGATCGAACTGCGGTGCAGCACCGCCACCGTGTACGCGGCCAGGCCGGCGGCCCACACCGCCCAGGGACGCAGGGCCATCAGACGCCTTCCGCAGTGCCGGGTAACGTGCAACTACCACCCTTCTCCGTTACCCATACCCCCGGCAACGTGCGTCTTCTCACTCAGTAAGGTGCGTCTCCAGCCAGGCGAGGGTCTCCCGGAGGAACTCGGCTCGGGCGGCTCGGTGCAGCAGTTCGTGACCCTCGCCGGGGAAGAGCAGGTAGCGGTGTGGGTGGTTGCGGGCGGCCAGCGCGGCGACCACCTGTTCGGCCTCGATCACCGGCACGTTCGTGTCGTTGGCGCCGTGCACCACCAGCAGCGGGGCGCGCAGCCTGTCGATCGAGTGGATCGGGGAGAGTTCGCGCAGCAGGGCGGCGTCGTGGACCGGGTGTCCGTATTTGCTCACCGCCGCCGACGCGATCCACGGCTCGGTGTGCTGGTAGAAGGTCGCGAAGTCGGACATGCCGCAGATGTCCACGCCGACGTCGAACAGTTCCGGGAACCTGGTCAGCGCCGCCAGCGTGAGGTAACCGCCGTAGGAACGGCCCATCACACCGACCCGGTCGGCGACCCCGGCGCGGCGCAGATAGGTCACGCAGGACCGGACGTCCTCGATCGCGGCGTGCCGCAGCCCCCCGTTGTCGGCGTCGACGAACGAGCGCCCGAAACCCGACGAACCGCGCACGTTGGCGGCGAAGACGGCGATGCCCCGGTCGGCCAGCGACTGGAAGAGCGGTCCGTGCCCCGGGCGTTCCTGCGCTTCCGGCCCGCCGTGCAGCCACACCACCACCGGATGCGGCCCGGGCGTCCGCGGCGTGAACAGCCATCCGGTCAGCGTCAGCCCGTCGTGCGCCGGGAAGGTCCGCAGCTCGGGCCGGATCGCGCCGGGTGACGCCGGTTCCGCGGACACCGCCTCGACCGGCCCGGATCTCCACTGCCACACCCAGACGCCGTTCGGCTGTCCCGGCCCTTCCGCGGTGAACCCGAGCGCGGAGCCGTCGAAACTCCACACCAGGTCGGCGGCGACCGGGCCGGGCAGCGGCGAGAGGAGGACCGGGACGCGATCGCCGTCGTGGTCCAGGTCGATCACCGCGACTTCCGATTCGCCGCCCCGGACGTTCCACAACAACGCGGCGGTACGCCCATCGGCCGCCACCTCGAAGTCCTCGATCTCCCCGAGAAGCCCGGCGGAGGCGGGCGTGCCGAGGGCGGTGGGCGACTGGGCCAGCACCTCGACGGCGTCACCCGCGATCCGGAGCAGGGCCGGGAACTCGCCGTCCTGGCTCAGGGCGTAGACACAACCGCCGCCGGGGCTGAAGACCGCCCGCTCCCCACGGGTGACCGGCTTCTCCGTGCCGAGGGTCAGGTCACGCAGCACGATCTGGCGGGCGCCGCGTGGCCCGTACCGCAGAAGCGCGAAGCGCCCGGCCGGGTCCACGTCGAGAAGGGTGACCAGATCGCCCTCGGTGACCACCGTCCGCGTCCCGGCCGTGACGTCGATCAACACGGCCGTGGTGAGGTTCTCGGTGAGGGCGAGGATCGGCCGTCCGGGCAGCCACCGCATGTTGTCCGCGGTGTCCGCGCCGAACCCGGCCACCTGGTGCAGGTCGGACCCGTCCGGTCGGACCAGCCACACCTCGTGCCGGGGCGCGCCGCCGGGAGCGATCTGGCAGGCCAGCCAGCCGCCCCCGGACGACCAGCGGACCGCCGATACCGGTTCCGGCCCGGTGCCGACGCGGAAGGCCAGCTCGCTGCCGACCGGCTGCACCCAGACGGCCGGCACCCCACCACGGTCGGAGACGTACGCCATGTGCCGCCCGTCCGGGGACAGTGCCGGCGATCGGTTGCCGGCGACCTCCGATTCGATCGGCCGCCACCCGGCGGGCAGTACGGTCACGTCGGTGCGATGGAGCCGGCCGTCCAACGGGGATCCTCCTGTCTACAACTGCTGCAACCACATCTCCAGCAGCGCGAGCTGCCACAACTGGTTCGCACCGAGCGTGGTGCGCGGGGTGTTCGGGTCGGCCAGGAGCGCGTCCACGTACTCCGGCCGGAACAGTGCCCGGTCGCGGGCGGCCGGCGCGTGCAGTGCGTCGCGGACCAGGTCGAGCACCGGGCCCTCCAGGTGCCGGATGCCGGGCACCGGGAAGTAGCCCTTCGGTCGGTCGATGACCTCGTCCGGGACGAGCCCGCGGGCCGCGTCCTTGAGCACCCCCTTGCCGTCACGGGCCAGTTTCAGCTCGGGCGGGCAGGCCGCCGCGATCTCCACCAGCTCGTGATCCAGGAACGGTACGCGCGCCTCCAGCCCGAACGCCATAGTCATGTTGTCGACCCGTTTGACCGGATCGTCGACGAGCATCACCTGCGAGTCGAGGCGCAGCGCGGCATCGACGGCGGTGGTGGCACCGGGCCGGGCGAAACTCGCCGCCACGAAGTCCCGGCTGACGTCGCCGTCCGGCAGCCACTCGGGGTTGAGCTGCCGGGCCAGGTCGTGGTGCGGCCTGTCGAAGAACTCCCCGGCATACGCCGCGACGGCCTGGTCCCGGGGCACGTCGGCGAGCGGTGGATACCAGCTGTAGCCGGCGAAGATCTCGTCCGCTCCCTGCCCAGATTGCACCACCTTCACATGCTTTGCAACGTCTTCGCTGAGCAGATTGAACGCGATGCAGTCGTGGCTCACCATCGGTTCGCTCATCGCCGCCACGGTTCGCTGCACCGCCGGCAGGAACCGGTCCTGACCGATCCTGATCTGGTGGTGCTCGGTGCCGAACTGCTTGGCGACGAGGTCCGAATACTCGAACTCGTCACCGCTCTCCCCGCCACCGGAGTCGAACCCGATGCTGAACGTGGTGAGCCCGGCCTGCCCCCGTTCGGCCAGCAGGGCCACGATGAGACTGGAGTCCAGCCCGCCGGACAGCAGCACACCGACCGGCACGTCGGCGACCATCCGACGTTCGACCGCCTGGCGCAGCTTCGCCCGTACCGCCGCGGTCCAATCGGTCTCGTCGAGAGTGCGCTCGAAGCGCGCCTCCCAGTAGACCCGCTCGCTCGACGTGCCGTCGGCCCGGATCACCCGGACCGTGGCCGGGGGCAGTTTGCGCACCCCGGCCAGGATGGTCCGCGGCGCCGGCACCACCGAGTGGAACGTCATGTAGTGGTGCAGCGCGACCTTGTCGATGCCGGTGTCCACCCCGCCCGCCGCGAGCAGCGCCGGCAGCGTCGAGGCGAACCGCAGCCGACCCGGCGACTCGGCCAGATACATCGGCTTGATCCCGAGCCGGTCCCGGGCCAGCGTGACCGTCCCGGTGTCGTGCTCGGCGACCGCGAACGCGAACATCCCGAGGAAACGGGTGACACAGTCGGCGCCCCAGCGGTGGTACGCCTTGAGGATCACCTCGGTGTCCGACGTCGAGAAGAACGTGTAGCCGTACCCGATCAGCTCGTCACGCAGTTGCCGATAGTTGTAGATGCAACCGTTGAACACCACGGTGAGCCGCAGCTGCTCGTCGGTCATCGGCTGGGCACCGGCCTCCGAAAGGTCGATGATCTTCAGGCGGCGGTGGCCGAAAGTGATCCGGCCGCCGTCCCAGAGCCCGGCACCGTCCGGGCCCCGGGACTCGAGGCAGGGCAGCATCCGCCGGATCGCCTCGGTGTCCGCCCGCCGGTCGCCGTAACAGATCTCGCCGGCGATCCCACACATGAAATCCTCCTTCTATCCGAGCAGCCAGGTGTCCTTCGAGCCGCCGCCGCGTGAGGAATTGACGATCATGCTGCCGGCCGGGGCGACCCGGGTCAGGGCGGCCGGCGCGACCACCGACTCCCGGCCGGTGAAGACGAACGCCCGCAGGTCGACGTGCCGTGGGGCGAGCCGGTGCCCGTCGAAGACCGGATGGGTGGAGAGGTTCACCACCTCCTGGGCCACCCACCGATGCGGGGCGGTGCGGATCTGCCGGCGCAGTGCGGCCAGCTCGTCGGCGGTCGCGTGCGGGCCGATCACGATCCGGTCGCCGCCGTAGCCGTCGACCGGCTTGCAGACCAGCTCGTCCAGACGGGCCAGCACCTCGGTCCGCTGGTCCGGAATGCCGCACAGGTAGGTCGGCACGTCGGCGAGCAGCGGCTTCTCGTTCAGGTAGTACTCGATGAGGCGGGGCACGTAGGCGTACACCGCCTTGTCGTCGGCGATCCCGTTGCCCAGTGCGTTGGCCAGCACGATGGTGTCCGCGTGCAGCGCCGACACCAGGCTCGGGCCCAGCGGCATGCCGTCCGCGCCGGGGGAGTGGACCAGGCTGTCCTCGCCCATCCGCAGGTAGATGACGTCCACCGGGTACCGGTGGCCGTTCTTCAGCCGCCACACCCGGCCCTCGTCGACGAACAGTTCGGTGCTGCGGACGACCGGCACCTCCATCGCCTCGGCCAGCATCCGGTGCTCGAACCAGGCCGAGTCGTCCGGGCCCTGGCTGAGCACGACGATCGCCGGATCGTCGGCGGCGGCCGGACCGGCGGCCTCCAACAGGGCCTGTTTGAGCAGCTTCGGGGTGTCCTCGACGGAGATCAGTGCGGCCGGGCGCGGCAGTTCGGGCAGGACGCTCCAGGTGAGGCGGCGGTTCTGCATGGCGTAGGCGATTCCGGACGGCACCCGCAGGTTGTCCTCCAGCACACACCACTTCCCGGTGCCGTCCCGGACCAGATCAACCCCGGCGACCTGGGTACGGACCGCCGGCCGGCTGATCAGAGCGCCGCTGGCCCGCAGCTCCGGAGAACCGTCGATCACCCACTCCGGCACGATCCCGTCGGCCACCACCTGCCGGTCGGCGTAGACGTCACCGAGGAACGCGTTGAGCGCCCGCACCCGCTGGACCAGCCCCTGCCGCAGCCCGGCCCAGTCGTCGGCGGGGACGATCCGGGGCACCAGGTCGAACGGGAACAGCCTGGTCGCCGCCTCACCGGCGACACTGAACGTGATGCCGCGGGCCCGCTGCTCGTCGTCCCGGGCGTCCTCGCGCTGCCGCAGGCCGGTCGCGCCGAGCGAGGTCAGCACCGGCAGGATTCCGGCGTAGGCGGGGGCGACCCGCCCGCCCGGGAACGCCTCGTCGCCGTCGGCCACGTACGCCTCGATCAACGCCGGCGCCGGCGGCCCGGCCGGCCCGGCCTCGGTGACACCCCCGCGGGTGTCGGCCACCAGCAGGTCCACCACGTCGGACAGCCGCCCGCGCCGGGCCAGCGCCCGCCGCTGCCGAGCCGCCGAACTGCCCCGGCTCAACGCCCGCAGGGTCAGATCGAACACCTGATCCCAGTCGCCGAGCTCCTCCAGCTGCGGGCGCAGCTCACCGACCAGGCGTTCCACCGCGACCGCGGCCGGCACCGGAACCGGCGACCGGGGCAGGTCGAGCAGATCGCCCTCCAGCCCGGACCGGGCGGCCCGCCACATCGCGGCCCGGTGCAGCGGCGGCCGCGCGGTGGGCGGCTCGAGCCCGGCCCGGTGCTCACCGAGCGCCCGCAGCACCAGCGCCCGGAAGATCCCGGCCAGCAGAATCACCGTCTCGACATCCGGGCTGGAGTCGGTGACCCGCAGTTCCACCGTGGGCACGTGCGCCGACGGCCGGACGTCGAAGTAGACCATCTTCGGGTCACTGATCGTCCCGGACGCGATCAGGTCGCTGACCAGCGCCTCGTGTTCGGCCGCCGAGTGCAGCGGCCCGCTGTCGCCAGCGGTTGGCCAGCGCATCCACACCAGCGAGCGGACGCTGGCGTACCCGGAGTCCTCGCCGAGCCAGTAGGGCGAACTGGTGGAGAGCGCGAGCAGCACCGGCAGTGTGGGGGCCACCCGCTGGGCCACCGCGACCGCCTCGTCCCGATCCGGCACCCCGACGTGCACCTGGGTGCCGCAGATCAGCTGCTCACGGACGAGCATCTGGTACTCGTGCAGCATCCGCTGGTAACGCGACGTCGGCGTGACCGGCAGCGCGTCCAGGTCGACCAGCGGCACGGTGCCCGCCGCGACCAGACCCAGGCCGAGCGACTCGGCCGTCCGGATCGCCTCCCGGCGCCGCTCCGCGACGCCGGTTCGCAGGTCGTCGAGGGTGCTGCTGACCGGCGTGTTGGTCTCCACCACCGATCGGTGCAGCTCGGCGGAGAAGTGCGCGGCGTCCAGCCGGTCCAGGATCTCCGGCGCCCGGGGTACGAGCTCCCGCGTCCCGAGGTCGACGACGTGCAGCTCCTCCTCCACGCCGAGCGTCAGGGCGGCCCGGCCGGGGGTGGTGTGCTGTTCAGCCTGTAGTGACTCCGTCATGGGGACCGCCCTTGCGAATTCGTCGTGAAACCGCCGTATCCGTCGGAGCTTTCCCATCGGATGTAGCGAATTCGTGACGTGCCCATTTCGTGCCACGGTCAAGCATGACGATCACGACACGACCGACCGGGCGGTCAGACTGCTCCAGCTCACCGGTACTCTCCCCGGTGACGCCCGACACCCGGAGGTCAGGAAATGAGCAGCGTTGTCGTCATCACCGGATCGGCCGGTCTGATCGGATCAGAGGCGGTCCGGCACTTCGCCGGTCTCGGCATGGACGTGGTCGGGGTCGACAACGACATGCGCGGCTACTTCTTCGGCGCCGACGGCTCCACCCAGTGGAACCTGCAGCGGCTGGTCAAGGAGGTCGGCGACCGCTACACGCACCACAGCGTCGACATCCGTGACCGCGACGGGCTGGACAAGCTCTTCGCCGGCCTCGGGTCCAACGTCGGCCTGGTCATCCACGCCGCCGCGCAGCCGAGCCACGACTGGGCCGCCCGCGAGCCGTTCACCGACTTCGACGTGAACGCCGTCGGCACGATCAACATGCTGGAGGCGACCCGGCGGCACGCCAAGGACGCCCCGTTCATCTTCACCTCGACCAACAAGGTGTACGGCGACACGCCGAACTCCCTGCCGCTGATCGAGCAGGAGACGCGCTGGGAACTGCCGGAAGACCACAAGTGGTATGGCGGCATCGACGAGACCATGTCGATCGACAGCAGCATGCACTCGGTCTTCGGCGCCTCCAAGGTGGCCGCCGACATCATGGTGCAGGAGTACGGCCGCTACTTCGACATGCCGACCGCGGTGTTCCGTGGCGGCACGCTGACCGGTCCGGGCCACTCGGCGGCCGAGCTGCACGGCTTCCTGGCCTACGTCATGCGCTGTGTGATGGAGCAGCGGACGTACAAGATCTTCGGCTACAAGGGCAAGATGGTCCGCGACGCCATCCACTCGCACGACCTGATCACCGCGTTCGAGGCGTTCCACAAGGCTCCGCGGGTGGCCGAGATCTACAACATGGGCGGCGGCCGGTTCTCCAACTGCTCGCACATCGAGGCCTTCAAGATCGCGTCGGAGATCACCGGTCTGGAGGCCCAGACCGAGTATGTCGACCAGAACCGGATGGGCGACCACCAGTGGTGGATCAGCGGCACCGGCCGGTTCGAGCAGCACTACCCGGAGTGGAAGCTGACCTACGACGTGCCGGCCATCCTGCGCGAGATCTACGAGGCCAACCAGGAGCTGTGGAAGGCCTGATCGCCGCCCTCCAGCGTCTCACTCGAGGGCGGCGCGGCACAGACCCGGCCGCGCCCCCTCCCCTTCCCTGATCCCCTCCCTCGCTCGGGTGCGCCAGTCCGGCGGCCGGCTCGCCGCGTTCCTGAGCCGAGCCCCCCTCCCGCGCCCGGGTGCGCCGGTTCGGCGCGGTGGGGAGGGTGCGTTGGATCGGGACCGATAGATTCGGCGTCATGAGCGTCGGGTCGGGACGGGTGATCGCCGGGCGGTACCGGCTGGGTCGGATGCTGGGCCGCGGCGGGATGGGCGCGGTCTGGCAGGCCGAGGACACCCTGCTCGGGCGGGACGTGGCCCTCAAGGAGGTGTCGGGCACCGGGCAGCCCTCCGATCCACAGGTGCGGCGGACGCTGCGGGAGGCGCAGGCCGCGGCCCGTCTCCGGCATCCGTCCATCGTGACCGTCTACGACGTGGTCACCGACGAGGGCGCCCCGTGGATCGTGATGGAGCTGGTCGAGGGCCGTTCCCTGGCCGAGACGATCGCCGAGCACGGCCTGCTCACCGAGCGCCGGACCGCCGAGATCGGCCTGCACGTGCTCGACGCGCTGCGGGCCGCCCACCGCGAGGGCATCGCGCACCGCGACGTGAAACCGGCGAACATCCTCCTGGAGGAGGGCCGGGTGGTGCTGACCGACTTCGGCATCGCCGCCATCGACGACGCGACCGCCCTCACCGCGACCGGCCAGATGGTCGGCTCCCCGGCCTACCTGGCGCCGGAACGGATCGACGGTCGGCCCGCGACGGCCGCCGCCGACCTGTGGTCGCTCGGCGTCACCCTCTACACGGCGGTGACCGGCCGGTCACCGTTCCAGCGGGAGGACACCCAGGCCACCCTGGCCGCGATCCTGCACCACCGGCCGGAGACCCCGCCGCACGCCGGACGACTGTGGCCGGTGATCAAGGGCCTGCTGGACAAGGATCCGGTCCGCCGCCTCGGTGCAGAACAGGCCCGTGAGCTGCTCGCCAACGTCGCTCGGATCACCGCCCCGGACACCTCCGCCAAGCGGCGTTCACGCTGGTGGCCACTGCGCCAGACCCGTACCGAGGACACTCCGGAGGGCCTGCCGGGCACCCTGGTCGCCCCGTCACCGACACTCGCCGCCCCCACCGCCCACCAGCAGGGCGGCGCGGCCCCGGCGACACCCGGCGCCCCCGATCCGGAGCCGATCACCGTCGCCGATGCCACCTCCGACGCCACCGCGGCGGCGGTTCCCACCGGACCTTCGGTTTCCACCGCGGCGGCGGTTTCCGCGACGAGTGCTGTCGCGCCGGAGGCGACGGCGTCCGATGGCGAGCCGGAGACGGTCGCCGTCGTCGCGGCGGACGAGCCGGTGACCGCTCCGGTGGCCACGATGGACCTGGGCAGTGCGGTCGATGACACGACCGGGCTGGTGGTCGCTGATGTGGCTACGCTCCACGACTCGGCGGCGGGGGGTTCGCGGGCCCGGACCGTGACGCCGCTGCCCGCTCATCCCGGGGTGCCGGGCGCGTCACGGCGGGGTGGGAAGGTCCGGGTGTGGCCGGTCGCCGCCGTGGTGGCCGGGGTGCTGCTGGCCGGTGGCTCGGTGCGACTGTTCTGGCCCGACTCCCGGTCCGGCGGCGGTGAGCCGGCCGCGGCCGGGCCGAGCACCGGGAGTGCGGCGCCTTCGGTTCCGGTGTCGGCTTCGGCGGTGGCGCAGCCGGTCAAACCGGTCAACCCGCACCTCGACGCCTGCCTGGTGGGCACCTGGCGGTCGGTCTCGACGCAGGTCATCAACCATTTCGAGGGCGTCGACAAGATGTTCACCGGCAGCGGTGGCGTGATTCTGAAGATTCGCGAGGACGGCGCCACGACCGAGGACTACAGCCGGTCGGCTTCGCTCACCGCGACGATCAAGGGCAACAAGTACGTCGAGACGCTCCGCGGATACCGGAAGTCGAAGGTCCAGAGCCGCAACGGCAAGATCTACGGCAGCGGGTTCTCCGGCGGGCCGACGTACAAGATGACCCGCAACGGAAAATACCAGTCGATCGAGGTGACCAACCCGACCACGTCGTACGCCCTGACGTACCTCTGCTCGGACACCAGTCTCACCGTCTACGGCGACGAGGACACCTCCACCGACTCCTACGCGCGGGTCAGCCGTACCCCATGATCGGGGTTTTGGTCGGCGTTTTCGCACTTCCTGTGTCTTTTCTGTAAGGGGCGTTTACGTAATGACCCGTTAACCAAGATTCGGTACATTGCCGAAATGTCCGACTTGACGCAGTTTTTGCGCCGGGACTTGCCGGCGTCCATCGTCGTGTTCCTGATCGCCATCCCGTTGTCCCTCGGCATCGCCGCGGCCTCGGGTGCGCCCCTACTCGCAGGATTGGTCGCCGCAGTGGTCGGCGGCATCGTCGCGGGCGCTCTGGGAGGCGCCCCCTTACAGGTCAGCGGCCCGGCCGCGGGCCTCACCGTGATCGTCGCCGGCACCGTCGCCGACTTCGGTTTCGCCGGTACGGCCGCCATCGTCGCGGTCGCCGGCCTGGTCCAGATCGCACTCGGCGCGTCCCGCCTGGGCCGCGCCGCCCTCGCCCTGTCACCCGCCGTCGTGCACGGCATGCTCGCCGGCATCGGCCTGGTCATCGCACTCAGCCAGGTGCACGTGATGCTCGGCGGCTCACCGCAGAGTTCCGCCTGGCATAACCTGATCGACCTGCCCGGCCAACTGATCGCCCACCATGGAACGGCCGCGATCCTCGGCGTACTCACCGTCGTGATCCTGGTGCTCTGGCCCCGCCTGGTCCGCTGGTCGCTGCTGCCGGCCGCACTGGTCGCGGTGGTGTCGATGACCGCTCTCGCCACCGCGATGAACGCCGACGTGGACCGCGTCGACCTGCCCGACGAACCGCTGTCCGGCCTGATCCGCCCGGCCTGGCCGGACGCGCCGCTGCGCGAGATCACCGTCGCCGTGCTGACCATCGCGATCGTCGCCAGCGTCGAGTCGCTGCTCTCCGCGGTGGCCGTGGACCGGCTGCACGACGGCCCGCGCGCCGACCTCAACCGGGAACTGGTCGGCCAGGGGGTCGCCAACACCGCGTCCGGGCTGCTCGGCGGCCTGCCGGTGACCGGCGTGATCGTGCGCAGCTCGACGAATGTGGCGGCCGGCGCCAAGACTCGCGCGTCGGCGATCATGCACGGCCTGTGGATAGCGGCGTTCGTGCTGTTCTTCGCCGACCTGCTGGAGACCATTCCGATGGCGGTGCTGGCCGCCGTACTGATCGTCGTCGGTCTGCGGCTCGTCGACCTCGGCCAGATCCGCACCTACGCCCGGCACCGGGAACTGCCCACCTACCTGATCACCGCACTCGGCGTGGTCTTCACCGACCTGCTCACCGGTGTGGCCCTCGGCATGCTCACCGCGGCCGTTCTCATCCTGTGGCGGCTCACCCGCTCGGAGATCCGCCGGGTCGAACAGGCCCCCGGCCAGTGGCTGGTCACCATCCACGGCACCCTGTCGTTCGTCGAGTCGGCCCGGCTCAGCCGTGAGCTCGGCGCCCTGCCGGCCGGTGCGGACGTCGAAATCGAACTGCACCTGGACTATCTCGACCACGGTGCGTTCGAGACGATCCGAGACTGGCGGTCCGGTCACGAACGGGCCGGTGGCTCGGTGACCGTACGGGAGGTGCACGACTCCTGGTTCCACCAGGCCACGTCGGGTCGGCTCGGCGACGGCAAACGCACCCCGCGTCTGGTCGGCTCGTGGTCCCGCTGGCAGGACATGGACCAGCAGCGACGCGGCGCGATGGCGGCCGGGATCGCCGAGTTCGAGCGAACCGTCGCCCCGATGGTCCGCCCGCACCTGGCCGATCTGGCCCGGGAGGGGCAGAGTCCGCAGCAGCTCTTCATCACCTGCGCCGACTCCCGGGTGGTCCCCAACCTGATCACCGCGAGCGGGCCGGGCGACCTGTTCTGTGTCCGCAACATCGGCAACATCGTCCCGCCGCACACCGCCGCCGACGATTCGGTGGGCGCGGCCGTCGAGTACGCGGTCGACATCCTCGGCGTCACCACGATCACCGTCTGCGGCCACTCCGGCTGCGGCGCGGTGCGTGCCCTGATGAACGACGCCGCCCGCGCGGGTTCGGCGCTCGGGGACTGGCTGGCCAACTCGGGCGTCCGGTTCAGCGACCCGGACGACGAGGAGCGCTGCTGCACCGAGAACGTGGTGCGGCAGCTCGCCAACCTGCGGACGTATCCGGTGGTCCGGGCCGCCGAGGCGGCCGGCCGTCTCCGTCTGACCGGCATGTACTTCGACCTGGCCGAGGCCCGGATGTACGAGGTCGACCCGGTCCTCGGCGCCCGCCGCCCGGTAGCCGTCCAGCCCGCCGCCTGACCCGATGCCGCGTGGTGATCCGGGGTCCGAACGGACCGCGGGTCACCACGTGAGCGGGCCGGTCAGCGGGGCACGAACAGCAGACGGTCGCGGAACTGGTCCAGCTTCGCCGGGGTGAGGCCTTCGCAGTAGACGACCAGTTCCTCCGGGCTGGTGAAACCGTCGTGCAGTTCGCGGGCCTCGACGATCCGGTCGGCCAGGGCGCGGTCGATGGTCAGGTAGCGGACCAGCCAGTCGGCCGGGACGTGGTTGACGTCGACCAGGCCGCCGTCGTCGTACTGGCGGCCGGGCAGGTCGGGGCGGCCGATCATCAGCTCGGTCGCCATCGTCGGCTGGCTGACCTGGAGCTGACGGGACTCCTCGCGGCGGGCGGCCCGCCACTGCGCCGCGGCCAGGGCCGGGTCGACGCCGGTGCCGTGCTGCCAGGGCGACGGCGGCGGGTAGTGGGTGAGCCCGTGCTGGTGCCGTCGGGCCGCCTTGCGGTACCAACGGTCCCGCACCTTCGCCTGCAACGCCGCGACGTGGATGGTGCCGACGATCCACAACATCAGGGAGAGCAGGCCGACCACGGCGTTCTCGTCGTCGGACTCGTAGCCCGCCGATGCGACCGACCGGGTCACCAGGAGCGCGGCGATCCCCAGGAAGTAGCCGAACCCGAGCAGAGTGTGCAACCGGGACCGCAGCTTGACACCGGCCAGGATGACCATGATCGGCGTGCCGTAGCCACAGGTGAACAGCGGAATGAGATACCACCACCCGGTACGCGGCGGGGTCTCGTGGTGCCATCCGGGCGCGACGCGTGGATCGGGTTGCATTCCTCGACGGTATGCCGCCGACTCAACCGCCTCTACTGCGCCGCCCGCAGGAACGCGGCCAGCTCGGTGTCCTGGTCGGCGGTCATCGGCTCGCGCGGCACGTCGAAGGTCGCTCCGGCCCGGTGCCGCAGCACGTACGCGTCGTCGGTGGTGCGGAACGACACGAAGTCCGGCCAGGCGATCTCGGTGGTCGAGTCGGCCGTGCGCGAGGCGTAGGACTCCTCGGTGAGGGTCCAGGTGCGCGGGGCCAGCCGGGACGCCGGCACGGTGACCCCGCGCCGCCACAGCCAGCCGGCGAACGCCAGGGGGATCAGTGCCGCGACGGCCAGCGGACCGGCCAGCAGAAGGGCGTTCGCGCTGAACTCGCCGCCGACGGCGAGTAGCAGTGCGACGGCCAGGATGGTGACGGCGGCGACGACGTACGGCTGGGCCTTGCGCTCCGCGCCGGCGGCCAGGACCCGGCGGAAGTACGCACGGGTGCGGGCGTGAGTGAACTCGATGTGCACCGATGGATCGTACGAACGTGCCCGCGCCGTCCGTGGCGCGGGCACGTCGATGGCGGAGGGACTAGTTGCGGACGATGGTGAACGTGCTGGTCGGGTTCTCGATGTCCCGGTAGTTGTTGCTCATCTGCAGGTTGGTGAAGGTGGCCGAGCCGACCGCGGGACCCTGTCCGGCCTCGGGCAGCGGGTTGGCCCAGATCCCGTAGCCGGACTTGGCGTCGTACTCGTCACCGCTCTTCTGCGCCCCGGTGATGGTGACGTTGGTGAAGACGCTGTCCTTGATCGGGTTGACCGGTTGGCCGCCGATGTACTGAGTCTGGAACATGATCCCGGAGTACGTCGGGTCGACGATGTCGACGTTGCTGACCCGGATGCCCTGGAACACCTTCGAGGCGCTGAACATCCAGATCGCCGGGAAGGTCTGCGCGCCCCAGAAGTGGCCGCCGGCCCGGACGATCGAGATGTTGTCGAACACGGTCGGCGGATCGGCCCCGAACCCGTTCATCGGGTAGCCGAAGTCCAGCGAGCTGATCGTGATGCCCGAGTAGACCAGGGTGTCCGCGATGTAGATGTTCTTGAACGTGTTCGCGTAGCCGCCGTAGACCGCGATACCCGCCGCCCGCCACGTCAGGATCGTCGTGAGGTTCGAGTAGGTGTTGTTGATCTCGTCGGCACCGCCCGCGTCGATCGCCGAGAACAGCGCGAAACTGTCGTCGCCGGTGGCCCGGGCCTCGTTGTTGTCGACCAGGTTGCCGGTCGAGCCGTTGGTCATGTTGACGCCGTCGGCGAAGGTGTTCCGGATCCGCGAGTTCTTGATCACCATGTTGTCGGTGTTCGCGCCCCAGTACAGGCAGACCACGTGCTCGGCCCAGATGTTGTCGATGGTGATGTTCGCGACGTTGGCGAGGTCGAAGACCTTGCCGGGCCCGTCGATGCGGATCGTGTAGTTGCCGAAGAACGCGAAGTCCGCGAACGTCGAGCCGTTGGCGGTCGCGTCGGCCCGGAAACCGGCGTCGGTCTCGGACTGGGTGGACGGGGTGTGGAAGCGGGTGTACCAGGGACCCGCGCCGACCACCTTGACGGCGCGGCCGTACACCTGGAACTTGTTCGACGTCTGGTAGTCGCCGGCCGGGAGGTAGACGCCCAGCTTGGACGTGTCCTGCCGGGCCGCGTCCAGGGCGGCCTGGACCGACTGCTGGTCGAAGCCGGTGGGCACGACGTACTTCGACGTGTCCGGGTTGGCGACCGGCGCGACCTGCTCCAGGTTGATGAAGTCGATCGCGATGTCGCCGCTGTTGCCGGAGTCCTTCTGCAGCTTGATCGTGCTGCCCGCCGGGAACGAACCGGTCAGCAGGATGTTCGCCTCGTCGTAGATGTGCCGCGGTCCGGTGCCGGAGTTCTGCGGGTTCGCCTCGTTGCCGTACAGCCAGGCGAACTTCGAGTTCAGCGGCAGCGTCCGGTTGAGCGAGCCGTTGACGTACACGTTGATCGAGCTGGTCGTGCCGTCCGGAATGGAGAAGCGCGCGACCACGGTGTTCGTCGCCGCCCGGGTGTTCCACTGGACGTACGAGCCGGTCTGGTTCAGCGTGACCGCCTTGCGGCCGGACGCCTCACCGGCGAGGTTGCCGACGATCCGGTTCGGGCCGACGATCGCCGCGCCGCCACCGAGCTGACCGTCCTCGGCCTCGTAGAAGTCGAACGGCAGGTTCGCGCCGCGACCCACGAAGAACGGCTTCTCGCTGGTGTTGTTGGCCTGCTTGACCGGCAGTTCCGCGGAGTCGACCGCCACCACCGTCCGGACCGTGTACCGGCCGTTCGCTGCGGTCCACGAGCCCAGGTTGAGCACGGTCGAGGCGCCGGCCGCGAGCGTCCCGGTGTACGAGGCGGTCAGGGAGCGAACTGTCGTCGAGCCGTTGAGGATCGTCAGCGTGACGCCGTGCGCCCCGGACGAGGTCGCTGCCGAACCCTGGTTCTTCAGGGTCACCGAGAACGCGACCGCGTTGCCGGCGGCCGGGGTGCCCGGGGTCCACGTGACCGACGAGGCGACCAGGTCGGCGCTGCTCACCGGGGTGACGACCAGCGCGGACGGGTGGGTCCAGGAGTTGTTCGCCTCGTTGGTCTCGAAGATCGCGCCGGCCTCGTCGACCTTCGCCGACAGCTGGTAGCTGCCGGCGTCGCGGGCGCCGATGCTCACGCTCGCCGTCTGCGACTGGCCGGCCGTGAGGGCCGGGACCGCCACGGTGCCCACTTTGGCCGTACCCAGGTAGAAGTTGATGTTCGAAGCGGCCGACGGCGCGGTGCCCGCGTTGCGGACCGTGGCCGACGCGGTGATCGCGTCCATCTCCACCGGCGCGGCCGGGGAGTAGCTCGTCGAGGTGATGGTCAGGTCCGGGTTCGGCGCGGCGGTGCCGATCACCTGCAGCTCCGCGACCTGGCCGCTCGGCGCGCCGGTGTTGGCGGTGAAGGACAGCCGGACGTCCGCGGTGGTCGCCGAGACCGGCACGGTCACCGTGTTCTGCGAGGAGGGATTGAAGGTGTACGTCGCAGAGCCGGCGATGGTCGTGTAAGAGGTCGCCGACTGCTCCCGCCCGAGGACGGCGAACGTCTGCTGACGCGTGCCCCACGCGGTCGACGGGTTCAGCTTGACCACCACCGACGAGACGGCCGCGTTGGCGCCCAGCTTCACCGTCAGGTTCGCCGGATACGCGCTGCCCTCCCAGTAGGTGTTCGTGTCACCGTCGTTCGCGTTGGCCGCGACGAAGGTGTGGATGACCGACGACGCCTCGATCGGCTTGCCGGCCGCCAGGTCCGTGCCGGTCTGTGGGGTGCCGTTGCGGGTCACCGTGTTGCTGTTGCCGGAGACGTTGCCGGCCGCGTCCTTCGCCCGCACGTGGTACGCCACGGTCGCCGAGTCGGGCTGGCTGTCGGTGAAGGTCAGGACGTTGCCGAGCGAGGTACGCAGCACCCCGTTCGCGTAGACGTCGTACCCGGTGACACCCACGTTGTCGGTGGACGCGGTCCAGGTGAGCCGGATCTGCCCGCTCGCCGGTTGGGTGTAGGCCAGGCCACCCGGCGCGCTGGGCGCCTGGCTGTCGCCGCTCACCGGGCCGTAGATCTCCAGTTCGGACAGCTGACCGGCGGGCCACGCGGTGTTGCCGGTGAAATTCAGCCGCACGAACCGCGCGCTGGCGGCGGTGAAGTCGACGGTCACCGTGTTACCGCCGGCCGGGTTGAAGGTGTAGCCGGCGCTCGCCTTGAGCGTGCTGAACGAGTTGCCGTCGGTGCTGCCCTGGATCGACAGGGTCTCGGTGCGGGTGTTCCAGGCGGTGGCCGGCGGCAGCTTCAGCACCGCCTGGTTGACCTGGGTGGACGTACCCAGGTCGACCTGCAGCCACTGCGGGAAGGCGTTGTTGCCGCTCTCCCAGTAGGTGTTGGCGTTGCCGTCGCCGGCGTTCCCGGCCGAGTAGACGTCGGTGAAGCTGCTCGCGCTGAAGGTCTTTCCGGCCGCCAGGTTCGGGCCGGCGGCCAGTGCCGCGGGGGCGTGGACGAGCGCGGCGACCACGCTCGTCACCGCCACCGTGGCGAGGATTCTTCGGGACAATTTGGACATCGGGGGAGCGCACCTTTCTTCCGTGAGAGGTGGTGATCGCCGGGCGGGCGGCTTCGGTGGGTGCCGCCCGCCCGGACGCCGTTACTTCGTCCTCAGCCGCAGCCAGGCCGCGGTGTCCCGGGGCAGGAGATCGCCGTCGAGGGGACCGCTGGCGAGCAGGACGGTTTCGTGCTCCGGCAGCGGGACGGGTGCGCCGGAGAGGTTGAGCACACAGGCGAAATCGGTACCGCGGGTCCAGGCGAGAACCCCCTCGCCGCGGTCCAGCCAGGCGAAATCCCGATCCTTGAAGGTGCGCAGGCGGATCGCCGACCGGTAGAGCTCCAGCATCGAACTGGGGTCGCCGGTCTGCGCCTGGACGGTCCGGTCCTTCCACTCGGCGGGCTGGGGCAGCCACGGGACACTGGCGGTGAATTCGTAGGGCGGCTCGTCGCCCGCCCACGGGAGCGGCACCCGGCAGCCGTCTCGGGTGTGGCCTCGCCGGGCGTACATCGGATCCTGAATTTGATCTTCAGGAATCGTCTCGTTCTCCCAGAGGCCCAGTTCCTCGCCCTGGTAGACGTAGGCCGAACCGGGCAGCGACAGGGTGAGCAGTGCGGCCGCCCGGGCCCGTCGGGTGCCGAGCTCCAGGTCGACGGGAGTGCCGTCCAGATTGTTCTCGAAGCTGAACGTGGTGTCGGCCCGGCCGTACCGGGTGACATGCCGGGTCACGTCATGGTTCGACAGGACCCAGGTGGGCGGTGCGCCGACGCGGTCGTGCGCGTCCAGGGTGCGTTCGATCGAGGAGCGCATGAGGTACGGGTCCCAAGCGCACCCGAGCAGGTCGAAGTTGAACGCCGCGTGCAGTTCGTCCGGACGGAGATAGTTGGTGAACCGCTCGACGTCGGGCATCCACACCTCGCCGATCAGCGCGCGTCCCTCGTACTCGTCGGCGATCCGCCGCCACGACCGGTAGACGTCGTGCACCGCGTCCAGGTCGTGGAACGGATGTGGTTCGCCGTCGATCACCTCGGGCAGTGCCGGGTCCTTGAAGAGCAGCGCCGCCGAGTCGATCCGGATACCGTCGGCGCCCCGGTCGAACCAGAACCGCAGGATGCTCTCGAATTCGGCTTTCACCGCCGGGTGTTCCCAGTTCAGATCCGGCTGTTCCGGAGTGAAGAGATGCAGATACCAGGTGTCGTCGTCGACCTTCGTCCAGGCCGTCCCGCCGAATTCGCCGACCCAGTTTGTGGGCATATTTTGGCTTTTACGAAACCAAAAGTAGTCCCGCTCTTTTCCGCCGGCCAGGGCCGCTTTGAACCAGGGATGCTCGCTGGAGATGTGGTTCGGGACGATGTCGATGATGATCCGGATGTTCGCCTCGTGCGCCTCGGCGATCAGCGCCTCCGCCTCGGACAGGTCACCGAAGACCGGGTCGATGTCGCGGAAGTCGGAGACGTCGTACCCGGCATCGGCCATCGGTGACGGATACCACGGACTCATCCAGATCGCGTCGACGCCGAGATCTCGGAGGTGGCCGAGCCGCGCGCGGATGCCGGCGATGTCACCGACTCCGTCCCCGTCGCCGTCGGCGAAACTGCGCGGATAGACCTGGTAGATCACCGCGTCACGCCACCACTGATTCGTCATCCCGCTCATCCCTTGAGGCTGCCTGTGGTCAGGCCGGACATGATGTTGCGCTGGAAGATCAAGAAGATGATCACGGTCGGTACGGCCGCGATCACCGAGGCGGCGACCACCACGTTCTGCGGGGTGCCGGCGGCGAAGGCGTAGATGCCGACGCTGACCGTGCGTGTCTCCGGATGCGGCATGACCAGCAGCGGCCAGAGGAAGTCCTTCCAGACCGCGGTCACCGCGAAGATCGACACCACGCCCAGGATCGGGCGGGACATCGGCAGCAGGATCGACCAGAGGGTACGCAGCGGCGACGCGCCGTCCATGAACGCGGCCGACATGATCTCTTCCGGAATCGAGTCGAAGAACCGCTTGAGCAGGAAGATGTTGAACGCGTTGGCGACCATCGGCAGCCAGATCGCGAACGGCGAGTCGATCAGGCTGATGTCCAGCACCGGAAGGCTGATCACCGTCTGGTACTGCGGGACGATCAGCACCATCGCCGGGATCATCAGCGTCGCCAGCATCGCGCCGAGGATCACGTTGCCGAAGACCGGGCGGAGCTTGGAGAGGGCGTACGCCGCCGCGGTGTCCAGGATCAGCTGGAACAGCACCGCCCCGGCCGCGTAGTAGAACGTGTTGAACAGCAGCTTGCCCAGGGCCAACTGGGTCCACGCGTCGGTGTAGTTGGCGAACTCCGGATCCCGTGGGAACAGGGTCGGCGGTGTCTGCGCGATCTCCTGGCCCGACTTGAGGGCGCCGGTGACCATCCAGTACAACGGCCCGATGAAGATCAGGGTGAACGCCGTGACGACGATGCCGAGCAGCGCCCAGTAGAGGAACCGGCCGCGTCCGCGCTGGAGCTGAGCATGCGAGATGAGGGTTCGAGACATGGTTTCTAGTCCTGTTTCGTGCTCAGCCGCAGATAGGCGGCGGAGAAGGCGGCCAGCACCAGCAACATGATCACGCCGAGGGCGGCGGCGCCGTTGAGATCGTTCTGGACGAACGCGTGCTGGTAGATCAGGTACACGACCGAGGTGGCCGCGTCCTGCGTGCCCGCGCCGTTGGCCAGGATCAGCGGCTCGATGAACAGCTGCATGGTCGCGACGATCTGCATCATCGCCAGCAGTGCCAGGATCAGCCGGGTCTGCGGGATCGTCACGTGCCAGATCCGCTTCCACAGACCGGCGCCGTCGAGTTCGGCCGCCTCGTACAGATCGCCCGGGATGTTCTGCAGTGCCGCCAGGTAGATCAGTACCGCGCCGCCCATGTTCATCCAGGTCGAGGCGATCACCATGGCCGGTATCGTCATCGTCGACGACTGCATCCACTCCGACGTGGGCAGGCCGACGGCCGAGAGGATCGCGTTGAACAGGCCCGCTTCGCTCGGGTCGTACGCGTAGTACTTGAAGAGGTAGAGCGCCGACGCCGGCGGCAGCATGACCGGCAGATACACCAG
This sequence comes from Actinoplanes sichuanensis, assembly GCF_033097365.1. Lineage (NCBI taxonomy): Bacteria > Bacillati > Actinomycetota > Actinomycetes > Micromonosporales > Micromonosporaceae > Actinoplanes > Actinoplanes sichuanensis. The sequence continues at coordinate 11,266,610 of NZ_AP028461.1, forward strand.
GATGCGCAGATAACCCTTGGCGTGGCGGAACTCGTTGAGCAGGATCGCGACGAAGAACGGTGCCACGAAACCGAGGAGCAGCGCGAGCCCGGTGAAGTAGAAGGTGTTCTTCCAGGCGACCCAGAAACTCGGATCCTCGATGATCCGGACGTAGTTGTCCCAGCCCACCCAGGTGGTCACACCGCGACGGGTCCGCTGGAAGCTCATCACGATGCCGCGGATCATCGGGAACCACATGAACAGGCCGAAGCAGAGGACCGCCCCGATCAGGAACGCGTGGCCGGTCAGGTTGTCCCGCAGTTTGCGGCTGGTCTTCGAGGAGACCCCCGCCTCGGCTTTCACCGGGGCGGGGGCGGTGATGACGGCCATCCTCAGCTACCGGCCGCCAGCAGCTGGTTGACCTTCTCCTCAGCGGTCTTGAGCAGGCTGTCGACGTTCGCGTTCGGGTCGGTCAGGACACCCGACATCGCCGAGTCGAGGATCGCGTAGATCGCCTGGGCGTCCCGCGGCTCACCCACGATCGGCAGCTGCTTCGCCTCGAACAGCGCGAAGTTCTCCACCGGCACGTTCGCGTTCGCCTTGCGCAGGTCGAACTCCTGCTTCTGCGCCTCGGTGCCGTTCGCGAACAGCAGCGGCTGGGGCAGGCCGACCGGGTAGTTCTGCGGCTTGGCCCGCACGTAGTCGAACTGGCCCTTACCGGGGGTGAGCTTCTGGTAGGCGATCCACTTCAGGCCCGCCTCGACCTGCTCCTTGGTGAGGTCCTTCTTGAAGAAGTAGCCCTCGCCACCACCGAGCGTGCCCTTCGCCAGGTCGGTCTGACCCGGCAGCGGAGCGACCGCCCAGTCCTCGAACTTGCCCTTGAACTGGCTGACGATCGCCTGGGTGGTGTCCGGCGCGCCGATGAACATGCCGACCTTGCCTGCGGCGGCATTGGTCAGCAGGTCGCCCCACTGCAGCAGCTGGCGGGCGCCCATCGAGTTGTCGCCGTACCGCATGTCCTTGAGGTTCTGCAGGACCTGCTTGCCCTCGGCGGTGTTGAAGGCGGCCTTCTTGCCGTCCTCGGAAAGGACCCGACCGCCCTGCGAGTAGAGCAGCGAGGTGAAGTGCCAGCCACCGGTGTTCCCGGCGCTGTACTCCGCGTAACCGGCCACGCTGCTGTCGGCGGCGGTGATCTTCTTGGCCGCCTCGCGCACCTCGGCCCAGGTCTTGGGCGGGTTGGCGGCGTCCAGGCCGGCCTTCGCGAAGAGGGTCTTGTTATAGACCAGACCCATCGAATAATTCTTCACCGGTACGCCGTAGAGCTTGCCGCCATCGGTGAAGACCTCCTTCAGCGCCGGGTCGACGCTGTCCCAGGTCGAGATGGTGTCCTTGCTGACGTACTGGGTGATGTCCAGCGCCTGACCCGAGTCCAGCACCTGCTGAAGGTCGGTCATGTAGCCGTAGAAGACGTCGGTCGTGGTGCCACCGGCCAGGCGTGCGGTGAAGTCCGGCGGGTTGTTGCACTGCTGACCGACGCTGATGCTCTTGATCACGATGTTCGGGTTCTCGCTCTGGAACGCCTTGACATCGGCGTTCCAGTTGTCGAGCAGCTCCTTCTGGGCGGCGACCGGCTGGCAGTCGACCGTGATGGTGACCTTGCCGGCGGCGTCGGCCCCGCCGTCGTCGTCACTCTTCGTGGAGCACGCCGTCAGGCTGAGCCCGAGGCCGGCCACGAGCGCTAGCGCCGCAACCTTCCGGTACTGCGGTACGGACATCTGTCCATCCCTTCGGGAACGGGTTATCCATGGCCATCGCTGAATCGCGTTGTCGTCACTACGGTCAGGACTGTTTCCCGTAGTGAGTGGAGTCACTGTAACTACGGGGCCATGTTGCCGCAAGGTTTCGATCGTGCTCTGAAAAAACACGACTGTGCCTTGTTGTTTTGTGCACGTGTCTGTTTTGGGCACAAAAAAGCCGGCCCCTTTCGGGGCCGGCGACTATTTGTCGGTTTCTACCTTCGTACCGGAGCGGTCGAGCCGCGGACCACCAGCTCCGGCTCGAACAGCAGCTCGTCGGAGAACTCACGGGCCTCGTCGATCTGGCTGACCAGCAGGTCCACCGCGGCCTGGCCCATCGTCTCGATCGGCTGCCGGACCGTGGTCAGCGGCGGATCGGTGCAGGTCATGAACGCGGAATCGTCGAAACCGACCACCGAGACGTCGGCCGGCACCGCCTTACCGAGCCGGCGGGCCGCCCGGATCGCGCCCAGGGCGAGCACGTCGCTGGCGCAGATGATGCCGGTCACGCCGCGTTCCAGCAGCTTGGTGGCGGCCACCCGGGCGCCCTCCATGGAGAAGCTGGAACGCTCCACCTCGGCCTCGGTGTCGGCCGCCTGGATCATCGCGAGCAGCTTGCGGCGCGACGGGATGTGCCCCTCCGGGCCGAGCACCATGCCGATCCGATCGTGCCCGAGCGACCGCAGATGCCCATACGCCTGCTCGACGGCCACCGCGTCGTCGGTCGACACCCGGGGGAAGCCCAGCTCGTCCACACCCGCGTTGACCAGCACCACCGGCAGCCCGCGCTCGGTCAGCCGCAGGTAGTGCTCGTGCGAGGCGTCGGCCAGCGCATACGACCCGCCGGCGAAGATCACACCGCTGACCTGATGGTCCAGCAGCATCTCCACGTAGTCGGACTCGGGCACGCCGCCGATCGTGCGGGCGCACAGCGCCGGGGTGAACCCGCGCTGCGCCAGGGAGCTGGTCACCACCTCGGCCAGCGCCGGGAAGATCGGGTTCTGCAGCTCGGGCAGCACCAGCCCGACGAGCCGGGCCCGCTCGCCGCGCAGTTTCGTCGGTCGCTCGTAGCCGAGCACGTCCAGCGCGGTGAGCACCGATGTGCGGGTGGCCTCCGAGACGCCGCTGCGTCCGTTGAGCACCCGGCTGACGGTCGCCTCGCTGACCCCGGCCTTCTTCGCCACCTCGGCGAGTCGTTTGGTCACCACGGAATCCTACGTCAGTTTCTTGCAAAAACAGAACTGAGGTTAGCTGTCGCTTTGCGCTCACTTGCGAAGGCGCTGACGGGTCCGACGCCCCTTGGTGAGCATATTTCACGCGGCGTGGTGATGGTCGAGGTCGTGAAGCGGTTAAGTCATCGCTCTGCGCGACGCAACGCACGTCAGCACTTTCCAGCCGGTTTCATTCACGGAGGCCTCTTCTGCCACGTGTCGCCGCCGTCATCGCCTTGCTGTCGGCCGCCGCGTTCCACCGTCGCGGCTCGGCGGGGTGGTGCGGGCGCCGGGCAGGATGGGGCCATGGGTGAGACTCCGCTGTGGCAGCTGTTTCGGGACGCCGGTGAGCCTGGCGCGAGCGAGGCCGTGGACCTGTTGGCCGGCCGACTGGCCCGGATCGGCGCCGATCCGGTGCTCGAGGGCGTGGCGACCACCGGCGAACGGCTGGAGATGCTGACGCTGATGCCACTCGCCGGCCGCCCCCGCCTGCTGGTCCGCCTGGACGAACGGTCACGCGGTGCGGCCTGGCGACTCACCACCCGCTCGTGGCGGGACGGCCGCTGGGTCGCCGAAACTCGGCCGGACGACCCGTGGCACGCCGTCCGGGACCTGGTGGCGGCCTTCGACTCCGACCCCGCGAGCGCCGGGCCGATCGCCGTGGCGCTCGCGGCCACCGACCCCGACGGCCGCCGCCGGGAACGGGCGGTCTCCGCGATGGCCGGGCTCCGGCGACCCGAGCACCTGCCGTTCCTGGCGCTGCGCTGCGACGACTGGGTTCCCCGGGTACGTGGAGCGGCCGCCGAGGCGCTGACCGAGGCCCTGCGGGAACGCCCGGAGCACCAGTTGCGGGTAGCGCTGCCGATGGCGGCCCACCTGTCCGGCCGCCGTCGTGGCGGAATGGCACTGCGGATCATCGAGCTGCTGGTCGAGGACGACTTCGCCCGGTACGCCCCGCTGCTCCTGCACGACCGGGACCGACGTGGCCGGCGCCTGGCCTTCACCGTGGGTCAGAGGCAGGACCGCTGGGCGTACGCCGATCTGATCCGGTTCGCCACCCGCGAACCGGACCCGGCGGTACGGCTGGAAGCGGCCCGTCTCGTCACCCGTGCGGCGGTCGACCGGCGGGACGCCGACGCGCTGCGGGAGCTGGCCGGTGTGCGTTTCGTCGCCGTCCGTTCGCTCGCTCTGGCCGGTCTCGCCGAGCTGGGCCACGACGACGAGGTCGCCGCCACCCTGACCGATCCGGCCCCACTGATCAGGGCCTTCGCGCGTAGCCGGGCCACTCGCCCGGCGGAGCGTTACCGCATGCTCCTCTCCTCCGATCAGATCCCGCCGGACTCCCCGGTGGACGTCGTCTGCGGGGCGATCCTCGGTCTCGCCGAGATGGGCGACCGCCGGGACGCGCCGTTGCTCCACCCGTTCCTGAGGCATCGCGCACCCCGCCTCCGGGCCGCGGCGGTGCGGGGTCTCGTCCTACTCGACTCCGTTCCGATCGAGGAGACCGTGCCGTTGCTCACCGATCCGCACCGCCACGTCGTCCGGGAGGCTTCGATCGCCCTGCGGACCTACCCCCGTCGGCTGCCCGCGGAACTGCCCTGGACGCTGCTGGCCGATCCACGACCGGAGGTCCGCCTCGGCGGCTTCCGTCTGCTCACGGCCCACCACCCGATCGTCCGGCTGACAGCAGCCCTCACTCTCGCGGTCGACCCGGACGCGGTACTGGCCCATCGAGGCCGGATGGCGGCGGTCGGCCTGATCTTCGTCCTCGCCGACCGCTTCCTCGAGCCAGCGCCTCCGTCAGGTGTCGACCGGGAGCATGTGGCGATTCTGCCCGCCCTCCTGGAGCAGGCCCGCCCCCGACTCGGCCGGCATGACGCCCGTCTTCGTGCCGTCTTGACGCGGTGGCCGGTCTGACTCCGTTGCGGCGTTTCCGGCCGGCATGATGCCTGTCTTCGTGCCGTCCTGACGCGGTGGCCGGTCTGACTCCGTTGCGGCGTTTCCGGCCGGCGCCGGTGACCGACAGGCCGCCGGTCGACCGGGAACCCTCGAGCAGCAGAACGCCTTGCCGGACGAAACCGCCGGTTGTGCCGAAATGGCGGAAAACGCTCCGCGGCCGGTGGGCGAGATGGGATGTTTTGCGGAGGCCGGTAGAGAGGGGTCGCTGTCACCATGTCCGATTGGGATCAGAATGACGGCTGGTCGTCGACGGATCAGCAGGGCTGGTCGTCGGGAAGCGGTCAGAGCGACTGGTCCGCCCAGGACCGGCAGCGGGACTCGGTGCACCGGCTCGCCAACGTGAGCAACGACATGGCGGCGGCGACCGACGCGGCGGTCCGTGCGGCCGAGACCGCCGTCCAGGTGATCCAGCGGCTGGAGGCGAGCAGCACCGAGATCGGCAAGGTGGTCCAGCTGATCGCGACGATCGCCAAGCAGACCAACCTGCTCGCCCTGAACGCGACCATCGAGGCGGCCCGGGCCGGCGAGGCGGGCCGGGGCTTCGCCGTCGTCGCCAGCGAGGTCAAGGACCTGGCGAACGAGACGGCCACCGCGACCAGCGAGATCGGCACCCAGGTCGGCGGCATCCGGGCGGACACCCAGAACGCGGTCTCCGCGATCGAGGAGATGCAGGGGCTGATCGAGGAACTGGACCGTTGCCAGAAGGTGATCAGCGGGATCGTGGTGGAGCAGCAGGCCGGCTGAGTTCGACATGCCGTCATGAGTACCGCGGCCGGTGCGGCGACGGCCCGCCCGACTGTGGACGGCCGGGGAATGTGGATAACCTCCGGGGCGGCCGGAGCGGTGGGGGAGACTGGGCGCCATGGCTCGCAGATCCCCCAAGCCCCGGACCGCCTCTTCCGTGTGCCCGTGCGGGCGTGGTCCGTACCAGAGCTGTTGTGCTCCTCTGCACGACGGTAAGGCCGCGGCCGATCCGGAATCGTTGATGCGCTCGCGTTTCAGCGCGTATGCGCTGGACAACAGTGATTACGTCCTCCTGACCTGGCATCCGGAGACCCGTCCCGCCTCGATCGAGGCCGACCCGTCGCTGCGCTGGACGCGCCTGGAGGTGCTGGAGCACAGCGGCGGTGGCGTGTTCGACGCCGAGGGGATCGTCGAGTTCCGGGCACACTTCAGCGACGGCGGCCGGCCCGGAGTGATGGCGGAGAAGAGCCGGTTCACCCGGCACGACGGCCGTTGGGTGTACTGGGGACCGTTGTGATGTGCTGGAAGGGGAGGTGGGTTCGTCATGTCGGCAGAGCGGCCGCTTGAGGACGGCATCGTCAGGGACTTCAAGGTCAATCTCTCGTACGGGGCATATCTGCGCCTGGACGACATCCTGGGCGCGCAGCACCCGGTCAGTGTGCCTGAGCACCACGACGAGCTGCTGTTCATCGTGCAGCACCAGACGTCCGAGCTGTGGCTGAAACTGATGGTCCACGAGCTGCGGGCGGTGCAGCAGTATCTGGCCACGGACGAGTTGCGGCCGGCGCTCAAGGGCCTGGCCCGGGTCAAACACATCCAGCGCACGCTGACCGAGCAGTGGTCGGTGCTGGCCACCCTGACCCCGACGGAGTATGCGGAGTTCCGCTCCTTCCTGGGCACGTCGTCAGGGTTCCAGTCGTTCCAGTACCGAGCGGTCGAGTTCCTCCTCGGCAACAAGAACCGGGACATGCTCCAGATCTTCGACGACCAGCCGGGCGCGCGGGCACTGCTCGAGGACACCCTGGCCACGCCGAGCGTCTACGACGAGTTCCTGCACTTCCTGGCCCGGCGTGGGCATCCGGTGCCGCACGCGATCCTGGACCGGGACGTCACCGCGGCGTACGAGTACCACGCCGACCTGGTGCCGGTCTTCCAGGAGATCTACGAGAAGGCGGAACAGAACTGGGACGTCTACGAGGCCTGTGAGGAGCTCGTCGACCTGGAGGAGAACTTCCAGTTGTGGCGGTTCCGGCACCTCAAGACGGTGGAGCGGACGATCGGCTTCAAACGCGGCACCGGCGGCTCCAGCGGGGTCTCCTTCCTGCGGGCGGCGCTCGATCTGACATTCTTCCCCGAGCTCTACGCCGTCCGGACCGAGATCGGGGTGCCCCGTTGACCCAAGACCTGCCCGCCCGCGCCGCCGCCCTGGATGCGACCGATCCCCTCGCGGAGCTGCGGGCCCGGTTCATCACCCCGCCGCCGGCCGAGCTGCTCTCCTACCTCGACGGAAACTCGCTGGGCCGCCCGCTGGAGGCGACCGCACAGCTGGTCGACTCGTTCATCCGTGAGCAGTGGGGCGGCCGGCTGATCCGCGGCTGGGACGAGGGCTGGCTGGAGTGGCCACTGACCCTCGGCGACCGGCTCGGGTCGATTGCGCTCGGCGCCGGCCCCGGACAGACCGTGATCGCCGATTCGACGACGGTGCTGATCTACAAGCTGGCGCGGGCCGCGGTCGACGCCCGTCCCGGCCGCCGGACCGTCGTGCTCGACACCGACAACTTCCCCACCGATCGGTATGTGTTGGAGGGCATCGCCGCCGAGCGAGGGCTGCGCCTGGTGTGGATCGAGACCGATCCGGCCGCCGGGATCACGCCGGAGCAGGTGGCCGAGGTGGTCGACGACGACACCGCTCTGGTGCTGTTCAGCCACGTCGCCTACCGGTCGGGCTGGCTCGCCGACGTCGCCGCGATCAACCGGGTCGCGCACGCGGTCGGGGCACTGACCATGTGGGACCTCTGCCACTCGGCCGGTTCGGTGCCGGTCGAGCTGGACGAGTGGGGCGTCGATCTGGCCGTCGGCTGTACCTACAAGTATCTGAACGGCGGGCCCGGCGCGCCGGCCTTCGCCTATCTGCGCAGCGAGCTCCAGGGCGAGCTGCGGCAGCCGATCCAGGGCTGGATGGGGCATCGGGCGGCGTTCGAGATGGGGCCCGGCTATGAGGCCGCGGCCGGGATCCGGGCGCTGCTCAGCGGGACGCCGCCGATCCTGGCGATGGTGCCGTTGCAGGCCAACCTGGACATGCTGGAGTCGGCCGGGATCGCCGCGGTGCGGGCCAAGTCGCTCCTGCTCACCGGCTATGTACTGGATCTCGCCGACGAGTGGCTAGCGCCGTACGGGGTGGTCGTAGCCGGCCCGCGGGAGCCGGCACAGCGCGGCGGGCACGTGACGCTGCGGCGGGAAGGGTTCAAGGAGTTCCTGGAACCGTTGTGGGACAGCGGGGTGATTCCGGATTACCGGCGGCCGGACGGCCTGCGGATCGGGCCCGCGCCGCTGAGCACCAGTTTCGGCGAGGTGTGCCAGGGGCTCACGCTCCTACGCGAACTGCTGGAGAAGAGCAGCCGGTGAGCACGGATCCATCGTCCGCCGCGCCATCCCCGGGCGCGCCATCCCCGACCGGGGCGGCCTCTTCCATCGGGCCATCCTCGTCCGTGGCAACCTCTTCCGCGCCACCCTCCGCCACGCCAACCCCACCCGGGGTGGCTTCGACTGCGCCAACCTCGACCGGGACGGGCTCTTCGGCGGCGCCGGAGTTGTGTGAGACCTCGGCTGATTCGTCGGGTGGGGATGATGCGGCGGCGGCCTGCTGCGGCGGGCCTGGTGGCGGTGCCGGGTGTGCGCTCTCGGCCCTGAAACGATCGGCCGGCCCGCGGCCCACGGTGACCGTCGCCGAGGAGACGCCGATCCCGGCGTCCGCGCCGGTGACGGGTCGGGTTCGGTGGCTGCTGGCGGATTCGGTCTGGTGGGGCGGACGCCTGCGGGCGGGTGTCGCTCTGCGGATCGCGCCGGACGGGCTGGTCAAACCGGTTCCGGCGGAACTGGCGCCAGGTGGCGACGACACCCGCCGGCTCCGGGGGACACTGCTGCCAGGGCTGGTCGACGCGCACGTGCATTCGGCGCTGGTCGATTTGGACACGGTCCGGGCCGGCGGGATCGCCGAGGTGTGGGATCTCGGCGGGGTCCCGGCGACCGTCGCCGAGCTCGCCGCGCGGGCGCGGGAGGCCGGTTCGAACCTCCCACGGGTTCGCTATGCGGGACCGTTTCTGATCGCTCCGGGTGGTTATCCCAGCGACAGATCCTGGGCACCGGCCGGTAGCTGGCGGGAGATCCGCAGCGCGGAGGACGCGGGTTCGGCCGTCGCCGAGTCGTGGGCGGCGGGCGCCTCCCTGATCAAGGTGACCGCGCACGCCGGTGGGCCGCAGCTCCCGCTTCCGGTGTTGACGGCGCTGGTCACCGCGGCGCACGCGGCCGAGTTGCCGGTCGTGGTGCACGCCGAGGGGCCGGGAACGGTCGCGGCGGCGTTCGCGGCGGGAGCCGATGTGCTGGCCCACACGCCGTGGACCGAGCGGATCGACGACATGTTGCTGCAGGGCTGCGCGAAGAGCATGCGCTGGATCAGCACGTTGGACATTCACGGCTGGGGTGCGCCCGGCGACCCGGCCCGCGAGATCGCCGTCGACAACCTGAGGCGGTTCGTCGAGCACGGTGGGACCGTCCGCTACGGAACCGACCTGGGCAACGGGCCGCTGCCGACCGGCGTCAACGTTCGCGAGATCCAGCTGCTCCAGTCGGCGGGTCTGACGCCCGACGAGGTTCTGATCGCGATGACCGAAACCGGCAGCTACACGGTCTCCTGGATCGAGGGCGGCCTCGACCTGAGCTCGGCGGGGTTCGCCGACATCCTGGCCACCGCGCAGGTCCTGGACGCCGCGTAGCCCACGACATGACCCGGCCGCAAACACGGCCGGGGCCTCAGGCGCACATGGTGATGGGCGGCGCGGAATCGCTCCGCACATCACCATGCGACATGCGCGGCGGATGGGTCAGTCAGAGGGCGACGGCGGTACCGGTGGTGGCGCTTTCACGGGCCGCGTCCAGGATCTCCATGGCGCGGACCGAGTCCCACGGGTCGACCGGGAGCGGGCCCTCACCCAGCACGGCGGCGGCCACCGCCGGGTAGAACGTGTCCCACCGGCCGCGGCAGCTCTCCACCGGTGCGCCGGTGGCGCCGCGGAACAGGTGGCCCCAGCGGTGCTCCGGCTCGACACCCCAGCGGTCGCCGAGACGAGCCGGGGACTTACCAGCCTTCAGGAGGGTCTCCTGGTAGTCGAGCTCGGGCGAGATGAACGTCCCGGCGGTGCCGGTGACCCGGAAACGGGGGCCCGGACCGGCCTGGCGCCACGAACCCCACAGGTGCGACTCGACGCCACCGGTGTGGTGCAGGGCCATGAACCAGTCGTCGTCGAGGCCGCCGTCCGGGCCGTGCACCTCGGCGTACACCCGGTCGGCCGGGCCGTGCAGCTGCAGTGCCTGGTCGACGAGGTGCGAGCCGAAGTCGAGCAGGGTGCCACCGCCGGCCGCACCGGGGAGCCGCTCGGGGGCCCACCGTTCCATCCGGGACTCGAACCGCCGGATCGCGCCGAGCGAACCGTTCTCGATCAGCTTGCGGATGGTCAGCAGGTCCGAGTCCCACCGTCGGTTCTGGTAGACGGTGAGTAGCACCCCGGCCTCCTCGGCCGTGGTGACCAGCTTGCGGGCGGCGTCGGCGTCGGGTGCGAACGGCTTGTCGACGACGACCGCGAGCCCGGCCTCGATGGCCTCGACCGCGAGGGCGGCGTGGGTGGCGGCAGGGGTGGAGATGGCCACCGCCTGAACACCGTCGGCGGCGAGCGCGGCGATCGAGTCGTACGTCTCGACGCCCGGCAGTTGCTCGGTGACCTGGGCCCGGCGCTCGGGCGACGTGGTGACCACGCCGGCGAACTCGATGTTTGCCGCGGACGCGATCAGCGGCGCATGGAACACCCGGCCGCCGGTGCCGTAGCCGACCAGCCCGAACCTAACCCGTTCGATCATGTCCGGAAGTTTTACACATCGGTTGCCGGCCTGTTGCCACTGATTTCCCCAGTGACGTGTGATGCGCAAGACATCACTGAGCGTACGGCTTGATTTTGCGGCCGCAACGTGTGCGGATCGCGCACATCTGCGGCTTGATCTAGCGAAAGGGCAGGTGCCGCGCCTGTCGGATGGATGACGGCGACGGCCGATCGGAGCGTTCGCCATGAACAATTGCGGGATGGAACCCGCGCAGAAGGACCGGACGCCCTTTTCCGACATCGACGGTCTTTCTGACCAGATGTCGGAAATCGTGCTCGAGGCCATCACCGAGATGGCTCGGCATCCGGAGATCCTGCGGATTCGCCAGACGGCTCTCGACATGCTTCGCCCGGCACCGGGGCAGCGGCTGCTCGACGCCGGTTCCGGCAGTGGCGAGGTGGCCCGTCTGCTCGCCGCCCGGGTCGGTGGCGCGGGCGAGGTCCTGGCCGTGGACCACTCGTCGGCGGTGACGGCGGCCGCGGTGGGCCGGCACGACGGCAGTAACGTGCGCTACCTGACCGGTGACGTGGCGGCTCTCGACCTGCCCGCCGACAGCGTCGACGGGGTGTGGTGCGAGCGAGTCCTCCAGCACGTCGACGACGCCGACGCGACGATCGGCGAGCTGCTCCGGGTGACCCGGCCGGGCGGCCGGCTCTGCCTGGTCGACACCGACTGGGGTTCGCTCGCCTTCGACGGGATGCCGGGTGGCCTCGGCGCGGTGGTGATGGCCCACGTGAACGGCCATTTCACCCCGAGGCAGTTCGACATGGGCCGGACACTGCGGCGCCGGCTGGTGGCGGCCGGTCTGCGTGACGTCACCACGACGCCGGTGACCTGCCTGTTCACCAGCCCGGAGTCGGCCGCCGTGATTCTGCCGATGGTGAATCCGCGGGTGCCGGAGGCCGCCTGGGCGACCCCGCCCGGCCTGCGCGACGAGTGGCTCGCCTGCGTCGACGCGGCCGGGCAGAGCGGCACCTTCCTGGCGGTCCTGACGATCTGGGTGGCAGTCGGCACCAAGAACTAGACCGAAACCGGCCCGGCACCGAAACCGGCCCGGCACCGAAACCGATCTGGCACCGGAAACCGGAACTAGACCGGCTGCATGCGGTGCAGCAGGCGGTCCAGCGGCATGCTGGCGAAGCTGATCCGAACGTCACTGGAGGCGTACGGCAGCCAGAACCGCCCGTCGTGCACGAGCCCGCCGCAGGAGTAGAGCACGTTCGGCACGTACCCCTCACGCTCGATCTCGTCCGGATCGATCAGGCCCTGGGGCAGGTCGGCGATCACCCGCGAGGGATCGTCCAGGTCGAGGAGCATCGCCCCGATGGCGTACCGGCGCATCGGCCCGACACCGTGGGTGAGCACCAGCCACCCGGCCTCGGTCTCGATCGGCGATCCGCAGTTGCCGACCTGGATGAGATCCCACCCCCGGTGCGGGACGAGGATCGGCCCGACGTGCTGCCACCGGTGCTGCTCGTCGCGCACGCTGAGGCCCAGGGTCTCGCCGTCGGACCGGCACAGCGCGTACTTCTTGCCGTTGATGTACCGCGGGAACAGGCCCATGCCCTTGTTGCGGGCGGCCGGCCCGTGCAGTGTGGTGACCTCGAAGTGCCGCAGGTCCCGGGTGAAGATCACCCGGCCGGCGATGTTGAACCCGTCGTAGGCGGTGTAGGTGGCCTGGTACGCCGTCCGCCCGTCCGGGTCGAGCACCTGCACGAAGCGGGCGTCCTCCATACCCCGCGACTCGGTCGGGGTGGACGGCCAGAGCACCCGCTGGTGCATCGGGATGGTGGCCGGGAAGGTGACCGCGTAGTCGGAGCCGACGATGCGCCGGATCGCCTCCAGCGCGGTCGGTGTGGTGGGCCGGGCCAGCAGCTCGGCCGGCAGGTGCCCGAGGATCTCCTCGAACTCGTGGTCGTCGTAGCGTTCCGGCAGCGCCGACACCACGTACGCCGAGGCCTCGTTGTCGATCTCCTCCTCGGCCAGTGCCGCGCACAGCTGGTGCCGCATGTGTTTGGCGCCGACCCGCTGGCCGATCATCAGTGGCCCGTCGCGGTCCTCCATCCGGATGGCCGCGCCGGGTCCGATGATGGCGCTGCAGAAGCCGATCGACGAGATGTGCCCCTCACCGATCTGGCGCAGGCTGATCGCCACCCGCAGTTCGCCCGGGAGCAGTTCGCTCTGGTCCGGGTGCGGCACCATCGACGGGTTGCAGAGGGCGGCCGCCTCGACCGAGAACTCGTGGCTGAAGTACGCGCCGATCAGTGTCCGCGCGGCCGGGGACAGCTCGATCTCGTTCGGCACCCGGTGCTGGACGACCTCGTAGTGGTGCTGGAAGACACCGAGGATGTCGTGGTGCCGCCCGGCGAAGCGGTTGAGCACGTCGTCGAGCAGCGTGTTGATGTCGCCCTCGTCGAGTTGCAGGATCCGCTCGATCAGGCTGGACGCCCGGTTGTGGATGGCGTGCGCGTCCTCACCGGGGACGAAAAGTTTGATCACGACGCGCCGGCCGTCCGGCGCCATGGTGATGTTGTGACGGGTGATGTCGGTGGTGTTCACCGTTGCTGTCACGCTAGGCCGCCTGAGGGTCGGGTCGCGCTCCGGCTCGTCAGCGTGCGCGCATGCTGCAGCGTCGAGACGAGCGCGAGGGTGGATTCGGCTCCTTGGTTCAGATTAGGACCATTGACCGTCAATCCGTCATAACATCCGCCAGTCTCGGCGTCGTACATCACCGTTCCGGTGTCGTTGTCCCCGAAGAACCAGGCGATGGCCTGGAAGAGTGGGGCGTCCCAGTGCTCGTCGCCGGTGACCGCGGCGGCCGTGGCACACGCGTCCGCGGTGGCCGCCGCCTCGATCGGCTGCTGGTCGAAACGGTGCTTCGGCACTCCCGGTCGCCAGCCGCCGACCGGGACCGTGGAGAGGTGTCCCCGCTCCTCCTGCATCCGGCAGAGCCAGGACAGCATCCGAAGCCCGTCGGTGAGCAGGCCCTCGTCGCCGAGCAGGTCCCCGGCGGCGATCACCACCTCGGCCACCGACGGGTTGGCGTAGGTGAGTTCGGGTTCCGGCCACACCCACTCCGGGTCCGGGCCGGGGGACCCGATCACGGTGGCGGCGTCGCCGAGCAGATCGGCGACGGCCCGGTCGTACGGCCCGGAGCGCAACACCTCGGCCGCGCCCAGCCCGGCGAACGCCATCGCCCGTGGCCAGGCCGACCGGCATCGCAGGCCCTGCCGGAACGCGTTCATCGCCTCCCGCCGGATCCACGGGGACGTTCCGCGGGCGGCGGCGGTGCCGAGCCCCCACATCGCCCGGCCCCACCAGTCGCCGAGCGACGGCTCGTCGGCCCATCCGCGTTCCCAGCTCATCCGGTTGCGGAAGGCTCCGTCCGGTCCCTGCGCGTGGGTGAGGAACGCCAGGTAGCGCTCGGCGTGCCGGACGAGTTCGGGCCAGGGCCGCGGTTCGCGGGCGGCGACGAGCAGGCCGCGCGCCACGTCGTCGACGCAGTAGCCGTGCTCGCGCCGCGCGATGGCGTTGCGAGCGTGTTCGAGCAGCCCGGTGTCGTCGGAGAGCCGGAACACGTGGTCCCAGCGGGGTTCGGGCATGTCACGCAACTGGATGGGCGGCGGGATCAGCCGCAGGGTCTGCGCCATGCCTAGGCGGGGATCGTCGCGGCCGCGAGCGGTCGGCGGTCGGCGATCAGGCGGGCGGCCAGCGACTGGTACCGCGCGGCCACCGCGGGCCAGCGCAGGGTCGGGCCGCCGGCTAGACCGGTCAGACGCCCGGGTAGGCCCGGCTCGGCGAGCACGCGGCGGATGGCGATCGCCATCGCCTCCGGATCCTGATGGGGTACGAGCAGACCCGGCCCGTCCGCGAGCAGCTCCACCGCGTGCGGGAACTCGGTCGCGACCACCGGCACCCCGGCGCCGACCGCCTCGATCAGGACTCCGGAGGTGACCTGTTCGGTGGAGTCGTACGGCAGCACCACCGCGTCCGCCGACCGGATCAGCCGGGACAGCTCGGCCGGTTCCAGATAGACGTCCGCCCAGCGCACACAGTCGTCGACACCGAGGTCGGCGGCGAGTTCCTTGAGGGAGTCGCGGTAGACGTCGCCCTGCTGTTCGAGCACTTTGGGATGGGTACGCCCGGCGACGGTGTAGACCGGCCGGGGTGCGAGGTCCTCGAGGAACGCGAGCGAGCGCAGCGCCCACTCGATGCCCTTGCCCGGCCCGAGCAGCCCCCAGGTGAGCAGGTACGGCCGGTCGTGGCCCTCGCGTGGAGTGCCGGTGTGGGTGCCGGCGCCGTGCGGGATCACCGTGATCTTGCGCGGGTTCACGTCGTAGTGGGTGGTGAGCCGCTGCCGGGCGGTGTCGGTCATGGTCACCACCGCGTCGGCGGCCGCGGCGATCTGTTCCAGGACGGCACGTTGCAGCGGGTCGGGGTGGGTGAGGACGGTGTGCAGGACCACGATGGACGGGATCCGCAGCGCGCGCAGGACCGGCAGCACCTCGGCGCCCGCGTCACCGGGGTAGATGCCGTACTCGTGCTGGATGATCGCCGTGTCGAAACGGTTCAAAGCGGTGGCGGCGGCGACCCAGCCGCCGGGGCGGTCGGTGTTCCACGTGTGCACCACCCGCGGCGCGGCCCGGTCGAGCGCGATCCCGCCACTGGTGTTGTCGCCGGCGAGCAGCCGTACCACTCCCGATCCGCCGGCGCCGCCGGTGAGATGTGTGGCGAGAGCCGCATTGAATGTCGCCAAACCGCATTGAGTGGGGGGATAAGTGCTCAAAAACCCGTATGTCGCGGGCATGACTGGGCCTTTCTCCTCGGCCGGGCTGCCTACCCGCAGCACGGACTCAGCGCGCGCGGGCACGGTGCCGTACACCGCGGGTGAGCGGCGTAAACACGGTCCAGAAAATATGGTCCGTTTAACGCGCAATTCACATTGCGACGTTAACAAGATCTAGCTAATCAACTGATGATTTTTCGGTAAATCGCCAGGTACTCGTCGACCATCCGTTCCGCCGAGAAGCGTTCCCGGGCACGCGCTGAGCAGGCGGCCCGGTTGATCTCCGCGATCCCTTGCACTGCGGCAACCGCCTGGTCGACCGAGTCGACCAGGCGGCCGGTGACACCTTCGTCGACAACCTCGGGCATTGACCCTTTCCGGTACGCGATGACAGGCGTCCCGCAGGCCATCGACTCCACCACGGAGAGCCCGAACGGCTCGGCGAACCGGATCGGATGCAACAGCGCCACCCCCGATCCGAGAATGGCGCCCCGTTCGTCCGGTCCGACCGAACCGAGATAGACGACCCGGTCGCCGTCGATCAGGGGTTCCACATGTTCGGCGAAATAGTCCCGGTCCTGCACGATCCCGCACATCACCAGCCGTCGGCGGGCCCGGCGCGCGATCTCGATCGCGATGTCGGTGCCCTTGTCCGGGTGGATTCGGCCGAACAGGATCAGATCCTCGCCGCCGTCGGCGTGGAACGGCAGGCCTGCCAGATCCACCCCGTGGTGCACGGTGGCCAGATAGTCGAGGTCGGGGGACCGGTCGCTGTCCGAGATCGACACGAAGTGCGACCGCGCCCGCCGGTACGCCGGAAGGATGTTGCGTCCGGAGAAACCGTGCACGGTGGTCAGCATCGTCGTGCGGCAGTGCGCCGAGAAGGCCAGCGGCAGCCAGTCCAGGTGATTGTGGATCAGGTCGAACTCGCCCGACCGGTCCAACGCGTGGCTGACGTGGATGGCCTCCCAGACCCGGCCGTCGATCTCGTCGCTCTCCTCGTATCCGGCCGGGACCACGCCGTCGAGCGTCGCCTTGGTGACCGAGTCGAGGGTCGCGAAGAGCGTCACGTCGATCCCGCGCTCGACAAGCCCTTCGGCGAGCAGGCTGGTGATCAGCTCCCAGGGGCCGTAGTGCACCGGCGGCGTACGCCACGCGATGGGGCCCAGTAGTGCGATCTTCATGACAAACCTGATTTTTCGCCCATAACCACGTGGTCAGTATGCATCGCCGGTGAGCCACGCGTTCTCGTGTTAGAGAAGACGAATGACGGATTCGTGGTGGAAGAAGTCGGTCGTCTACCAGATCTATCCGCGCAGTTTCGCGGACTCCGGCGGCGACGGCATGGGCGACCTGCGCGGGATCATCAACCACCTCGACCACCTGGCCGAGCTGGGTGTGGACGTGCTCTGGCTGTCCCCGGTCTACCCGTCCCCGCAGGACGACAACGGCTACGACATCAGCGACTATCAGGACATCGAGCCGCTCTTCGGTGACCTGGCGACCTTCGACGAGCTGCTGGCCGGAGCCCATGACCGGGGCATGAAGATCATCATGGACCTGGTGGTGAACCACAGCTCCGACGAGCACCAGTGGTTCCGGGAGAGCCGGTCGGCCAAGGATCACCCGAAACGGGACTGGTACTGGTGGCGGCCGGCGCGGCCGGGCATGGAACCCGGCACACCCGGCGCCGAGCCGACCAACTGGGGTTCGGTCTTCGGCGGCTCGTCCTGGGAGTTCGACGAGACCACCGGCGAGTACTACCTGCATCTGTTCTCCCGCAAGCAGCCCGACCTCAACTGGGAGAACCCGGAGGTCAGGCAGGCCGTCTACGCGATGATGCGCTGGTGGCTGGACCGGGGTGTGGACGGCTTCCGGATGGACGTCATCAACATGATCTCCAAGGACCTGGCCCTGCCGGACGGGCGGCTGAACGCCGGATCCGCCTACGCCGACGGTTCCGCCGCTTTCATCGGCGGCCCCCGCCTGCACGAGTTCCTGCAGGAGATGTACCGGGAGGTCTTCGAGGGGCGTGCGGGCCTGCTGACCGTCGGCGAGATGCCCGGCGTCACGGTCGACGAGGCGATCCTGCACACCGATCCGGATCGGCACGAGGTCGACATGGTCTTCCAGTTCGACCACGTGTGGGTGGACCGTGGACCCGACCCCTGGCGGCTCGTGCCGCTTCAGCTCACCCAACTCAAGGCGATCCTCGGGCGCTGGCAGGCCGGGCTGGCCGAAGCCGGTTGGAACAGCCTCTACTGGAACAACCACGACCAGCCGCGGGTCGTCTCCCGGTACGGCGACGACGGTCCCGCCCACCGGGTCGCCTCGGCGAAGATGCTCGGCACCGTTCTGCACCTGCACCGCGGAACGCCCTACGTCTACCAGGGCGAAGAGCTGGGCATGACGAACTACCCGTTCGGCGCGATCAGCGAGTTCCGCGACATCGAGGCGCTCGGTCAGTACCGGCAGGCGGTCGAGCTCGAAGGCCGTACCGCCGAAGAGGTCTTGACGGTCTTGCGGGCCCGCGGCCGGGACAACGCCCGCACGCCGATGCAATGGGACGACTCGCCGAACGGCGGATTCTCCACCGGGACGCCCTGGCTGCCGGTCAATCCGAACTATCGGGAGGTCAACGCGAAGGCGCAGCGCGCCGATCCGGATTCGGTCTTCCACCACTACCGGCGGCTCATCGAGTTGCGGAAGACCGAACCGGCGGTCGCCCACGGCGACTTCACCATGCTGCTGCCGCAGGACGAGCGGCTGTACGCCTTCACCCGCCGCCTCGGGAGCACCGAACTGCTGGTGATCGGCAACTTCTCCGGTGTCGAGGCGCCGGCCGGGATCGACGGCTGGGACGGCGCCGAGCTGCTGATCAACAATCTGGAGGAGCCGCCCAAGGACCTGACGCTGGCTCCCTGGCAGGCCGTGGTCTATCGCCGCTCGGTCTGACGCATCATCGCGCCGAGCGCGGCCAGGGTGATCCGCCGCCCGGCCAGCCGGCTGGCGCCCATCATGATCCGGTTTCGGGCGCCGGTGATCAGGCTGGGCGGCGTGTTCCGCCGGTCCAGGGCCCGGATGGCCAGGTCGACGACGGTGTCCGGGCGCATCCGGGCCGTCCCGCCGTCGGCGCCCTGGCCGGCCACGTCGAAGAACTCGGTCTCGGTGGCGCCCGGCGACAGTGCCATCACCGTGAGCCCGGTGCCGCGCGACTCGGCCCAGAGCGCCTCGGTGAAGTTGAGGACGAACGCCTTCGTCGCCGCGTAGACCGCCAGTGTCGGGCTCGGCTGGTAGCCGGCGATGCTCGCCACGTTGACCAGCACGCCGCCGCCGTGTGCCCGGAGCGGCTCGATGAACGCCCTGGTGACCTCGGTCAACGTGGTCACGTTGAGAGTGATCTCGTCGGTGATCCGCTGCGGGTCGGCCTCGTGGAACAGCCCGTGCGTGCCGAACCCGGCGTTGTTGATCAGGCTGGTCACGGTGATGCCTCGCTCGGCCACCGCGGCGGCGAGTTTCGTGCCCGCACCCGGCTGGGCCAGGTCCAGGCCGATCGTCGTGACGCTCACGCCGGGCAGCTCGGCGGCCAGCGCGTCCAGCCGGTCGGTGCGCCTGGCCACGAGCACCAGGTTCGAGCCGCGGGCGGCCAGGCGGCGGGCGAAGAGCGCGCCGAGCCCGGAACTCGCGCCGGTGATCAGGGTGGTCTGGTTACGAAAGTCGACGGCCATGGTTGTCACGCTATGCCGATGTGGCACTGAGTGTCAATCGGGCACGGCATGTTAGGGTTCCCGCATGTCGTCGCTCTGGTCCCGGACCCGCAACGCCGTCTACGGCGAGATCACCAGGACCGCGATGGAGCTCTTCCTCACCCGCGGCTTCGACGCCACCACGATCGACGACATCGCCGCCGCGGCCGGCATCTCCCGGCGTTCGTTCTTCCGTTATTTCGGCACCAAGGAGGACGTGGTCCTCGGCGATCTCATCGCCAGTGGTGATCTGATCCGGCAGGCCCTGGAGGCCCGGCCAGCCGACGAGGACGCGTGGACCGCGCTCTGCAACGCGCTGCACACCGTCAAGGACACCGCCTACGACTCCGAGACGATGCTGAAGATCTTCCGGATGGTCCACGAGACACCCTCGCTGCGTGCCCGCAGCATCGAGAAACACCTGCAATGGCAGGCGCTGCTCACCCCGGAGGTCCGGCGGCGGCTCGGCGCCGATCCCGCAAACCCCTTGGATGTACGGGCGGACGCGCTCGTGGCCACCGTCATCACCTGTCTGGACGTGGCCGGCGAGGCCTGGACCCGGGCCGACGGCAAGGTTCCCCTGGAGTCCCTGTTCGACGCCGCGGCCGCCGCGGTCCGCCCCTAGGTTCGGAGGCTTCCGGGGGAGACGCCGAAGGTTCGTTTGAAAGCGCGACCGAAGGCGGCCTCGGACTGGTAGCCGAAACGGTGCGCCACCGCCGAGAGCGGCTCGGTGGTCGCGTGCAGGTGGGTGCGGGCGGACTGCATCCGCCAGTCGGCGAGGTAGCGCATGGCGGATTCGCCGACGAGCGCCGTGAAGCGTTCGGCGAACGCGGAACGGGACATGCCGGCCTCGCGGGCGAGTGAGATCAGGCTCCAGTCCCGCCCCGGGGACCGGTGGATGGCGGCCAGTGCCCGACCGACGTGGTCGTCCCGTAGCGCCGCCAGCCAGCCCTGCCGGGCCTCCGGCGCACCGGCCAGCCAGGCCCGGATCGCCTGGATCACCAGCACGTCGGCGAGTCGGGTCAGGACCGTCTCGCCGCCGGGCCGCAACTCCTGGGCCTCCCGGGCGATCAGGCGCAGCGTGCTGTGCAGCCAGCCGGCGTCGTCGGCGTCCCACCCGTCCATGTGCAGAACCGGCGGCAGCTGCCGGGCCAACCGGTCACCGGCCGCGTTGTCGAACCGCAGCACCCCGTAGGTGACCTGGGTCAGCTCACCGCCGCCACCGTGTCGCAACAGCTCATAGCAGTCGCTGAGCATCTCGACGGGCAGCTCGAACAACGGATCGGCGGGCACGTCCGGCCCACTGCGGAACACGTGCGGGGTGCCGTGCGGCAGCAGGGTGAGGCTGCCCGCGGCCAGATGCAGCGGTTCGCTCCCGTCGATCTCCAGGCGGCAGGAACCGGCGGTCACCACGACCAGGGCGAGGCGGCCGGCCAGTTCGGGAACGGCGATTCCCCAGGGCGCGGTGAGGTCGGTACGGCAGTACAGGGTGCCGCTGAGCCTGAGTTGGTGCAGTGCTTCGCCGAGTGGATCGGTCATCCTCAGATCATTGCAGATCATCCGGATACTTGGACGATCTGCATAGTGAACTGGACTGTGAATGATTGAGCGTCCAGAGCAGAGTCGCAATCATGGAGTCATCGCTCAACACGATCTGGGGGAACGCATGATTCTTGTGACTGGGGCCGGCGGCAAGACCGGGCGTCGGGTCATCGATCGGCTCACCGACGCCGGTCATGACTACCGGGCCGTCGGGCGCGGCAGTGTGCCGCCGTTCGTCTGGGAACGGCCGGACACCTGGACCGCCGTGCTGGCCGGGGTGCGTGCGGCGTACATCGTGCATCCGGAACTCGCCGCGACCGGAGCGCCCGCGGTGATCGAGGAATTCGTCGCGGCCGCGACAGCCGCCGGGGTGCAGCGGCTGGTCCTGCTCTCCGGCCGCGGCGAGACGAACGCCGAACTCTCCGAAAAGGCCGTGCAGAACTCCGGGCTCGCGCACACCGTGGTGCGGGCCGGCTGGTTCGCGCAGAACTTCACCGAGGGGCTGCTCCATCCGGGTGCGGGTGGCGGGGTGTTCGCGCTGCCGGCCGGGACGGTCCGTGAACCGGTCGTCGACGCGGAGGACATCGCCGATGTCGTCACCGCGGCGCTCACCGATTCCCGGCACGACGGGCGGCTCTACGACGTGACGGGTGCGCGGCTGTTCACCTTCGACGAGATGGCCGAGGAGATCGGCCGCGCTGCCGGGCGGCCGGTCCGGTACGCGCCGGTGGGGCTCGAAGACTTCCGGGAACTGCTGATCCCGCACGTCGGCCCGGACCAGGCGGAGATGTTCGTCCAGTTGTGCGCCGAGGTCTTCGACGGCCGCAACGAGAAGCCCGGCGAGGGAATCCAGGAGGCGCTGGGCCGGGAGCCTCGGGACTTCACCGCCTTCTGCCGGACCGCTGCCGCGACCGGGGTGTGGTCCTGGTGACGACCCTGCCGCAGCGGATCGTTCTGGCGGTCTCCGGACTGGTCATCGTCCTGATCGGTGCGGCCGGTCTGTTCACGCCGGTGTGGTTCCGGGAGGTCAACGGCATCCGGATGGGGCCGGACGTCGCCCTGCTCAGCGAGACCCGGGCGGCCGGCGCACTTCTGCTCGCCGCCGGAGTGACCGTGCTGCTCGGCGCCTTCGTGCCCCGGCTCGCGCGGACGGCGGCCGCCGTCGGTGCGGTCGGCTACCTGGTGACCGCGCTGGCCCGGCTGGTGAGCCTGGCGGCGGACGGTTCACCGGGCGGCGGCCTGCTGTTCGCCGCCGTGGTCGAGCTGGCCCTCGGCCTGGCCTGCGCCGCGCTGCTCCGGACACCCCGACGGGCCGCCATGGCCTGAAGCCGGACCGTGCCGGGTGCGATATCGAAGCGGATCCGGGGTATCCGGATACGCATGACGAGTCATGTGATGCGTGGTCATCGGGTTTCGGCCTGGTGGGGGCTGGCCGGGTTCGGGGTGGCGGTGGCTGTCGCCGCTCTGCTCGGTGGGCTCGGGGTGGCCGGGACCGCCGACGAGTACCAGGGGCTGGACCAGCCCGCGTGGGCACCGCCGTCGGCGGTGTTCGGGCCGGTCTGGACCGTGCTCTACGTGATGATCGCGGTCAGCGGCTGGCTGGTCTGGCGGCGTACCGGATGGTCGACGGCGCTCAACTGGTATGCCGCGCAACTGGTGCTCAACGGGATCTGGACGCCGATCTTCTTCGGCTTCGGGCAATACGGGCTCGCGCTGGCCGACATCGTGGTTCTCTGGGTGTTGATCGGTGTCACGGTGTGGAAGTTCCGGCCGATCTCCCGGGCCGCGGCCGGTCTGCTGCTGCCGTATTGGGCGTGGGTCACGTTCGCGACCGCCCTGAACACCGCGATCTGGCTGATGAACAAATAATCTGAGCTTTTTTCACAGAACTCCCCACCTGTCCCGCCGGTAACCGGCAGGGTGGCTTGTGGTCGCCGGCGCATCCGAAATGACCCCTTATGCCGGTGGCCGGGGAGTTCATATGCGCCGCTCACGGCCCACCGCACGTCTTGTCGCCCTGCTTCCGGCGCTCACCGTCGTGATCGCCGGATCCGGTGCCGCCATGCGGTCACCCGTCACCGCCACCCGAACCGCGGGGCCCGATCCGGTCCTGCAGACCTTCGGTCTGGCGGAGTCCGGCATGCGCCTGACCGGGGGACACACCATCGCGGCCAGGTCGGCGGTGGCCCCGGCGGCGCCGCGCACCGCCGAACTCGCCCGGCGGACCACCGCGCCGTTCAGCCTGGTCGGCGTCACCTGGGCGGATCCGGATTCGATGCCGAAGGGAACCATCGAGGTACGGACGAGGCGTCTCGGCACCGGCACCTGGTCCACCTGGCGGCTCCTGGAGACCGACAACCCGGACGCCTCAGCGGGTGGACCGGGGGTACGCGGCAGCAGCGACCCGCTCTGGGTGGGCCCGTCCGACGGCGTCCAGGCCCGGATGACCGCCATCGGCGACACCGCGATGCCGGCCGGACTCCGGGTCGACCTGATCAACCCGGACGCCCCCGAGACCGACGCGCCCCCGGCGATGACCCCGGTCGCCCGTCAGGAACCGTCGGGGAGCGCGGACCGACCGGCCGGAAAGACGGCCGAGGTCCCGGTGGTTCTCCCGGTCCGCCCGGTTCCCCGGCTGGTGACCCGATCCGGCTGGGCCGCCGACGAGTCGATCGTGAAGGAGCCACCGGAGTACACGGGCGCGGTGCACATCGTTTTCGTGCACCACACGGCGACCGGTAACGGCTACGACTGCACCGAATCGGCGAGCATCGTCCGGGGCATCGAACGGTTCCACGTGAAGAGCAAGGGCTGGAACGACATCGGCTACAACTTCCTGGTCGACAAGTGCGGACGGATCTTCGAGGGTCGCGGCGGCGGGGTGCACCGGTCCGTCCTGGGCGCGCACACCCTCGGTTTCAACGCGAACGCCAGCGCCGTCGCGGTGATCGGCGACTACCGGTCGACGGCGATCCCGACGGCGGCCCGCGCGTCGGTGGCGCAGCTGGCCGCGTACAAACTGGGCGCCTGGAGCAATCCGCCCCTGGGCCGGGTCGGCCTGGTCTCCGGCGGCAGTGACAGGTTTCCGGCCGGCCGCACCGCGCTGCTGAACCGGATCTCCGGCCACCGTGATACCGGGCGCACCGAGTGCCCCGGAAACGCGCTGTACGCGCAACTCCCGGCGATCCGGGCGGCGGCCGGCGCGGCACCGGCCGGGTTGCGATTCCGCAAGGTCAACGGCGCGACGGCGTACGGCGGGAAGTTCTACACGAAGGGCCCGGCCGGACCGGCGTGGGACCTGACCACGCCGACCCGGATGATGGACCGCTTCGAGGTGTGGGTCGACGGCCGGTTGTCGGCGGCGGCGCCGAGCGGGCACCGGCAGGTCGCGGCGCCGATGGAGCCGGGTGAGCACAAGGTCACCGTGAAGGCCGTGCACCTGTCCGGCAAGGTGGCCACCACGAGCGCCGAGGTGATCGTCGACCCGGTGGCCCCACAGTTCGGCCAGCCGCCGCTGGTGGCACTGCGGGAGGGCGTGATCGGTGCGTCGGCCCCGGTGCGGGTCGGCTGGGCGGCCACCGACACCTCTGGCCTCAAGTCGGTACGGGTCACCGGCGCGGACACCACCAACCTGTCCGGCGGCACCCGGCAGCACACCGCCACGGCCCGACTCGGCGAGCCGTCGACCTGGGCGGTCACGGCCACCGACCGCGCCGGAAACTCGTCGAGCGATTCGGTCACCCGTACCCCCGTGCTGTTGACCGAGGCCGAGGCGACCCGGACCGGGACCTGGCGGACGGTGCGGGACCAGGGATTCCTCGGCGGCGAAGCCGTCGCCGGATCGGCCGCCGGAGCGTCGCTGAGCTGGACTTTCACCGGAAGTTCGGCGTCCGTCGTGGCGAGCCGGACGGACGCCTCCGGGCGGGTGCGGATCTATGTCGACGAGGAGTTCGCGGGCGTCGTGGATCTGCGCTCGGCGAACGCGGGGAACGGGCGCGCGGTGTGGACACGATCGTGGCGCGGCAGTGGCACGCACACCGTGCGGGTGCAGGCCGAAGGCACCTCGGGTCGACCGTCGGTGGTGCTGGACGGGCTGGTCTACCTGCGCTGACCGGCGAACACCGGATAATCGCGGAGGGTGATCGCGACCGGGACGGGCTGGAGGTGTGGATCAATCGGTGACCGTCACGACCACCTTGCCGCGGCCGTGCCGGGACTCGACGGCCGCGTGCGCCGCCACGATCTCCTCGAACGGGTAGACGCGCACCGGCATCACCACCTGCCCGGCCGCGGCCAGCGCGATCACACTGGCCAGCCGCTCCGGTGAACGGCCGGCCCGAACCACCGCGGCGCCGTGCTCGGCTGCGGCCTTGTCGTCGACGATCGTGCCGACCCGCTCCGGCGCGACCCCCAGAGCGATCGACTGCGCGATCGCCTCGCCTCCGGCGGCATCGAGAGCGACCGTCGGCTTCAGACCGCTTTCGGTCACCGCTTCGATCAATTCGCTGCCGTACGGGACACCGACCGCCCCCAGTCGCCGGAGGTGGTC
The DNA here is from genome assembly GCF_033097365.1 of Actinoplanes sichuanensis. Lineage (NCBI taxonomy): Bacteria > Bacillati > Actinomycetota > Actinomycetes > Micromonosporales > Micromonosporaceae > Actinoplanes > Actinoplanes sichuanensis. The sequence continues at coordinate 11,292,073 of NZ_AP028461.1, forward strand.
GTGATTGCCCACGCTCGCCGTGCCGATCACGGTCGCGCCCGCGAGCCTCGCCAGCTGGATCGCGACGGTACCCACACTGCCCGCCCCGGCGTGCACCAGCAGCACGTCACCGGCGGTCACGCCCAGTTCGAGCAGGGCGCCACTCGCCGTCTGGGCGGCCGCGACCAGGCCCGCCGCGGTCGGGAAGTCGAGGCCGTCCGGCTTGCCGACCACGTTCCCGGCCGGGACCGTCAGCAGCTCGGCCACGCCGTTCAACATCGTCGAACCGAGCACCTCGTCGCCGGGAGTCAAAGTGTCGACGCCCTCGCCCACGGCCTCGACCACTCCGGCGTACTCCTGCCCGATCTGTTGTGGGAATCTCGCCTGCACCCACGGCATCGTTCCGCGCCGCACGGCCACGTCGAACGGCTGGACACCGGCCGCCCGCACCCGGACCAGCACCTCGCCCGGCCCCGGCACCGGATCCGGCAGCTCCGCGATCCGGAGCACCGCTGGCGGCCCGTACTCATCGAAGACAGCAGCTCTCATGAGGTGCAGTCTGCAAGCTGAATGAAGCTTGAGGTCAAGCGTTCTGCACGCGCGCTGCACGCCGGAGGGCGCACGCTCGGCGAATGACCTCACCTGATCTCGCCACCCGGCTCTTCGACGCCCTCATCGGCGCCGCCGAACTCCTCACCGTTCAGCTCGGGCGCGAACTCGGCCTCTACACGGCGCTCCGAGACGGGCCGCACGACCCGGCCGGACTCGCCAAAGCCGCCGGCATCGACGAGCGGTACGCCCGCGAGTGGCTGGAACAGCAGGCCGCCGCCGGATTCCTGACCGTGGACAGCGGGGTCTTCACCCTCCCACCCGGCACCGCGGCGGTTCTGCTCGACGAGGACGGGGCGGACTACGCGGGCGCGGCGGCCGAATTCGCCCTCGGGGCGGCCCTGCTCACGCCGACCGTGATCGACGCGTTCCGGACCGGGGCCGGTGTGCCCTACTCCGAGTACCGGCACATCAGACACGGCATCGCCGGGTTCAACCGGCCGATGTTCACCCACCTGCTCACCGGGGAATGGCTGCCGGCCGTGCCGGAGATCGACCGGCGGTTGCGCGCCCAGCCCGGGGCCGCCGTCCTCGACCTCGGCTGCGGCATGGGGCACTCGTCGGTGGCGATGGCCCGCGCCTACCCGGCGATCACCGTCCGCGGCGTCGACCTCGACGAGGACTCGATCACCGCGGCACGTCGGGTCGCGGCCGAGGGCGGCGTCGCCGATCGCGTCACGTTCACCACCGGTGACGCGGCCGCGGCCGGCGGCGCCTACGACCTGATCACGATCTTCGAGGCCCTGCACGACATGGGCGACCCGGTCGGGGTCCTCCGCAACGCCCGCGACCTGCTCACCGACGGCGGCAGCGTGCTGGTCGCCGACGAGCGGGTGGCCGACGAGTTCACCGCGCCGGCCGGAGAGGTGGAACGGCTCCAGTACGCCTTCAGCGTCCTGCACTGCCTGCCGGCCACCCGCGCCGAGAACCCGGTCATCGCCAACGGCACGGTGTTGCGGGCGCCGACGCTGCTCGGGTGGGCGCGCGACGCGGGTTTCGCGGAGCCTTCGGTCCTCCCCGTCGAGAACGACTTCTGGCGCTTCTATCGCCTGCGCTGACCTGGTTGCCGCATCTTCTTCACTCTACCGATCCGGTTTTGTCGAGCGCTGATCCGGTCGTTGTTGAGCGCTGATCCGGCCGCTTTCCGGGGTGTCACCTGATCGGTCTGTCCGGTCCCCGATTCCGGGTTGCGCCTGCCCCAGGGGCCGGCCCTACCGTCGTTCTCGTGTTGGTGCGAGTGCTGGGGCCTTTCGAGGTGGACGGCGAGGACGGTCCGGTCGTCCTCGCCGGCGCGTCCCAGCGCGTCATCCTGGCCGCCCTCGCCCTCAACGCCGGCCGACCCGTCACCGTGTCCGCTCTGGCCGACGCACTGTGGCCCGAGTCGCCACCGGCGTCGGCCCGCAACAGCCTCCAGTCCCACGTGGCCCGGCTGCGTTCCCGCCTGGCCACCCCGGGCCGGATCACCCTCGGCCCGGCCGGCTACCGCCTGGACCTGCCCCGGTCCCACGTCGACGCCCTCCACCTGGAAGACCTCGCCCACGATCCGGCCGGTGCCGCCGAGGCGGTCGCGCTGTGGCGAGGCGATCCACTCCCGGAGTTCCCCGGCGACCCGTTCCGGGCCGCCGCCGCCCGCCTCACCGGGCTGTACCGAACGATGCTGGTCAGACACGCCGCCGCACTGACCGCCACCGAGGCGGCGACGCTACTTCAGCCGCCGGTCGACGCGGACCCCTGCTGGGAGGAGGGCGCGGTCACCCTCGCCGGCGCGCTGACGGCCGCCGGCCGCCGAGCCGACGCGCTGGAGGTGCTACGCCGACATTCCGACGCGGTGATCGACCGCCTGGGCCTGGACCCTTCGGCCCAGGTGCGCCAAACCCAGCTGACGATCCTCCGCCCGCCTCTTCCTGCCGCCGCAGAACCATCCGCGCCTGTCGGCACCGCCGTAGCCCCACCCGAGCCCGTGCTCGCCGCGGCGTCGCCCACCTCGGTTCCGGCCGCCGCCGAGCTGTCCGCGCTTCTCCCCGGCACTCCGGCGCCGCCCTCGCCGCTCTCCACCCGGCCGGCTCCGGGGGTCGGCGGGCCCGCCGGTTCTCAGGGGCCGTTCGGGGCGGTCGGGGCGGCTCCCGGGGGCGGTCCGGGGTTGGCGGGGGCGGGTTCGGGCGTACCGCTGCGGTTCTCTTCGTTTCTCGGGCGGGCTGAGGAGCAGCAACGGCTCGCCGCGCTGTTGGCCGGGCCGGGACTGGTCAGCGTGGTCGGGCCCGGCGGCGTGGGGAAGACCCGGCTGGTGGCGGAGACCGTTCGGGCCGTTGCCGGGGTGGCCTGGGTGGATGCCGCCGGGGTTCGGGCGGAGGACCTGGTCGAGGCGCTGGCCGTCGGCGTGGGGGCACGCGTCGCTCCAGCCGACGATCCGTTCGCGGTGATCGCCGCGGCGGCCGCCCGGCATCGGATCGTGGTGCTGGACAACTGTGAGCACGTGCTCGGGACGGCGGCCGATCTGGCGGTGGCCCTACACGGGGTCCGGCTCGTGGTGACCAGCCAGGAGAGTCTCCGGGTGGATGGTGAACAGGTGCTCCGGCTCGGGCCGTTGGCCGCCGACGTGGGTCGACGGTTGTTCTGCGAGCGGGCCGGGGCGCCGGAGTCGGAGTTGGTCGGCGAGATCGTCGAGCGGCTCGATCTGCTACCGCTCGCGATCGAACTCGCCGCCACCCAGGCGGCGGCGCTCGGGGTGGCCGAGTTGCACGCCCGGCTCGACGACCGGCTGGACCTGCTGAGCCGGGGCTCACGCGCCGCCGATCCCCGGCACCGGACCCTGCGGGCGGTCGTGGCGTGGTCGTTCGGCCTGCTCGACGAGCCTTCGGCCGGCCTGCTCCAGAGGCTGGCCGTCTTCGCCGGGACGTTCACGGTCGCCGCGGCCGAGGCGGTGTCGGCGTCCCGATCGGCGTCGGGTGCGCCGGTCGCGGCTCTGCTCGCCGGGCTGGTCGACCGGTCGCTCGTGGTCCGGGACGGGCCGGGGCGGTTCCGGCTGCTGGAGACCGTCCGGGCGTTCGCGTCGGAGAGTCCCGGCGCCGATCGGGCGGCGACCGAGGCGCGGCACGCCGAGGCGATGGCCGCCGCCGCAATCGATCTCGACGGGCGGATGCGCGGGCCGGATCAGGCCGCCGCGGTGCGGGAGGTCGATGCCCTGCTGCCCGACCTGCGGCTGGCGTTCGCACGTGGCGAACCGGCCGTCCGGGTCCGGCTGGCCGCCGCCATGTACCGGTACGGATACCGCTGCCAGCAGTACGAGGTGCTGGCCTGGGGTCGTGCCGCACTGGACGGCCCGCCGCATCCGGACGCGTTCGCCGCCGCGGCCACCCACGCCTGGGGCCGGGGTGACCTGGCGGAGGCCCGGGAGCTGGCCGGGCGTGCCGATCCACCGGGTGCCGCCGCGCACGAGGTACTCGGTGACGTGGCCCTGGTGGCGTGCGAGGCGGACACCGCGCTCGCGCACTACCGGGCGATGGACGGGCATCCGGTGCACCGGGTGTCCGGGCTGGTCGGGGAGGCGCTGGTGCTGGCCTGGTCGGGCCGGGTGGCGGAGGCGACGGCGGTGGCCGGTGAGGCGGTGCTGCTGGCTGACGCGACGGGGAATCCGAGCGCACGGGCTGAGGCGCGGTACGGGCTGGGCGAGGCGCTCGGCGACACCGACCCGGTGTGTGCGCTGGCGTTGCTGGCCGAGGCGGTCGAGCTGGCCGGGCCGGTGGACGACAGGCTGTTTCAGGCGGCGGCCGGGACGGCGGCGGTGGCGGTGCGTAGCCGGCACGGCGAGCCGGGGCCGGCGTTGGCCGAGTTCCGGGAGGTGCTGCGCCTGTGGCGGCGGGCCGGCAACGACACCCTGCACACGGCCGCGCTGCGTAATCTGCTGGTGCTGCTGGCCCGGGTCGGGGCGGATGAGGCGGCGGCCGTGCTGGACGGGGCGCTTCCGGTGGCCGCGGTGTATCCGGCGGAGGCGGCCCGGCTGCGGCGCGCCCGGGAGGCGGTGGCGGAGCGGCTCGGCTCGGAGCGGGTGGCGGTCCTGCGCAGGCATGGTGAGCTGCTGGGACCGGCTCGGGCGACGGAGGCGGCGGCTCGGGCCATCGATGTGACGCTCGCCCAGGGGTGTGGTTGACGGGCCGCTCGTCCGCGCGGCTCGATACGGTAAGCGGGTGTCTCAGATCCCGTGGTGGGGCCTGCCTCTCGTGGCGGTCGTGTTCGCACTCGTCGGTGCCGCGGCGGCGCACTTCGTCTTCACCCGTAACAACGCCCTGCTGATCCGGGCTCGCCGGGACCGGCAGTGGTATGAGGAACGCAAGGAGGCGTATGTCCGCTTGCTCGCCGCGTTCGAGCACGCCATTCACCGGCTGCGGACCAGTTTCGACGCCGGGGAGAAACCGCCGGCGGCGATCGTCTACGTCGACCAGGTCGGCCCGGCGCTGATGCCGGTGCGCCTGCTCGCCTCCGGGCCGGTGCGGAGCGCGGCTCTGGCCGTACATCTGCAATTGGAACGTCTGCACGGTGAGATGAATCCGGCCGGGGTGGTCGGGGTGCAGCCGCAGACCCACTTCCGGGAGTTGCTGGCGCAGGTGCCCTTGGTGATGCAGCAGTTCGAGGCGGCGATCCGGGACGAGTTGGGGATCGTGGCGACGCCGCCGAGGCCGTCGCTGAACGGGCGGTCCCGGCTGCGTGATCCGTCCGACCTCACCGAGCAGAACTGAGACGCCCTCTTTCTGCAAACGTTTGCATCGGGCACTATCGAGGCCGTGACCGATCAACTCGCACTCGATCCCGTGTCCGCCGCCATCGCCGAGAGCGGGCTCGTCGCCGTCCTGCGCGCGCCGACCGCCGACGGTTTCTCGGCGGTGGCCGACGTCCTGGTCGCCGCCGGTGTCACCGCGCTGGAGGTGACCCTCACCTCGAAGGGTGCGCTGGAGGCGATCTCCGGCCTGCGGCGGCAGCTGCCCGATTCGGTGGTGGTCGGCGCGGGCACCATCCTGACCGAGGAGGACGCGAAGGCCGCGGTCGGTGCGGGCGCGGCTTTCCTGGTGGCGCCGGTCGGTGGTCTCGGCCCGCAGCCGGTGCCGTTCTATCCGGGCGCGTTCAGCCCCTCCGAGGTGTATGCGGCGCACCGGGCCGGCGCCTCGCTGATCAAACTGTTCCCGGCCGGCGGCCTCGGCCCCGGCTACCTCAAGGACCTGCGTGGCCCGCTGCCGGACGTGAAGATCATGCCGACCGGCGGCATCGGCCTGGACGACATCGCGAAGTGGCTGAGCGCCGGTGCGGTGGCGGTGGGGGTCGGCGGGCCGCTGATCGGCGATGCCGCCACCGGGGGCAGTCTCACCGCCCTGGCCGCCCGGGCCCGGCACGCGGTCGACGCCGTGGCCTACGCCCGCTCATGACCGGCCTGCTCACCCTCGGCGAGTCGATGGGCATCTTCGTCGCCGACGGCATCGGCCCGCTCGACCGGGCTCGTGGTTTCACCCTGGGGGTGGCCGGGGCGGAGAGCAACGTGGCGATCGGCGTGGCCCGCCTCGGTGGGGAGGCGACCTGGTTGGGTCGGCTCGGCCCGGATGCGACGGGCGCACTGATCGCGGCTCGGATGCGCGCCGCGGGCATACGCGTCCTGGCCGTCCCCGACGAGGCGCACACCGGCCTGATGATCCGCTACCAGCGGTCGAGCCGGTTCATCCAGGCCGATTACCACCGGGCCGGCAGCGCGGGCTCCCGCCTGACACCGGCCGACGTGCCCCGTGCGGAGATCACCGCGGCCGGAATCGTGCACGTGACAGGCATCACCCCGGCGCTGAGTGACACCTGCCGGGCGGCGGTGTTCCACGCCGTCGAGGAGGCCCGCGCGGCGGGGGTGCCGGTGTCGGTGGACGTCAACTACCGGGGCAAGCTGTGGTCGGTGTTCGACGCCGCGCCGGTGCTGCGTGACCTGGTGACCCGGGCCGACGTGGTGTTCGCCTCGCCGGAGGAGGCGGCGCTCTTCGTGGACTCCGACGATCCGGTGGACGGGCTGGCCGAGCTGGGCCCGGCCGAGGTGATCGTGAAGGACGGCGCGCGCGGCTGTGTGGCCCTGATCGACGGGGAACGGCATGCGGTTCCGGCGCTGACGGTGACGGCTGTCGACACGGTCGGGGCCGGGGACGCGTTCGTGGCCGGCTACCTGGCCGACCGGCTGGCCGGGGCGGACGCGGGGCGGCGGCTGCGGACGGCGATCGCGGCCGGCGCGTTCGCGGTCACCGTCCCGGGTGATTGTGAGGGGCTGCCCGACCGCGCTGAGCTGGGCGCACTCGGCGGTGGCGACATTCTCCGCTGATTCGGTGGGTTAGGCCGCGAAGGGAGCGGGTACCGGTTCCACAACGGCGAATTCATCGATCTGAGGAGGCCGTTATGCAACCGACGCCGTTCACTCCGTGGACATGGCGCGAACCGTCGCCGCTGGGCAATGACCCGGTGACCGCGGAGGCCGCCGAGGAGTACGGGACGACCGGCGTGGACCTGGTCGGCTACAAGGTCGAGGCCACCGATGGCCACATCGGCTCGATCGACAAGGCCAGCTACGACGTCGGCAGTTCGTTCCTGGTGGTCGACACCGGACCGTGGATCTTCGGGCGGAAGGTCCTCCTCCCGGCCGGCACGGTCCAGACGTTCGATCACGACGAGCGGAAGGTGTACGTGGACCGTACGAAGGAGCAGATCAAGAGCTCTCCGGAGTACGACAAGGACACCTTCGAGACGCCGGAGTACCGGGAGCAGGTCGGCGACTACTACACCGGTAGTTACCGCGACTACCCTCGCTGATCCTCGCCTGAGACCGCCGCCCCGCCCGTATCCCCCACGGGCGGGGCGGCGTGTGTGTCCAGGTAGTCCGACAGCCGGGCGGAACCGGTCAGCATGGCCCGCCCGCGGGCGGTGAGCCGCTGCCGCCACTGTGCGATCGAGGCGGCCAGCGGTCCTGGTCCGCCCGCCGCGCGGACCTGCTCGATCACGGTCGCGATGTGCCCGAGCAGGTAGCCGCCCCGGCGTAACAGGTGGGCCAGCTCGGCGTCGCGGACGTCGTCGGGGGAGTAGACCCGGGCGGTCCGGGCCCGGCTCGGCGCGAGGATCCCGGCGCGTTCCCATTTGCGCAGCGTGGCCGGGGTGACGCCGAGCCGGTGGGCGAGCACGCCGACAGACACCGGCCGGTCCGGGAGGTGCCCCGGCGCCGGGGTCTCGACCAGGGCGGCGGCGACCGCGGTCACGGTGTCCCGGTCGCGGCGCAACTGCACGTGGGCGGCGTCGATCACGGCCAGCGCGGCGTCCAGATCGGCGCGGAGCACCGCTCGCATGATCTCGCCGGCGGCCGGATAGCCGTACCCCGGAAGGAGCCCGAGGTAGGCGGCGAGCGCACCGGCGTGGTCGTCGGTGTAGACCCGGTAACCGCTCGCCGTGCGCCCGGCCGGTGGGATCACCCCGGCCTCCTCGTAGTTGCGCACCGCCTGCGCGGACAGCCCGTGCACCCGCGCCAGATCCACCGGCCGATGAACCCCGTTTTGAGACTTCAGCAGGATCTCCCCAGCAGAATCGATCGAAAGCTTCAACCGCTGGTTCAACGATACGGTTGAGGTCATGGCTTTCGACACCGAGCTGCGATCCCTGATCTCCGCGCGCCGCCCGCTCCTGTTCGGCCTGGGCGAGCCCTACCACGGTGAGCCGGCGTTCCCCGGACTCCGTAACCGGATCTTCGAGACCCTCGTCGGCGAGGGCTTCCGCTCGATCGCGATCGAATCGGACCGGGCCGCCGCGCTCGCCGTCGACGACTACGTGCAGGGTCGCACCGACCAACTGGACCTGGCCACCGGCATCAGCCACGGCTGGGGCGCCCATCCGGCCACCCGCGATCTGATCGACCAGCTGCGCGCCCACAATGCCGTCCACCCACCGGCGGAGCGCGTCACGTTCCACGGCTTCGATGCCCCGACCGAGATCGAGGCCGCCCCGAGTCCGGCCCCCTACCTGCGGAGACTTCGCGACTACCTGGGCGTCGAGGCGCCCGGGATCGACGACCTCGCCGGCGACGACGCCCGATGGACGGCGCCGGAGATCATGTACGACGCCACGCGATCACCCGGCCGCTCACCGGAGGCGGCCGCGCTGCGAGGTCTGGCGGAGGATTTGACGACCATTCTGTACGGCCACGCGCCCCGCCTCATCCAGGAGACCTCCTCGCGCGCCTGGCAACACGCGAGGGTGCTGGCGTCCACGGCGATCGGGCTGCTCACGTACCACGCGGCGATGGCCGATCCGGGCACCCAGTCGGAGCGGGTCGCCCGCCTCCTGCAGACCCGGGACGCGTTGATGGCGCAGAACCTGCTCGACATCGTGGCCGTCGAGCGGGACCGCGGCCCGGTCCTGGTCGCCGCCCACAACTCCCATCTCCAGCGCGGCCCGAGCCGGTGGGAGACCCACTGGGAGGGTGTCGACTACGCGGCCGAGTGGTCCGGGGCCGGTGCGATCGTGTCGAGCCTGCTCGGCGACCGCTACGTGTTCGTCGCCGGCAGTCTCGGCGCCAGCTCGCAGGTCGGGCTGGACGCGCCGGAGCCGGGCACCTACGAGGAGCGGCTCGGCGCGGAGACCGGCATCTTCCCGCCGCCGGCCGGTGAACTACGGGAACGCACCCATGAGCTGCTCGGCCACTTCGCGCTGGAAGCCGGGATCGTCGGCGCCGGCGATGCGATCCTGCACATCGGGCACGGGCCGGGTGCCGCTGTCGCCGCCCGGATCAGTGGCCTGCCCGGCGTGACCGAGACCGGCATCGAGCACGGCTCCGAGATGCCGCCGTACACCTGGGGTGATCGGTTCTTCTTCGCCGGTGAGGATCGGATGCGCCCGTTCGCCACCATCGTCGGCCATGACATCCCGGACTTCGACGAGCGCTCCGCGCTCTCCGCCGACGGCCGGTACCGCCTCAACATCGAGGTGGGCCGGGACGAGTTCCGCAGCCTGTTCGGCTACGGCCCGGAGGAGTTCGCCGCACATCAGGAGAAGATCGACTTCGCCGAGCCGGACCGGCTCCTGCCGCACCCGGCCTATGCGGTGCAGGGCTGGGCCTGCGTGGTGACTCCCGGCCCGGCCACCGCCGATGAGGTGACCCGCCTGCTGGACCGGGCGCGGAAGCGGTCGGCGGCCCGGCAGCGGTGAGCTGACCGGATCGTTCCGGTGCCGGGCGTGATGGTGCCTTCTGCGCCCGGCACCGGCCGCGTTGGATTCAGGTATGACAAGCGCACTCGTGGTGATCGACGTTCAGGAGTCCTTCCGGGCCCGGCCGCTCTGGGCGACCACCGACAACCCCGGCGTGGTCGAGAAGGTCGGGCAGCTCGTCGACGCCGCCCGTGCCGCCGGCGACCGGGTGATCTGGGTGGTCCACGCGGAACCGGGCACCGGCAACACCTTCGACCCGGCCTGCGGGTTCGTACGGGTGATGGACGAGCTGTCGCCGGCCGCGGACGAGCCGCTGCTGACCAAGACCGTGCACAACGCGTTCACCACGACCAACCTCCAGCACCTGCTCACCACGGCCGGGGTCCGGTCGATCACGGTCTGTGGTCTGCGAACCGAACAGTGCGTGGAGACCACCGCCCGGGTCGCCTCCGACCTCGGTTATGACGTGACGTTCGCGATCGACGCGACCGCCACCAACCCGATCCCGCACCCGGACGCCCCGGACGACCAGACCGTCGAGGAGTTGCTGGCCGACCCCCGTACGCTGTCGGCGGCAGACGTGGCGACCCGTACCGTCTACGCTCTGTCCGGCCGTTTCGCCACCGTGAAGACCGTCGCCGAGATCATCGGCGGCTGACCCTCCGGATCGTTCGGCGGGAGTGGGGGGGGGGTGACCGGATCGTGAGCCGGGTGCTGTTCGTCCTGACGCCGCAGGTGCACCTGCTCGACCTGGCGGGCCCGGCCCAGGTGTTCTCCACCGCGCCGGGCTACCGGCTGCACTACGTGGCCGAGGCGTCGCCGGTCCCGACCTGGCAGGGCGTCCCGCTCTGCGCCGAGCTGGAGTGGCCCGCCCTGGACCCCGGCGACCTGCTGCTGGTCCCGGGCTGGCGCAGCGGCTACGGGTTCTTCACCCCGACCACCCTGGACCGGATCGCCGCCCACCACGCCGCGGGCGGGACCGTGGCCAGCGTCTGCGCCGGTGCGGACGCCCTGGGCCGGGCCGGTCTGCTCGACGGCCGCCGGTGCACCACCCACCACGATCTGCAGGAGGCGTTCGCCCGCCGCTACCCGAAGGCCACGGTCACCCGGGACGTCCTCTACGTCTGCGACGACCGGGTGGTCACCTCGGCCGGCATCGCCAGCGGCATCGATCTGGCCCTGCACCTGGTCGCCCAGCGGCACGGCCCGGCGACCGCGGCCCGGGTGGCCCGCGAGATGGTCGTCTACGCCCGCCGCAACGGTGACGAACGGCAGAACAGCGCCATGCTCCGGCACCGTGCCCACCTCAGTGACGTGGTGCACCGGGTGCAGGACCGGATCGACGCCGACTTCGCCGCGCCGCTGCCGCTGGCCGACCTGGCCGCCGGCGCCGGGGTGAGCGAACGCACCCTGACCCGCCTGTTCACCGCCGCGACCGGCCGCACACCGCTGCGCTACCAGCAGCTGCTCCGCCTGGAACGCGCCGAGTACCTGATCGGCCACGGCTCGACCACCGACGCCGCCGCCCGCACGGTCGGTTTCACCGACGCCCGGATACTCCGCCGCCTACGCTCCCGCTGAACCCGGCCTGCTCTCCGGGCTGCCGGAATACGTGCGGGACAGCTCTGGGATCGGTCGGCCGTACCGGAATGAAATGAGCCGCACCAGAATGAAATGAACGGCCGGGCCCGTCTGGCATCGGGCCCGGCCGTTTCATCGGTGGTTCGCGCTCACGCGGGGGGATAGCGATGGGGGGTCGCTCCGCGGGGCGGCGAACCGATTACTTGTAGGTCACGTTGGCGGTGGTGAACTTGCAATTGGTGCCGTCACCGCCGGTACTGGCCTTATAGGTGGCGACCTTGGTGGGTTCGGCGCCGGTGTTGTTGCCCTTGAAGGTGACGCAGATGGCGATCTTCTTGCTGCTGTCGCCCTTGATCGTGATGCCGGAGAAGGTGGCGGTGTCACCGAGGTTCGAGTTGATCCCGACCAGGCTGGAGCCGGGCGCGGTGACCTCGATGTTCTTCAGTACGACGGCCCGTTTGTACTGGGTCTTGCAGTTGCCGCAGGACCGGTAGAGCTTGCCGAAGTCGCTGACCGCGAACCCGCTGATGGTCAGCGTGCCGCCGCCGTTGTGCTGGAACACCTTGTCGTCGGCGCCCTTCGCGCCACCGCCGGTGACCGTGTACTTCGCGCTGGAGCCGCCCTTGAAGGTGGCCGCGTCCTCGCCGACGTTCTCCCACCACACGTTGGAGATGGTGCAGGAGCCGAGGCAGTGCACGCCGTCCGCGGCCGGGGAGCCGATGATGACGTTCTTCAGGGTCGCGCCGTCGGCCAGGGTGAACAGCGGGTCCTGGCCCTCGTCCTGGTCGTCGGTGCCGAGCGCGCCGCTGCCGACGTAACGCTTCAAGCCGCCGTCGAGGGTGCCGGAGACCGCCTTGGTCGCGGTCAGTTTGACCGTGCCGGTCGCGGTCGGCCAGGTCGCGGCGGAGGCGCCCTGCGTGTAGACGACCGCACCGAGGCCCAGCCCGAGCGCGGCGATCGCCACCACGCCGGCACGCCACCGGTTCCGCAGATTCTTGAACACGATCGGCCTTTCCGAGGGGATATGGGGAATGGGGGAACGGGATAAATGCTGACCCCCATTACCAACCCCTGTCAACTCGCTTAATCAATAAATTAACCGGCGAATTGAAAATGGATGGAGAAATGCATTCCACTGATTAAGTGTGTGCTCGGAGCGGAAAGGTTGCCTGTAATTTTGCGCGACTGTACGACTACGGAACGTCGATGTCGAAATCGTCGGCGACGTCACCGACCGGCACCACCCGGACCGCGTTGGCCCGCAGGTAGTCGCGGGCCCCGCGGTCGCCGGTCGCGGACGCTGACACTCCGGCCCAATGGTCGCGACCGAGCAGCACCGGATGCCCACGCCGTTCGCCGTAGCCGCCGGTCACCAGGGCGCCCGGACCGGCGTGGGCCAGGATCCGGCGGACCGCCTCGACCGAGACTCCGGGCATGTCGACCAGCAGCACCACGGCCGCCGTCGCGCCGGTGCCGGCGAGTGCGGCCAGGCCGGCCCGCAGCGACGAACCCATCCCGGTCGCCCAGTCCGGGTTGACCACGGTGGCCGGCAGGTCCGGTGCGGCGGCCCGGACCTCGTCGGCCGCCGCACCGAGCACCACCGTCACCGATGCGCAGCCGGCCTCGTGCAGCGTGGCCGCGGCCCACTGCACGAGGAGCCGTCCCTGGTACGGGACCAGCGCCTTCGGCATGCCGTAACGCCGGCCCGCCCCGGCCGCCAGCACCAGCCCCGCGACCGTCATCGCGGCAGCGCCAGACCCCGGACCGCGGCCAGCGGCAGCGCCGTCCGCGGGTGGTAGGCGGTCCGCCACAGCCCGCCGTGCGCCGCCGCGACCGCCTCGTCCGCCCAGGCCGCCGGAGCCGCCGACCGGGGCTTGCGGATCTGGTGCACCAGGAGCAGCGCCATCAACCGGCTCGCCGTCTCCGGCTCGAAGATCTCCACGTCGAACAGATGGGCACCGGCGTAGGCGGCGGCGAGCAGACGGTTGCTGATCACCGATCGGGTACGCGTGGGTGGTGCCACCGCGAAGCTGACCACCCCGTCGCGCCGGGTGAGCGTGGACCGCCACCGGTGGATGCGCTTGGCCAGCGCGTAGTTCGGCCCCTGCTGCGGGACCAGGCTGTCGTTGATCCCGGGCACCCCGTCGTGCACGTAGTTGGGGCGCAGGAGGCGGCCCCCGGAGACCACCGCCCCCAGCTTCGCCCGACCGGAGCGGCCGGCGTACCGCTCCCGGGCGTGGGTGACCGCCGCGGCCGGCGTCGCGTACACGTCGGTCGGCGTGGCCAGGAACGCCAGCGCCGTGTCGTGCCGATGCTGTCGCAGGTGCGTGCCGAGCGCGTCGACCGACGCCGCGAGCAGCGGGTACGCGCCACCCGGGGCGTACACGTAGTTGCCCAGGATCAGCCGCCCGTCGAAACCGAGTACCCACTGCGCCACCGCGCCGAGGTCACCGAGCAGGTCGGCACCGGGAGTCGAGCCACTGGCCGGGGCGAGCAGCCGACCGGCCGTCACCTTGCCCCGCACCCGCTGCCACAGGTCCGCCCGGGGCAGGTCGAGGGCCAGGACCGTGCCGCCCCAGCCGAGGAACGAGCCGACCGGCCCCATCTCGGTGCCGGCCCCGGCCGCGACCAGGGTCTGATCGCTCAGGTCCAGCCAGTCCGGTGAACCGGCGACCTCGCGGACCGCGTCGGCACACGACTCCTCGATCACTCCGCCGGCCACCCAGGCGTCCAGCCGACGCAGCAGGGTGTCACCGCGCAGCAGTTCGCCCCGGTATGGCAGGACGACCTCGGTCTCCGGCCGTGCGTCCCCCTTGACCTCGACCGTCTCCAGAGGACGGTCCGGCGCCGCCAGCAGGGCCTGGGCCAGGGTGAACTCGCCGTCGTCACGGCGGAACCGGATCCGGGCCTGCACCGACGCCAGGCCGGCTTCGGCGATCGCGTAACCGGCCCGGCCGTCATCGGCCAGACCGGCCTCCACCAGGGCTTTGAAATGGCGTAGGTAGCCGCGTCGCCAGTCGCTCTCGCGCTCGGCGGCCGCCGCGGCGGCCGGGTCCACGCTACGGAGGGCGTCGGCGACCACGGCCCGGCCGAACGCGGTGCTGGAACGTCGTCCGTTGTCGTCGGAGGGGAAGTTGATCAGGGGGGCGGTGTGATCCACCGGGCCAGTATCACCGCCTCCTACCAGAGGAGGAGAAGCCCTCCTTCGCCCGGCCGCCGATGCGGCCCCCGGACGGACGATTCCGGCGCCGGGACGGGCGAACGTAAGCCCATGACCACCATCGATTCGCTCACCGCGGGAAGCCTGCCCGCCCTGCGCAGCCCGGTCCGCTGGAACCGGCCACTGCTCTGGCTCACCGCCGCGTCGGCGGTGCTGGCCATCGTCTCCCTGGCCGGGATCTTCATCGACGACCGGATCCTCACCGGCGTCCCGATCTGGCTCAAGCCGTTCAAGTTCGCGGTCTCGTTCGTCGTCTACGGCTGGACGCTGGCCTGGATGCTGGCGGTCCTGCCCCGGCGCAGCCGCCCGGCCGAGATCTCGGGGATCGTCATCGTCGGGGTGGCGGTCGCCGAGCTGGCCATCATCGTCACCCAGGTGATCCGCGGGACGACCAGCCACTACAACGTCAGCACGCCGTTCAACGAGGTGCTGTGGGACATCATGGGCGCCTCGATCATGGTGCTCTTCATCGCGCAGGTCGTCATCTCGGTCGCCGCGCTCCGGCAGCGGATCCCCGATCGGGCCGCCTCCTACGCGATCCGGCTCGGGCTCGGTGTCTCGCTGCTCGGTATGGCGTTGGCGTTCATCATGACCTCGCAGATGACCGACAGCGGGCTGATCGGGGCGCACTCGGTCGGCGTCGCCGACGGTGGGCCGGGTATGCCACTCACCGGGTGGAGCACCACCGGCGGCGATCTGCGGATCAGCCACTTCGTCGGGCTGCACGCCCTGCAGGTGATTCCGCTGCTCGCCTACGGCCTCGCCCGGTGGACCCGGCTGGCGGACACGGCACGGTCGCGGCTTGTGCTGATCGGCGGGAGCGCGTACGCCGTACTGGTGCTGCTTCTGACCTGGCAGGCGCTCCGTGCGCAACCGCTGCTGAAACCCGATGGGCTCACCCTCGCCGCGTTCGCCGCACTGGCGGCCGTGACCGCCGTCGCGAGTCTCGTCGCCACCCGGAGCCGGGCGTGACCGGAACCCTGTTCGATCTGACGTTCCTGCTGGCGGCGCCGTTCTGGGCGCTGATGATCCTGCTGCCGAAATGGTCGTGGACCACCCGGATCGTGCGCAGCCCGCTGATCGTGCTGCCGATCGTGGCGATCTACGCGGCGCTGATCGTCCCGGACTTCGCGAACGTCTGGGCCAGTGTGTCGAACCCGACCCTGGACGGGGTGGCCGGACTGCTCGGCTCCCCGGCCGGGGCGGCCGCCGGATGGGCCCACATGATCGCCTTCGACCTGTTCGTCGGCCGCTGGTCCTACCTGGACAGCCGGGAGCGCGGGATTCCGGTGTTGCTGATGGCCCCGATCCTGTTCCTCACCATCATGCTCGGGCCGCTCGGGCTGGCCGCCTACCTCGCGGTGCGGCCCCGCTGGCCGGAACGCCTAGGCTGACCGGCATGAGCTGGGCGGGCCGCCTCTTCAACGCGCGGGAGACACTCCCGCGGATGCTGCTGCTGATCCTCAGCGGGGTGGCGTACCTGCTCGTGATCTGTGGCACCCAGACGCCACCGACCGGGCCGCAGTGGGTGCTGGCCGGGCTCGCCTTCGCGTCCGGCATCCTGCTGCACCGCCGGCAGCCGATCAATCTGCTGGTGCAGACCTTCTTCTTCGGGGTCGCCCTGGCCACGCTGGAGGACTCGACGATCAACCAGGTCGGCACCGCGTGGGCCCTCGGTGAGCTGGCCTTCTGGGCGCCCCGGTTCTGGTTTGTGGCGGCCGGTGCCGGCCTGGTCTCGGCGGTCTACCTGGCGTTCGGGCTGCCCGGCTCGGGGGTCGGCGCCGGTGAGGCGCTGGTCGGCCTGGGCACCAGCCTGGGCCTGCCGATCCTGCTCGGCATCGTCGGCCGGACCACCCACGAGCTGGGCCTGCAGGCCGCCCGCCGAGCCGAGTCGGAGCAGCGTGCGGCCCGTTCGGACGAGCGTGCCGCCATCGCCCGCGAGTTGCATGACGTGGTCGCCCACCACATCGCGTCGGTGGTGCTGCGGGTCGGCGTGGCCCGGCATGTCCTTCCGGATCTCGATCCGTTGGTGACCGCCGTCTTCGACGACGTTCACCGGACCGGGACGGAGGCGTTGACCGATCTGCGGCAGCTGGTCGCGGTTCTTCGAGACCCGGAGGGGGTACGGGGTGACGCCGCGCTGACCGCGATCGAACCGTCCGCGCTGCCCGCCGCACTGGCCGGCGCCGTGGAGAAGGCCCGCCTGGCCGGGGTGATCGTGGAGGCGGAGATCGACCCGGCGATCGGCTCGCTGGACGCGGTTCGCGGTCTGGCCGTGCTCCGCCTCACCCAGGAGGCACTGACGAACGTGGCCAAGCACGCCGGCCCGGCCGCCACCGCCGCGTTGCGGGTGGCCCGGTCCGATTCCGGTGTGGAATGGGCGGTGTCCGACGACGGTGGCGTGCCGGCCGGCCCGCGGGACGTCCCGCTCGGCGGCGGTCACGGCATCACCGGTATGCGGGAGCGGGTCGAGGTGCTGGGCGGGACCCTCACCGCCGGCCCGCAGGGGAAGGGATGGCGTGTGAGCACGGTGCTGCCGGGATGATCCGGGTGCTGCTCGTGGACGACCAGCAGCTGATCCGGGCCGGGTTGCGGATGCTCTGTGACGCGGAGCCCGGCATGGAGGTGGTCGGTGAGGCGGGTGACGGGCGGGCCGCGGTCGAGTCGGCCGCCCGCCTGCTACCCGACGTGATCGTGATGGACCTGCGGATGCCCGGTGTCGACGGGATCACCGCGACCAGCCGGATCATCGCGGCCCGTCCGTCGGCCCGGGTGCTGGTGCTCACCACGTTCGGTGACGACGACCACCTCTATCCGGCTCTCCAGTCCGGCGCGTGCGGTTTCCTGCTCAAGGACGCCCCGCCGGAGGAGTTGCTGCACGGCATCCGACAGGCGGCGACCGGGGAGAGCCCGTTCAGCCAGGACGTGTTGCGCCGGCTGGTCCGCCGGGCGGTCGACGCCCGCCCCGAGCCCCGCGGCCGGGTCGACGGGCTGACCGCCCGCGAGCAGGAGGTGCTCGGCCTGGTCGGCGAGGGCCTGAGCAACACCGAGATCGCCGAGCGGATGCACATCGGCGTGACCACGGTGAAGACCCACATCGCCGCGCTGATGACCAAGACCGGCAGCCCCAACCGGGTCCGCCTGGCTCTGCTCGCCCATCGCGCCTGACTTCTCGAGGCCTGCTCGCAAGGCTCCTCTCAAGGCTCTTCTCAAGGTGGGCGTGCGGCGTCCGATCACCCCAGGCATGCGTAAGTGGATCGCCGCGGCGGTGGCCGCCTCCGTCATCGTCTCCCCGGTACCGGCGCACGCCGCCGACTCCGAGCCGACCGGCCGCTACATCGTCACGTTGCGGGACGGTGCGCCCGGCCTGCTCGCCGGTCGTCTGCTGCGTCAGTTCCGCAGTTTCCCCGGCTACCTCACCGAGATGACCGCCACCCAGGCCCGCCGGCTGGCCAACGATCCGTCGGTGCGGCACGTCGAGACGGACCGCAAGGTCGCCCTCACCGGCACCCAGAAGAACCCGGCCTGGGGCCTGGACCGCATCGACCAGCGCGGGAAGTCGCTCTCCAAGAGCTACCGGCCGTCCGCCGACGGCGACTCCGTGCACGCCTACGTCATCGACACCGGCCTGCGGACCAGTCACCGGCAGTTCGGCGGGCGGGCCGTCTCCGGTTACGACTTCGTCGGCCACGACACGGACGCCGACGACTGCAACGGCCACGGTACGCACGTCGCCGGCACGATCGGCGGATCCACGTACGGGGTGGCCAAGAAGGTGAAGCTGGTCGGGGTCCGGGTGCTGGACTGTGCCGGCGAGGGCTTCATCTCGGACATCATCGACGGCATCGACTGGGTGACCCAGAACGCCGACCTGCCGGCGGTGGCCAACATGAGCCTCGGCGGCGGTTACAGCCCGGCGCTGGACTGGGCCGTCGAGGAGTCGATCGCGGCCGGAATCACCTACGTGGTGGCGGCCGGCAACGAGGACGTCGACGCCCGGCTGGGCAGCCCGGCCGGCGTGCCGCAGGCGATCACCGTGGCAGCGACCGACAGCCGCGACCGGCGTGCGTCGTTCTCCAACTACGGCGGCGGGGTGGACCTCTTCGCACCCGGTGTCGGCATCAAGTCCGCGGTCTCGACCAGCGACACCGCGACCGCCAAATACAGCGGTACGTCGATGGCGTCACCGCACGTGGCCGGGGCGGCCGCGCTGCTCCTGGACGCCGACCCGGCTCTGACTCCGGCCCAGGTGCAGGCCAAGCTGATCGCCAACGCGACGAAGGGCAAGGTCACCGACCGCGCCGGGTCGCCGAACCGGCTCCTGTTCGTGCCCGCCCCGCCCAAGGCGCCGGTGATCGCCACCGGTCAGACCCCACAGGCCGCGGTGGGTGTGCCCTACTCGACGAGGCTGGCGCTGACCGCCGGGCGCCGGGGCGGCTGGAAACTCGACTCCGGCACCCTGCCGGCCGGTCTCTCGCTCTCCTCGTCCGGGGTGATCTCGGGTACACCGGAGAAGGCGGGCCGGTACACGGTGACCGTCCGGTTCACCGACTACGTGCCGCAGGCGGTCACCCGGCGGGTGGTGATCCCGGTGGTGGCGGACCTGCCGGTGATCCAGACCGAGGTACTGCCCGACCTGATCGACGACGTCGAGTTCGAGCAGCGGTTCGAGCTCGCCGACGGCCGCGACGGGGTCTGGACGCTGGCGTCCGGTGAGCTGCCGGCCGGGCTGAGCCTGTCGATGGACGGCCTACTGAGCGGCCTGTCGACCAGCCCGGCGGGCGCCACCTACACCTTCACGATCCGGTTCACCGACGTGTGGAACCAGGCGGCCGAACGGACCTACACGTTGACCGCACGCTGACTCCGCGAATACGCCGTCGCCCTCACCAGTCGAGGGCGGCGGCGTATTTCTGTGCGATGGCGGTGGACTCCGGCAGGTCGCTCTCCACCACCGGGAGACCCGGCCGGACCACGATGGCGCCCAGCTCGACCAGCAGTTGGCGCAGCAGCGTCTCGGCCGCGGTGGCCTGCGGAGCGACACCGGCGGTGACCACCGGGACGGCCAGCTTGCCGGACAGCGCCTGCGCCGGGAGCTGGTCGAGCAGCACCTTGAGCACGCCGGTGTAACCGCCCTTGTAGGTGGGAGTGGCGACGACCAGCAGATTCGCCTCGCTGATCACCGCGACGGCGGCTTTCGTCGCCTCGTCGCCCGGTGTGAGCAGGCCGGCTCCGAGCGAGCCGACCTCGATGACGTGCGGCTGCGGGGAGCCGAGCTGCTCGGCGATGGCCTCGCCGACCGCGACGGCCAGCGTCGACGTCCTGGATCCGGTCCGGGGGTTGCCGGACACCACCACGATTCCCGTCATGTCGGTGCGACCTCTCTGGAGTGCCGGTCGAGGACCAGGCGCGTACGCCATATCCTAGTTATCCGATAGGGAATTGTCACCACGGAGGATATGATGCCTGCCACTGCCTATCTAACTGATAGGAAATGTATCCTTGCCCCACCCACCGTGAAGGAGTAAGCCGTGTCCGCTCTCGCTGTCGCCCACCCGCACGCCACGTACCCCCGCCCGGTCCTGCTACGGCCCGTGCCCGATCCGCCGCCGGAGCAGCAAGTGGACGATGACCAGGCGCCCGTCACCCTGACGATCAGCATCGCGGGCGGGGTCGGTGGCCGTGAGCGGGTGCTCGCGGCGCTGCGTGAGCTGGTGGACGCGGCCGGTGCCGCCGCTGTCGAGGTGGACGGCGTCTCAGCGCCGGCCGTCGAGCACGCCGCCGAGATCCGTCTCGACCCGCGGGCGCGCACCGCGTTCCGCGGCGGCCGGCTGCTGGAGCTCAGCCGCCTGGAGTACGACCTGCTCCTCTTCCTCGCCCGGCACCCGCGTCAGGTGTTCAGCCGTTCGCAGCTGCTCACCCACGTCTGGGGGCACCGGCACACCACCAACCGCACGGTCGACGTGCACGTCAGCCGCCTGCGGACCAAACTCGACGACCCGGAGCTGATCACCACGGTGTACGGCCTGGGCTACCGGCTCGCCGACGACGCCCCGATCGTCGTCGTCGAGCGGTAAGCAGGCCGTTCACGTGTGTCGATGTAGCCGCCGCGCCGGCCGGTGACCTCGGGTCACCGGCCGGTTGCGTTTCCTCCAGCTTCATCCCGAACGGGTAATAGGTCCGCGATATGCAAGGCGTGTTTCCGCAGTTCACGGCGCTGTTGATCGCCATTCGGTGATCGTTCACAGCTCTTGCCAGTCGATTGAGAGATTTAAATACTTGCGAGCACGCGGTACGCCGGATCGGGCGTACCGGCCCCTACCCGTTCCCCCTGGGAGGAAACGTGCTAAACCCGAAGCTTCGCCGACCGATCGTCGGCCTTGCCGTGGGCATCCTCGTCGGAAGCGGACTCGCCGCCACCCCCGCCGCGGCCGCACCGATCGCCGACCCGACGGCCCTCGCCAACACCCTCGACGCCCGTCTCGGCGTCCGTGACGCGGGCTCCTATATCGACGACGCCGGCCGGCTCGTCGTCAACGTGACCGACGCCGCGACCGCCGCCGAGGTGAAGGCCACCGGCGCCACCGCGCGTTACGTCGCCCGCAGCGGCGCCACGCTCGCCGCCGCCGACGAGAACCTGAAGGTCAACCTGAAGACGCCGGGCACGGCGTTCGCCATCGACCCGGTCACCAACCAGGTCGTCGTCTCGGTGGACGAGAGCATCACCGGCGCCAAGCTCGCCGCGGTCCAGGCGACCGTCGCCAAGCTCGGCGACGCCGCCCGCGTCGAGAGCGTCCCCGGCAAGCTCAGCCTGCGCATCTCCGGTGGCGACGCCATCTACGCCCCCAGCGGCGGCCGCTGCTCGCTCGGCTTCAACGTCCGCAACAGCGCCGGCACGAACTACTTCCTGACCGCCGGCCACTGCACCAACATCTCCTCGACCTGGACCAACGGTTCGGTCACGCTCGGCACCCGGGCCGGCACCAGCTTCCCGGGCAACGACTACGGCATCGTCCGCTACACCAACACGACGATCACCAAGACCGGCGGCGTCGGCACCTCGGTCGACATCACCTCGGCGGCCACCCCGGCCGTCGGCGCGACCGTCACCCGTCGTGGCTCGACCACCGGCACCCGCTCCGGCCGGGTCACCGCGCTCAACAGCACGGTGAACTACGCCGAGGGCTCGGTCTCCGGTCTGATCCGCACCACCGTCTGCGCCGAGCCCGGCGACAGCGGCGGCTCGCTCTACTCCGGCACCACCGCGCACGGCCTGACCTCGGGCGGTAGCGGCAACTGCACCAGCGGTGGCGTCACCTACTTCCAGCCGGTCGTGGAGGCCCTGAGCGCGTACGGCGTCTCGGTCTTCTGACACACACCTGCGGCCCGGCGGTGACGCCCACACCGTGAGCTCTCCGAACAGGGCCGGGCCGATACGGACACCCGCCCCCGATCCACTTGATCGGGGGCGGGTGTCGTGTATCACAATCGATGAATGACCACAGTGAACAACGGCCGCAAGGTGCACCGGGGTGCGAAGGCGCCGGGCTGTCCCGTCCGGGTCGGCGACGACGGCGTCTGGCACATCCAGGACTACGCCACCGCACGGCGGTTCCTGCGGCACAACGACACCCGGCAGGCCGGCCTCGGCATCGAGAACGCGCTGCGCCACCAGCATCGGATGCGGTTGCCGATGCTCTACCGGGACGGGCCGGAGCACCGCGAGCAGCGGCGGCAGACGGCCCGCTACTTCACCCCGAAACGGGTCGAGTCGGCCTATCGGGAACTCATGCACCGGCTCGCCGACCAGCAGTGCGAGGTGCTGCGACGGCGTGGGGCGGCCGACCTGTCGGCGCTCTCCTTCCAGCTCGCCGTCGCCGTCGCCGCCGAGGTGGTCGGTCTCACCGACAGTGCGCCCGGGATGCCGCAGCGGCTGGACCGGTTCTTCGCCATCCCCGACCCCGACGCGCGTGGACTGTCCGCGGTCCGGCAGAAGGCGTTCAACAACTTCGTCCTGCTGTCGTTCCTCTGGCGGGACGTCCGCCCGGCCGTCGCGGCCCGCCGCCGCCACCGCCGCGACGACCTGATCTCGCACCTGATCGACCAGGGGTGCAGCCTGCCCGAGATCCTCGGCGAATGCGTCACGTTCGCGGCCGCCGGCATGGTCACCACCCGCGAGTTCATCACCGTCGCCGCCTGGCATCTGCTCACCGACGAGACGCTGCGCGCCCAGTACACCGGGGGTGATCAGGCCGCGCGGGTGGCCGTCCTGCACGAGATCCTGCGACTCGAACCGGTGGTCGGCGACCTGCTCCGCTGGACCACCGCGGACGTCACGGTCGGCGACGTCGCCATCCCGTCCGGCGCCCGGGTCGAGGTCGCAGTGGCCGCGGCCAACCTGGACCCGGCCGAGGCCGGCGACCAGCCCCGAGCGGTCTGCCCGGGCCGCCCGGTCGGCCCGGGCCTGTCCTTCGGCGACGGCGCGCACAAGTGTCCGGGCGCCCACATCGCGATCCAGGAGACCGACATCTTCCTCAGCAGGCTGTTCGCGATGCCGGGCCTCCGGATGATCCGGGAACCCACCGTGACGATCCGCCCCGACATCGCCTCCTACGAGATAAAGGGCCTGATCCTCGCGGTCTAGTCGTGGGTGCGTTCCTCGCCTCGGCGGCGCAGCATCTTCAGTCCGGGCAGGCCGGCGATCGCCAGGTGCAGGTCCTCGGTCACCTCGAGGAGCTTGTGCAGGTCCGGGCCGACCTGGTCGAGCTTGCCCAGCAGCGGCATCACGTCGTGGACCAGGTGCCGCTGGAGGGCCGGCAGCTCGTCGATCATCCGGATCGCGGCGGTCACCTCGTCGGGGGTGAGCTCGGACACGAAATGGGCGGCGAGCGGGGCGGCCTGGCGCAGCGTGGGGGAGTAGTCGCCGACGAGCCCCTCGACCTCGCCCGCCACCGAGTCGGCTCGGGTGACGATGGCGGTGACCCCGTCGACGGCCGTGTTCGCGCGAGTAGTGATGGAGGTCACTCCGTCGATGGCGGTGCTCGTCCGGGTCGTGATGGCGGTGACCTCGTCGACGGCGATCGCGGCCGCCGTCGTGATGGCCCGGGTCTCGGCCACCGCCGCCTCCGCCGCGGTGGCCACCGCGGACACCCGCTCGATCAGTTCCTCGGCCCGGCCGACGGCCAGTGTGATCCGGTTGACCAGTAGTTCCGTCTGGCCGATCAGGGAGACGGCCCGCACCGGGATGGTCGCCGCGGTGGCCGCCGTCTCGATCACCTTGCCTGCCGCCGCCGTGGTCATCTGGAGAGCACCGGACACGAGAGAGAACATGCACCCATTGTGCGCCGGTTCCGCACCCTTCGATCGGTGACGGGCTGTGTCGATGTCGGAGCCGAGCGTCGAAAGTCGGGAATACACAGGAATCCGGTGAGCCATCCGGGCGTCCGACACGGCAGTATGCATGGGTGCGACGTACCCGGAATCTCATCGTGACGGCGGCCGCTCTCGGTATCCTCGGGGGTTCGGTCCTGGTGGCGAAGGGCCTCCTGGCCGACAGTGGCACCGGCGGTTCCGGTGGCGGCGCCCTGGCCGGAGTCTTCCAGGAGGAGCCGAAGGCATCGGCCACCCCGACCGGCCCCACCCCGGAGGAGCTGGCCGCCATCGAGCGCGCCAAGCGGGTCAAGGCCCTCGACGCGGCGCTGAAGAAGTACGCGACCGGTAAGCCCGAGTTCTCGGTCGCCGTCTTCGACCGCAAGACCGGCGAGACGTACGCCTACCGCGGCGACGAGAAGTACGAGACCGCGAGTGTGGTCAAGGTGCAGGTGCTGGCCTGCCTGCTACTCACCGCGCAGGACGACGACCGGAAGCTGACCAGCTCGGAGAAGGCGCTGGCGGACAAGATGATCCGGTACAGCGACAACGACGCGACCACCTCGCTCTACGGCAAGGTCGGCAAGATCGGTGGATTGACCGCCTGCAACAAGCGCCTCGGCCTCACCCAGACCAAGGTCAGCGGCTCCTGGGGCCTCACCCGGACGACCGTGAAGGATCAGGTGGTCCTGCTCTCCCAGTTGGTCGACGAGAAGAGCGAGTTGTCCGAGGCCTCCCGGGAGTACGCGCACAAGCTGATGAGCACCGTCGCCTCGGACCAGGACTGGGGTGTCCCGGCCGCGGCCCAGGAGGGCGAGGACGCCACGGTGAAGAACGGCTGGCTCCAGCGGTCCACCGAGAGCAACCTGTGGATCATCAACACGGTCGGTCAGATCACCGACGACGACACCGACGTGTCGATCGCCGTCCTGTCACACACCAACTCGACGATGCCCGCCGGGCAGAGCCTGGTGGAGAAGGTCGCGAAGCTCACCCGGACGCATCTGAAGTACTAGCGTTCCGCCGTTTCGAGAACCAGCTCAGGCACTGGTTGACCAGCAGGATGAGCACCACGGCGGCGAGCACGCCCTGCCACGGCTCGGGGAAGAGCGAACCGCCGAGCAGCCCGATCATGGCGTAGACGGCCGACCAGAGCGCGCAGGCCGGCAGGTTGGCGACCACGAACGTGCGCCACGGGAGCCCGGCGAACGCGGCGGCCAGCAGCACCGGCACCCGGCCGCCGGGGATCAGCCGGGACACCAGCAGCACCGACACCTCCCGCCCGCGCAGCCGCTCGGTCACCGCGGCCAGCCGGTGCTCGTCACGCATCCACCGCAGCCGGCGGGCCATCTGCTCACCGCCGAACCGGCACATCGCATACATCACCAGGTCGCCCACGTAGGCTCCGGCCGCTCCGGCCAGGATCACCGGCACGACCGCATACACATGCTGGTGGAACGCGTACGCCGCGGTCGCGCTGACCGCCGCCCCGGTGGGCACGATCGGCACGATGGCCCCGAACGCCACCACCAGGAACAGCCAGCCCGAGGCGCTGAGGGTGTCGATCACGCGGGCACGCCGAAGGTCTCGCCGTGGGTGAGCACCCGCACCCGGCTGTCCGGTGCCGCCTCGGCCGCGAACTCGGCGAACCGAGGGCCCGGCTCGTCGAACATGTGCCGGCGGACGCGACCCATCCCGACCGGCCAGAGTGTCCCGTAGTGCACCGGCACCGCCCACGACGCCCGCACCCGACGCAACGCCTCGGCGCCGTCCCGGGCGTCCAGGTGACCGTGCGCACCGAGGGTCGGCCCCCAGCCGCCGACCGGGATCAGTGCCAGGTCCAGCGGGCCGAGCTCACCCATCCCGTCGAACAGGCCGGTATCACCGGCGTACCAGGTGCGGGAGGCGCCCTCGACCACGAAACCGATCGCCTCGGCCCGTTCCCGGGACCAGGGTCCACGGCGTCCGTCGTGCCGGGCGGGGACGGCTCTCACCCGTACCCCCTTGATCTTGGTCTCCTCGCCCGGCCCCAGCTCGACGCACCGCCGCGCCGCACCGGGGATCGCTCGCGCGGCGAAAGCCGCGGCGCCGCGCGGCACCACCAGGACCGGATCGCCGGGCACCGCCCGCAGCGACGGCACGTGAAAGTGGTCGGCGTGCAGGTGCGACAGCAGGATCGCGTCGGGCGCGCCGGGCAGGCGGGGCGCCGGACCGGCCATCCGCCGCAGGTGGGCGAGCCGGCCGGTGAGCACCGGATCGGTCAGCAGGGTGACACCCGAGTCGGCGAGCCACACGGTGCTGTGCCCCCACCAGGTGATCTCGGTCCGGCTCACCGCCCCACGTTACCCAGGCGCCGCAGGGCCAACCCGCACGCGCGGGCGAAGGCGTGCTGGAACAACACCGCGGCCGGGCCGGTCACCCGCATCAGGGTGCTCGCCGGGCGGCTGAACGCGACGACCGTGAACCACACCCGGTCGTGTTCGTCCCGTTCCACCAGGAACGCCTCCTCGCCGGTCGCCGGATGCCCGGGACGGGTGCCGTAGGCGAACCCGATCCGGTCACCCTCCTCGACGGTCCAGACCACCTCGCACGGGGCCCGCAGCGGGCCTAGGCCGACGGTGAGCAGCACCCCGGGCGCGGCCCGACCGGCGTCGGCGCTGATCCGGGCGCCGATGGCCCGGTGCATGCGGAAGGTCAGGATCGCCTCACCGGCCCGGGCCAGCGTCTCCTCACCGGCGCCGATCGCGGTGCGATGGCGCAGATGGCGGTAGCCGGACGGGAGCCGCCCGGTACGGGTGAACCCGACATGCGGATAGGTAACTTCGGTCACTCGTGCAGTGTGCCCTTCTTCCGGCAGGCACCGTCGGTCGAGTCGCCGCCGTGACATGACTCCGGCACACTGAGCGACGTGACTGGACCCCGCTGCGCCGTCGTGGTGAACCCCACCAAGGTGGCCGATCCCGATCAGCTGCACCGGATCGTCGAGCAGGGGCTCGCCCGTGCCGGCTGGCCCGCGCCGCGTTGGTATGAGACGACACCCGAGGACCCGGGCCGCGGCCAGGCGAAGAAGGCGGTGGCCGACGGCGCCGAGCTGGTCTTCGCGTGCGGCGGCGACGGCACGGTGACCGCGGTCGTCACCGCCCTGTCCGGGTCGGATGTGGCGCTGGCCGTGCTGCCGGCCGGCACCGGCAACCTGCTGGCGGCGAACCTCGGCCTCGGCAACGACCCGGCCACCGGCTTGGAGGTGGCGTTGGAGGGCGGCCGGCGGCGCATCGACGTCGGCGTGATCGACGACAGGTGCTTCGTGGTGATGGCCGGGATGGGCTTCGACGCCCAGATGCTCGAGGACACCTCGGAGAAGGCGAAGAAGCGGATCGGCTGGCTGGCGTATGTCGGCGGGGCCGCGAAACACCTGCTGGACCGGCCGATGCGGGCCCGGATCCGGCTGGACGGCGGTCCGCCGATGCCCCGACGCCCGGCCGCCGTGATCGTCGGCAACGTGGGCCGGCTGCAGGGCGGCGTCCGACTGCTGAGCAAGGCCGAGCCGGACGACGGCAAGTTCGACGTGGCCATCCTCAGCCCGACCAACCTGGCCCACTGGGCGGCCCTGGCCTGGGCGGTGGTGAGCCGTCGGGAGCGGGTGCCGTTGATGGAGACGTACACCGCATCGCGGGTTGAGATCTACAGCAACCGGGCACAGGCGCGTCAGCTCGACGGTGACACCATCGCCCCGGGCAAGGTCATGAAGATCCACCTCCGGCCGCGGGCCCTGCTGCTCTGCGTGCCGCAGCCGGACGCGGACCCGGACCTGGCGTACGACGCCTCCGCCGTCGCCCGTCGTGCGAAGGAGAAGGCTTGAGCAGCACCCAGCCGGTCCCCGAGACCCGGATGATGCCGGGTGACAAGCTGTCCGCCGACGACGCCTTCCACGCGTTGTGGCACTACGGGCGCTGGCCGCTGCTGCACGACGCGTTCGTCCGGTTCCGGTACGGCGACGGGTTCAGCCACTCCCGGGCGTTCGCCTTCCAGCTGTGCCTGGCCATCGTCCCGTTCCTGATCGCGCTCTCCGGCCTGGCCACCGACCTGGGGGTGGAGGACGGCGGCCGGATCGTCGCCGACACCGTCATCGCGCTCACCCCGGGCGCCAGCGAGCCGCTGGTCACCGAGTTGCTGATGGACGACGACCGGACCGAGGAGGCGGGCGAACTGGCCCTGACCCTGGGTCTGATCACCGGCCTGTTCGCGCTGACCAGCGCGATGGCCCAGATCGAGCGCGGCGCCAACCGCATCTACGGGGTGGAACGCGACCGGCCGGCCCTGCGCAAGTACCTGCGGGCCGCGGTGCTCGCGGTGATCGCCGGTCTACCCGCGCTCTTCGGGTTCCTGCTGCTGGTGGCCGGGCGGGCGGCCGGTGACTCGGCGGAGAGACATTTCGGGCTGAGCCCCGGCCTGCGGGTGGCCTGGGACGTGGTCCGCTGGCCGCTGAGCCTGCTGCTGATCGTCTTCGCGGTGGGCCTGCTGTTCCGGCATTCGGTACGGCGTAACCAGCCGGCCCTGTCCTGGCTGCTGTTCGGTGCCGTGGTGTCGACGGTGCTGTGGTGGCTGGCGAGCCTGCTCCTGGCCGGGTACATCAGGTTCAGCGACGGGTTCGGCGCCACCTACGGCCCGCTGACCGCCATGATGGCGCTGCTGCTGTGGGCCAATCTGACCGGGATCGCGCTCTTCCTCGGGCTGGCCTTCGCGGCCCAGTTGGAGGCCAGGCGGGTGGGCGTACGACGGCCTGCTCTGGAGGACCGCTGGGAGCCCGATCCGGAGCCGGAGATTCCGGCACAGCGCGACCCCGGTGTATCCGCGGAGCCGACCGGGTAAGAACGGCGCACCTCTCCCGGACGAATCAGGAGTACGCCGTGACCGAGAAGCGAGCCCGCTGGGCGCCGGTACGACACTTCGCTGAACGCAGCGTGCTGGGTCTGGCCGCGGTGACGGCGGTCGGCCTCGCCTTCGGCACCCTGCTACTGCTCGTGCGTTTCCACTGGCAGCCGCTGCTGGGGCTGGACCGGTCGGTGGCCGACGGCCTCAACAGTTGGGCGTCCGGCTCGGACACGATCGTGGCGGTCCTGAACCAGATCTCCTCGTTCGGCGGCCGCGGTTTCATGATCCCGCTGGTGGCCCTGCTGGTCGCGGTGCTGCTGATCCGGCGGCGGCCCCGCCCGGCGCTGTACCTGGTGGTGACCGGAGCCGGCGCGCTGATCCTGGACCCGTCGCTGAAGGCGCTGATCGGACGGCTGCGCCCGGTGGTCGAGGTGCCGGTCGCGACCGCGCCGGGCAACAGCTTCCCCAGCGGGCACGCGCTCGGCTCGATGGTCGTCTACGGGATGATCGTGCTGGTCTTCCTGCCGGCCATGCGGCGGCGGTGGCGGCCCTGGTTCGCCGGGCTGGCCGCGGTGATCGTGGCCGCGGTCGGGTTCACCCGGATCGCCCTGGGTGTGCACTTCCTCTCCGACGTGATCGGCGGATGGCTGCTCGGGGTGGCCTGGATCAGCGTCACCGCGTACGCCTTCCGGATCTGGCGTCGCGAAGCGGGCCGGCCGGTCCCGGCGCTCGCCGACGGCCTGGAGCCGGAGGCCGGTCCGGACCTGCGTCCCGCCCCGGCCGAGGAGGCCGTGCTGCCGCACCCGTGGGCGAAGGCGGCCGAGATCCTGGTCGGCTGGGTGTTCGTGTTCGGCCTGCTCTACCTGGTCGGCTACTCGGTGAACAGGTGGGAGCCGCCCTTCGACGACGGTTTCCCGCGCTGGCTGCAGACCTTCCGCACCCCGTCGCTGGATGAGCTGAGCTGGCTGGCCAGCAAGGCCGGCGACACCCACGCCATCCTGATCATCTCGCTGATCTTCTGCCCGCTGGCGCTGGCCCTGTGGCGGCAGTGGCGGCCGGTCCTGTTCCTGGCCCTGACCATGATGGGTGAGCTGACCCTCTTCCTCTGCGCGGCGGCCGCGGTCGGCCGGGACCGTCCGTCGGTCGAGCAGTTGGACGGCCAGATGCCGACGTCGTCGTTCCCGTCCGGGCACATCGCCGCGACCATGTGCCTCTGGGCGGCCATCGCGATCATCGTGTTGGCCCGGGTCCGGCAGCCGTGGCGCTGGATCTTCCCGGCCCTCGCGGTGATCATGCCGCTGATCGTGGCGCTCTCCCGCATGTACCGCGGCATGCACCACCCCACCGACGTGCTCGGCGCGGCCCTGCTGACCGCCGGCTGGCTCACCGTCCTCTACTTCACGGTCCGCCCGAACGCACATGCCGAGACGGCCTCCGAGGCGGCCGCCGAGGCCGAGCAGGCGACCCGGCGCCACCCGGTGACCGTCGGATGACGCTGCGGCTGATGACCTGGAACATCAAGAACGGCGGCGGAGACCGCCTGCCGGCCATCACCGGGGTCATCCGCCGCGAGCAGCCGGACGTCGTCTGTCTGCAAGAGCTTCAACACTTCCATCGGTACGGTCGACGTCTGCACCGGTTGGCGCAAGAGGCGGGCATGACCGTCCACCTTGCGCCGGCCGGGCTCGCGCAGCCGGTCGCGGTCCTGGTGCGCCCACCCCGGCGGATCCTCCGGCGGTCGGCGATCCGCTGGCGGCTGCACCACGCGGTCGCGATCGCGGTCGTGGAGACCACGGCCGGCCCGCTGACCGTGGTCAGCGCCCACCTCAACCCGTTCTCCCCGTACCGCCGCTACCGTGAGGCCCGCTGGCTGGCCGCCCGGTACGGGTCCGGCCGCGGGATGACGCTGATCGCCGGCGACATGAACGGCCTCGACCCGGACACCGACCACACCGCCACGCTCGACCGGGTGCACTCGCTCTACCGGCAGCGGCACCTCGGCCCGGACGGCACCCCGGACACCCGGGCCCTGGTGGCGTTCCGTGCGGGCGGGTTCACCGACCTGTGGGCCGCCGTGGGGGAGGGCGACGGGCGTACCGTGCCGACCGGTTTCGCCGGCCGCGAGTTCGGCACGATGCGCCTGGACTACCTGCTGGCCGGTCCGGCGCTGGCGGCCCGAGCCGAGCGGGCCTGGGTGATCCGCGACGAGACCACCGAGCAGGCCTCCGACCACTATCCGGTCCGCGCCGACATGGATCTCTGACGGCCGGCTCTAACCTCGCGGTATGACGATCGAGTTCCCGTCGCCCACGATCCCGGCCGCGAACCGGGCCGAGGTGTTCACCCGCTACCTGGACTACTTCCGCGAGACGCTCCTGGTGAAGACCGCCGCACTGCCCGAGACCGAGCTCCGGACCAGCCGGCTGCCCTCCGGCTGGACCCCACTGGAACTGGTCAAACACCTGCGGCACGTGGAACGGCGCTGGATCGAGTGGGGTTTCGAAGGGCGGGACATCCCCGACCCGTGGGCCGACCAGCGCGACGACCGCTGGCACGTCGACGACTCGGAGACCCTGGCCGGCCTGACCGCCGAACTGCGGGCCCAGGGGACGCACACCACCGCGGCGATCACCGGCAACGACCTGGACGCGGTCGGCGTACCGGGGCCACGCTGGTCCGGCGCCGACCCGGCCACCCTGGAGCGGGTCTGTCTCCACCTGGTCCAGGAGTACGCCCGCCACGTGGGCCACCTGGACATCGTCGCGGAGTCGGCCGGCGTCCCGACCGGCGAATGACGACCGGTTCCGACCTCAGCCGGCGATCACCCGGTCGCGGCCGGAGCGCTTCGCGGCGTACAGGTTGTGGTCGGCCGCGGAGAGCAGCGCGGAGAACGTGCTCCGGCCCTCCGGCGCCGTGGTGACCCCGATGCTCGTGGTCACCGGAAGAGTCCCGGTGACCGTCTCCCAGCCGTGCGCCCGGATCCGCAACCGCAGCCGCTCGCAGCGGGTGAGCGCCTCCTCGGCGTCCACCCCCGGATAGACCAGCAGGAACTCCTCGCCACCCATCCGGGCCGCGAACGCCGACCCGGGTGCCGCCTCCTCCAGCAACTCGGCCACGTGCTGCAGCACGGCGTCACCGGTGGCGTGCGACAGGGTGTCGTTGACCCGCTTGAAGTGATCCAGGTCGACGATGGCCAGCGACAGCGGGCGGCGGCGTGCTGCCGACTCCAGCAGCAGAGCCGGCATCCGCTCGTTGACGTACCGCCGGTTGTAGAGCCCGGTCAGCGCGTCCCGGTGGGCCATCTCCCGGAAGTGCTCACTGACCCGGCGTGCCTCGTTGGCCTCGAAGACGGCCTGCAGGGCACGGGCCCGAGCGTCCCGCTGGACCGACTGCAGCGCGGTCGTGGCGGCGTGGAAGGCGCGATGCTCCTCGTACGCCTCGGCGAACCGCCCGGTGTCGGCGAACAGGGCGGCCTGCTCCTGCCGGACCCGGGCGCCGATGCCGGCCAGACCACGTTCGGCACACACCGCCCGGGTGTCGTCCAGAGCCTCCTGCGCCGCCTCGTGCCGGCCGGCCATCCGGCGTGCCTGGGCGAGGGTGAGCCGGCATTCGGCGACCGCGTCCCCCTCATTCGCGGCGACCAGGTCGGCCAGCACCGGGGAGAGCAACTCCTCGACCGCGTCGTACCGGCCGCCCATCAGCTCGACCTGTGCCATCGTGTCCAGCTCGTTGGCGGTGAACCGGATTCCGGTACGGGCCTGGAGGTCACGCATCTGATCGACGAGCATCCGGGCCTCGGGCTCGTCGCCGATCTCGACCGCGGTGTACGCCATGTTGTTCAGGACCGACGAGGTGACCTCGTGATCGCCCGCCTCGACGGCCAGCATCAGAGCCTCCCGCGCACGGATCTTGCCGTCCGCGTGCGAGCCGGTGTCGTCGAGCGAGACCGAGAGCGTCATCAGGTGCCGGGCCCGCAGGCTGGGCGGCACGTCGTCGGGGAGGAAGGCGACGCCCTGGAGCGCGTGGGTGAGCGAGTCCGCGAAATCACCCACATGGCGGAAGAAGACCGACAACTCCCGGTGGGTACGGGCCAGCAGGAGGTGATCCTCGTGTTGTTCGGCCCAGACGCGTACCTGGTGGGCGAGCCGGCCGCCCTCGCCGGTCCGCCCCTGCCGGAGCAGCACCCCGGCCTGAAGCAGGGTCGCCCGCTGGACGAGCCGCTCGGAGCCCTGCTCGGCGGCACGCTGCCGGAGCTCCTCGGCGGGCTCCCAGAGGGTGCGGAACGCCGACAACGGCCGTCCCTCGAGTTCCGCCGCGACGGATTCGAGTGCGCTGAGCTCCGGATGGGGCTCGGTGGGGACACGGCTCGCCGTTTCCGTCGTCACTGTCCCTGCTTTCCTGTCGCCGCCGTGACGCCTCACATTCCGGTGTGCCGGTAGCTTTCCGGGTCGCGGCGGGTTGCGGATCGGTAGCGGGCGGCCGGACCTGGTCGAGCCGGTCACCGGGCGGTGCACGCGGGCGCGGCGGCCGCGATCTTCTGCCCGCTCTGGCGTATCCCGACCGTGATGCAGTAGTCGTAGCGTTCGCTGAGGCTGTAGACGACGTAGTCGGTGGCTCCGGCGGGCAACTCGGCGACGGTGACCGGGGGCCGGTCCGAACGGGTCACCGTGATCAGCACCTCACCCTTCGCGTCGCGCGGATAGTCCCACTGGAGGGACACACTCGGCCCGTCGTCGCGCAACCGCACGTTCTGCGGAGAGCCCGGGTCGGCGGTGGCGGCCAGTGGCTGGGCCCCGCCGGTGGCCGACTGGACCGGCGGGGTGGTCGCCCCGTCGGCGCCGGGCAGCGTCAGGATCACCACCGCCGCGGCCGCCGCGACTCCGGCGGCCAGGAGCGTGGCCAACAGCAGCGGATGCCCGGCCCGGGACCGCCGGGCCGGTGCCGGCACGCGCCGCGAGTTGGGCGGATCGGTACGGGTGTCGGCCTGCGCGGTCCCGACCGGAAGGGGTCGGCCGTCCTCGCCGTAGTCGGGCGCCCGATTGCCGGGCAGTGGCGGTGGGGTGTCGGCCCGGGCGTGCCGGCCGGTCGGGTCGCCCGGCAGCCGGTGCACGTCGCTGAGGTAGAGCGGCTGCTGGTAGACGGTCCCGTTGGGGTCGGTGGGCCGGTTGTCCGGCAGCGGGTCGTCGGCATCCTCGTCGACCGGGTAGACCGTGCCGAGCGGGTCGGTGGGCCGGTCGTCGGGCGGCGGCTGACCGGGCGCGTGGGCCGGGAACGCCGCCGGCTGGGCTCCGGACGGATCGGTGACGGTGGGCCGCCTCGGGAACGGGCGGAACGGCTTGCCCCCGGTGGTGTCGCGCCGGCCGCAGGTGTGCCGTCCGGACGCCCGGCCGGCGACGAGCGCGGCGGCCTGCCGGGCCAGCGGGTGACCGGCCGGCAGGTGGCGGGCGCACAGCTCACCGACCTGGGCCAGGTGCTCGGCCGACTCGGCGTCCAGTCCGCACTCGCGCTCCATCGCGCCGAGCCGGGCCAGCATCTTGATCCCGGCCGGGGCCGCGTCGCCGTGCACCCGGCTGTGTCGCCGCCAGGCACGGGCCAGCCGGGACCGGGCGGTCGAGCAGTGACCGGCCGCGTGCTCGGCGGTGGCCAGGTCGGCCTCGGCGGCCAGCACCCGCGGCGAGTCCGGGCCCTCGATCGAGGCCAGCTCGCCGACCAGGTCGTGGTAGACCGACGAGGCCCGGCCGTGCTGACCGATCCGCTGGAGCACGGCCGCGTGCATGGCGGCGGCCGCGATGGTGCGCTCGTCACGGGAGCCGTGCAGACGCTCCTCGGCGGAGTGCGCGAAGGCGGCCCAGAGCCGGGCCGCCTCGGGATCGCCGAGGGCGATCAGGACACGGGCGTGCAGCGCGGCGGCGACGGCGAGGTCCGCGGTGGCGCGGCGCGGGTCGGCATCGGCGGTACGCAGGACGTCGTCCAGAACGGCCCGGGCACCCGTGAGGTCACCGGCCGACGACAGGGTCTGCGCCTGGGCGGTCAGTTCAGCGAGTGGAGGGGCCATGTATCCCATAGTGCTCACGCGAACACCATGGGTACAAGTTTCCGGTACCGAAGTGGACAGGTGTAGAAACACGATGTGTCCGCTATCGCCGTAGTCAAACGTGAGCTTCTGGTCCGCCACCTGCAGGCATGGGCGGCCGGTGCGCTTCATCACGCCCGCCGTGCCACCTATGTGCACGGCTACGCCGACGGCGACGGCGGGGAGGCGGCCGAGGAGGCGGTCCGGGCCCTCGCCGATCTGCCCGGCCTGGCCCGTGGACGGGAACTGTCCATGGTGGCGGTCGGCGGCGACGTCACCGGGGTGGGCCGGCGGATCGGGGCGGCTCAGCGGGACGCCGGGGCGGCGGCCGGGCTCACCGTGCTTCCGGTCGGCGGCGGGACCGACGAGCGGCTCCCGGTCGCGCTGAAGGCGGCCGGCGCGTCCCGCGTACCCCTGCTGGGTTTTCTCGATGCGACGAGCGCCGGGGCTCCGCCCGCGGTGACCACCGTCGCCGCGCTGGCGGCCGGGAAACCGGCCGAGGTCCTGCTGGTGCTACCGCCCGGCAGCCCGATCGACCCCTATCGGGGCCTGGGTCTCCCGCTGCTCACCGCCGCCGAATTGGCCACCGGGCCGGAACCCGGCGAGGTGGTGGCCTTCGCCACCACCTCGGGGAAGAGTCTGGAGAGCTTCAAGGAGGCGCTCTGGGCGGTCGACGAGTTCGCTGGGGTACGGCTACGCGACCCGGGCGATCCGGAGCGGCACCTGATCGACATCTCGCTGAGCCCGCACCCCGGCCCGCTGCGGCGGGAGATGCTCGCGCACCTGGAACGGGTGGGTGAGGCGACGGTGACCGAGTTGCGCACCTTCGCACTCACCGAAACCGTCTATCGTGCCGCCGACGCGACCCGGGTCCTGCACACGCTGATCGACAGTGGAGCCGTCGCCCGCGAGCCGGCACACGGCCGGCTCGGCGGCGACGTCGTGATCCGCCTCTAGCCCGGTCGCGGATCGTCGGCGATCCGCGGAGCCGGGACCTAGCGGGAGCGGCTCTTGTCCTGCTTCCACGACAGCGGGCCGGGCAGGTCGACGCGGTGTGCGCGGGTCTTGGAGTTCCACGACCAGCGGCCGATCTTCAGGCTCCACGACGAGTAGCCGTTCTCGGTGAAGTTCAGCACCAGCGGACCGATCTTCTTCCGGCTGCGGTAGACGATGCCCATCGGAACCTCTCCCATCTAGTTTCTGATGGACCCGACGATTCCCGATGGGGCCGATTCACAAACGTCAGCGTGGCTGCCAGGCGTCCGGCCGGGTGGTCAGCTTGCGCACATGCGCCGGCATCCGCCCGCTGATCAGCTCGGCCAGGCTCACCTCGTCGAGCACCTCGCGGACCGCCGCCCGCACCGCCACCCACAGGTTCGGCAGGTTCTCCGCCGCGCCCGTGTACTGCGTCTCCTCCGGACGGAGGCCGCGCACACCGGCCAGCGGCCCGTCGACCGCGCGGATGATCTGGCCGATCGTCACGTCCCTCGGTGGGTGCGACAGCGTGTAACCGCCCTCGGCACCACGTTGCGCCCGGACCACGCCGGCCCGGCGCAGGTCGGCGAGCACTGCCTCGAGGAACTTCCGGGGCATGTTCTGGTCTTGGGCAATGGCCTGGGCGGACATCAGTGCGGGGTAGGCCTGCGCCAAACTGAGGGCGGCCCGGACCGCGTAGTCACCGCGCGCGGAGATCTGCACCTGACTATCATGCCCCGCCCGCGCATCCCGGATGCACATACCCCAGGGAGTTATGGGAATTCGCAGTCGGTGAACCCTCTCCGACCCGGCGTCGGCCCGGTCCTCCGGGTCTCCGCCACGTCGAAAACGGTTCAGTCGACGGCCTGCCGCTGAACCGGGATGCCGCCGTCCGACCCGGCCGCGTACCGCCCCCGGAACTGGCCCGGGCTCAGCCCGGTCTCCCGGTGGAAGAAGCGGCCGAAGTTCGTCGGCTCCCCGAAGCCCAGGATTCGGCCCACCTCGGCGACCGACAGCGGCGTCGCGGCGAGCAGGCGGCGGGCCTGCAAAGCGACCCTGTCGTCGACCACCTGCTTGGCGGTACGGCCGGTCAGCGCGAGGCTGGCCCGGGTGAGGGTGCGCACCGAACAACCCAGCTCGGCCGCATAATCCTCGACCCGCCTGGTGTGCGGATAGCCCTCCTCCAGTCGGCGCTGGAACCGCTCGAAGGTCCGGCCCTCGACATGACCGGCCGGATCGAGCGGCGGCTCCAGTGTCCGCAGGCGCAGCAGCACCGCGGCTAGCTGATGTCGCAGCATGGCGGCGGCGATCGGCCCGGCGTCGCCGTCGGCGTCCGCGGTCAGGTGGGCGAAGGCGGCCCGGAGCACGTCCGGAGCGGGCAGTGCCAGTGGCCGGGCGGCCGGACCGGATGGATCGTCCGGCACCAGGTCCGGCAGTTCCTCCGGTCCGAACAGGCCACGCCGGAACACGATCGTGGCGGTCTCCCCGGGTGGCTCGCCTTCTCGGGATGGCCGGCCCTCTCCGGGTGGCTCGCCGAACCGCACCGCCTGCCCCGGACGGATCCAGAGCGCCGTACCCGGTCCGCAGAGGTGTTCGGTGAAATCCACCTCGGCGAGCAACGGTCCGGTGACGGTCAGCACGAGAGCGTGAACGTCCAGCAGGCCGGTGGCAGCGCCTGGCGCCACCGGCAGGGCGCAGCCGTGGATCCCCGACCAGTCCGGTGGAAGACGGGTCGGCGCCGGCTCGGTGTGTTGAATGAGTACTGACATCGCGCCTGACGGTAGTCGTCGATGGATGCTTCCGCATCCACTAGCGCACCGACTGAGGTAAATGTCCGATTTCAAGCTCGGTATTCGCTATACGTCCGATTCCGATCCCTTTTCGGAGATCGATTATTTTTCCGGTTATAAAGGGCGACCCGCGCGGACCGGCAGTGTCCGCGCGGGTCGCCCCGACTTCGCTGATGTTCGCTGACGGCTAGCGCCCCGCCAGCAACCTGTTGACCGCCGCGTCGACGTCCAGATGATCGGACTCGCGCCCGCGAGGCACCACCACGTAGGTGCGCCGCAGGAAGCGGACCAGGACGCTGCGCGGCACCTCGAACAGTGCGTTCCCGTCCGGCGACGAGAGGGCCAGTGCGACGAAATCGCCCCGCGGCGTGGCCCACGGCCACACCCGGACGTCGCCGATCCCGGCCGGCTCGTCGAGCCCGGTCACGAGGAGCTCCCGCGCGAAGGACCAGCTCACGGCTTCCCCACCGGCTGATTCTGCGTGGAACAACACGTGAACCGCATACGGGTCGGCTGGGTCGTAACGCAGACTGGCGCGTACCGGCAGTGCCGTCGCGTCAGGCGCTACGAGCCGCAGCGAGGTTTCGACCTCGACGGTCGTTGGACGAATGGTACTCATGGACGAACTCCCCCCGGCACCGCTGCGAGGCTGGTGAACCCCGCGGTTCCCATACTCAGGTGATCCTTGTAGTTACGCTCCGCCATACGCTGATCTCACCCAGTAGTGGGAAGGCGGTTCCGAAAACCCTTCCGTGCAGGACGTAAAGCGATATCTTGTCCTGTTCTGCCCGTGTACTCGGTTCCGCCTGGCATCAGTGGTCCAGCAGTTGACTTACTCCGGTAACGTCCATTCCTCCCGGGTAGTGACGGGGCTCCCGGACACTGGGGGATGAAATGAACCTAAAACCGGACGACGGGGTTCTCAGACGTGCGTGTGCTTGACCGTATTCGGTCCAACTCCACCGGCCGCCTGGCCCTCAAGATCGGCGTCGGCATCGTCGGCGGCCTGGTGGTCGCCATCGGCATCATCCTGATCCCGTTCCCCGGCCCCGGCTGGGCGATCGTCATCCTCGGCCTGGCGATCCTGGCCGTCGAGTTCCACTGGGCCCGCGGTGTCCTCGCCTTCACCAAGCGCCACGTCCAGAGCTGGACCCACTGGATAGCCCGCCAGTCCCTACCGCTGCGGGCCCTGATCGGCGTGGTCGGCATGCTCTTCATCAGCGCGGTGGTCTGGGCGAGCGTGAAGGTGAGCCTGCACGTCGACCTGATCCAGGTCAGTCTGGACTGGTTGCGGACCCGATGACCCCCTGGTTCGCAAACCGGTGCGGCGGTCTAGTAGAGTTCCATCTCGTTGAGGGCGATTAGCTCAGCGGGAGAGCGCTCCGTTCACACCGGAGAGGTCACTGGTTCGATCCCAGTATCGCCCACCAGCATTCGAACTGCGAAAACGCTCGGTCTTGTGATCCACGAGGCCGGGCGTTTTGTCATGCTTGTGGGGGCAGCGTCTTGGCTCCCGAGGAGACCTCCTCCGAGGAGGCTCGCTGACCGTAATGTCGAACAGCGTTCACCAGGCTGACGGTGCGGGTGTGCTCGGCCAGGTTGCCGATGGTGTCGTAGGAGCGGACCGTCAGGGTGGCCGGGCCGTTGACCACCGTGGGGTCGAAGGGCAGGGCGATGCCGCCGAGGCCGTTGCGGTTGACGTAGCCGTCTACTTGCTCGTATCCGACGTCGGGGTGGGTGGTGCGGCGCTTTCCAAGACCGGCGATCGGACGGGGAGCAGGCCGGGGTTGATATCGACAACGTCGAACGGCGTTCAGCAGCGTCGGGTGCCGGTGGCCGACCGGCCTGAGCGCCGTTTTAACGATCGTCTCAGGTCTGCTCGGTAGGAAGTGGGCGACGCGGGGCCGGGCCTCGACGTCATGGCCGGACGCGTCGCGGACTCCGGCGGCACGGCCCGCGCCGGACGGCGGCCGGACCATCTACGCGACCTGAAGGGTGGCCGTTCATGATCTCCGTGCTCGTGGTGGACTCCCAGCCGCTGCAGCGCTTCGGGCTACGCATGCTGCTGGAGAGCACCCCCGACACCGAGATCGTCGGCGAGGCCGACAATTCCGCCGAGGCCGTTCGGCGGGCCACTGAGCTGCGTCCCGACGTGGTGCTGATGGACATCCGCATGCCGGGCGTCGACGGGATCGAGACGACCCGGCGCATCGTCGCAGGCGGTGGACGGTCGCGGATCCTGGTGCTGACGACGTTCGACGTGGACCGGTATGCGTTCGCCACGCTGCGGGCCGGGGCGAGCGGTTTCCTGCTCAAGGACATCCGCCCGGAGGATCTGCTCGCCGGTATCCGGGCCGTCGCGGCCGGGGACGCGGTGATCGCGCCGGCGCTGACTCGGCGACTGCTCGACGCGTTCGCCGACCGGCTGGACGACGACCTCTGCGGGCCCGTGCGGGAGGATCCCCGCCTGAGATTCCTGACCGACCGCGAGCGTGAGGTCCTCGTCGCCATCGGCCACGGCCTCACCAACGGTGAGATCGCGCGACGGTTCAGGCTGTCGGAGTCGACGGTGAAGACACACGTCGGGCGGGTCCTCGCCAAGATCGGCGCAAGAGACCGGATCCAGGCCGTCATCCTCGCCTACGACTTGAGACTCGCCCGGCCGGTCCAGTGATCCGTCGGGCCACGACGATGCCGCACGGGTGTGGGCTCGGCTCACACCCGTGCGGCGCTTCGTCAGGACTCGCGGGGGGAGACCGTCATGATGCCGATGCACATCTCGTCGCTGGTGCCGTCGCCCCACACCACGTAACGCGGCGGCAGCTTCTTGAGCTGGGGCACCTGCTTGCGTAGTCCCGCGTCGTGGGTGCAGGTCACTCGCAGCACGTCGCCCGGGCCGATCTCCTTCGGTTTCGCCAGTGGTGTCAGTCGCTGATCGTCGAAGTCGAACTGCGGCACGTCCAGCAGAACCTCGGCCTTCGGCGTGCCGGGATTGAGCTCGACCTTCAGGGCCCGCCCGAGCATGTGCATGTGGGCGAAGCCGGCGTACACGGTCATCGGCGCTTCGACCTCATGGTCGCAGGTCTGGACGGGGCCGGGCTTCGGCGTTCCCCGGCCGCACTCCTCGACCTGACGATCGCCCATTCCGCCGACATCGTCGCCGAATCGCTTCGTCACGTCCGCGACCGAGGCGGCCCGGTCACAGAGCGGCCCCGACTCGTCGGCCGCACAGGGCAGGTCGGTCGGCGCGTCGACCGACAGCGTCTCGAGTTCCCGGGTCTTCGGTGTGCCGTCCGTCAGTCGCAGCCGCACCGCCGAGCGGTCCGGACCGGCCGGCTTGCCGTCGGTCGCGAGCAGGTTGTAGTGGATCTGGAGGACGAGCAGGCTGCCCGGCTCCAGCTTGAAGCCGGCGTCCTGGTTCAGCAGCGTCTCCGTCGCACCCGGCGCCCACGTGTCCACCCACGCCGCTTCACCTTCTTCGACCTCGGCGCCCTTGACGCCGGTCCCGCCGAAACACTGCCAGCCGAGACCAGGGGTCTTGGTGTCCTGTTCCCGGGTCTCGGCGGCCCCGCCCGGTGGGATCGCGTAGACGATGGCATGGTGGGCGATGGCGACGTTCTCCGGGATGAACTGGGTCCCGGTCAGGAACGCCGCCTTGGACAGCTGCGGGTCGATGATCTGGCACCGGTACTCGTCCGTGCCGCCGCCCTCCGGCGGCGTGGGCGTGTAGGCCTGGGCCATCCTCAAGTCGACGAACCGCTCGCCGGCGCGCAGCGGCTGTGGTGGAGCCGACGACGCGCCCGCGTGTGCGCTGTGCACGTCGACCGCCGGGGGCGCCGCGCTCCGGTCGGCGTCCGACCCACATGCGGCGACGGCGGCCAACGCTGCCACCAGCGTCATGACGCCGGCCGCGATCTTCCACCCTGGACTGTCAGCTTTCCTCATGGCCCGAACGCTAGGAGTGATTCCGTCCGGTTTCGTCGTACCGCGGTCGTCATTCTCGGGAATGGGGCGGTACCGCGGTACCACCTTCCCGCACGGTCAACCGATCTGAGCGCCGCATTAATGGTCGTCTCAGATTCGCTCGGTACGAATTCGGCCTCGGACAAGCGATGTATCGCCTACGTAGGAGGCTTATTCATGTCAGTCAACGCAGCGCCGCCCAGGAAAGCGCCGCCCGGCCGCTGGGTGCCGTGGTTGGTGATCGGCTTGTGGATGGCGCTGGCGGCGGTCATGGTGCCGTTGAGCGGGAAGTTGAGCTCGGTCACCACCGACCGGGCCGTGGACACCCTGCCCGCCGGTGCCGAGTCCACCAGAGTGGCGGTGCTGGAGGACAGTCTCCCCGGCGGTGAGGACAACACGTTCGTCTTCGTGTACCACCGTGCCGGCGGCGTGACCGACGCCGACCGCGCGACGGTCGAGCGCCACTACGCCACCCTCGCCAAGCGGTACCCGCCGAAGGCGGCGGCCGGTGCGGACGAGGAGGGCCCGTCGACGCAGCTCTCCGCCGACGGCGAAGCGATGATGTTCACCCTCGACGTGAGCACGACTTACGGCGCTCCGGAGGCCGTCGTCGGCCCGCTGCGGGACGCGGCGAAGGAACGCCCCGCCGGCCTGGAACTCGACGTGACCGGCCCGGCCGCGATCGACGGCGACATGGACGCCGTCTTCGATGGCATCGACCTGCAGGTCTTTCTCACCACCGTCATCGTCGTCACGGTGCTGCTCGTCCTCACGTACCGCAGCCCGGTGTTGTGGTTCATCCCGCTCGTGGTCGTCGGCGCTGCCGCGCTGACCTCGATGGCGACCGTCTACCTGCTCGTCAAGGGCTTCGGGATCGTGGTCAACGACCAGAACTCGGCGCTGCTGACGATCCTGGTGTTCGGTGTCGGAACGGACTACGCGTTGCTGCTCATCGCCCGGTATCGGGAGGCACTGCACCAGCACGAGAACGTCCGGGTCGCGATGGTCCACGCACTGCGCGGCGCGGCGCCGGCCATCGTCGCGTCCGCCGCCACCGTGGTCGCCGGCCTGCTCTGCCTGCTCGCCGCCGACCTGAACAGCACCAGCGGGTTAGGCCCGATCGGTGCGGCCGGCATCCTGTGCGCGCTGGTGGCCATGCTGACGCTGTTCCCGGCGGTGCTGGTGGTGCTGGGCAGGCGGATCTTCTGGCCGGCCATCCCACGGTTCAGTACGGCTGTGGTGGAGAAGCCGGGGCTGTGGGGTCGGCTCGGCACCGCCATCAGCCGCCGCCGATGGGTGGCGACGCTCGGCTCGTTCGGAATCCTCGGAGTGCTCGCCATCGGCCTGACGGGCAACACCGGCGCGCTGCGGGAGCAGGACCAGTTCCTGTCCGCCCCGGAGTCGGTCACCGGCTTCACCGTTCTCCGGCAGCACTTCCCGGAGCTCGGCGGTCAGCCGATGACGGTCTTCACGCGGCCGGCGTACCAGGATCGGGTGCTCGACGTCGTCCAGGGCACTCCCGGCGTGGCCATGGCCGTCCCGGGTCAGACCAGCGGAGGCTGGGCCGACATCTCCGTCTTCCCGACCGACGCGCCGGACACCACCGCGGAATACGACACGATCGAGCGGGTACGCACCGCGGTGCACGCGGTGAGCGGGGCACAGGCGATCGTCGGCGGGCCGAGCGCGGAGAACCTCGACACCGAGGTCACCACCAGCCGCGACGAGAAGGTCGTGATCCCGCTGGTGCTGGTGGTCGTCCTGATCGTCCTCGGGCTGCTGTTGCGCGCGATCGTGGCCCCACTGGTCCTGATGGCCACCGTGATCGTCTCCTTCGCCGCAGCCTTCGGCGGCAGCGTGTTCATCTTCGACACGATTTTCGGGTTCAAGGGCGTCGACTATTCGGTGCCGCTGCTGGCATTCCTGTTCCTGGTGGCGCTCGGCGTCGACTACAACATCTTCCTGGCCAGTCGGGCGCGGGAGGAGACCGTGCGTCTCGGCACCAGAGAGGGCATGCTCAGAGCCCTGTCCGCCACCGGCGGTGTCATCACCTCGGCCGGCCTGGTTCTGGCGGCAACGTTCGCGGTCCTCACCACACTTCCGCTGGTGATGCTGATCGAGGTCGGGTTCCTGGTCGCCTTCGGTGTGCTGCTCGACGCCCTCCTGGTGCGGTCGGTCCTGGTGCCCGCCCTCACCCTGCTGATCGGTCGGCGGATCTGGTGGCCGAGCCGGCTGTCCCGACCGGCGGCGGAGCCGCCGACCGGGCCACAGCCAGTCGCCGAGGACGAGGAGCTCGCGCTGCAACGATGAGCGCGGCGGTACGGACCTCATCGGCCGGGGCAGGTCAGCGCGGCGTGCTGTCCTCCCCGGCGGTGAGCCGCGCGACCGGGGTGGCCGGGGCTGTGGCCGGAAGGTCGATCCGCAGCAGCGCGCCACCGCGCGCGGACCGGGCGACGGTGGCCCGGCCGCCGTGGGCGTGCACGACCCGCTGCACGATCGACAGCCCGAGCCCGGATCCCGGCAACGCCCGGGCAGTCTCGGCACGGTAGAACCGGTCGAACACCCGCGGTACGTCGGTGGCGTCGATACCGGGCCCGGCGTCGTCGACCTCGAGCACCGCCGACGCGCCCTCGGCCCGGAGCCGGACCTGCACCGGCTGATCCGTGGGGGACCACTTGCCGGCATTGTCGACGAGGTTGAGCACCGCTCGCTGGAGAGCGGCGGGACGCCCGCTCACCCACACGGTGGCCACGTCGAGCGCGACCTCGAGGTCGGGCATGCGGGAACGCGCCTGGGCCGTGGCGGCCACCACCACGTCGGCGAGGTCGAGCAGTTCGGTGCTCTCGTCGCCGGCGTCACCGCGTGCCAGATCGGTCAGCTCGGCGGCGAGGGTACTCAATTCGGCCACCTGGGTGCCGAGATCGTTGAGCAGCCGGGTCCGGCTCT
Organism: Actinoplanes sichuanensis; assembly: GCF_033097365.1. Taxonomy (NCBI): domain Bacteria; kingdom Bacillati; phylum Actinomycetota; class Actinomycetes; order Micromonosporales; family Micromonosporaceae; genus Actinoplanes; species Actinoplanes sichuanensis. Next base: position 11,336,651 of record NZ_AP028461.1, read on the forward strand.
CCGCCGTGAGGGCGGTGTCGAGGGTGCCGCGCCGGTCGAGCCGGACCAGCAGCTCGATGTTGAGGCGCAGGCTGGTGAGCGGGGTCTTGAGTTCGTGGGCGGCGTCCTCGGCGAGTAGCCGCTGGGCCTGCCGGGAGTCCCGGAGCGCGGCGAGCATGTCGTTGATCGCCTGGATCAGCCGCCGGATCTCCCCACCGCCCTCGTCCGGGATGTCGGCGTCGAGATCCCGGGTACGCGCGACCTGTACCGCGGCGGCGGTCAGCCGGTCGATCGGTGCCAGCCCGGTCCGCGCCACGGTCCGCCCGACAAGGGCACCCCCGACCACACAGAGCAGCCCGATCAGCAACATGCCGAACCCGAACTGGTTGATCGAGGTGTCGTCGGCGACGCGGGCCACCTGGACCGCGCCGTCACCCGCCCGCAGCGTGTAGACGAGATGGCCGTCGTCGTCGCTGTCGTTCGACTCCATCAGGTCGGCCGACGCGCCCCGCACCACGCGCCCGGCCTGCTCGCTGACCGGGGGCAGCTCCGGTTGACCGGCCGGAGTCCGAGTCGAGCCGTCGGGCAGGACGACCCGCACCAGCCGACCGGATCCCGGATAGGGCGGTAGCCAGACCTGCGCCAGGCCTGCGCGTTCCGCGGTCGTCGCCAGGACGTGGGCCTCGGCGCGCAGCTCATTCTCGGTGGTGTCCTGCAGCTGCCAGTCCATCAGCTCGCTGGCCACCTGGAAGGCCATGAACACGCTGACCGCGATGGCCGTCGCCGCGATCACCGTCAGCCTGGTCCGCAGGGACCGCCGCCGCCACCATCGGGTCAGCCGGCGCGGTTCCGGCCCGTCCGGTCGGCTCACGGAGGCGTCTCCCGCAACGTGTATCCCAGGCCGCGCAGCGTGTAGATCAAACGCGGCTCACCCTCCGCCTCCATCTTGCGGCGCAGGTAGCTCACGTACACCTGGAGGTTGTTGGCGGTGGTGCTCATGTCGAAGCCCCAGATCGCCTCGAACAGCGCGTCACGCGTCAGGACCCGGGTCGCGTTGCGCAGGAGAACCTGCAGGAGGGAGAACTCGGTCCGGGTCAGGCGCAGCGGGCGCCCGCCCCGCCAGGCCTCGAACCTGTCGGGATCGAGCCGGACGTCGGCGAACGACAGGATCTGCGACTCCTCGTCGGCCGGCGTGCGCCGGCGCAGCAGAGCACGCACCCGGGCCAGCAACTCCTCGGTGGCGAACGGCTTGGGCAGATAATCGTCGGCGCCCGCATCCAACCCCGTGACCCGGTCGGAGACCTGGTCCCGGGCGGTCAGCATCAGCACCGGCAGATCCCGGCCCGCAGCCCGCAACCGCCGGCAGGTCTCCAATCCGCCCAGGCGGGGCATCATCACGTCGAGGATCAGCAGATCCAGCGTGTCCTCGCCGGCCTCACCGACCCCGTCGAGCACGGCTAGACCGTTGGCGACGGTGCTGGTGTCGTAACCCTCGACCTGGAGCACCCGCTCCAGGGACTCACGGATGGCGGCGTCATCATCCGCGATCAGGATCCGCACGTCGGCCCTTCCCCTTCCCATCGATGCCTTTGCCGCTCATTCTCCCGGGTCAACCTGAGGCCAGGATTAAAATCGAACCGGTACATCGGGCGCTGAGCGACCACCGCGTCAGGTGTAGCAGGCTGTACCCGGAAGGTCTCGCGTACTGCAATGACCTTGAGCGGCTCCGCTGATGGACTGTCGTCATCCCCCTGACAGTCCTGATCGGAGATCTCGTGGACGCCCTGTTCTCGCTGGTCCGGCGCTATCCGGTATCGGCCTTCTTCACGCTTGCCTTCGGACTCAGCTGGTTCTGCTGGACGCCGTACATCCTGTCGGATCATGGTTTGGGTCTCGAGCCGGACATCCGGATTCCGGAGGTGCTCGGTACCGGCCAGCTGGTCGGTGTGCTGCCCGGCGCCTATCTCGGACCGCTCGGCGCCGCCTTCCTGGTCACCGCGATCACCGAGGGGCGGTCGGGGCTGCGGGAGTGGGCGCACCGGCTGAAGCACTGGCGGGTCGGGTGGCGCTGGTTCCTCGCGGTGCTGCTCGTCGTCCCGGCGGTCATCCTGGTCGCGCCGCTCGCGCTGCCGAAGACGTGGGGGCACATCACGATGCCGAGCGCGGTGATCCTGCTCGCCTACGTCCCGATGCTGCTCATGCAACTGGTCACCACCGCCGCGGCAGAGGAGCCGGGATGGCGCGACTTCGCCCTACCCCGGATGCAGGACCGGTTCGGGCCGGTTCTGGGCACCTCGCTGCTGGGCCTGCTGTGGGGCGCCTGGCACCTGCCGCTTTACCTGACCGAGTGGGGCGGCCCGAACCCGACCTGGCTCGACCCGGTCGAGTTCGTCATCATCTGTGTCCCGCTGAGCCTGGTGATGACCTGGGTGTTCAACCGCAGCGGCCAGAGTGTGCCGCTGATCATGTTGCTGCACGCCGGCATCAACAGCACGTATTCGCTGGTCTGGGGTGAGGTCTACCCGACCCTCGACATCGCCCGTGATCCGTTGCACGGTCAGCTCATCGCCTCGGCGGCGGCCGCTCTCATCCTGATCGTCGCGACCCGCGGCCGGCTGGGCCTGCGCTCCGAGCGCCCGGTCCCGGTCCCGGTCTGAGAGATCAGCCGAGGTGTGGAGATGCCCGCCGTCCCCCGTTACTTGCCGGCGGGCATCTCTCTGTTCCCCTCGTGCGGCCGTGGGGGCCGCGCTTTGTCGCAGGTCGGACCATCCGTCGCCATCGGGCTTCCATGTGGCGTCCCGATTCCCCCGTACGCTTTCGTAACCGGGCGAGGGCGATCCGTTCCCTTCAACGACGTCAATGCTCGTCGCCGCACCTTGTACGAAACATGGGAGACTTGTAGCGGACCTTGTGGATTTCTTGAATCCCCTGGTCAGGAGCAGGGGCAATCCCCTGGTCAAACCATGGGCGTACGGAGGTCAGTTGGCGGCGGAGTTCGGTGTTCTCGGTGTGGTGGAGGCGTTGATCGACGGCCGCCCCGCCGATCTGGGGCATGCCCGACAGCGATGTGTCCTGGGTGTGCTGCTCGTGGAGGCCGGTCGGCCGGTCACCCCGGACCAGCTGATCGACCGGGTGTGGGGCGAGCACGCACCGCAGCGGGCCGCCGGCGCTCTCTACAGCTATCTGTCCCGGCTGCGGCGCGCGGTCGCGGACGCGGACGGCGCGGAGATCCGACGCGAGCCCGGTGGCTATCTGCTGACGGTCAATCCGCAGGCGGTGGATCTGCACCGGTTCCGGCGACTGGTCACCACCGCCCGGGCGGCCGAGTCGGACCGGTCCGCGGCCGGCCTGATCGAGCAGGCGTTGGGGCTGTGGCGGGGCGACCCGTTCGTCGGCCTGGACACCCCGTGGCTGGCCGCGACCAGGCGCACCCTGCTCGGCGAGCGGTTCGCCGCCGAGCTGGACGGCAACGACGTGCTGCTGCGGCTGGGGCGCCACGGCGAGTTGCTGCCCGCGCTGCTGGCCGCCGTCGCCGAGCATCCCCTGGACGAGCGGCTGGCCGGTCAGGCGATGCTCGCGCTGTACCGGTGCGGGCGCCAGGCCGACGCCGACGAGCAGTACCGGCGGATCCGCCGCCGGCTGGCCGACGAGATGGGCAGCGATCCGGGCGCCGAGCTGCGCCGGCTGCACGAGCAGGTGCTCGCGGCCGATCCGGTGCTGTCCGTGCCGGGTGGGGACGCCCGTGCCCAGGCCGGGGTGACGCCTGCGGTCTCGGTCACGGTGCCCGCGCAGTTGCCGGCCGACGTGCGGGCGTTCACCGGACGTACCGGGGAGCTCGCCGCCCTTGATCGCCTGCTGGAGCCGCCGGACGGCGACGAGCCACCGCTCACCGTCGCGTTGTTGTGCGGCACCGCCGGAGTCGGCAAGTCGGCGCTGGCGGTCCGCTGGGCGCACCGGGTCCGGGAGGCCTATCCGGACGGGCAGCTCTACGTCAACCTGCGGGGTTACGACGCCGAGCAGCCGGTGGCGGTGGCCGACGCGCTGGCCGGGTTCCTCACCGCGCTGGGCATCCGCGCCCCGGAGATCCCGCCGGGCACCGACGAGCGCGCCGCCCGCTACCGGTCCGAGCTGACCGGCCGGCGGATGCTGATCCTGCTGGACAACGCGTCCTCGGTGGAGCAGGTCCGACCGCTGCTGCCCGGCACCGGTTCGTGTCTGGTGCTGATCACCAGTCGTGACTCGCTGCGCGGCATGGTGGCGGTCGACGGCGCCGAACGGGTCAACCTCGACCTGCTGCCGCCGGACGACGCGATCGGGCTGCTGCGCAAGCTGATCGGCCCCCGGGTGGACCGTGACCCGAAAGCCGCCGAGGCGATGGCCGCCGCGTGCGCCCGGCTGCCGCTGGCCCTGCGGATCGCCGCCGAGTTGGCCGCCGAACGCTCCGATGTGCCGTTGCCCGAGCTGGTCACCGAGCTGGGCGACCATCAGGTACGGCTGGACCTGCTGGACGCGGGCGGTGACCCCCGGGCCGAGGTCCGGGCGGTGTTCTCCTGGTCGTACCAGAACCTGCCGGAGGGCGCGGCCCGGACGTTCCGGCTGCTCGGCCTGCACCCGGGGGAGACCGCGCACGTCGACGCGGTGGCCGCGCTGATCGGTGCCCGGGCGAGCGAGACCCGGCGGCTGCTGGACGTGCTGGGCCGGGCCAGCCTGGTCCAGCCCGGCCGGGGCGGCCGGTACGGCATGCACGATCTGCTCCGGGCGTACGCCGCGGAGCTCGCCGCCGAGCACGACGCCGAGACCGATCGGCGGGCCGCCCTGACCCGCCTGTTCGACCACTACCTGGCCGGCGCCGGCACGGCGATGGCCACGCTGTACCCGGACGGCTCGGCACCGGCCGGTGACCCGGACGCGGCCCGCGCCTGGATCGAGGCGGAGCGCCCCAACCTCGCCGCGGTCTGCACGAACGGCGCGGCGCACGGCTGGTACCGGCACACCATCGAGCTCGCCGGGACCATGTTCCGTTATCTCGACGCGGGCGGGCCGGTGGCCGAGGCGGTCACCGTGACCGCGTCCGCGGTGTCCGCCGCCCGGGCCGTCGGCGACCCGGGCGCACAGGCGCGGGCGCTGTCCAATCTGGGCCGGCTGCATCGGCGGCAGGGCCGGCTCCGCGAGTCCGCCGAGACCTACCGGCAGGCGCTGCTGCTCTACACCGACCTCGGCGAGCCCGCGGCCGAGGCGTTGGTGCTGCGCAACCTGGGCAGCGTCGACTGGCGGCGCGGCGACTACCGTCCGGCCGCCGACCACTACCGGCGGGCCGAGGCGTTGTGCCGGGATCTGGGGGACGACGACGGGCGGGCCGACGCGCTGGTCCGGCTCGGGCTGATCGACGCCCGGCTGGGCGATCACGACCGGGCGGCCGGTCGGTTCGGATCGGCCCTCGACCTGTACGCCACACTCGGCGACCGGTTCAGCGAGGCGTATGTGTTGTCGCTGCTGGCCCGACTGCCGGACGGTCCGGTTTCGCTGGAGCAGGCCGAGGCACATCTGGACCAGAGCCTCTCGGCGGTCCGCCGCACCGGTGACCGCACCGCGGAGGCGTACGTGCTGACCGATCTCGCCGCGATCCACGCCCGCCAGAGCCGCCTCGCCGAGGCCGCCGGTCACCTGCGCCGCGCTCTGGTGCTGCTGCGCCGGATCGGTGACCGGGCCAGCGAGGCCGAAGCCCTCAACGATCTCGGTCAGGTGCTGTGCGCGGCCGGGGACGCGGCCGACGCGCAGGCCCAGCACGGTCAGGCGCTCGCGCTGGCCGAGGAGATCGGGGATCGGTACGAACAGGCGCGCGCCCACGACGGCATGGCGGCGGCGTCCCGGGATCTCGGTGCGACCGAACCGGCCGGTGCACACGCGGACCGGGCCGGGCGCCTCTTCGCCGAGCTGGCGGTACCGGCCGCGAAAGTGGCCGTGACCGGCGGGTGAGGCGGGCCCGGCGGGTGAGTCCGGCCCGGCTCGGTGATCAGTCCCGCTGGACGCCGTCGATCCAGAGCACGGTGACCGGGCAGCCGCGGGCCCGGGCGTAGGCGACCACGTCCGCGGTGCCGCCCAGCCCGCGGGCGGGTTGCCCGTCCCACACGGCGAACAGGTGGTCGCAGCGGTCCACCAGGGCCTGACCGGCGGCGAGGAAGCTCTCGTCGGACGGTTCGCCACCGGGGACGGTGATCACCGTGGCCGCGGCCCGGACGAGATCCTCGAACCGGGCCCGGCTGCCGTCGGTGAGCGAACCGCCGTAGTCGGCCCACGGCAGAACCGCCTCCAGCGTGCCGCCGGCCGCCAGCACATGGGCGGCGAACAGCTGGTCGGCGCCGTCGGCGAGACTCGACACCCCGAGCAGCCCGGCGCCGGTGGGTAGTACCCGCCGCCAGTGGTCCATCGCCCGTTCGGCGATGCCCGGTGGAAGGACCCGGTGACCGGTGACACCGAACCGCACATTGACCTCCGTACGAAGCAACCTGACGATACGGCCTCCCGGCCGTGTGCGGGGGGCACGTGATCGTCAGCAGGTCGACCGGTACGGGAGTTCCGGAACGTAGAGGGCCCATTCGTCGGCGGTGAGGCCGCGCCCGCTGATCGTGCAGGCGTGCGCGACCGGATCGGCGGTGACCTCGGCCGGGATCGCGGTGTCCCAGAACGTGATGGTCCGGCTGGGGACGATGCCCAGCGAGCCACCGGCGGCCAGGCTCCGCCCGTCCGGACTGAAGACCATGTAGACGTTCTGCAGGTCGGAGTTCTTGAGTACGGCGTACCGGATCGGGGTGCTCGGGTCGGTGATGTCCCACAGCATGATCGAGTTGTCCAGGGCGGCGGTGGCCAGCGTGTGCCCGTCCGGGGCGAACGACGCCCAGAGGATGAAGCTGCCGTTGGCGGGGAGTGTGCTGATCCGGGCCGGCTGGGTCGGGTCGGCCACGTCGTACAGGTAGGTGGTCCCGCTGTCGTTGGTGCCCGCCGCCAGGATCCGCCCGTTCGGGCTGAACTCGATGGACGTCGCCATGGTGCTGCTGTAGTCGGAGACCGGGATCGAGGCGACCCGGGCCGGGGCCGACCGGTTGGTCATGTCCCACATCGAGATGTTGTAGCCGTCGGCGACCGCCAGGGTCTTCCCGTCCGGGGTGAACGTCATCGAACTCAACGTCCGGTTGCCGAAGGCGAGGTCGGCGAGCTTGGTGGGTTTCGTCCGGTCGGACACGTCGTACACCGCCGTCTTGCCGTCCGCCCGCCCGACGACCAGCGTGCGCCAGTCCTGGCTGATCGTCGCCACCCAGACGGCGACACCCGGGTCGTTGATCCGGGACACGACGGTGGCCTGGTCGGTCCGGCTCACGTCCAGCAGCGTGGTGACGTTGTCGGTGCCGATGACGTACATGGTCGCGCCGTCGCCGGTGGCCATCATCCCCACCAGTTCGCCGCTCTGCAGCGGCACGGTGGGCCCGGCCACCGGTGCCGACGGGACGGTCAGGTCGTACGTGATGGCGTTGCTGTCGCGGCGGGCCGCGGTCAGCGAGCCGTCCGGGCGGTAGGCCAGGCCGGCGAGCTGCGCGGGGAACGGGCCGCGGATCGTGGTGACCGGCCCGCGGGCGTAACGGCCCTTGGGGCTCCACAGCGTCGCGATGTTGCGGTCGCCGGCGGTGAGCAGCGTCCGGCCGTCCTGGCTGTAGGCCATCGACCGGACCGGGGCGCCGCGAGCGGTCAGCGCGGTGATCTCGGTGTTCATCGACGGCCAGTTGTCGTTGTAGTCGATGCTCACCACGACCGAGGTTCCGTCGGAGTTCCCGATGGCCAGCATGTCCCCGGTCGGGCTGAACACCATCGTGGAGAAGTCACTGTCGCCGGGACCGGCCGTGCGGGAGTCCCAGGGCTGTGGATCGTCCAGGTCGGCCATGCCGAAGAGGTAGACGTAGTCGCTCGGCCCCTGCATGGCGACGACCGGCAGCGTCGGGTTGAACTCGATGGCGGCGTCCGGGACCTTGGTGCCCCAGCCCGGGTCGAGGACCGCGTGCCGTACCGGGGCGCTGAGATCGCTCAGGTCCCAGCCGACCACGTCGGTGCCGCTGGTGACGCCGGTCCGCCCGTCCGGGCCGAACTTCAGCGGGTACCCGCCGGTGAGCGTGGACAGGCGGGCCGGAGTCGTACCCGTGACGTTCCACAGGACGGTGTTCTTGTCCCGGTTGCTCACCGCGACGGTACGCCCGTCCGGGCTGAAGTTCACCGCGGTGATGCCGGCGTCGTCGGTGAGCGGCGTCAGCCGTACCGGATCAGCGGGTTTCGTCACGTCCCACCGGGTCGCCTCGGCGCTTCCGTCGAAGACGACGAGGGTCCGTCCGTCGCGGCTGACCGCCAGTGACTTCTCCGCGGTCCCGGTGGCGGGCAGCGAGGCGACCCGGACCGGTTCGGCCGGGGCCGTGGTGTCCCAGAGCGACACCGTCCCACTGGCGCCGGTGGTGGCGACCATCTGATCGGTGAGGGCCTCGACGTCGATCACGTCATTGAGATAGCCGGAGTACGTCGACGCCATGGTGAGGTGACTGACCTGCTCACGGGTCGCCGCGTCGTCGTGCAGGTTCTGCGCGGCCACGGCCAGCCGGAGGGCCTTGCGCGGGTCGTCACCGATCATCCCGCGGGCCCGGGTGATCAGCCGCTGGTTGATCACGATGCGCTGTTGCAGCTCGGCGGCCTCGCGCTGGCGGCGGGCCTCCTCGGACGCCTCCCGGGCCAGCTGCTCCTGCCGCTTGCGTTCCTCCTCGGCCAGCCGGGCCAGCTCGCGGTGGTGCTCGGCGATCCGCTCCTGCTCCTTGGCCCGGGCCGTGGCCTGGTCGGCCAGCTCCTGCTGGTGCTTCGCGTTGGCCTTCTCCCGCTCGGCGTTGGTCTTCTGCCGGGCGGCTTCCGCGGCGGCCTCGCCGGCCAGTTTCTGCTGCTGTTCGGCTTTCGCCTGCTGTCGTTCCGCGTTGGCCTGCTGGGTGGCCGCGCTCGCCTTGAACCGCTCGGCGTTGGCCTGCTCCCGCCGGGCCTCCGCGGACGCCTCCTCGGCCAGTGCCTGCTGCTGCCGGGCCAGCTGCTCCTGCCGTTCGGTCTCGGCCGTCGCCGCCTGCGCCCGGGCCTCCTGCTCCCGGGCGTTCTCCAGTTGGACCCGCGCGTTCTCCTCCTGGGCCAGCGCGTTCGCCTGCTGCCGCTGCGATTCGGCGGTGGCCCGTTCCGCGGTGTCGCGCTGCTCCGAGGCGAGTTCCTCCTGGAGGCGGGCCTCGTTCGCGGCCAGGGTGGCCCGCTCCGCGTTGTGGACCGCGACCACTCCGGTCAGCGACGTGACCAGGGTCAGCAGGACCAGCGCGGCCACCGCCACCACGGACAGTCGCCGGGCCCGCCGGTGTTGCCGGACATCCTCGCCCTCCAGTTCGTCCTTGCTCACTCCGTGCATCGGGGCGGCGAGCTGCGCTATGGCGTCGCGGAACCGGACGTGCTGCAGGCTCAGGTGCAGATCGTCGCGGGCCCAGCGCAGATCCAGGTAGAGCGGCTCCTCGGCGAAGACGCCCCGCAACGCGTGCGGCACCGCGGTGGAGTCGGCGGTGAAGTCGCGAGCGGCCGGGTCCCAGCTCCACTCACCGTCGGTCACCACCGGCAGGATGCGGTCGGCGGACTTCGTCGCGAGCCAGTGCTCGATCTCCCGGTTCACCCACGGCGAGGCGGCCGCTTCGGGGGAGGCGAGCAGCACGAAGTGCCTGGAGCCGTCGAGCGCGTCCTGAATGGACGTCCACAGTTTGGGCGTGACCGACAGGCCGGTCTGGTCCCGGAAGATCCACAGGGCGCGGCGCCGGTGCCATGGCTTCGCCAGTCGATGCAGACCCCGTTGTACGGCGGGCGCGAGCCGCCCGTCGGCGGCGTGACTGTACGAGATGAAACCATCGAATGGCATGGCGGTCCCCGTGGTCGACGTAATCGACGGAGGACGATACTCCATGCCGCAGGCCCGCAGGTGAACCGGCGAATCGCCCGACCGGGCCATCCCGCGTGGCGGGGGCACCGGTTCGTGTGCTTTCATCTATGCGGGCCGGGCATTCTCCCCCGTGGATGCCCGGCCTCCATATCGTCAGGTCTCGGTGATCAGGCGTCCCGGCGGCGCACCGCCAGATAACCCGCGGCGAGCGCGGCGACAGTCCAGGCGACGAGCACCGCGAGGCCGGTCCATCCGTTCAGGATCGTGTCGCCCTGCGGCTCCCGGTAGAGGATCTGCCCGCCCGCGACATCCGGCAGGAACTGTGCCACCTGGCCGACCTTGGGGATGCTGGTCAGGATCGTGGAGATCATGAAGAACAGCGGGAACAGCAGGCCGATGGTCAGCGCGGAACTGCGCAGCACGGCGGCCAATCCCATGGCGAAGACACACAGCAGCGTGGTGTAGACGATGCCGCCGACGATCGCGCGCAGCACGCCGTCATCGGACAGGCTCACCGCGTGCTCACCGAGCATGACCTGGGTGGCGGCGAACGTGGCGATCACCACCACCGTCGAGGCGGCCAGCGCCACCAGGCTGCCGGCGGCCACCTTCGAGGCGAAGAACGTGCCCCGGCGCGGCACCGCGGCCAGTGAGCTGCGGATCGTGCCGGAGGTGTACTCGGTGGTCACGGTCAGCACACCGAAGATCACCAGGGCGAGCAGTCCGAGGCGTACCGAGCTGAGTCCCGAGCCGATCGGGTCGAAGGCGGCCCGTTCCGCGGCGTCCAGTTCGGTGTACGTCTTGTGGAGATACCAGCCGGAGGGCACCGCCAGTGCCAGGCTCACCGCCAGGAAGGCGCTGAGGTTCCAGAACGTGGACCGCAGCGTACGGATCTTGTACCACTCGAACGACAGGGCCGCGCCGAAGTCCGCCACCGTCACACCTCCTGCTTCGCGCGGTAGTCCACCGCATCGGCCGTCAACTGCATGAACGCCTCTTCCAGGGAGGCGACCTGGGGGCTGATCTCGTACACCGTGATCTGGTGCCGGGCGATCAGCGCGCCGACCTCCTCGAGCGTGGTGTGCAGCGCCTCGAGGGTGCCGTCCGGGCCGTCGGCGACCTGGATGCCGGCTCCGCCCAGCGCGTCGCGCGCCTTCTCCGGCTCGGGTGTGCGGATCAGAATGAACGAGCGCGAGTTGCGGCTCACGAACTCGGTCACCGAGCTGTCGGCGAGCAGGCGGCCCTGACCGATCACGATCAGATGGTCGGCGGTGAGTGCCATCTCGCTCATCAGGTGGCTGGAGACGAACACTGTCCGGCCCTCCGCCGCCAGTCGTTTCATCAACGCCCGGATCCACAGGATGCCCTCCGGATCGAGACCGTTGACCGGCTCGTCCAGTAGCAGCACCTGCGGGTCGCCGAGCAGGGCGGCGGCCACGCCGAGGCGCTGCGCCATGCCGAGGGACAGGCCCTTGGCCCGCTTGTCGGCCACCGCGGTCAGGCCGACGATCTCCAGAACCTCGGTGACCCGGGCGGCCGGGATGCGGTTGCTACGGGCCAGGCCGGTCAGATGCGCCCGGACGGTACGGCCACGGTGGACCGAGACGTCGAGGAGGGCACCGACGTGCCGCAGCGGCTGGTCGAGCTGGTCGTAACGGCTGCCGGCGACCAGCACCTCGCCCGACGTCGGCCGGTCCAGGCCGACGATCGCGCGCATCGTGGTGGACTTGCCCGCGCCGTTCGGGCCGAGGAAGCCGGTGACCCGGCCGGGCCGGACCTCGAAGGAGAGACCGTCGACGGCGGTGGTCCGGCCGTACCTCTTGGTCAGGTTTCGTACTTCGATCGCTGCGCTCATCGAACCTTCCAGTCGTCGGAACGGAAATCGGGGTGGGTCAGGCCGCGACCGGAACGTTCACGGTGGTGGTCTTGATGCCGGCCATCAGCACCAGCACGGCCTGTGCGGACGGGAGCATCAGCCGCCCGGCCCGGGTCAGCGCCGCACCGTTGCTGTTGCGGGCGAACAGCCGGGTGCCGAGCGTCTGCTCCAGACACTTGATCTGGTAGCTGACCGCCGGTTGTGAGTAGCCCAGCGACCTCGCGGCCAGATCCATCCGGCCGTGCTGGGCGACGGAGACGAAAGCCTGCAGTTCCCGCTCGTTCATGACAACCCCCGTGGTGTCTGGTCATGCGGATTTACTGAAGTCATCATAGCGCATAACTACGATGACAGCGGTAATGCTTCTTCGTACAGCGATCGATACAGGCCCGCGTTCCGGCAGAGCTCGTCGTGAGTGCCCGCGGCGACCACCCGGCCGTGATCCATCACCACGATCAGATCGGCGTCGAGGATCGAGGTCAGCCGGTGCGCGATGACGATCCGGGTCGCCCGCAGACTGTTGAAGAACGCCGTCACGGTCGACTCGGAGATGTTGTCCAGCGAGCTGGTGGCCTCGTCGAGCACCACGATGGACGCCTCCTTGAAAGCGGCCCGGGCCAGCGCGATCCGCTGCCGTTGGCCGCCGGAGAAGTTCTGCCCGAGCGACGCGACAGGGGTGTCGTAGCCCAGCGGCAGCGCCCTGATCTCGTCGTGCAACCCGACCCGTCGGGCCGCCTCGTGCACCCGCTCCTCCTCCGGATCACCGGTGCCCCAGGCGATGTTGTCGCGGACCGTCCCGTACTCCAGCACCACGTTCTGCGGCACGTAGGCGACCGCCTGGTAGAACCGGTCCCGGTCGTGATCGCCCAGCTCGGTGCCGCCGATCAGGATCCGCCCGGTGTCCGGCCGGTGCAGGCCGACCAGCAGACGGGCCAGAGTGGACTTGCCGCAGCCGGACGGGCCGACGATCGCCACCTTGGCACCCTCCGGGACCCGCAGCGCGGCGCCGTCGAGCACCCGGCGGCCGAACGTGCCATAGCCGAACGAGACCCCCTCGACCACGACGTCGCCGGACGGTCGGGCCGCCGTCTCGCCACGGAACAGGTCGTCGGCCGGGCGCAGCAGCACGTCGGCGATCCGGGCCAGCAGCGACCCGGCCTGCGCCAGCCTGGTGATCGAGCCGGCCAGCACGTTCACCTGGCCGAGCAGTAGCCCGGTCAGCGCCTGCACCGACACCACCAGCGAGACACCGGGTGCGGCCTGCCCGGCCAGCGCCTGCTGGAGGATCACCACCGGACCGACGAACATCACCCCGGCCAGCGCCGCGTCGAAGACGCCCTGCACGGTCTGCAGCCGGTCGGACTGCCGCTGAGCCGCGTCACTGCGCCGCCGCCACTGGGCCGCGTACACCGCCTCCATGCCGTTCGTCTTGATCAGCTCCAGGCCGGAGATCGCGGACAGTTGAGTGGCCTGCAACTCCGCCTGCGCCCGGGTCTGCGCGTGGGCCAGCCGCCGGACGGTACGGGCCGCCGCCAGCGTGCCCACGGCCAGCGCCGCCATCAGCAGCAGGGTGGTCACCAGCGCGGCCACCGACACGGCGGCCAGCCAGCCCAGCAGCACCCCCGTCACCACCAGCGCGGCCAGCGCCACGATCAGGTCGTTACAGAGCAGGGCACGCAGGCGGTGCACCGACTCCAGGGTGAACATCAGGTCGCCGGGACCACGGTTCTCCACGAAGGCGTACGGCAACCGCAGCAGCCGATCGAACACGGCCCCCGCCAGCGACCGTCCCACCGCGGCCGACGCCACGATGCCGGCCACCGTGCGGACGAACAGCAGCAGCCCGAACGCCAGGCCGACCCCGGCCAGCAACGGCCCCGCCGACAGCCCGCCCGCCTGATCGCCGAACAGCCGCTCCAACAGCCACGGGATTCCCAGCGGCACCATCGAGCTGACCAGCGACAGGACCAGCACCAGGCCGAGCAGTCCACGGCGCTGCCAGGCGAACCGGCCCAGCATCCGGAGCCCGGACGGCGGTCGGGTCCGCACCCGACGAGACAGCGGATCGGCGGTGACGGCCAGCCCGGAGAAGCTCTCGGCGAACTCCTCGGCACTGACCCGGCGGCGGCCCGCACCCGGGTCGAGCAGGGTCACGCCACCGGAGTCGAAGCCGGTCACCACCACGAAGTGCGACCGTTTCCAATGGCAGATCGCCGGCCGGCCGAGTGCGGCCAGACCGGCCGGGGAGGTGCGGTAGACGTGTGGGCGTACCCCGTTCTCCCGCAGCACCGCGGCGAGGTCGGCGACGGTCAGACCATCCCGGCCGACCCGGTAGCGGGTGCGTAGGTCGTGCATCGGCACCCCGGCCCCGGCCGCCTCCAGGAGCATGGCGCAGCAGCACAGGCCGCACTCGGTCGGGCCGAGCTGCTCGACCAGCCGGGTCACGGCCGGTCCCGGCGGAACGTCAGCGGTGAGGCGACGTCCACCTCGCCGGTGCTCAGGATCAGGCCCATGCCGACGCCGGCCAGGCCCACGTAGAGCGAGTCGTTCAGCACCGACTTGCCGGTCCGGGCCCGAAGCGCCCGCGGCAGGACCCGGGTGACCAGCTGCGCCCGGCGGTCCTCGGCCCGTTCGGCGGCCCGCCCGGAGGTGTCCCAACGCGCCGACCGGGCGAGGATCAGCAGGTTGCCGACGTCACCGTGGCAGAGCGAAAGGTTGAGCCCGAAGCCGTCCACCGCCACCGTCTCGGCCAGCCGGGTGACGTCCGCGCCCGGGCCGGACGGCACGTCCTCGCCGGCGGCCAGTCGCTCGATCTGGCCGAGCAGCACACCGGGGGTCCCGTGGCACCAGCCCCGAGCGGCCCGTTCCGGCGCCCGGTCGCTGATCGCCCAGTGCTGCTCGTCGTGGTTCCAGAGGGCGTCGTGGGCGGCGGACAGCTCCGGGCTGCGCACGCCGTACCGGGCCAGGGCGGCCAGCGTGCCGCTGGTGCCGTGCGCGAACCCGCTGTACCGGGACTTCCCGTCGGTCGGTGTCCCGGTCAGATGCTGGAACGCCGCCTCGATCACCGCCGGCCGACCGGCCGTGAGTGCCGCGGACAGTAGCCCGGCCGAACCCATCAGAAAGTCGTTGTCGGCCATCGCCGGAAGGTCGGCGGGCACCAGATCCCACAGTGCCGTGCCCATCTCGCTCAGCTCGGCCGAGCCGGTCAACCGGCCCGCCTCCAGCGCGGCGAACGCCACCCCGGGATAGCCGCCGCACAGCCCGCCGGCCACCTCACGGCGCCGCCGGACCGGGTCGTCGAGCAGCGCCCGCACCCGCGGTACCAGTGCCGCCCGGGCCAGCTCCCGATACCGTGGCTCGTCCAGGAACACCCCGGCGGCGGCCAGGAACAACGCCAGGCCGGGCACCCCGGCGTACAGGTCGTCGCCCAGTTCGTCGACCCGCCACGGGTGCTCCTGGGTGGTGTCCCGGATGGTCGCGCCGACCCATCCGGGACGGCCACCGGCGAACCCGGCCCGGTCGTGCACCTCGGCGGCGATGTCCCCGACCGTCTGCCGGATCCGCCCGGGCACTCCGGCCCGGGACGCGCGGCGCATCGCCGGCAGGTACGCCGGAGCGTCCGCCTCGGGTCCGGTCAGGTCCGCGTACGCCGCCCGGATCACCCGCAGGTTCAGCTCCCGGTCCGCGCCGGACATCGCCCGCAGTCCGGCGACCGCCTGGTCCAGCGGAGTCTCGCTGAGCACGTCGGCGATCGGCCGGCCCCGGTGATGCACCCAGGTCGAACCGGTACGCAGTGTGAAGAACGGGATGTCGCCCTGGAACAGATCGTCGATCTCGGCCCGGACCACGGCCGGGGTGAAGTGCTCCACCCGGCCCAGCCCGACCCGGTGCAGCAGCATCCGCTTCGCGGCGGTGTCCTGCTGGAACGCCGGATGCGCGGCGGTCCGCAGCAGCTTGTAGTACTTACCGGTGGTCTCCAGCACGGCCCGGGTCGGCAGATCGGCGAAGAGCTCACGCAGCCACGACTCGACCAGGCCACGGTCGGCGGCGGCCCAGTCCCAGCACTCGGCGAAACCGCGGCACAGTTCGGTCAGTTCCACGGCCCGGGACACGGTCGACGGGCGGACCGCCGGGGTGTCCACCGAGCCGGTCACCATCGTCACCCGGGGCCGGTCGGTCCCGAAGTCCTCCAGCGCGGGCATCGCGGTGACCGCCCGCTGGCCCGGCACGTAGCCGAGGAAACCGATGTCGATCGAGGTGGACGGATCAGCCGGGTCGGAGATCCGGGTCGGCAGGAAGCCGGTGGAGAAGACGGTGTGCGCCAGCGTCTCACCGGCCGAGCCGGCTCCCGTCCCACCGGCCCGCTGGTTCACGCTGAACAGCGACTCGGCGTCGACCACCACCGGCAGCCCACGGTGGTTGAGCACGTTCTCGTAGTGCATGTCGCCGGCCCGCAGTAGATGCAGGACACCGAGCAGACGGCCGGCCGCCCGAAAATAGCCGGGCTGCTCGATCGCGGGCGCCCGGTCGGCGTGCTCCTGCCAACCGACGCCGCTGCCGCACCACACCTGGAGCACCGGCAGGTCGAAGCCGGCCGCCGCGCCGATCCGGGTGACCAACGTGTTGTAGGCCAGCTCGGCGGCCATCGATCGCGGTTTGTAGACGATCACCCGGTCGCCGCCGAAGGTCAGGCGGCACACCGTCTGCCCGCCGGCGTGGGTGTCGCCCAGGCCGTACCCGATGTCGTGCAGTTGCACCAGGCCCCCGCCGGTCGCCGAAGGCGGCAATGTGCCGTCACCGACCGCGGCGGTCGTCGCCGCCAGCATTCGCCGCGCGTGCCGCAGGGTGTTGCGGGTCAGCACGCCGAGCTGCCGCCGCAACTCGGGGAAGACCTCACCCAACGTCACCCGGAACCCGTCCCGTCCGGCCAGGTCACAGAAATGCCAGAGACGTTCCTCGGCGGTCTCGCCGGGCAGTGCGCCGGACCGCCGCAAAAGATCCAGAGCGACCACGAGGGTACGGACGGAGGCGTCCTGAATCCGGCCGGCCAGCCAGCGGGCCAGCCCGTCGGCGAACTCCCCGGCCCGGTGCGCGGTCAGCGGGGAACCGGCGAACACCAGCTCGGCGGCGGCCCGATGACGATCGGCCCAGGCCCGTGCGAACGAGTCGAAGTGGGCGGGCCCGTCGATGTCCCGCCAGGTGGTGTCGGCGGCGAGAGCGGCCAGGTCGCCGGTGCGGTCTGGCCTTTCCCCATCGCCGTCATCGGCCGGGAGGTCGGAGATGCGGCTCAAGAATCCGTGCAGCGCCGCGGGATCTGTGTATTCGGGAAAAAGGGGTCGGACGTCTTTCAGTCGCATGCCATCACTCGCATCCGGAAACGGCCACGGGGCCCGTGTCGGCACGGGCCCCGTTGGCATTCTCTATTCGGTCGCCGTCGCCGTTTCTCGATCAGTCGCCGGTGCCGCAGAGCCGCTTCGGGACCGAGCACTCCCAGGACACGGTGCACACCCAGCCGATGGTGCTCGTTCCGGGCACCGTCCACAGACCGCCGGCCTCCTGCGCCGCGTCCAGGTCGATCTCCTGCAGGCTCAGCTCGGTGGCGACGTCACCGGCGGCGGCGAACTTGTCGTTCTCGCTCATTGTCGGGTCCTCTCAGTGGGGCGGCGGGTGACTCCCGCCGGCCTCGGTGGGCGACGGGTGGCTCCCGCCGGCCTCGGTGGCCGGCGGGTTGTTCCCGCCGGCTGAGAACCACGACACCAGGAATCGATCCGGAAAGCGCGTCTACATCGAATACTTTGAATCGAATGGCCTATTCGCCGAGCTCATTCAGCTCCCGCCACAATTGCGCGGCCCGCCGGAATGCCGAGATGTCCTCGGCCGCCTGGGCCGCCTCGCGCAACGTGGCCACCGCCTCCGCGGTCCGCCCGATCTGTGCCAGCGCGCTGCCCAGCGCGTGCCGGAACCGCACGCCCTCCAGGCCCATCAGCTGCCCCCGGTCGACCGACGCGGCCATCTCGACGGCCCGCTCCGGCGCCCCGGTCGCGAACGCGTAACGCACCTCCAGGGCGGCCAGCCGGTTCGCCTCGGTGCCCGACTCGGCCGCCGTCGCCGCCCGGGCCGCCGCCATATGCTGCTCGATCATCTCCGGATCGGCCCGGACGTCGAGGAGCGTCGAGACCGCGGCCCGGCTGAACCGCGCCCAGTCCCGCAGCGAGGTGCGCGGATCGGCCAACATCCGGCGTGCGCCGCCGAGCAGCTCCAGCGACCGGTCCGTCTCACCGGCCGCGGCCAGCGCCAGGCTCGCCGCCCACTGCGCCCGGCCGCTGATCGACGGGCTGCCCAGCGCCTCGGCCATGGTCAGCATGCTGTTGACCAGGCGGACGATCTCCGCACCGCCACCGGCGTCGGCGAGCACCGAGATGTGCACGGCCAGCAGTCTGATGTGCTCGCTGCCCTGCCGGAAGGCGGTGCCGTCGATCTCCTCGGCGGCCCGCTCCACGTGGGTGAACGCCTCGTCCAGGCGGCCGATGTCGCGGGCCGCGGCGGCCAGCGACACCAGGATCCGGACCCGCGCCTCGGCCACCCCGGCGGCCTCGGCCGCCGGCAGCAACTCGCGCAGCAACGAATGGCGTGCGTTGCGGTCGCCGCGCATCTCCAGGACCCGCTCCAGCGCCAGCCCGTGGGTCAGGATCGCGTGCTGAGAGCCGGACCGACGCGCGGTGGCGAAGATCTTCGCGAGCCGGTCCTCGGCCTGCTCCAGGTCACCCTGGTCGATGGCGCTGCTGGCGAGCAGCTCCTGCACCAGCTCGGCCCGACCGGCCGCGGAGTCCTCCGACCCGGTGCTGATGTCGATGTCCCCGGCCAGGTCACGCAACGGCACGTTGAGAACCTTGGCCAGGTGGGCGACCACGTCGAGGGTCGGCACCCGGGCGCCGGACTCCAGCAGGGAGATGTACGACTGGTTGACCGCCCCGGACGCCAGGTCGCGCTGGGACAGCCCCAGGTCGGAGCGCAGCCTCCGCAGGCGGCGACCGAACTCGGGCTGAGGCACCTGAGCGACCACGAAGCACTTCCTCACTCGTCCGTCCGCGCCCACCGCCCCCGACCGGCGCCTTCATGACTAGCGTAATGGCTTCGGCAATGCCCGTCATCAGTGACCACCGCTCCCGCCGGTCTTCCGGAAACTCCCTCCTCACCTCGGCCGACGCGGTTTTGTCGTACCGGTGGGATACAACTTCCGCACCTGTTCGTGAGGAGGTCTGGTTGTGACAAGCGGAGGTGTCGCCTATGAGCGACGCAGCGCGGCGCCGGTCATCGCGCCGGTGCGGCCACGCAAGCTGGCGAAGGTGCCGTTCGTGGAGCTGGCCGAGGGCCGGTTGCAGGGCGTGGTGTCCAGCGGGTCCGACGTGGAGCGTGTCTACGTCTCCTCGATCACCGCCGGAGACCACGGCCTGAGCTGCAACACCAACAACAACCGCCCGTGCGGTGGCCTCTCCGGCGGCACCCGGGCCTGCAATCACCTGCGCGCCCTGGCCGAGGCGGCCGTCGCGCAGTATGGCGTGGACCGGGTCGCCCGCTACCTCAAGGTCACCCTCGCCGACGGCGATGACGACCTCTGGTCCGGGCTGCACACGACGACCGCGCCCAACCGGGCCGCCGAGGTGTTCAGCGGGTTCCTCCGCCACCTTGCCTACCTCGAGGTCCCGGCCACCGTCGAGCCGCTGCCCGAGCTGCACTGGTTCCCGGCCGCCGGGGTGGTGCGCTGATGCTGGCCGACGCCCTGCGCACCCCGCCGGATGGTCTCGGCGAGGCGTTCACCCTGATCGACGGGCTCGACGACGCACTGGTCCACGGTCTGGCCCGGCTCGACGAGGAGCGCGCCGCCGCCCTGGAGTCGTTCGCGGCCGCCTTCACCGGCTCACCGCTGTCCGGCCGGGTCACCGACGCGATCGGCAAGATCGTCGCCGGCTCGGTCACCGACGAGCACCTGGCCGTGCTGGCCGGAGCCCGCGCCGCCCTGACCGGAGCCGCCCACGACGCCCTGCTCGGCCGCCTCGACTCGGCCCTCGGCCGCTCCCGCCCGGCGTGGCCCACGACGTCCACCGACGCCGGGCCACTGCCCGCCGATGACCGTCCCGGGCCGGTGCTCACCGAGGACGCTTCCGATCCATTGCCCGCTGACGGTCGTTCCGGGTCGTTGCCCGTTGATGGTCGGTCGGGGTCGTTGCCCGCTGACGGTCGGTCCCGGCCGCTGCTCGCCGGTGGCCGGTCCTGGCTGCGTGAGCTGGCCCTCGCCGGGTGGCGTGGGGTCGACCACGAGCTGGCCGGCGGTGGCGACCGGGCGGTTCAGGCGCTGCTCGCCGACCCGTCCGGGCGGCGGCTGGCGGTGCTGCTCGACGGTTTCGCCGCCGAGCTGCGCAGCGCCGCGCCGGTCGCCACGTTCGACCGGATCCCGGTGCGCCGCTGGGCCGACCTTTGGGCCCGGGCGATCCTGCTCTCCCAGGACACTTTTGCGGCCGTCGGCGTTTCCCCCTCCGCTTCGGCCGCTTCGGCCGCTTCGACCACCTCCGCCGGTTCGGCGGCCTCGGCCGTCTCTGCTACGGGCGTGGTCTCGGCTGCTGCGGCCGTCGCGGCTGACGGTCGGCTTCTGCTGCTCGGCGTCGACCTGCACGAGCACCCGACGGTCTTCCGCGCTCAGGCTCACGGGCTGTTGGAGACGGCCGGTGGCGAGGTGCGGCTGGTCCGGGTGAGCGTGGCGGCGGCCAAGGTCGACACCATCAGCGGGTCGTCCGCGTGGCGGATGCTCAGCGGATTCCCGGTGTTCCGGGAGGCCCTGGCCGGCCGGCGGACGGTCGAGGTGTCCGGCATGGCGCTCACCCCGGCCGGCGACCTGCTCTGGGACGAGTCACGGGCGGTGCCCGGCGAGCCCGCCGACCCGTTCGCGGTCGCCCGGGTCCGGCTCGGCGCGGCGACCGCCTCGCCGGTGGCCCCGCTCGACAGGCATCCGGCGGCCATCGCCGAGCCGGTCCTGCTGGAGGGCTACACCGCCGGCGCGGAGTCGTTCGAGCTGGGCGGGGTCACTCTCGCCGTCGACTCCGACCGGCTGCCCGAGGCCGGCCCGATCACTCCGGCCCTGGTCGCCGCGTCCACCGCCTGTCTCGGCCTGCTCCGCTGGGATGCCGGCCGCTGGGCGGTGCAACCGCTCGCCGTGCAGGCGCTGGTCCGTAAGAAGCCCGTCGTCGCGCACACCGGCGACTGGGCGCTCGGCCCGACCGAGCCCAAGGCGGCCAAGGCCGAGGCGGTCGCCGGCACCGCCGTCGACGTGCTGCGTGAGCGCGCGGGAAGGCTGTTGCGGAAATGAGCGCTGCGGAGACCCGTCGTCAGGTCCTCTACTGGCGGCTGCTGGCCCGGCTTTTCGATCCGGAGGAGCAGCCCACCCTGGAGTCGGGCAGCATGGCGATCGTCGGTGATCTCGGCCTACCGGCCACGTTGCTCGACCCGTCCGTCTCGATCGACACCGTGGTGCAGCGGTTCCCCCAGCTGGAGGCCGAGTTCGACGGGCTGATGAGTGATCCCGGCGACGATCGTGACGGCGAGGTGCGTCGCGCTGCCCTGGTGTCGAAACTGCTGCTCAACGTCTTCGCGACCGGCTCCGGCAACGTGACCGCCGAGCAACTGCAGCGCTGGCAGGCCGACGCCGGCTGGTTCGAGCGGGCGATGGGCTGCGAGCCCGGCGGCCTGCGCGGCCGGGCGGGCGGTGCGGGCTCCGCCGCCGGCGCCGGTACGGGTGCCGGAGCCGGTCTCGGCGCCACCCTGGCCGGGATCGAGGGTGACCTGGTCAGCCGGATGCGGTTGCGCGAGGTGCTCGCCGACAACCGGCTCGCCCGGCAGCTCACCCCGAGCATGTCGCTGATCGAGCAACTGCTGCGTGACAAGGACAATCTGGACGGTGTGGCGCTGGCCAACGCCAAGGCGCTGATCCGCCGGTTCGTCGACGAGGTGGCCGAGGTCTTGCGGACCCAGGTCGCCCAGGCCAGCGCCGGCACGATCGACAGATCCGTGCCGCCGAAACGGATCTTCCGTAACCTCGATCTGGACCGCACGATCTGGAAGAACCTGCCGAACTGGAGTCCGGAGGACGAGCGGCTCTACGTCGACCGGCTCTACTACCGGCAGACCGCGAAACGGATCGAGCCGGCCCGCCTGATCGTGGTGGTGGACCAGTCCGGGTCGATGGTCGACGCGATGGTCAACTGCACCATCCTCGCCTCGATCTTCGCCGGCCTGCCCAAGGTCGACGTGCACCTGGTCGCCTACGACACCCGGGCCCTCGACCTGACCCCGTGGGTGCACGACCCGTTCGAGGTGCTGCTGCACACCAAGCTCGGCGGCGGCACCGACGGCACGGTCGCGCTCGACCTGGCCCGGCCCAAGATCACCGATCCGCGCAACACCGTGGTCGTCTGGATCTCCGACTTCTACGAGTGGCAGGAGCAGGCCGTCTGGGACGGCATGCAGGCCGTGCACCGTTCCGGGGTCAAGTTCATCCCGGTCGGTTCGGTCAGCAGCGGCGGCCACCAGAGCGTCAACCCGTGGTTCCGGCAGCGCTTCAAGGACCAGGGCACCCCGGTCCTGTCCGGCCACATCAAGAAGCTCGTGACCGAGCTCAAGAACTTCCTCGTCTGATCTCTCACCCTAGGAGACCGTCCCCATGAGTGACATGCTGCGCGCCCCCGCCGAGGTCAAGTACGCCGACGAGCTGGACTGGCTGGAGTCGGTCGACGACGGCCCCAAGCCGTTCTCCTGGCGGCTCAGCCCCAAGATGGTCCGGCTGTTCATTCTCGGTTCCGAGCGCGCCGACGGCCTGGACCGGGAGATTGCGCAGAAGTGGTTCGGCGACCGCAGCTTCGTCGAGCGGGCCATCGTCACCCTCGCCTCTGACCGTGGTCTGCTGCTGATCGGCGACCCGGGCACCGGCAAGAGCTGGCTGGCCGAGCTGCTGTCCGCCGCGATCAGCCGCAACTCCACTCTTGTCGTGCAGGGCACCGCCGGCACCACCGAGGACCACATCAAGTATTCGTGGAACGTCTCGATGGTCATCGCGAAAGGCCAATCCCGGGCGTCGATGATCCCATCGCCGATCATGACGGCCATGGAGACCGGCGTGATCGGCCGTTTCGAGGAGCTGACCCGGTCCACCAGTGACGTGCAGGACGCGTTGATCTCGATCCTCTCCGAGAAATACGTGTCGATTCCCGAGCTCGACGACGACAACATCGTCTTCGCCAAGCCCGGCTTCAGCATCATCGCCACCGCCAACAGCCGCGACCGGGGGGTCAACGACCTGTCCTCGGCGCTCAAGCGGCGGTTCAACTTCGTCCGCATCCCGGTCGTGACCAACAAGAAGAGCGAGGCGGAGATCGTCCGGTTCCGGACCGAGGAGTTGCTGCGCCGGCACAACATCGAGCTGGAGGTGCCACCCACCCTGCTCGACGTGTTGCTGCAGAGCTTCGCCGACCTGCGGGCCGCCGCGGCCTCGGCCGGCAGCGACGACGAGCGGCTCGAGTCGGCGCTGTCCACCGCCGAGCAGATCGGCGTTCTGGAGGACGCGATCCTGCACAGCAACTTCTTCGGCGCCCGGACCCTCACCTCGGAGACGCTCGCCTCGTCACTGGTCGGCTCGCTGGCCCGGCGTAGCCCGGAGGACCTGGCGATCCTCAACAAGTACTGGCACGGTGTGATCGAGCCGCGCAGCCGAGAGCAGAGCGGCGAGTGGGAGGGCTTCCTCTCCGGTGGCCGTCAGGCGATCGCGACCCTGTCGTGACCAGCCCTTTCGACCCGCTCCGAGATCAGCTGCTGGGTGCGGCCGAGTCCCTGGCGGACGGGCCGGCCGCGCTGCCGGAGATTCTCGCCGGGATCGTCGACGATGTCGACCACGCGCTGCGCGAGCCGCTGGAGATCTTCCCGGTCTGCCACCACTCACCGGCCTCGGCGCTGGCCATGCTCCGACGGCTGCGGGAGAAACAGCCGAAGGTGATCTACCTGGAGCTCTGCGAGGACCTCCAGCCGCTGCTGACCGAGCTGCGCAACTGCCGACTGCCGGTGGCGTTGCAGGCCTTCGCCTCCGAGCTGGACGGCTTCCCCAAGGAGTCGGCGCCGCTCTCGGTGATCGCGCCGATCACCGAGTCGTCCGCCGAGTACCAGGCGATCTCGTACGCCCTGGACACTCCGGGTGTCGAGCTGGTCCTGGTCGACAGGTCCACCGACCACGTCTTCCAGTGGCAGCCCGACGTGTCGTCACCGGCGGACACCCCGGAACCGGAGGACGATCTGCACGGCGACGCGGTCGGGGTGGAGATCGGTGACCTGCGACCCCGATTCGCCGAGCTGGAGGAGCACCTGCTGCACCACGGCCGGGTGCGGCACTGGTCGGAGTGGTGGGACCAGTATGTGGAGCAGCCGCTCGCCGGGGCCGACCACGAGACGTACCGGCAGGTCATGGTGCTGATCGGCAGCCTGTTCCGGCGGCTCGCCCCACACGACACGAAACGCTATGCCAGTGACGAGGACCGGGAACGATACATGTGGACCCGGATCCGCGAGCACCTCGGCCGGTCCGGCGCCGATCCGGCCGACTGCCTGTACATCTGCGGGGCGTTCCACGCGGCGAGCCGGGTGGCTGAGGCGGGTTCGGCGCCCGGCACCCCGGACTTCGCGATCACCCCGCGGACCGGGACGACGTGGCTCTACGGGCTGATCCCGTCCAGCCACTCGGCGATCGAGTCACAGTTCGGGCTGGCGCCCGGTTCGGTGTCGATCGCCGCCACCACCTGGCAGAAACAGCTGCTGAAACTGCGGCTCACCCCGTTCCGGCTGGAGGGGCAGAAAGGCGCCCGGAAGACGAAGAAGGCGCTGCCGCTGCCGGCCGCTTCGAATGGACCGGTCGTCGACCACCTCACCGGCTATCTGGCCGGGCCGCCGGTGCTCGACGGGCTCGACGAGGAGGAACTGCGCGGCTGGTGCGTCGACATCGTCCGGCTCGCCCGTCGTAACGGCTATCTCGCCAGCACAGCCGACGCGATCGCGGTGTTCGAGACGTCGGTGCTGCTGGCCGGGATGCGCGGGCGGGTACGGCCGACGCCGTACGACTTCCAGGACGCCGCGGTCACCTGCATCGAGAAGGACACCGTGCCCGGCCGCCGGGACGTGCGGCGACTCTGCGAGATCCTGCTCGGCGGTGACCGGATCGGGCAGGTCGGCTACGAGGC
Organism: Actinoplanes sichuanensis; assembly: GCF_033097365.1. Lineage (NCBI taxonomy): Bacteria > Bacillati > Actinomycetota > Actinomycetes > Micromonosporales > Micromonosporaceae > Actinoplanes > Actinoplanes sichuanensis. The sequence continues at coordinate 11,361,753 of NZ_AP028461.1, forward strand.
GCTGCCACCGCTGGCCCGGGACGTCTACGACCGGTTGGCCCCACTCGAGCTCGACCTCGAACAGCGCAGCATCCAGCGCGCGCTGCTCGACCTGTCCGCCCGGCCCGAGCTGGCCGGATGCTCGCAGCTGCTCTGGATGTTGCGGTATCTGCTGCCCGACCAGGCGGTTCGCCCGATCATGGGCAGCCGCAAGCTCGGTGAAAGACACATCCAGGAGAGTTGGGACCTCGATCTGGGCCGTAACCAGCGGGCCGTCATCGAGCTCGGCTACGAGGGCGTCACCGTCGAGCAGGTGCTGGAGCAGCGCCTACGCCGTGACGCCTGGGATCCGAAGGCGACCGCCGCCACCGCGCTCAAAGCGGTGGAGAACTCGCTGCTCTTCCTGGAGAGCCCGCGGCTCACCGACGAGCTGGGGGCGCGTGCGATCGAGCTGCTGGCAGCCGAGCGGACCGTCGACGACGCTCCGGACGTGCTGCGCCGGATCCGTCGGCTGCTCGGGCACTACCGGGCCACCGCGCCGGTGCTGCCCGGATGGTGCGGGCGGTTCGTCACCGAGGGGTACGCCCACTACTGCACCCTGCTGCCGACCGCCTTCGTCGAGGAGGAGACCGGGGTGCGGCAGGTCGGCGCGATGCTCGGCTTCCTGTTCAGCATGGAGAGCCTGGCCCTGTCGCTGGGCTGTGACCGCACCCAGCTGGAGATCGCGGTCCGGCAGTCGCACCCGGAGTCCCCGGCCAAGATCGCGCTGCTCTGGGCGGCGTTGCACCAGCTCGGCGTGCTTCCCTTGACCGACCTGCGGGTCCGGGTCGGTGAGCTGCTCGGCAACCCGCTGGTGGTGCCGTCCTTCCCGCAGTATGTGAGCGGGTTCGTGCAGGCGCTCGAACCGGTGCCGAGGCTGGCGCCGTTCGTGGTGGAGACCCTCTCCCAGGCGTTCGCGCGGCTGCCCGACCCGGTGTTGCTGCCCTGGCTGCCCAATCTGATCACCACGTTGAAACAGCAGGCGGCCGAGCTGGTGCCGGTGCTGACCCGGGAGGCCGGACGCACGTTCCCGGGATCGCTGGCCGCTCTGGACTCGTGGACCGCGCCGTGGAACGCCCCACCGCGCGCCCGGCCGTCGGCCGGACCGGGCGATGCGGCCGGACTCAGCGGGCCGTCCGGTCCGGCGGGTGCCGCGGCGGCGTTGCTGGCGGCCAACCCGGCCGCGGCGGACGCGGTGGCGACCATGCTCGGCTGCGAGGGCGGCTGGACGCCCCTGACCACCGAGACCGGCGGCGACGCGGCGGTGGTGGGGCTGCTCACGGCATACCCGGCCACCGCCGAGGCGGTAGCCGAGCTGATCGGCGCCTGACCGTTCCCGAGCTGATCGAACGCGGTCGGAAGCCGGTTTCGGCTTCCGACCGGGCGTTTCGTTCCGGTGGCGAGGGGGCTGCCGGAGCGAAGCGCGGACGTGGGTGGCTTGTTGCGGTGGGGAGGGGGCTGCCGGAGCGAAGCGCGGACGTGGGTGGCTTGTTGCGGTGGGGAGGGGGTGCCGGAGCGAAGCACGGACGTGGGTGGCTTGTTGCGGTGGGGAGGGGGTGCCGGAGCAAAGCGCGGATGCGGGTGGCGTGAGGGGGCTGCTGGAGCGAAGCGCGGATGCGGGTGGCCTGTTGCGGTGGTGCGAGGGCGCTGGAAACGGCCGCGCCGGCCGGGTTGGGGGCCCGGCCGGCGCGGTGAGTGGGGAAACGGGGCGGTTACTTGAGATAGGTGGTGGCGGTGCCGACCTTGCCGGGCGCCGGGGTGGCGCTCGTCGAGAGGACGTAGACGCGCAGGTTGCCCTTGGCGTTCAGGTCGATGGTCAGGGAGCCGCCGGTGACGGTCTTGGTGTCGCCGGTGACCGCGTCGACGTAGGTGCCGTTCGGGATGCCGCTGAAGGTGGCGCCGGCCGAGACCGCGATCAGCGCGAAGCTGTCCACCCCGTTGGCGGTGTAGCGACGCTTGTAGGCCATGTTGCCGCTGACGCCCTCGGTCGAGTACTGGCCCATCTGCAGGGCGGGGACCGCCCGGCGGATCTGGTTGAGCCGCTGCAGGTGCTTGACCAGCGGCTGGGACAGCGTGGTGGCGACCTGGCCACTGGCCGAACTGACCACTCCATAGTCGCCGGCGGTGACGCTGCCGGCGATCTGGTTGCCGTAGTAGGCACGGCCGGTGGTGGCGAGCGGGCAGGTCGGGCCGCAGTCGATCTGCTTGCCGGCCTGGAACTCGATCTCCGACCCGTAGTACAGGGTCGGGATGCCGCGGAACGTCCACATGAGCGTCATGTTCTCGGCCCACGCGTCGGTGCCGCCGGTGTAGCGGGTCGACGACTTGTTCGGCCCGTAGTCGTGCGAGTCGACGTAGACGACGTTGTAGGTGGCGTCGTTGACCGAGTCGTCCGAGTCCTTGCCGTTCCAGTACGCGTTGTTGGCGTCACTGAAGTTCATGTGCATCCGCATGTCGATGATGTTCATGCCGGAGAACTTCGAATAGTCGGGCGTGTGGTAGTTGTTGCCCGACAGGAACGCGTTGGTACTGGTCGGCTGGTTGCCCGTACCCAGATTGTTCTCGTAGTTGAATTGTTCGATCGCCGCCGTGACGTCGTCGGCCGAGTAGGTCGACCGCTCTTTCCAGGTGAAGAACTGGGCGGAGTGGTTGACCGAGCCGCGGTTCCACTTGTCATTCACGAATGCCGCGACCTCACCGAAGATGTAGAAGTCCTTGGCCTTGGTGGCGCCGTACTTCTGGGTGAGGATCTCCTGGAAGGCCGGCAGGAAGCGGCGGTTCCAGGTGACGCGGGGGATGTGCACGGCGGTGTCGATCCGGAAGCCGTCCACCCCCATGTCGATGTACTTCTTGTACGCCCCGATCAGGTAGTCCTGGACCACAGCGTTCTCGGTGTTCAGGTCGGCGAGGTCCTCGTGCAGCCAGCAGGACCGGGCGTCCTCACCCTCCCAGTTGCCGATCCAGCACTGGTGGAAGAGCGTCGACGGGAACATCTTGTTGGTCGGCTGCGGCCACTGACAGTTGTAGAGCGCGAAACCCTCGGGGCTCTTGCCCCCGGTCGCGACCCCGTAGTTGGGGCAGGTGTTGCCGGCCGGCGCGGTGCTGCTCCACAGATCGCCGTTGTAGGGACGGCCCTTGGCCAGCGCGTTCTGCGCCGCGGTCATCGTGGAGTCGTTGCCCTGGTGCTCCTCCAGCGGGTTGTAGGTCTTGCCGGCGACCTTCTCGCTGTAGAACCACTTCCAGTCGTTGTCCCGCGCGCCGTACACGGTCGGGGTGTAGAGGCCGTTGGCGCCCCACCGCGAGGTGTGGTTGAGAACGATGTCCTGGTAGATCTTGAGGCCCTTGGCGTGGGCCGCGTCGATCAGCTGCTGGTAGGACGCCCCGTTGGACTCCAGCCGCGGGTCGACCTCGTAGAAGTCGTAGCCGTGGTAGCCGTGGAAGTCGTAGTCGGATCGGTTCAGCACGACCGGCGTGATCCAGATGGCGGAGAAGCCGAGGCCCTTGATGTAGTCGAGCTTGTCGACCAGGCCCTTGAAGTCACCACGGAACATCGGGTCGTCGTTCGCCGCGTTGCCCGATTTGGTGTGCTGGCTGCCACCACGGTTGTTGGTGGTGTCGCCGTCGTTGAACCGCGCGGTGAGGATGAAGTAGATGCTGTCCTTGCGCGGGTCGCCGCCGAGCATCTCGCCGCCGGCCGGAGCCGGGTCGGCCGCGCCGGTGGTGACGGTCTTCGAGGCGGCGGTGGAGAGGTTGCCGGCCGCGTCGAGCGCCTGCACCTGGTACGTGTAGGCGGTGTTCGCGCTGAGGCCCCGGTCGGTGTACCCGGTGGTCGAGCTGCTCAGCACGGTGCTGCCCCGGGTGATCCGGTATCCGACGACACCCACGTTGTCGGTGGACGCGGTCCAGCCGAGGGTGACCGTGGTGCCCGCCGCGGTGGCGGTCAGAGCGGTCGGCGCGGTCGGCGCCGTGGTGTCGGCCGGGGCCGTCTCACACGGGTTCGCCGCGTTCGCGGTGACGACGCCGCCGTTGACGGTGCTCGTACCCGTACCCAATGCGTAGTTCTTGCTTGAGTTGTTGTCCCAGGTTCCGGAGCCGTTGTTGAAGGTGGCGGCCCAGGTGGTGGCGGTGCCGAGGCTGACCGTCTTGCGGACCCAGCCGGTGCAGGCCTCCTCGTTCATGACCACGCCGGGGACCGTGGTCCAGGAGCCGCCGGTCGGCGCGTAGTGCAGGTATGTCGTCGTCCACGCGGTCTTGTAGTAGACCGTGGCCGAGTTGCTCGCCGTGCTGCACGGGACGGACGAGCTGACCGCGCCACCGGAGATCGTGACGGTGCCCGTACCCACGCTGTAGTTGGCTCCGGAGTTGTTGTCCCAGGTGCCCGAGCCGTTGTTGAAGACGACCTGCATGCCGGTGGCGGTACCGAGGTCGAGTTCCTTCTCATACCAGCCGGAACAGCCGGTGTAGGCGCTCATCGCGACGCCGGGCACGGTCGTCCAGGAGCCGCCGGTCGGCGCGTAGTGGATGTTGACAGTCGTCCAGGACGTGGGCGCCTGGTAGTAGACGGTCACCGTGGTCGCCGCGTGCGCGGCGGGCAGTTCGGTCATGAGAAGCAGGGGTACGGCGCAGAGCGCGGCCAGCACTCTGCGGAGTATTCGGGACACGGGGCCTCCAACCACCTCGGGGGACGGGCGGTGTAACGGGGGAGATGCGGGCTCAACGAATCGGTAATCCCGCGTTCACATGACGTGGAAGCTAGCAACTTCTTTCAATTTCTGGAAGTCTCTGCCGTCCTCTTGCAAAAAGATGCACTGAGATGTCTCGATCTGTCCGATGGTGGACGGCAAGAAGGGGCGTGCCGCACGGTGCGGGCACGCCCCTTCAGGGAAGTCTGTCTATCGCTGGGGGGCCATCGCCTCCACGCCGGCGATCAGCAGGTCGACGGCGAAGGTGTAGTAACGGTCCATGTCGGGCTCGTCGCGATAGGACTCGGCGAGCCGGATCATCATCGGGAACCGGTGAGCGGGCATGCCCTCCAGTTGCACCCGTTTCTGCCGGCGCCACTCCGGCTCCTGATCGGCCGGGACGCCCGGCGGGCAGCCCGGCTGGCCGCTCACCACGCCCATGCAACCGTTCAAGAGGTACGTGGCCACCCAGTACCCCTCCTCGACGGTGAACCCGGCGTCGGCCAGCAGCGCCAGTGTGTCGTTGGTCGCCCGGTTGAAGCTCTCGGTCTGCGTCTTGTCCACCGAGTGCAGCAGGGCCGGCAGGGACGGGTGCTCGCGCATCACCCCGACCACCGTCTCGACGACCCTGCGTAGGCGTTTCTGCCAGGGATCGTCGGTGTTCGCATCGGCCCGCACATCCGTGAGCAGGTGATCGACCATGCCGAGGAGCAGCTCTTCCTTGTTCTTGAAGTGCCAGTAGAGCGCCATCGGGGTGACGCCCAGCTCCTTGGCGAGGCGACGGACCGTAACCGCGTCCAGCCCCTCCTCGTCGGCGAGGCGGAGCGCGCGGTCGGCCACGGCGGCCTTGGTCAGTCGATCACCGGTCACTTGACAACTATACGACGTACGGGTCTCATGTACGAGGTACATGTACACCGTACAAGTACGTCGTACAGGGGGATCTGATGGAGAAGAATCGCCGGTGGTGGGCGCTGGTCGCGGTAGCGCTCGGCACCTTCATGACCTACCTCGACAACAACGTCGTCAACGTGGCGCTGCCGTCGATCCAGCGGGACCTGGGCCTCAGCATCGCCGGGCTCGAGTGGATCACCAGCGCGTACATCCTGGTCTTCGCCGGGCTGCTGCTCGCCGGAGGCCGCGTCGCAGACGTCCTCGGCACCCGCCTCGCGTTCGTCGCCGGACTGGTGATCTTCACGGGCGCGTCGGTCGCGGCCGGGCTCGCCGACACCCAGGGGCTGCTGATCGGCGCCCGCGCGGTCCAGGGCATCGGCGCGGCGCTGCTCGCCCCGGCCTCACTGGCCCTGCTCCAGGAACTCTTTCCGGACCCGAAGGAGCGGGCCACCGCCATCGGCATCTGGGGCGGGGTGGGCGCGCTCGCCCTCGCCGTCGGACCGTTCACCGGCGGGGTGCTCAGCGAGCACGTCTCGTGGGGCTGGATCTTCCTGATCAACCTGCCGATCGGTGTCGCCACCCTCGCCCTGACCCTGGTCAGCGTGCCCCGCCGGCCGATCCGGGACGGCTGGTCGCTGCGCCGCCTCGACCCGGCCGGGCTCGCCTCCTCCTCGATCGGGCTGTTCGCTCTCACGTACGCCCTCATCGAAGGGGACGCGGAAGGCTGGACGTCGCCGCTCATCCTGGGATCGTTCGCGGTCGCCGCCGTGTCGGCCGTGGTGTTCGTGCTGCTCCAGAACCGCAACGTCGACGCCATGATGGACCTGAAGTTCTTCAGGTCCCGGATGTTCTCCGGCGGTCTCCTGGCGATGGGCCTGTGGGCCTTCGGCGTCTTCGGCATCTACTTCTACATGGCTATCTACCTGCAGAACGTTCTCGGGTTCACGCCGACCGAGGCGGGTGCGGCGTTCATCCCGATGGCCCTCATCACCGCTGTCGGCGCCGTCCTCGCACCCCGTCTGGAGATCCGGTTCGGCGTCGCCCGGGTGACCGCTTTCGGTCTTGCCGTGATGGCCGCGGCGATCGCCGGTATCGCCGGTTACGGCGCGGGGACCACCTACGGCGACCTGCTTCCGTGGTTCCTGCTCTACGGCGTCGGCGGCGGCCTGCTGATCCCGCTCAACACCGTGGTCGTCGACGCGCTGCCGCCGCAGCGGGCGGGTATCGCCTCCGGCATGCTCAACGTCTCCCGAGAGGTGTTCGGCCTGCTCGGCGTCACGGTGCTCGGCGCCATCCTGAGCAACCGCACCGAGGCGGCCGGCGGTGACTTCCTGGCCGGCTACCAGTTCGCCCTGGTGGTGGCCGCGGTGCTGGTGGCGGCCGGGGTGCCGGTCAGCCTCTGGATGCTGCGCCGTCAGGCTGCCGCGACCGAGCGCGAAGAAGAACAGGCGCTGCCGGCTCGCGCGGTCGTCAACTGATCGATCGTGGTCACGGCTTATCCTGAGCCGTGACCACTCGCCGTTACGTCGACGAGCCGAGCGGGGTGCTCTGGTACGACCTCGACGATCCGTCCGACGAGGAGTTGCGCACCCTCGCCACCCGGTTCGACCTGCACCCGCTCGCGATCGAGGACGCCCTGCAGGAGCATGAGCGACCCAAGCTGGACCACTACGAGAACCACCTGTTCCTCAACGTGTACGCCGTCGAGTTCGACGAGCAGCCGCGCAAGACCGGGATCAGCGCGTTCATCACCCCGCAGGCGCTGATCACCGTGCACCGGGAACCGTTCGACATGCAGCCGGTGCTGGACCGGTGGGCCGATGGCGAGCGGCCGCCCGGCGGCGTCGACTTCCTGGTCTACGCGCTGCTCGACCTGGTGGTCGACACTCAGTACCGGATCGCCCAGCGGATCGACGAGGCGATGGACTCCGTCGAGGACCGGATGCTCGGCGACGGCCCGGCGCCCCGCGACGTCCGGCGACACGGCTTCACCCTGCGCAGGCACCTGGCCGCTCTGCGCCGGGCGGTGGCCCCGATGCCCGAGGTGGCCCGCTCCCTGGTCGACAGTGAACAACTCCGGCCCTACTACCGGGACGTCGAGGACCACGCCCGGCTCGCCCTGGACCTGATCGAGCACTCCCGGATCCGGATCACCGAACTGCTCGACGACGACCTGGCCGAGCAGAGCAACGAGCTGAACGTGGTCACCCGCAAACTCGCCGCCTGGGCCGCGATCATCGCCATCCCCACCGCCCTGACCGGCTACTTCGGTCAGAACCTGCCCTACCCCGGGTACGAGCAGTGGTCCGGGTTCGTGGTCAGCACGGTGTTGATCGTGCTCTCGGCAGGCGGGCTGTACCTCTACCTCAAACATCGCCGCTGGATGTGAACCGGTTAAGCGCGGTCTGTCCACAGGGCCCCCGAGGCGGCCCCGGATCGCGTAACGTCCCCCGCAACCGGGGGAGGGGTGAATGTTCGCGCTCGTCTTCGGCGCGGTGCGGACCCGAGCCGCACAGGTGCTGACCATTCTGGTGCTGACCACGCTGGCGGCCGCCGTCGCCGCGGCCGGGCCCTGGTACGGGTTCGCCGCCGTGGGCAAGGCCGCCGACGCCTACCTGTCCGCGGCTCCGGCGAGCCAGCGGACGGTCACCGTGACCAGCCGCATCGACACCCGAGGCGACCCGACCGGCGCTCTGGACCGGTTCGCCGAGCAGGTGCGGGCCGGTCTACCGAAGGGGATCGACGGCGGTCTCCGCGGCCTCTCCGCGTCGATCAACGTGCAGACCGGGTCGTCGGCGAGCACCACCATCGACCTCGCCTACCGGGACGAGTTCTGCGACCGGGTCCGGCTCGACGGGGCCTGCCCGGCCGCCGCCGGTGAGGTGGCCGTCAGCCACGACGCCGCACGACGGCTCGGCGTCACCACCGGTGACGTGCTGACCGTGCTGACCACCACCTCGGGCGTCCCGCTGAAGCTGACCGTGGCCGGGCTGTACGCCCCGACCGACCTCACCGGGACGTACTGGTCGAGCCGCCTGTTCCGGTCCGTCACCGGGCCCGACCCGATGTTCACCGTGACCGGCACCTTCGAGCACAAACACCTGGCCGGCCCGACGGTGGCGTACGACGTGGTGCTCCCCGGCGCCCTGTTGCGCGGTGACGGCGGGTTCGATCTCAGTGCCGCGCTGGTCGCGTCGGACCGGCTTCTCGGCCAGTCCCAGCTCCGGCTCAACAGCCAGGCCACCCCGCTCCACCTGGCGATCGTCCGCGACCGCGCCACCATCCTGGACGGCATCTCGGCCTCCGGCGCACAGCTGCTGGTCCTCACCTGGTTCGCCCTCGGTCTCGCCGGTTGGTACACGTTGCGCGACCGCCGGGCCGACGCCGCCCTGCTCAAACTGCGCGGGGTGAGCCGGTTCGGGCGGCTGCGGCTGGCCCTCGGGCAGCATCTCGTCCCGCTGATCGGTGGCGCGCTGATCGGTGCGCCGCTCGGCTACCTGGTGGCGTGGGCGCTGGCCGGGCCGGTGCCGATCGCCGTGGACCAGCGGACCGCCCTGGCCTACAGCGCGCTGGCGGTCGGCGCGGTGCTGGCCGGCGGCCTCGCGGTACTGGCCACCGTCGAGGCCACGGTGCTCGGCCGGCCGGTCTCCGCGCTGTTGCAACGAGCCGGCTCGGGGCGCGGCTCCTGGCGGCCCGCCCTGGTCGACGTGGTCCTGCTCGCGATCGCCGTCGCGGCCCTCTACCAGGTCCGGTCGGCCGGCGCCGGTGACGGCCTGGGCCGGGCCGCGCTCGCTCTGGTCGCGCTCGCGGTCGGCCTGATCGCCGCCCGCCTGCTCAACCGGGCCGCCGACCGGGGCGGCGCCGCGGCCCTGCGGGGCGGGCGGTTGCGGGTCGGCCTGACCGCACTGCGGATCTCCCGGTCACCCGGCTCCGACCGACTGTTCGTGCTGGTCGTCGTCGCGGTCGCGCTGTTCGTCACGGCGGCCGGCGGATGGGCCGCGGAGAGCGCCGGTCGGACCGCCCGCGCCGGCGCCGAGCTCGGCGCGAACCGGGTGCTCAGCGTCACGGCGGCCAACCGGACCGTCCTGCTGACCGCGGTGCGAGCCGCCGACCCGGGCGGCCGGGAGGCGATGGCCGTGGTCCGCAACCGCAACGACACCGCCCAGGTCCTCGAGGTCGACACCGCCCGGCTCGGCGCGGTCGCCGCCTGGCGCCCCGAGTACGGCCCGGCCGGTGCCCTGCCGGATGCGGTGACGACCGCCGCGCTGCCCCCGTTGCCGCTGGTCACGGGCGAGCGGCTGACCCTGGCCGTGCGCCGCGAGGGCGATCAGGCGGTGGCGCTCACCCTGTACCTCCAGCACGAGTCGACGGGCCAGCCGGTGCGGGTGCCGTTCGGCGCGCTGCGCCCCGGCGACCAGACCGTCACCGTGCCGGTCACCGGTTGCACGGCCGCGCCCGGCTGCCGACTCGTTCGCTGGGAGCTGACCACGCCGCCCAGCGCGAACGGCCGGGTCCGTCCGGCCCCGACCGGATCCGCGGTCGTCCTGCGCCGCCTCGACCAGGGCGCCAACCTCCTCGACGGCACCACGCTCGGCGACATCGGCCGCTGGCGGGTCGGCACCATCGGTGCCGCCGTCGACCTGGTCGCGGCCGGTGAAACCCTCCGGCTGTCGGCCGACGACAACCACACCGAGGTGGACCGGGTGGGCGTCGAGGCGTGGGCATCCGACCACCTGCTGCCGCTGCCCGCCCTGCTCGCCGGTCCGGTTCCGGACCGATGGCGCGACGACGAGGCACTTCTTCCGGGGTACGGGGAGCTGAACCCGGTCCAGGTGGTGCGAAACGTGGCCGCCCTGCCCGCGGTCGGCGGCTCCGGCCTGGTCGTCGACCTGGACAGCACCCGGCGACTGGCCGCCGACGCCGACCCCGGTGGGCAGTTCGAGGTGTGGCTCGCGCCGGACGCCCGCCCCGACATCGTCGAGGCTCTCACCGCGGCCGGCCTGACCGTCAGCACCGACACCGACGTGGCCGCGCACACCGCCCGCCTCGGCACCCAGGGCCCGGCCGTCCTGGTTCGGTTCGAGCTGCTCGCCGGGGTCGCCGCACTGCTGCTCGCGGCGGCCGTGGTCGCGGTCGCGGCCACCGTGGACCGCCGCTCGCTGGCCGAGCAGCTGGCCGCGCTGCGCCTGCAGGGCCTGCCCCGCCGGGTCACCGTCAGCATCGGCTGGGCCGGCACCGCGGCGCTGATCCTGGTCGGTCTCGCCGGTGGGGTGCTGGCCGCACTGCTGGCCGTCGACGTGACCGGCCGGACCGTCCCGCCGTTCACCGACGGCTGGGCCGTGCTGCCACCACCCGGACCGCTCGACCCGGTGACGACCGCGCTGGCCGTGGCGGTGGCGCTGGCGGTGCTCGGGGTGACCGGCCGACTCGCCCTGCAACCGCTGATGAGAAGCCTGCGTGACGGGGAGGCCGGCCGATGATCTCCCTGGTCTTGGCGATGGTCTGGAACCGGCGCGGCCAGGCCGTCACCCTGGCCCTGCTGGCGATGCTCGCGGTCGCCTCCGCGGTGGCCGCCCCCGCCTTCGTGATCGCCGCCGAACGGGCGGTCGCCGAGGGACAGATCGCCACCGCGTCGACGAGCGAGCTGACCCTGGTCGCCCGCCGTACCACCGACAGCCTCCAGGAGGCGTCACCGAACGTCGGCATCAAGTTCCCCGACGTGGGCCGGGTGCTGCTGCTCGGGCTGGGCGGGTTCACCTTCTACCACTCCGCCGAGGTGCCGACCGTCGGTCTCGAGCCGGGCAACTTCCACCCGACCCGGTTCGTCTTCCGCCAGGAACTCTGCGCCCACGTCCGGGTGCTCAGCGGCCGCTGCCTGGCCGGCGAGGGTGACGTGCTGCTCGGCGAGGGCACCGCGAAACGGCTCGAACTGGCCGCGGGCGACCCGATCACGCTGACCGCGGCCCGGGCGAACGGCCTGGCCCGGCCACCCACCTGGGATCCCGACGGCCCACCCAAGAAACTCACCGTGGCCGGCGTCTACCGGGCGATCGACCCCACCGACGCGTACTGGGGGCTGCACGGCTACTTCGTCTCCGGCTCCGACGTCGGCTCCGGCGAACCGGTGTTCACCACCGCCGGGACGCTCGACACGATGAAGCGGACCACCACCGCCATGGCGATCGACGGCATCGCCCAGCCCGGCACCCTCGACGTCGACCGGCTCGACCAGCTTCGCGCCGACATGGAACGGCTCGACACCACCGCCGCCGAACTCCAGGACTCGCTCCAGTTCGACAGTGGGATCCCGCACCTGCTCGACCGGATCGACGAGGGCCGCGCCGCCGCCCGGCTGCTGGTCCCGGTGCTGGCGGTGCCGCTCGTCCTGCTGGCCTGTTTCACCATCTACCTGACCGTCGGATACGGGGCCGAGGGCCGGCAGAGCGAACTCGCCGTGGTGGCGCTGCGCGGCGCCCGCTGGTGGACCCGATGGTGGCTGGCCACCGGGGAGAGCCTGGTCGCCGTGCTGGGCGGTGCGGTCGCCGGGTGCCTGGCCGGACAGTTGCTGGTCAACGGTGCCGCCGCGGTCCTGTTCCCGGGCGCCGGGACGGCACCGGCCTTCACCTCGCTGCGGTATGCGCCACTGGCCGCGGCGGCCGCACTGGTCGCCGCGGTGGCCGCCCAACGACGACAGCTGATCAGCCCGGTCTCCCGGCTGCTGCGACGCACCCCACCCGCCGACCGGCGCCGCCTCGCCGCGGCCGAAGCGGTCGTCGCGGTGCTCGCCATCGCCGCAGGCGTCCAGTACTTCATCTCCGCCGACCCGCTCACCGGGGTCGGGCTGTTCGCGCCCGCGCTGATCGTGCTCGCTCTGGGCCTGATCGCGGCCCGCCTGCTGCTTCCGCTGGTCAATCGGTACGCCGTCCGCGCGCTGGCCCGGGGCCGGCTCGGTGTCGCGCTCGCCGGTCTCCAGCTGTCCCGCCGGCCCGGCGCCGGTCGCCTGTTCGCGCTGCTGGTCGCGTCGGTCGCGGTCGCCGGATACGCCGCCTGCACGGTCGACACGGCGGCCCGCGGCCGGGACGTCGAGGCGTCGCTCGGCACCGGCGCGGACCGGGTCCTCGTCGTCGAGTCGGTGACCCGGCAGGACCTGCTCACCGCGGTCCGCGCCGTCGACCCGGACGGCCGATTCGCGATGGCCGCCGTCCGCATCCCCGGCGGTTCCGGGACCCCGCCCGGCCTGGCCGTGGACACCCGGGCCCTGGCCGCGGTCCCGGCCTGGGCCGAGGGCGCCCCGAGCCGGACCGGGCTGCGGGCGGTACTCCACCCGGCGGAACCGCCACCGCCGGTCATCTACCCCGGTACGGACATCGCGATCGAGGTCACCGCCACCACGACCGGGGCCATGCAGTTGGCGGTCTCGCTCTCCGCGATGGACGGGCCCGGCATCCAGATCCTGGAGTTCGGCGACCTGAAGAACGGCACGCACACCTACCGGGAGACCGTGTCGATCTGCGAGAACAAGTGCCGACTCAACGCCATCCGGGTGTCCGGGACCGGCACCGCCGTGGAGGCCACCGGCGACATGGTGATCCGTGGGCTGGGTGCCGCCACCTCCGCCCCGCTGACCGACGCCGGGCGGTGGCGCGGCACCCGGTCGGCCCGGCTGTCGGCGGCGCCCGACGGTCTGCGGGCCGATCTCCGGGTCACCGGGGCGGTCGCCGACACCGCGTGGATCCAGCCGGTCACCACGCCGTACCCGCTGCCGGTGGCGTATGCGGGGAACCCGCCCGCGGCCGGGACGATCATCGACTCGGGCGCCACCACCATCCCGGTCGACGCCGCTGTCGCCCTGCCGGCGGTGCCCGCTCTCGGGCGTCAGGGTGTCATCGTCGACCTGGAGTACAGCGACCTGATCTCGGTCACCCCCAAGCTGGTGCCGCAGCCCGAGGTCTGGCTGAACTCGCAGGCACCGGCCGACATCCTCGACCGGCTCGGCGAGCATGGCCTTCAGGTGGTCTCCGAGAGTTCCGCGACCCGGGTCAAGGCCGGGCTCGACCGGCAGGGGCCGGCCGTCGCCCTCTGGTTCCATCTGCTCGCCGCGATCCTCGCCGGGTTGCTCGGAGCCGGAGCGCTCGCCCTCACGGTGGCCGTCGACCGGACCCGTCGCACCGAAGACCTCGCCGCCCTGCGTACCCAGGGACTCCGGTCACGGCCGGCCGGGCTGGCGACGCTCTGGACGTACCCGGTGCTCGTCGTCATCGCGACCACCGTCGGCGTGTTGGTCGCGGCCGCGGCCTGGCGGCTCACCGGGTGGGGATTGCCGCTCGCCGGGCTCACCCCGCCCGACCTGCCGCTGCCGGTCTGGCCCCGGCCGGTGGCGCTGCTGACGGCGGTCGGAGCCGTCCTGGCGGCCCAGTTCCTCGTGGCGATCCTGAGCGGCCGGGACCTGCGCCGCCGGATCGAGTCCCGATGACCGGCCGTCGGGGGGTTTTCATGTGGGTGATCGATGTGGGCCGGGGCGACTCGGCGGGGAGGAGACGGGCATGGCGACGCTGACGGTCGAGGAGGCCGAGTTCGGGTACGGCGACGGCAGCCCGGTGCTGACCGGGGTGACCGTGACCGCGCGTCCCGGGGAGGTGCTGGCGGTCACCGGTACGTCCGGGGCGGGCAAGACCACGCTGCTCAACGCGATGGCCGGCGTGCTGCGTCCACGCGTGGGTTCGGTGGCGGTCGACGGAGCGGCGCTGACCGGCCGGGACCACGCGGTCTCGGTCAACGTGGTGCTGATCCCGCAGGACAACGGTCTCGCGGCGATTCTGACCGCCGCCGAGAACGTGTCGGTCGCGGTGATCGCCACCGGGGGCACACCCGCGGACGCCCGCCGACGCACCGCCGAATCGCTGGAGGCGCTGGGCCTCTCCGGTCAGGCGAACCAGTTGATCGACGAGCTGTCCGGTGGCCAGCAGCAGCGCACCGCCCTGGCCCGGGGTCTGGCGCTGCGCGGTGACATCGTGCTGGCCGACGAGGTGACCAGCGAACTCGACGCCGCCAACCGGCAGCGGGTGCTCGACCTGCTGCGGGCCGAGGCGGTCCGCGGCGCCGCGGTCGTCTTCGCCACCCACGACCCGGAGGCGGCCGCCGCCTGCGACCGCGAACTCCACCTGGCCGACGGCGCCGTCACCTGGCCTCGCCCCTGAGCGGAGCGCCGCGAGCGCCTCGCCACTGAGCGGAGCGCTCCGCCACTGAGCGGAGCCGCGAGCGCCGCGTCCCTGAGCGGAGCGCTCCGTCCCTGAGCGGAGCGCTGGGCGGCCGGAGAGAACGGCGGGCGAGGAGCGCGGTGGGCGTACCCCTGAAGGGTGAAGCGTCAGGCCGGGGTCTCGTGACCGGACGGCAGCAGGGTGACCTCGCCCTCGATGTGCTGGACGGTGAAGAGCGTCCCCGGCGGGTAGGAGCCGAGGACCTCCGGGGGTAGCTGAACCGTTCCGTCGCCGGCGACCACCGCGAAGTCCTGGCCGTCGCGGCCCTCGGCGCCGACGCGTCCGTCGCGGATGGTGACGGCCCGGCCGAGGCGGGCGCCGACCTCGTTGTCGTGGGTGACGACCACGATGGTGGTCTGGCGTTCGGTGTTGACGGTTTCCAGCGCGTCGAGGACCTCGTCGCGGCCGGCGGTGTCGAGGCGGCTGGTCGGTTCGTCGACGAGGAGCAGGCCGGGGCCGGTGGCGATGCCGACGGCGAGCGCGGCGCGCTGACGGCCGCCGGGGGTGAGGTCGGCGAGCCGGCGGCGGCCCTGGCCGGGCAGGCCGACCAGGTCGAGGATGCGGTCCGGGTCGTCGAGTTCGATACCCCGGGTGTGTGCTGCCCGGCGCTGGGCGAGCCAGATGTTGCGGTGCAGCGTGGCGTACGGCAGCAGGTTGCGGGAGGCGCCCTGCAGGACGACGCCGATCTCGGTGCCGCGCAGCCGGGAGATCTCGCCGTCGGAGAGTTTGCCCATGTCGTAGGTGCCGATGTTGATGCGGCCGGCGGACGGGCGCATCAGCCCGGCGAGCAGGGCGATCAATGTGGACTTGCCGGAGCCGGACGGGCCGACGAGGGCGAGTGTCTCGCCGGGGGCGATGGACAGGTCGACACCGGCGAGGGCGACCACGTCACCGGCCTCGGCGCGGTAGATGTGGACGACACGACGGCAAGCTACGGCGAGCCCGTTCATGGTTGCCAAACTAACCGAGGCCGGACCACCGTTTCGACCCCGTCGGAGGGCCTCTTATCCTCGGGCCGTGCGCGACATCGCCGTTTTCACCGGATCCGCCCATCCTGATCTTGCGAAGGAGATCTGCGAGCACCTCGGTGTACCGCTGCTACCGACCCGGATCGACCGGTTCGCCAACGACTGCATCGAGGTGCAGTTGCAGGGAAACTGCCGGGAACGTGACGTCTTCCTGATCCAGCCGCTGGTCCCGCCGACCCAGGAACACCTGGCCGAACTGCTGTTCATGCTGGACGCGGCACGGGGTGCCTCGGCCGCCCGGATCACCGTGGTGCTGCCGCACTACGCGTACGCCCGGAGTGACAAGAAGGACGCCCCGCGTATCTCGATCGGGGGACGTCTGGTCGCCGACCTGCTCACCACCGCCGGTGCCGACCGGGTGCTGGCCATGACCCTGCACTCGCCGCAGGTGCACGGTTTCTTCAGCATCCCGGTGGATCACCTGCACGCACTGCGCGAGCTGGCCCACCACTTCCGTGGTTACGACCTGAGCAACACCGTGGTGGTCTCCCCGGACCTGGGTAACGCGAAGGAGGCCGCGGCGTTCGCCCGGATGCTCGGGATCGAGGTGGCGGCCGGCGCGAAGCAGCGGTTCGCCGACGACAAGGTGGTGATCAGCTCGGTGATCGGTGAGGTCGCCGACCGGGACGTGATCGTGCTGGACGACGAGATCGCCAAGGGCAGTACGGTGTTCGAGCTGTTGGCCCGCCTGCGGGAGCGCAACGTGCGCAGTGTCCGAGTGGCCTGTACGCATGGGCTGCTCACCAACGACGCGGTGCAGCGGCTCTCCGCGGAGAAGGAGATCGAGGAGATCGTCTGCACCAACACGGTGCCGATCCCGAAGAGCAAGGCGACCGACAAGCTGACCGTCATCTCGATCGCTCCGGCGCTGGCCGAGGCCATTCGGCGGATACACAACGGCGAGTCGGTCAGCGCCCTCTTCAGTTAGCCCTAATTACGCCGAATCGCCCGCACATCGCGAGGCAAACGCGAATCATGATGCTCATGGGTGTCATGGCTTCCCCCCTCCGGTACGCGTTGGCCGACCTCGCCCTCGCACTCAGCCGAGCGGCGGCGGACCCGGCCGAGGTGCGGTCCACGGCCGCCCGCGCCGCCGCCGACATGGTCGGTGATGGCGCGGGCGTGCAACTGCTCCGTGACGACGGGCACTACGAGGAGATCTCGTACCACCATCTCGACAACGAACGTTCGGCTCCGCTGGCCCGGGATCTGTCCCGGGCCGGCCAGACCCCGGATGACGAGTTCTCCACCACGCTGGCCGCCAGCCGTCGCCCGATCGTGCTGGCCGGCGAGTCGGCGGCCGATCTCGCCGCTCCCGAGCTCGGGGTGAGCGCCGCCATCCTCTGCCCGGTGATCGTCGACAACACGTACGCCGGCTATCTGATCCTGACCCGGCACACTCCGGACGCCCTCTACTCCACCCAGGAGGTGGAGCTGGCCCGGGACATCGCCGGCGAACTGTCGCTGGCGGTCAGTTCGGCCCGGGCCCAGGAACGGCTGCGCAACGCCGAGGAGCGGTACCGCCGGGTGCTGGAGACGATCCCGGAGGGTGTGCTGCAACTGGACCCGAACGGGGTGGCCACCTACGCGAACGAGCCGATCGGTGTGGTGCTGGGCATGCCCCGGGCCGAGTTGATCGGGGTGTCGCTGCGCGGCTTCCTCGACAATGTGGGCCAGAAGGAGCTGGACCGGCGGATCAACGAGTGCCGGACCGGCCGGTCGACGGTCGGTGCGACCCGGCTGATGCGGGCGGACGGCTCGCGGCGCAGCGTACGGATCAGCATGATGCCGGTCCAGGACGAGAGCCACGAGTTCGCCGGCGTGCTGTGCATGATCACCGACACCACCGACCACATCGACGCACGCGGCCTGAAACGGCAGCTCGACCATCTGCGCCGGCTGGACAGCCTGGGCCATCTGATCGGTGGTCTGTCCCATGACTTCAACAACCTGATGACCGTGGTGGCCGGGTCGGCCGACATGATCCTCGGTACCGCCGACGAGGACTCGCCGCACCACCAGCTGGCGAAGGACATCCTGGACGCGGTCGGCACCGGGCGTACCCTCACCCACCAGCTGCTGGCGTTCGGCCGCAGCGAGGGACACCGCCCCGAGGTGATCCCGATCCCGGACCTGCTCACCGACGTGCAGGCGCTCTTCAGTCGTACGCTCGGCGAGCGCATCGGGCTGGACCTGGCGTTCGGCCCGGACGTGTGGCCGGTGAAGGCCGAACGCGGTCCGCTGGAGCAGGCGCTGGTCAACCTGGCCGCGAACGCCCGGGACGCGATGCTGCACGGCGGCATGGTCCGGGTGACCGCCACCAACGAGACGGTGGAGCCCGGTCAGCTGGCCGAGGGGGCACCGACCGGGAAGCTGGTGCACCTGGTGGTCACCGATACCGGCACGGGCATGGACGACGAGGTACGCAAGCGGGCGCTGGAGCCGTTCTTCACCACTCGCCCGACCGCGGCCGGTCTGGGCCTGGCCACCACCGCCGGGATCGTGCACAACCTGGGCGGCCACATCGAGCTGGAGTCGCAGCCACGGATCGGGACGACCGTACACATCTATCTGCCGGCGGCCGAGCAGAAGACCGGACCGGCGGGGGAGCGGCAGCAGAAGACCGCGGTGATCGGCCGGGTGCTGATCGTCGAGGACCAGCCGGATGTGGCGCAGCTGGTGCGTCGGCTGATCGAACCGGCCGGATACGAGATCGCGGTCGCCACCGACGCGCTGATGGCGGTCACCCAGGTCGCCGCGGGCGCCCGGCCGGATCTGCTGATCACCGACGTGGTGATGCCGACGATGACCGGGCCGGAGCTGGCCGGGGCGCTGCGCACCCACCAGCCGGATCTGCCGGTGCTCTACATGTCCGGTTACACGGCGGCGTCACTCGGCCCGCAGCTGCACCTGGACGACAACAGCATGCTGCTCGAGAAGCCGTTCACCAGGTCGACGCTGCTCGGGGCGATCAGGTCGCTCTGCGGTCCGCAGCCACCCGTGTCGCGGGGCTGAGCGCCCCGGGGGCGAGGTCAGCGGTCGCGCAGCGACTCGGCCAGCCGGCGGAGGAACTCAGGGTCGTCGTCCGGGCCCATCGGGGCGGCCTGGAAGAGGGTCGGGGCGGCGCGACCGGACCGGAACCAGGCGACCGGGCCGAAGATCGGGCACAACAGGATCAGCACGGCCCAGGCGCCGCGCGGGAACGACTGGAGACGCGACCGCTCGGTGAGCAGACAGTCGATCAGCGCCACCACCGAGAGCGCGACGACGACCAGGAAGAGCAGCGTGTTCAGGTGGGCCATGACGACTACGGTGGCGGCCTTCGGCGGCGGCTGCCGGTCCGCTCACGGTGCCGATGAGTTGCTTCGGCACCGTGAGCTGACCGCGAGAACCTGACGTCGTCAGGCGGCCGAGCCGGTCAGGGCGGGCAGGTATCCGCTGGTGTACCCGCTGCCGTTGGGGTGGTAGGAGTTCTGCGGCGGGATGATGGTGAGACCGTTGATCCAGGCCCGGGACGAGCAGACGCCGTGCCCGGTGAACTCGTCACGCACGTCGGACCAGACGAAACCGGCCGCTTCAGCGCGTTGCTTGATCTTCTCGTCGAGGACCCGGGCGCCCTCGTTGATCGACTTCCGTTTGGCGGTGCTCATCTCGCACAGCACCGACGAGGTGTCGAAGATCAGCGGGTAGCCGAGCACCACCACCCGAGCCCCGGGAGCCTTCGCTCTGATCGCCGCGTAGGTGGCGTCGAGTTTGGCCGGGAGGGTGTTCTCGACGTACGCCCGGCCGCTGTCGACCTTGGCCGCGCAGGCCGAATCGCTGGAGGTCAGGCAGGTGACGATGGTCGGCGCGAAGCCGGCGTCGTTACCGCCGATGGTGATGCTGACCAGGTCGGCGCCGGCGTTCATGGCGGGTATCTGGCTGTTTCGGACGTCGTCGGTGGTGGCGCCGCTGCAGGCGAGGAACTGGAACGTCGCGGGGCTGTTGGCCGCCGCCCACTTCGGCCCGTAGGCGTTGTTGCTGCGCAGGCAGGTGCCGGACTGGCCGGACGCGCCGACGCCGGAGGAGTACGAGTCGCCGAGGGCGACGTAGTCGATGCTGCTCGCCGCCTGGGCGGGTGCGGCGAGGACGAGGCTCAGGACGGACGAAGTGACGAGAACACTGGCGATTCTCATCGATGGCCTCCGATGCTCCACGTGGGGATCCGGGGACCGAAGCGCTTCGGTTACCGCACAGTAGGCCGGGCGCCTGAGAAAAGGAATCCGGTGAAATTCTTGTTAAGAAGTAGTAATATGCATCGATGTGACCTGGGGCTATCACGCAAGGTCATGTTTCATGTACGCGAATCGACCCGGTCGAGCGGATCTTCAGCGTGCTTACAGGCATGCGAGCTAGCGTCGGATCATGCAAGAGAGCCGGGCCCGCCGATTGGTCGAGAAACTGCGGGCGCGCAACGTGTTCGCGCATCTGAAACTGCCGAGTGCCGGGCGTTCCGGTTATGCCGTCCGGGTCGTGCTCGCCGACGGCCGTGAGGCGCTCTGGGGTGACGACGGCAGTGCCGCTCTCAAGGCGCAGGTGATGCGCGACGGCGTTCTGGTCGGTTTCGTCGACTCCATCCCGGGCTCCGAGGATTTCACCGACGAGCAGGCGGTCGAGGCCATCGCGGCCGCCGACTACGACCGCCCGATCGGCCGTTCCGAGCCGCCCCGAGTCCACCGCAAGGTCCCGCCGCCTCCGGCCCCGAGCCTGACTCAGCGTTTCCGGGGCCTACGAGGCTGACCGGATCGGGCCGGCGGCGGGTCAGGCGGAGTCGCGGAGGACCAGCGGGGTGGGCAGCAGTTGGCCGCCCGGGTCGGGGTGTTCGCCTCGCAACTGGCGCAGGATCAACTGGGCCGCGCACGACCCGATCTCCTTGGCCGGTTGATGGACCGTGGTGAGCTGGGGCTGGCAGCGGACCGCCCACGTGCTGTCGTCGAAGCCGACCACGCCGACGTCGCCCGGCACGCTGCGACCGGCCTCCCGGAGCGCCTCCAGGGCGCCGGCCGCGATCGCGTCCGAGGCGGCGAAGACGCCGTCCAGGGTCGGGTCGCGCTCGAGCAGATCGCGCATGCCCTTCACGCCCGAGCCGTAGTCGTAGTGCGGCACGTCGGCGACCAGGGTCTCGTCGAAGAGGTCGCCGAGTGCGGAGCGGAAGCCGGTCAGGCGGTCGATGCCGGAGTCGCGGTCGAGGGCGGTGGCGATCATGCCGATCCGGCGGCGGCCGGTGGTGACCAGATGCTCGGTGATGGCGCGGGCCGAGCCGACGTTGTCTATTCCGACGAAGGGAATGTTCTGATCCAGGTCGGGCGGGTGGCCGACGAAAGCGGCCGGGAGTGCGAGGTCACTGATCACCCGGATGATCGGATCTTTGGTCCGGGCCGAGACGACGATGGCGCCGTCGACGAAACCGCCGCTCAGATAGCGGGCGACGCGCTCGGTGTCGCGGGCCGACTCGACGACCAGGCTGACCATCTGGTGGTCGGCGAGCGACAGGGCGGCGTTGGCGCCCAGCATGATCGAGCCGATGTTCGGATCGTCGAGGAAGAGCGAATGTGGCTCCAGCGCGACGAACGCGACCGCCTGTGACCTGCGCATCTTCAGCGCTCGGGCGGCGTTGTTGGGCACGTAGCCGAGATCGCTCATCGCCGTCTCGATGGCGGCGCGCGCCTCGGCGGAGACATATCCACCGTTCAGCACGCGGCTCACGGTGCCCCGGGACATGCCGGCTGCGGCCGCGATGTCGTGCACCGTGGCGCGTTTCTGAGGCTGAGGCCGGGACATGTGGTCAACAGTAGCCGCCGGGCTCTTGACCTCGTCGCAGGCCAGTCCTACTGTGTGCACGTTCACACATCCGTAACCGCCGTTTAGGCTCACGGAAATGTGTGCACGTGCACACATTCCTTGACCAGGAGTTCTATGAAAAGCGTGCGTATGCCGGTGCCGGGCATCAGCCTGGGCTGCGACTACAACCCCGAGCAGTGGTCGCCGGATGTCTGGCGCGAGGACGCCGCCCTGATGCGGCGGGCCGGGGTCGACCTGGTCGCCGTCAACATCTTCGGCTGGTCCAACCTCGAGCCGAGCCCGGGCGAGTACCGGTTCGACGACCTCGACGAGGTCATCGAGCTGCTGCACGCACACGGCATCAAAATCAACCTCGGCACCGGCACCTCGTCCCCGCCGCCCTGGCTGAGCAGCCGCTATCCGGAGACACTGCCGGTCGCCGCCGACGGCACGGTTCGCTTCCCGGGTGGCCGGCAGGCCTGGTGCCCGAGCTCGACGGTCTTCCGGGACCGCGCGTTCGACCTGGTCGGTCGGGTCGCCCGCCGGTACGGCAACCACCCGGCTCTGGCGCTCTGGCACGTCTCCAACGAGCTGGGCTGCCACAACGCGCTCTGCTACTGCGAGACCAGCGCCGACGCGTTCCGGACCTGGCTGCGTGCCCGCTACCGCAAGATCGAGACGCTGAACGAGGCGTGGGGCACCTCCTTCTGGAGCCAGCGCTACGCGGACTGGTCGGAGATCCAGACGCCCCGGTTGGCGCTCTCCCTGCGCAACCCGGCCCAGCTGGTCGACTTCCAGCGGTTCAGCTCCGACGAGCTGCTCGGCTACTACCGGGCCGAGGCGGATCTGTTGCGCAAGCACTCGAGCGTCCCGGTGACCACGAACTTCATGGTCACCGCCCACATCCGCAACCTGGACTACTGGTCCTGGGCGCCGGAGATGGACGTGATCGCCAACGACCACTACCTGGACCACCGCCTCGGCGACCCGGTGGCGGAGCTGTCCTTCGCCGCCGACCTGACCCGCGGCCTGGCCGGCGGCCGGCCCTGGATGCTGATGGAGCAGGCGGCCGGCGCGGTCAACTGGCAGCCGCACAACGTCACCAAGGCGCCGGGCGAGATGATCCGCAACTCGCTGACGCACGTGGCCCGGGGCGCCGACTCGCTCTGCTTCTTCCAGTGGCGGGCCTCGGCCCAGGGCGCCGAGAAGTTCCACTCGGCGATGTTGCCGCACGCCGGCACCGACACGGTCGCCTGGCGTGAGGTGCTGAAGCTGTCCGAGACGCTGGACCGGATCGGCGAGGTGGCCGGCACCGAGGTCGAGTCCGACGTCGCCCTGCTCTTCAGCTGGGAGTCGTGGTGGTCGGCCGAGGGGGAGGCCCGGCCGTCACAGGCGGTCACCTACCTGGACCAGGTGCACTCGGCTCACGGGGCGCTGCGGGCACTCGGCGTGACCACCGACGTGATCGCTCCGGGCACCGACCTGAGCCGCTACAAGCTGGTCGTGGTGCCCGGTCTCTACATGATCAGTGACACCGACGCGCAGGCGATCACCGATTACGTGGCGGCCGGCGGCCGTCTGGTGGTCACCTATTTCAGCGGGATCGTCGACGAGCGGGACCGGATCCGGCTCGGCGGCTACCCGGGGGCGTTCCGCGAGGTGCTGGGTGTGCTGGCCGAGGAGTTCGGCCCGCTGCTGCCGGGCGCTGCGGTGAGTCTGAGCAACGGGGCGGTGGGAACGCTCTGGACTGAGCGGCTGCGTACCACCACCGCGTCGGTTGTCGCGACGTTCCAGGACGGCCCGATGCCCGGAATTCCGGCCATCACCCGAAATCAGCACGGCGCGGGCACGGCCTGGTACATCGCCACCCAAACAGATATGTCCGAAATCCTTCGGGAGGCCACCGGCCTCGTGTCCGATAAATCGGACAAGGTAGAGATCGTCCGGCGGAGTGGCGACGGCCGCAGCTACCTCTTCGTCATCAACCACAGCACGGAGCCCGTCACGCATCCGGTGCGGGGCGAGGACCTCGTGACCGGGACGAGAACCGACGGCGTGCTGACAGTCCAGGGCGGCGGCGTGGCGGTCGTCCGGGAGGAGGTCCGGTGAAAGGCAAAGGGAAGGCGCTGACCTTCTTCATCCTCCCGTTCGCCCTGCTCTTCGCGGCGTTCTACCTGGCACCGATCCTGTACGCGATCAAACAGTCGCTCTACAAGGTCGAGCGCAAGGGCACGTTCGGTAAGGCCACCGAGGTGTTCGGCGGTTTCGACCAGTACCAGCGGGTCTTCTCCGACGGCCCGTTCTGGGAGTCGATCGGCCGGGTGCTGCTGTTCGGCATCGTGCAGGTGCCGGTGATGTTGGGCCTGGCC
This sequence comes from Actinoplanes sichuanensis, assembly GCF_033097365.1. Classification (NCBI taxonomy): domain Bacteria; kingdom Bacillati; phylum Actinomycetota; class Actinomycetes; order Micromonosporales; family Micromonosporaceae; genus Actinoplanes; species Actinoplanes sichuanensis. The sequence goes on from NZ_AP028461.1 coordinate 11,385,821, forward strand.
CTGATCTTCGCTCTGCTGCTGGACTCCGGCCTGGTCAAGGGGCGGCGTTTCTTCCGGCTGGCCTTCTTCGTGCCGTACGCCGTGCCCGGTGTGGTCGCCGCGATCATGTGGGGGTTCCTGTACTCGCCGAACCTGTCCCCGTTCACCGCGGTCACCAGCAGTTTCGACCTGCTCTCGGCCGACCTGGTGCTCTGGTCCATGGCGAACGTCGTGACCTGGGTGTACGTCGGCTACAACATGCTGATCATCTACTCCTCGCTGCTGGCGATCCCACAGGAGGTCTACGAGGCGGCGAAGATCGACGGCGCCGGGGCGATCCGTACCGCCTGGTCCATCAAGATTCCGCTGGTGATGCCGGCGATCGTGCTGACCACCGTCTTCTCGATCATCGGCACGTTGCAGCTGCTCGCCGAGCCGGCCGTGTTCCGCAGCTTCAGTTCCGCGGTGACCAGCACGTACACGCCGAACCTGACGGTCTATTCGACGTCGGCCATCCCGAACTTCAACCTGGCCGCGGCGTTCTCCGTGGTTCTGGCCCTGGCGACGTGCGTCCTGTCCTTCGCCTTCCTGAAGGTGACCCAGCGAGGAGGGGACAAGTGAAGCGCCTGGCGCCGATGGCCGTCATGGGGGCGGCGACGCTCTACTTCCTGATCCCCATCTGGTGGCTGCTGGTCGCGGCCTCCAAGAGCCGGAGTCAGTTCACCAACACGGAACCGCTGTGGTTCGCCGACTTCTCGCTCGGCGACAACCTGAGCGAGCTGTTCGCCTACCGTGACGGCGTCTTCCTGCGCTGGATGCTGAACAGCGTCGTCTACACCGGCGGTGCCGCGCTGCTCGGCACCCTGCTGGCCGCCATGTGCGGATATGCCCTGGCCAAGTACCGTTTCCCGGGCCGCGAGGCGATCTTCAACATCGTCCTGTCCGGGGTACTTGTGCCGGCCACCGCCCTCGCCCTACCGTTGTTCCTGATCTTCAGCCAGTTCCAGGCGACGAACACCTTCTGGTCGGTCTTCCTGCCCAGCCTGGTGAACCCGTTCGGTGTCTACCTGGCCCGGATCTACGCCACCGCGAGCGTCCCGGACGAGCTCCTCGAAGCCGCCCGCCTGGACGGCTCAGGCGAGATCCGCACCTTCTTCACGATCTCCACCAAGCTGATGTTCCCGGCCCTGGTGACGATCTTCCTCTTCCACTTCGTGGCCGTCTGGAACAACTTCCTGCTCCCGCTGATCATGCTCGGCGAGGAGAAGTTGTTCCCGGTCACGCTCGGCCTCTACTCCTGGAACACCCAGGTGAACCAGATCCCCGAGCTGCGGATGCTCGTGCTCACCGGCGCTCTCGTCTCGATCGTCCCGCTGGTGATCGCCTTCCTGCTTCTGCAGCGCTTCTGGCGCAACGGCCTCGGCTCCGGCGCCATCAAGTAATCCCTCCCAAAGAAAAGGATCATCATGCGAGCAGCACTCGGCCTCGTGTTGGTTTCCGCTCTGGCACTCGGCGCCTGTTCCTCGGGCGGCGACTCCACCGAAAGCAGCGAGCAGGCAGCCGCCGGCTGTGCTCCGTCGTCCGGCCCGGTCACCCTGACCTACACCACCTGGATCCCCGGGATCGAGAACGTGGTGAAGCTGTGGAACGACAAGAACCCGAACATCCAGGTCAAGGTCCAGACCGGCCCGAACGGCAACGGCGGAACCTACGCCAACTTCTTCAACCAGCTCAAGGCCGGCAACGCCCCCGACCTCGGCCACATCGAGTACGACGCGCTGCCGAGCTTCCGGGTCCAGGACGGCCTGACCAACCTCGCCGACTGCGCCGAGGTCACCGCGGCCAAGGACCAGTTCGTCGACTGGACCTGGGGTCAGGTCTCCTTCGGTGAGCAGAACGCGGTCTACGGCATCCCGCAGGACACCGGCCCCATGGGCCTGTTCTACCGCAAGGACCTGTTCGAGAAGAACAACATCCCGGTCCCCACGACCTGGGAGGAGTACGCGGCCGCGGCCGAGAAGGTGAAGGCCGCGGGCGGCTACATCACCAACTTCTCGCAGAGCGACATCAGCCAGTTCGCGGGCCTGTCGTGGCAGGCGGGTGGCCGCTGGTTCAGCAACGACGGCACCAAGTGGACCGTGAACCTGCAGGACGAGAACACCACCAAGGTGGCGAACTACTGGCAGGACCTGATCAGCAAGAAGCTCGTCTCGGCCGTCCCGCCGTGGACCACCGAGTGGGACAACGCCTACAACACCGGTCAGGCGTGGACCTGGGTCTCCGCGGTGTGGGGCGCCAACTCCATCAAGTCCGGCGCGCCGGACACCTCCGGCAAGTGGGCGGTCGCCCCGATGCCGCAGTGGACCGCCGGTGGCACCGTCGCCGGTAACTGGGGCGGCTCGTCGACCGCGGTCTTCAAGGGCTCGAAGCACCCGTACGAGGCCGCGAAGTTCGCCCTCTGGCTGAACACCTCGGAGGAGGCGCTGACCGCGCTCAACAAGGAGGCGCAGCTCTACCCGGCGACCAAGGCCGGCGCGAAGCTCCCGGCGCTGTCCGAGGGAGTCGAGTTCTACGGCGGCCAGAAGATCTACGATGTCTTCGCGACGGCCTCCACCCAGGTGTCGCCCGACTTCGTCTGGGGACCGACCATGACCAGCACCTACGCCACCGCCTCGGACGGCTTCAAGGGCGTCGTCTCCGGCACCGGCACGCTGCTCGACGCGCTCAAGACCACCCAGACCAAGACCATCGCGGACCTGAAGGCCCAGTCCATCCCGGTCGCCGAGTGACCGTGTTCCACCTGCGCGCCGCGGGTGTCAGCCTCGTGCTCGACACCCGCGGCACCGCCGCGTCGGTCCTCCATTGGGGGCCGGACCTGGGAGATTTCGACCCGGCCGCGGGCGATCTGGCACCGGCGGTGCCACCGAGCTCGATCGACGTACCGCTGCGGCTGTCGCTTCTGCCCTCCCTCTTCGAGGGATGGACCGGGCGGCCCGCAATGGAGAGCGGTCACTTCCGGCTTTCCGAAGCGCACTGTTCGGACAACACCGCCGAGATACGGTCGTCGAGCCCCGATGCCACGCGAGAGGTCTCCACCCGGCTGGAGTTGTCATCGTCGGGCGTTCTCCGGGTGCGGCACCGGCTGACGAACCGTGGCGACGACGAGTTCGTCCTGCCGAACCTGGACGTGCTGCTGCCGATCCCGGCCGAGGCGTCCGAGCTGCTCGACTTCACCGGCCTCTGGTCGCACGAGCGCAGCCCGCAGCGTGCCCCGCTCCGGCACGGGATCTGGAGTCGGGAGAGCCGGCACGGCCGTCCCGGCCACGACGACCCGTTCCTGATGGTGGCCGGCGAGCCCGGTTTCGGTTTCCGGACCGGCCGGGTGTGGGCCGTCCACCTGGCGTGGAGCGGCGACAAGCGGGTCTGGGCCGAACGCTCGGCCCTCGGCTACAGCGTCCTCGGCGCGGGCGTTCTGCTCGCCCCGGGCGAGGTCCGTCTCGCACCGGGCGAGTCCTACGAGACGCCGTGGCTGGTCGCGGTCTTCTCCGACGCGGGTCTGGACGGCCTCTCCGACCGCCTGCATCCGTGGATCCGCGCGACCTCCGCGCTGAAGAGGCCGCGCCCGGTCGTCCTGAACACCTGGGAAGCCGTCTACTTCGACCATGACCTGGCCGTCCTGACCGACCTGGCCGACGCGGCCGCCGAGGTCGGTGTCGAACGGTTCGTCCTGGACGACGGCTGGTTCACCGGTCGCCGCGACGACAAGCGCGCCCTCGGTGACTGGTTCGTCGACGACACCGTGTGGCCGGACGGACTGCACCCGCTGATCTCCCGCGTGCACGAGCGCGGCATGGAGTTCGGCCTGTGGGTCGAACCGGAGATGATCAGCCCCGGCTCCCGCCTGGCCCGGGAACACCCCGACTGGATCCTAGGCGGAGGCAGCGGCCCCACCTGGCGGTGGCAGCGTGTTCTCGACCTCACCAAGGCCTACGACCACCTGCTGGAACGCCTGACCGCGCTGCTCACCGAGTACCCGATCGCGTTCCTCAAGTGGGACCACAACCGGGACCTGCTCACCCCCGGCGCCGCCGACCGGCAGACCCGCGCCCTCTACCGGCTGCTGGCCGCACTGAAGACGGCGTTCCCGCACGTCGAGATCGAGAGCTGCGCCTCCGGCGGGGCCCGGATCGACCTGGGCATCCTGCCGCTCGTCGACAGGTTCTGGACGTCCGACACGAACGATCCGCTGGACCGGCAGTCGATCCAGCGCTGGACCGGGATCCTGATCCCGCCGGAGTATCTCGGCGGTCATCTCGGCGACGGGGTCGCGCACGTCACCGGCCGGACCTCGGCGCTCGGGTTCCGGCTGGCCACGGCCCTGTTCGGCAGCGCCGGCATCGAATGGAACCTGACCGAGGCGTCGCCCGCCGAGAAGGCCGACATCGCCGCGTGGATCGCCGAACACAAGCGCCTGCGCCCGCTGCTGCACTCGGGCCGGGTGGTCCGCGCCGATTCGCCCGACCCGGCGCACCTGCTGCACGGGGTGGTCGCCCAGGACCGGAGTCACGCGGTCTACGCCCTGGTCGCCCTGGGCACCCCGGCCGCCGCCCTGCCGCCGCCGATCCGTTTCCCCGGCCTCGACCCGGATCGCTCCTACACGGTCCGCCCGATCGGTGTCCCGCCCCGCACGATGCAGGACGCCCCACCGCCCTGGCTGGCCGCCGGTTCGATCACGCTCCCCGGCCGGGTCCTGACCGAGCTGGGCCTGCCGGCCCCACTCCTGACCCCCGAACAGGCCCTCCTGCTGGAGCTCTCCTGACCCCGGCTGGCCGTCAGAGCTGTCTCGAGGGCGTCGGACGGCTCCAGCGACCAGCCGCGGGTCACGCGCCGCCGAACCGTTCGGTGCGGATCCGTTTCGGGTCGTGGCCCAGCGCCACCAGGATGTCGGCGGCCGTCTCGACGAACGAGGTCGGGCCGCAGACGAAACAGTCCGGTTCGAAGTCGGGTGGCCAGCCGTGCGTGTTCAGGGTGGCCACCGAGATCCGGGCCGGGGGAGCCGGCCACCCGTCGGGGACCGCCCGCGTGTAGACGAACTGCACGTCGAGGCCCTGGTCCGACAGGGCGCGACGGCGTAGTTCGTCGGCGTAGAGAACGTCGCTCGGAGTCCGTACCGAATAGATCAATCGGAACGGCTGACGGCCCGCAGCCAGACCGCGGGCCCGGACCATCGCCATCAGAGGCACTATCCCGGACCCGCCCGCCACGAGCGTCACCGGAGCCGTCGACTCGGAACGCCACACGAACCAGCCGCCGATCGGCCCGCGCAGCTCGATCTGGTCACCGGCCTCGACGACGTCGGTCAGGTACGGCGAAACCTCACCGTCCTCGAGGCGCTGCACGCTGATCTCCACCGGACCCGGACCGGCCGACGCGATCGAGTAGCTGCGCTGAGCCTGATAGCCGTCCTCGGCGGTCAGGCGGATGTCGATGTGCTGACCCGGCAGGTGACCCGGCCAGTCCGGAATGTCGAGCTCCAGAGTGCGGGCCGAACCCGTCTCCCACCGCGCCGACCGGACCGTGGCCACCCGCCAGGTCAGTCGCCGTGATACCGCTGCTCGCGCCACGGGTCCCCATACATGTGGTAACCGGCGTCCTCCCAGAACCCCGGTTCGTCCTCGTGCATCATCCGGAGCCCGTCCACCCACTTCGCCGACTTCCAGAAGTACAGGTGGGGGATGAGCAGCCGGGCCGGGCCGCCGTGCTCGGGATGCAGGGGCTCGCCGTCGTACTCGTAGGCGATCCAGGCCTTGCCGTCGAGCAGATCCTCAAGCGGGACGTTCGTGGTGTAGCCGCCGTAGCTGTGCGCCATCACGAAGTCGCCCGCGGTCTCCACGTCCTCGAAGAGGGTGTCCAGGGAGACGCCCTTCCAGGAGGTGCCGAGCTTGGACCACTTGGTGACGCAGTGGATGTCGACCGTGATCTCCTCGGCCGGCAGGGCGGTGAACTCCGCCCAGTCCCACGTGTGCTTCTCACCGATCTCGGTGACGATCGTGAACTTCCAGCGCTCCTGCGGGATCCGCGGGGTGGGGCCGGCGGAGAGGACCGGGAAGTCGTGCGCGAGGTACTGACCGGGCGGCAGAGCGGGCGACGGCTCTCGCCGCCGCCCGCCGAAACCCGGGGAGATGATGCTCATGAGGTACGAGTAAACCCCACCCGGGTGACCGCCGTGTATCGGAAGGTCAGAGCTTGACCGTGCCGCTGGTCACGCCCTGGACCGCCGCGGTGCCGGCCACCACGACCCGGTAGCTGCCGGTGGCCAGGCCGGAGATCTTGGTGCCGGCCTTGACCGGGTAGGTCTTGACGTTCTTCCACGAGCTGCCGGCCTTGCGCTGGAGCACCATCTTCTGGCTGGGGGCGCCGGCCGCCTTCACGGTCAGCGTGCCCTTGCCCGACTTCTTCGCCGCGACGGTGGCCCGGACCGTGTACTCGACGATCTCCGACACCGAAGCGACGGTGTCCGTCTCGGCGACCGTCACCCGTACCGTGAAGGCACCGGTCGCGGTGTGCTCGATGAAGTAGACGCCGTCCTCGTCGGACTCGACGGTGTCGCAGTCCCAGCGGCCGCCGGCGACCGACACGCAGGCCTCCGCCTCCAGACCGGCCAACGACTCACCGTCGGCGCTCACCTGGAACGTGGTCTCGGTGCCGGTCCCGTAGGAGACCAGCCCGCCCTCGTCAGCGGACAGCTCCGGCGTGACCCGCTCGTCGTCGCCGCCACCGTCGCCACCGCCGGCCGCCTCCTGCAGCGCCGCCGCCGCGTCGATCCGACCGTGCCCGAAGTCGGAGTCGAAGCCGGCCACGCCGAGGTCGACGGCCGAACGCTCCAGGGCGTTCTGGACGTCGTCCGGGGTGAGGTCCGGGTTGACCGCCTTGAGCAGGGCGGCCACCGCGGCCACGTGCGGCGACGCCATCGAGGTGCCGTTGAGCTCGGCGTACTCGCTGCCGTCGTCGGTCAGGTCACCCGGGTAGGTGCTGATGATGCCGCTACCGGGCGCGGCCACGTCCACGTAGTCGCCGCGGTTGGAGTATTCGGCGATCTCGTCGTCGGCGTCGGTGGCGGCGACCGCGATGACCCCGTCGTAGGCGGCCGGATAGCTGGTCGGGCTGCCCTCCTCACGCTCGTTGCCGGCCGCCGCGACGACGGTGACGCCGTTCTCGATCGCGTAGGCGACCGCGGTCTCCTCGGCGTCGGTGGCGGTGTCCGAGCCCAGCGACAGGTTGATCACCTGGGCGCCGTTGTCGACGGCCCAGACGATGCCCTCGGCGGTGTCCGAGGTGTAGCCGCTGCCGTTCGCGTCGAGCACCTTGATCGGCAGGATCTTGGCGTCCGGGGCGATGCCGGCGATGCCCGCGTCGTTGCCGGCGACCGCGGCGACGGTGCCCGCCACGTGGGTGCCGTGCCCGTTGCCGTCCGAGTCGCCGCCCTCGGTGTCGTCGATCGCGTCGTATCCGGTCAGGACGTTGCCGGCCAGGTCGGGGTGTGCACCGTCGACGCCGGTGTCGATCACCGCGACGACCACCTCGGAGCCGGTGCTCTCCTCCCAGGCGGACGGCACGTTGATCTTCTCGAGGTCCCACTGGTCGGCGCGGTAGGTGTCGTTGTCGTCCGGGATGTCGAGGGCGTGCACCGGGCGGTCGATCTCGACGCTGATCGTGCCGGCGGTCTTCCGGGCGGACGAGATGATCCGCTCGGCGGTCACCCGGTCGGAGGCCTCGTGGACCGCGAAGACCGGTCGCCCGGTGGCGTCCTTCGAGGTCGTCACGATCCGGACCGGCTGGGTCGCGGAGACGGTCGCCGGGAGGGCCAGTCCGTAGGAGACCGGGCTGAACGCCTGGCTCCCGGCGGGCAGCGCGAACGCGCCCAGTGCAGCGGCGGTGACCGCCGCGATTCCGCCGGCAAGAACGTTCCGCCGCGCCGTCTTCCGCATCTGGTAGCACCCTTCGGTCGGTGGGCCTACCCATCCGTGGCCGGCCCTGGCGATAAAGGTGCGGGTAGTGAAGTGCGTTTCAGGGTCCGGTGGGGTGCGGTTCGGGTGCGTAGGATCGGAATCATGCCGTTGACGGGTGAATATGCCCCCAGTCCCTCCGACTGGGCGCGCGATCAGGCAGAGAAGTACGAGGCCACCGGCGGTGCCGAGGCCAACGACATCATGGGCAAGCCGATCATCGTATTGACCTCGGTCGGTGCGAAGAGCGGCCTGCTGCGCAAGACCCCATTGATGCGGGTCGAGCACGACGGGGAGTATGCGGTCGTCGGCTCGCTCGGTGGGGCGCCGAAGAATCCGGTGTGGGTCTACAACCTGCGCAAGAACCCGCTCGTCGAGCTCCAGGACGGTGAAGTCAAACAGGACTACACCGCCCGGGAGCTGTCCGGTGCGGAACGGGAGGTGTGGTGGGAGCGGGCCGCGGCCGCCTTCCCGCAGTACAACGAGTACACGAAGAAGACCGACCGGCTCATCCCGGTCTTCCTGCTGACCCGCACCTGATCCGGATCCGATCACGGACCCCGGTCCCGTGGGCGCGAGCGACGATCGCATCCACGGGACCGGGCCTTGGTAGATTGCTTCGAAGTAAGATTGAATCTAGCTTCGGGAGCTCGGATGTTCGTGGGGCGGCGCGCCGAGCTCGACATGCTCACCAAGGACCTTGACCGCATACGACGTACGGGCGGGGGCCGTTCCGTCGCTGTCCGGGGACGGCGGCAGGTCGGGAAGTCACGACTGGTTCAGGAATTGTGCGACCGGGCGGGGCTGCCCTACTGCTTCTACACCGCGGTCAAAGGCGCATCGAGTACTGAGGCGGTCGGCCAGTTCCTCGGCGCCCTGCGTGACTCGTCGCTGCTCACCCCCGCCGGTCGTGACCTGCTTCCTTCTCAGCCGCCATCGGGCGGCTGGGGAGACATGCTGCGACTCCTCGCCGGTGTACTCCCTGACACACCGAGCATCGTGGTGCTCGACGAACTTCCGTGGCTCTCCGAGCAGGACCCGACCTTCGACGGGCATCTGCAGGTCGTCTGGGACCGGCTCCTTTCGAGCAAGCCCGTGCTCCTGCTGCTGCTCGGCAGTGACCTGCACATGATGCAGCGGTTCACCGAGTACGACCGGCCGTTCTACGGCCGGGCCGCCAACATGGTCCTCGGGCCTTTCAACCTCGCCGAAACCGCTGCGGTGACCGAGCTGAGTGGGGCCGACGCCATCGACGCCCACCTGATAACCGGTGGGTTGCCCGGTATCTGTCTGGAGTGGTCTCCAGGATCCCCACCCACCGATTTCCTGAGTACGGAGATCACCAGCAAGACTTCGGCATTGTTCACCGTCCCCGAGCAGTCCCTGGCGTCGGAGTTCCCCGCTCCGGATACGGCTCGACGCGTTCTCGAAGCAGTCGGTGGGCTGGGCGGCCGGACCTTCAGCAACATCGCCGCGGCCGCTGGCGACCGCGGTGGGCCGGTCAGTTCCGGCACTCTGTCCCCGCTACTTCACCGGCTCGTCGACGAGAAGAAGATTCTGGCCGTCGACAAACCGCTGTCCACCAAACCCAGCAAACTGGCTCAGTACCGGATCGCCGACAGCAACCTGCGCCTCTACCTGGCCATCCTCCGGGATGTGCACCAACTGATCCTCCGCGACCGCATCGCAGCCGCCCGAGCCGTGCTCGAAGCACGCTGGTCCACGTGGCGCGGTCATGCCGTGGAGCCGATCATCCGGGACGCGCTCGCCCTCGCCGCCGGTGCCGGGGAACTGGGGTGGACCGACACATGGGAAGTCGGCGGCTGGTGGAACCGCCAGGCAAACCCTGAGATCGATTTGGTCGGAGCCGACCGCGCCCCGATCGCCTCCCGCATCGCGTTCGCGGGTTCCATCAAGTGGCAGGACGGCCCGTTCGACCGGCACCATCTCGATGACCTACGTCGTCACGCGCCGATGATTCCCGGATTCGAGCCCGGCACCAGCGGTCTGGTGGTCGTCAGCCGCTCGGGAACCGACCTGCCCTCCGGGGCGGTGGACCTGATCTGGGGTCCCGACGACATCGTCCGGGCCTGGTCTGCCTGAGTCAGTCGCGGAGCTTCTTGTCCGAGGAGAGCGGCCCGTAGGACTCCAGTAGCACCGGAGCACCCAGTCGAGACGAGATCGCGTCACACCAATCGTCCGGCCGTGTCGTGCGATCGGGGCGGGTCGCGGCCAGGCGGGCGCCGAGTGCCTCCTGATACCCGAGGTCGCGGTGCGGGCCGGGCACGATCCGGTCCCAGATCTCGTCACCGGTGCGGTAGGCGTCGACGATTCCCAGGTCGGGGCAGCGCCCCGGCACGTCCAGGTGGGTGATCGCCAGGGCGTCGACACCGCCGGCCACCTCCACCGCGTACCGATGGGCGACCGCGTCGAAGTGGCCGGTCCGGAAGGCGCCCTGCCACGGATCCCGTCCGTTGTGGCGTTCCGGCAGGTACAGCGACGGATCCTCGGTCACGAACGGGCCGGCGCCGTGCCTGATGGTGTAGGTGCGCACCACGCCGAGCCTGGTGAAATCGGCGCAGAGGGCCGACACGTTGTCGAACGTGGTCGTCGACCACGTGGTGTGCGGGTGCCAGCCCCGCCACTCGTCCAGCAGCACACCCTGGGCGCCCTCGAACACGCACGGCCCCGAGGCGAGCAGCTCCTCGGTGTACGACGATCCGACGATCCGGACCGCCTCGCCGAACTCGGTGAACGCGTCCACCACGTCGTCGACCGGGATGCCGCAGTCGCCCAGGGATGCCCGCACCGCCGCCAGCCGTTGCCGCAGCCGCGGCGGTGAGAGCACGTCACCCACCCGGGGAGCATCGGGATGCGTTTCGGCGTACGCCATCGTCTCGCCCACGCCCATGCCACAGGAACCGTGCCGGTCCGCACCTCGCCGGGTCTCCCGCCGTCGGTTCGCGGCGCGATGCCACGGAGTGGCGAGCAGAGCGTTCCCATCCACCGTGAGCAGGTGGAACGGATTGCCGAGCGCGGCCGCCTCGCCGGCCAGGGCGAGCGGGTCGACCACCATGAACCGGGTCAGGTGGGTCGGCACGTCCCGCAGCGTGCCCGACCCGAACTGGGCGAACGTGTGGTGCCGCCCGGCCTCGGTGGTCACGTTGTGTGCGGCCTGCGCGCCCCCGTTGAACCGCAGCACCGCCCTGGGCCTGCTCACCGAGCAGAGGAAGTCGACCACCGTGCCTTTGCCGGCGTCGCCGTACCCGAGGTCGACGACCGCGACGTGCCCGTTCACAACCGCTGGTTTCCGCCCGGGCCCCCGGCGATCTCGAACGTCGACCGCACCACCGTGGTCCGCTGCAGCGGCGCCAGCGCCCGCCCCACCGAGCCGCCGGCCCGCGAACCCACATCGGTCAGGTCGGCGATGCCCTCGTCCAGGTCGATCGCGTCCTCGCCGAGGCCGACGGTCAGCGCGATCGTCTCGCACACCGCGTCCAGGTCGTCGAGTTCCAGGACGTTCTGGCCGAGCAGCTTGCGCCAGCGCGACAGCACCTCCTTGTCGCCGCTGTGGTGGGCCGCCGTCGGCAGGATGTAGTAGACCTCGTACTTGCGCTTGAGCTCGGTCAGGATGTCCTCGGTCGAGATCGGCTCCGACAGGTCGTCGCCGATGATCGCCTTCACCTCGCGCGGCTTCACCCGCGGGTACGGCATCTCGTCGCCGATGATGAACAGGTAGCCCTTCCGTCCCCGGTTGACCATCGAGTCGAGGATCGTGTGCCGGGCCATGAAGTAGAGGGCCAGCTCGTACGACTCGTGCTTCTGACCGCCGCCACCGCCCTCCAGGACGAACCGGGCCAGATCCTCGTCCATCCGGTTGTCCGACTCGAACTGCCCGATCTGCAGCGGTGCCCGGTCACAGGTGGCGTCACCGATCGCGCCGAACATGATCTGCGGGTCGACCGCGTAGTTCTTCCGGGTCAGCAGGCCCAGCAGCTGCGGCAGTTTCGTCTGCAGCACCCGTGGCACGGTGCCCATCGAACCCGTCACGTCGAACAGCACCGCGATCGGTGTGCTGAACGGGTGCTCCTCGCTGTCCCGGCTCTCCCGCATGAACACACCGTCCGGGTCCAGGTCCGGGTGGACGGTCCGGGCACCCGAGTCGCTGTAGTCGAACGCGCTCTTGCCGGACGCGGCCCGGTAGCCGGCGGCCGCCGTGTAGACATCGGTGGACCAGTGTCCGCTTCCCATGATGTGCTCCTCAGTTCCGGTACTGCGGGGGGATGATGTCGTCGAGTTCGCCCAACAGGGCCCAGGCGTCCTGCGGCCGCATCCGCGGCGCGTCATAGGTGCAGCCGGCGGCGAATCGCCGCAGCTGGACGGGCATCCGCGAGCCCATCAGCCGCGTCATCAGCACCGTCGCCATGTAGATGTCGGTGGCGGGTCCAGCGGTCCGGTCGTGGCGCACCTCCGGCGGATAGTGGTCCTCCCTCGCCTTCACTATCGCCGCTGGTCGATGTCCCGCATAGCACCAGTCGACCAGAACCAGTCCACGCCTTCTCGGATGGATCAGCACGTGCTCGGGGAGGACCGCCCCGTGGATCACGCCGGCCCGGTGCGCCCAGCCGAGCGCGATCAGTAGCCGGCGCCAGATCCAGGCCGCCTCCCGTACCCCCAGATCGCCTTTGATCTCGGCCAGACTGCCCATCCCGCGCTGCCGTTCCAGCACGTTGACCAGACGGCGTCGGCGCTGGTCGTCCTCGTGGACGAAGGTCTCGATCAGGCGCGGCGCATAGGGACGGAATCTCGGGTCGCCGTCGGCCCACAGCCTGCGCAACGCGGCCGCCTCGGTCTCCATCAGATCGTTGTCCGCGGGGGAGCGCGGGATCTTGATCAGACGGTCGCCTTCGGTGAACAGGTCGGCGATGTCGCCGCTGCCCCAGGGCTCGGTTCTCCATTCGTCTTTTTGCTTATAGAGGGCCGAGAGCTTCGCGAAGGCGTCCGTCGCGGTTGCGCGCCGATGCGCACTCACCGCGTCCGGGTGGATCAATTTAGCCCATTTGCGGTACGCCCGACCTGCGCCGATTTCGACGTCGGTCAGATCCTGGAAGCTCCGGGCGGCGATGATCCGTGCCACCGCCTCCTCGAACGTCAGCTCCGCCCCGGGGTCGGCCCGGTCCATGGTGGCGGTCGTCGCCGCCCGGAATCCGCTCATCGCACCCGGTCCTCCCTGGTCGGGCGGAGCAGCGCCGGGTGCAGCAGTCGGGCGTCGCCGGCCCGGTACAGCTTCGCCTTCGGCCCGCCCCGCTCGCCGCCCTTGGTCGTGGTCTCCCCGGTGCTCTCCACGAACCCGGGAACCGACAGCACCTTCCGGTGGAAGTTGCCGGCGTGCAGCTCCTCGCCCCACACCGCCGCATACACCTGCCGGAGCTCGCCGATGGTGAACTCGGGGTCGGTGAACGCGGTCGCCAGCGGCGTGTACTCCAGCTTCGACCGGGCCCGCTCCAGACCGTCGGCCAGCACCTGGTCGTGGTCGAAGGCCAGGTCGACGGCCTCCTCGACGGGCACCCAGTAGGCGCGGGCGGCGTCACTGCCGGCGGTCGGCTCGGGCAGGCTCGGCGCGAACGCCAGGTAGGCCACCGAGACGACCCGCATGCGGGGGTCGCGGCCCGGGTTGCCATACGTCTTGAGCTGCTCCAGGTGGACCCGGTCGAGGTCACCCTCGCCCGGGGTCAGCCCGGTCTCCTCGGCCAGCTCCCGAACGGCCGCCGCGTCGAGCGTCTCCTCCCTGGTGAACCCACCGGGGAGGGCCCGCCGCCCGGCGAAGGGCGGAGCGGCCCGCTCGACCAGAAGCACACAGAGCCGCCCGTCCCGGATGGTCAGCGCCACCACGTCGACGGTCACCGCGACCGCCGGGTAGTCCCGCGGGTCATATCCCGCCAGGAAACTCGCCTCATCCATGGTGCCGTCCTTCTCGCTCTGAGTATTTCTCAAGTTGAGTCCTACTCGATCTGAGACGAACCTAGCGTGGATGGCGGCGGGTGTCAAGAAGAAAGCCCGCGCCCCGGCTCGGGGTGCGGGCTTTCCGGGTCGAATGTGGTCAGGATTGCTGGTAGGTGAGGCAGTCCGCCTTGTCGGCCGAGGCGCCCACGGTAATGGCCGGAGCCTGACACTCCAGGTTGTTGTTGTACGTACAGTCGGCCCGCTTGCAGGCGCCCACCTGAGCGGTGGCGATACCCATTCCACCGGAGAGTCCCGCGCCGGCGAACGTGTCGCAGGCGGAGTTCATCTCACTGATAGTGATCGCGAACGCGGTGCAGCCGTCGTGGTTGTAGCCACAGTCGGTGACGGTGCAGGTCTGCACTCGAGGCATGTTCATCATCTGAGTCACGACAGATCTCCTTCGGCCAGGTCGCAGATATCCCTGCCGAACATAACCATTATTTCTTTCGCCTACACCATTTCCGCGCGAATTTCTCAGAAAACAGGAATGTTTAGGCAAGGCTTACTTTCGTCGATTTAGGCAAGCCAAACCTGATGCAATTCCTGCTTTGTCGCTGGGTGTTGAGCGGTGTCGTGGCGGCCCATCCGGGCCTGCAGCCTAGTCGGCGAGGCTGCTGAAGTCTGACATATGAGTATGTTTCTGACTCTACCCTGACGAACCGTCCCGAATAGTTACGCTTCCCGCGAGATGGCCCGCGACGGTTCGCCCGGACGCCAGGGCCCGACAAATCCAGCGACGTGGCCAACGAAGGCCCGTAGGAGGACCTCGCATGCGTAAGTCCCAATCACGAACCGGCATCCGGCTAGTACGTTCCGGTGTCGCCGTGGCGGCGACGGCAGCAGCCGTCGTCGCAGGCACGGCTAACCCTGCCTTCGCCTCAGACCTGGCCTTCACCTCGGTCTCGGGTACACCGATGGTCGTGGGCGCGGGCGGTACCTTCACCGGCACCGTCACCGGTCTCACGACGGGTGTGGCAACCGTCTTCGGCCGGCTGGTCACTGGCTCGGACAACACGGTAAGTTGCCCCGCCGCCTACGGCACTGCGGTGAGCAGCGGCCCGAACATCGCGGTAACCGCGGCGAAGGTGTCCGGCAACGACAACAGCGCCACATTCACGATCCCGGCGACGACGCCGCCGGGCTCTTACCGCGCCTGTCTATACGCTGGAAACGCCGCGAACAGTGCCCTCGAAGGGCACGCCGCCGACAACCAGGATCTTGTGATCACCCCGGCCGCGGCGGTGGCGGCGCCCAACACGAGTGGACCGAACGTGACCTCCGTCACGGCCACGGGTACGACGGCTTGGTTGTCCCTGGGGACGACCGCCGCCGCGACTTTTGTCGCCTCCGGGACCTCCTGCCCCACCACCTACGGCACAGGCGGCGCGATCACTGCGACGACTACCAAGAACGCCGCCAACACGATCGCGACGGTCACCATCCCCGCGGGGCTGGTCATGGGAAACAGCTACAACGTCTGCGTCTTCGCGGGTAACACGGTGGGAACGAGCCCTCTCGTGGGCACCACGGCTTTCAGTAACGTTCCCGGGGCCATGGTGAGCCCGAACGTCGGTCCTGACACCAATGGCAATACCGTGGTCGTGTCGTCACCGAACAACTTCCTCACCAACGCGCACACCGCGCTGGGGGCCATCTTCACGGTTGATCCGTGCCCGAATGTCTACGACACGACTCCGGCTGGAAACTTCGACTCCGCCACGGTCACGAAGGTGACGAACAACCGGATCTCGGTTCTGGTACCGGCTGAGGTGAACATCGTGGGAAGCGATCCCGCGACGGCTTACAACCTCTGCATCTACGGTGACAACACAGAGGACACCGGCACTTTGGCGACGCAGCCCCTGGTCTACTCGGTTGCGACGGCGGTCACGGTTGACGCGTCCACCCCGATCGACGTCACCTCGGGACCGTCGCAGGGCGGCCAGCTCGTCTCCATCACCGGCACCGGATTCCCGACGGCGCCGGAATCGCAAGTCAGTGCAGCCATCGGCGGTACTCCGCTGAAGGATGTCCGGGTCATCAGCTCCACGAAGCTGACAGGCATCACGCAGCCGCGTGCCGCCGGAGCCGCGGCGGTCAGTGTGACCACGATGGCGGGTACCGCGACGACGGCCAACACCCCGTACACGTACAACTTCGGTATCTCGGTGTCGCCGAACACGGCCAAGCCCGGCAACACCAGCACGCCCATGATCTATGTCAATGGTGCGGGCTTCTCGAACATCTCCTTCGGGAGCGACGCTGATTACAACACCGCCTTCGGCCGCGTCTTCCTGGTGACGAACGGCTGGTTCGCCAGCACGGACACCGGTGGCCCATTCGGTACGACCGACCCGATCACGGCCTGCACCGGTGCAGTCGTGGTAGTCAGCGACACCGAGTTGCTCTGCCGGCTCGATCTCGGCAACACCTTCGGCGCCACCGCGGGTGATCTTGACCAAGCCGCGGATGTCAGCCCCGGTTCTTACCAGGTTGCTGTCATCAGGGACGCCTCCTCCGTTGACGCAGCCCTGACGGACTTCTCGCAGATCGCCAGTGGCTCCGCTTTCACGGTTGCGGCCTACTGATTGACCGGGAATAGCACAACATAGCTGTAGGAAGCACAACGGCCCGGAACCAAGGTTCCGGGCCGTTGTTGCAACCCCAATGCCGATACCGGCTCATGGTCAGGTCAGCGTGGCCCACTCTCGGTCAATCGTGGCGAGACTTCGGGCCAACGACGGCCTGCCGTCCGGGTTCGCGGCGACGGTGTAGACGCTTCTTCCTGCGCTGATGCGCCAGCACATGAGTAACGTGGGGATCTGTTTGGCCGGAGCGTTCTGACTGAACCGGAACGACTGGGTGCACTGGGCATTTCCCGACCGATAGCCGCCCACCGCGGAAGCGAGCTCCTGATATCCGGTCAGGTCCTGGCGTGCCGAGGTGACGTTGAGTGTCTCGGCGCCGTGACGTGACGTCCGAGACCACACCCCAGCGGGGTCTACGTCGAAGGCCGCCGGATCGGCTAAGGCCCGTTTGACTGGCACGCTGGTCCGTGCGGAGTCGACCTTGATCTGAGCAATGATCTCCCGGGCGGCGGCTTCGGATACCGGGCTGGTCGGTTCCCCCGCGCTCTCTGGATGGGCACTGGAGTTTTCGGCGCTCAATCGCAATTCTGGTGTGGCTTGACTTTCGGCAATAACAAAGGACCCTAGGGTGACAAGTGTTGCCGCGGCCATTGCTGGCGCGAAGTGACGGAAGATTCGGCCTCCGGTTCCGCTGCGACTTGTGGCTCGATTTGCCGACTTTCCTTCTGTTCTCATCATTTCGTCCCTTCTGGGGAATCTGTTGAGCGGCTCTCCATGCATGCTTGCAAGTCCTGAGAAAGGACGTATCGAATTGAGAATAATGCAACCAGGTAGGTGGCCGAAATGCGGCAGCCGCAAAGTGCCCAGGACGGGGACTCCGCGGCTGAAAGGTGTTTCAGCTCAGCTTTTTCCATTCGCGTCGGAATATCTCCATGCTCTGGCTGAGGGTGGGTTCCGATTTTGGCGTCGCCATCATCGTCACGAGGCTCCGGGTTTTTGAGAAACGCCAGCAGAGCAGTACGGTGGGCCGCTTGATCGCCGGCTGACCCTGTGCGAACCGCACGGTGTCGGTGCAGCGGACGCCACCTCCGACGGCTTTGCCTCGGTCGCCGGCCACCAGGGCCGGAGGATGTCCGGTGAGGTCGAACCGAGCAGTGGTGATACGAACGGTGCCGTTCTCGATCTGTTCCACCCGGTCATCGATTTCACCCTGGATCGCGCCCGGTCTGGCCTCCACTGGCCGGGTCAACGGGTGCCCATCGGCGGCGGCCGAGGCCCGGGTGTCTGCGATTTCCTTGTCCACTTCTTCTTTGGGTCGTGGCGTTTGTGTGGTCGGAGCGCTGTCAGGCTCCAGTGCCTGTGCGGCTACCTGGGTGGGGGGTTGCAATCCTGAGTACTCCGTCGGCGCGATGACCAAAGCTCCTTCATCGCCTGCGGTGCCGGAGGTTTGGTTGACATTCGCCGTGGTGATGTACGCGCCGACGCCCAGGATCGCCGCTAGGCCGGTGACTCCCAGGGCTGTCCGGACAGTCGACCTTCGTGCTTTCTTCCGCGCGGAGGGCGGAGTTGCAGAGGTGCTTCCCTTCGAATTGGAACTGCTCATCTTCCTGGACCCCGAGTGTGTGTTTGTGTGCCTGAGTTGCTAGGACCTTCCTCTTATACTCCCCCGGCGAGTCGGACTTTTGTTGGGAAATCGGATTATGGGTCGAGAATGTCGTCCAGCTGACACATGGATGTCAGCGTGCACGGTCGTCCAAGGTGCCGCGAGATCGGTCGAAGAATCGATGTCAGGAGATGGAATAGGTCAGATTATTGATAGTTCACGATTTAAGTGATGCCATGATTTGGTGGTGTTAGTTTGAGGCTGGCCAAAAATGACAAGTGCGGCACGGAAATCCCCTGCCGTGCAGCTCCGAGAGGACACTGCTAAATGTCATCAGTTCGACCCCGGCGGCGTTCTCGTGTCGCTGCCGCTGCCAGTGCGACAGTCCTGGCGGCCTCTCTCGTGAATCTCTGGGCCCCACCCGCCCATGCCGCTCCGCTGTCCGGAACGATCGCCGTCACGTCGCCGGCCAGCGGAAAGCTCGCTGCGGGGACGCCCAAGCAGGTGGTCCTTCTGACCGTTTCCGGCACCGGGGCACCGACCCTGTCGGAGGAGACAGTCACCTCCGTCGACCTCGGTTCCACCTGTATCGGACTGACGAGTTATGTCGTCACCAGTTCGACGACCCTGACCGTGAAGACGCCCACGACCACGCCGTCCATCGGTTGCCCGGCCAACGGCGCGGAAAGTGTGACGATCAACTTCGGCAGTGATTCGCTGACGAAGGCCAGCGCCATCACCTTCGTCAACCCGCCCGACATCGAAGCGGTCGCCAACAAGCCGGTCATCGCGGAGAACAGTTCCGGTCTCGCGACTGCCCAGCAGAACCAGCGGTTCTGGAGCACCGGCGGGCAGACGGTCCGGGTCAAGGCGGCGGCCGGATTCACCTTCGACCCGCGCACTGCGGCCGGACTCAAGGTCGCACTGGGCGGGAAGGACGCCACCGACGTCAAGGTCTACGCCGGTTCGACTGCCGGCGGCCTCAACGCCGACACGCAGATGACCGCCACCAACACCACGGACGCGGTGGCAACGGCCCAGGTCGGAAACTATGTGACCTTCAAGAGCACGACCGGCATGGATCCGACGAACGACACCATCACGCTCACCCAGAACGGTGTGAGCAAGACGTTCGCGAAGGCGGCCACCGGCGTCGAGGTCGCCACCGGTGAAGTCATCACGAGCATCTCGCCGGAGTCCGGCAAGTCCAGTGGCGGCACCACTCTCGTCATCACCGGCACCGGCTTCAGCAAGACGAACGCCGACTACGGAACCACGATCAATGTGACGGTCTGCGGTGTCAACGCGACCTTCCCGGCCACTGCCATCAACACGGCGGGTACGCAGATCACCGCGATCACGCCCAACGTGACAGGCGTCAGCGGCCTCGGTACCGGCGTCTACGGTGGCGCTTGCCCCGTCCGGATCGTCAACGGCACCTGGACCAGCCCCATCACACCGAGCACGATCTTCGCCGCTCTGAACGAGTGATGCACTAGGAGTGACGAACCTCCAGTACGGAATGAGCCCGACTCCTTGACGGAGCCGGGCTCGTTCCGTTTCTGCGTCAACGCGTCTCAGCCCAATGCCGGGCCACGACCTGTGCGGTCTCCGCTGCTGTGGTCTGGCTGTCCTTGGCGCCGAAGGTGACCGCGGCGACGCTACGGTCGGCGGAGACCCGCCAGCACAACATCATGTTGGGTTTGACCTGCGTCGACTTGGAACCGGCGAACCGGAAGCGGTTCGTGCACCGCGAGCCCTCCACGGGATTCCCCTGGTCGGCGGCCCAGCGGACGAATCCCTTCCCGGTCAGGTCGTAATCCGCCTTCATGATGCTCACGCTGGCCGCGCCGATCTTCTCCGTCAGGGTCTCCACCGGCCGCTCCTCCCGGGCAGGCTCCGCAGCGGCGTCATCGCGGTCGCTTTTGGTGCGTGTACGAGGCTCTTCTCTTCGACTGGTACCAGCTTCGGCCCCCTGAGTGGCGTTCGGGGTGGAGGCAGTGCTGGTGGCGGACCGTTCGGCGAAGGCCGTCGGGGGTGCTGACGTAAGGACACCGGCGGAGGGGCCGGCCGGCGAGCCGGCTGAGGCGGTGGTGGTCTCCGGTTCCAGAGCGGTGTCCGACCCGTGCACCAACGAGTCGGTGATGAGATAGCTCGCTCCGCCCAGGGCCAGAGCCGCCCCAGCGGTTCCCGCGACGATCCGCCGTCGGTGGCGCGCCCTTGTCGTGTTGTTGATCGGGTGCGGTTCATGCTCCATGTCTGCAGGCATCACACGATTCCTCGAGGGTCTATGGGCTGTGCCGACGTGTCACGAGTCATCGGCTTCCCATCGTTAACATGGGAACCAGCACCTTCCCCTTGTTTCGGCTTTCGGGGAAATCGCCTGCCCCGATTTCTCTTCTGCGAGTCGGGCGTCCGTCACGTCGTTACGCTCTCTCCGGACGCCAATCCAGAGGAGCCATCCCGATGATCACGTCGCAGCGTTCGTTTCGCCCCAGCATCCGTTCCAGCCTTGCTGTCGCTGCCATATCGACCCTGGTGCTGGCGGTCGCCGCGGCCCCGGCGAGTGCGGCCGCTGCAACGATGACATTGAGCCGGGCGGGCGGCGCCAGTGGCGCCGGCGGCACCGTCATCGGCACCGTTCCCGCGATTTCCAACGGCCCCGCGACGTTTGTTGCGGGTGTTCTCCCGACGGTTCAATTCCAATACATGGCTTCGGCCACTTCCACCTGTGCCACCACCGCGAGAGCCGTTCAGGAGATCGCTGTCAGCGGTACCACCCCGACCGGCGGTGTGCTCACCGTCGACCCGGAGGAGGTGAAGCGGATCTCCGGCACGAAGATCGCATTCAACGTTCCCACCGAGCCGTATCCGGAGCCGGACGTCAACCCGAACGGTCTGGTTTTGGCCGGTGGTCAGAAGACCGCCAAATGGAACGTCTGCGTCTACGACAGCGAGTCCGCGACGGCCAGCACTCTGCTCGCCACCTCGCAGTACACGGTGGTCCTCCGCCCGACGATCACCGGGATTCTGCCGGCGAGCAGCCCTGCGGCGGGTGGCCAGACGATCACGGTCAACGGCACCGGCTTCACCGCTCTCGCCACACCGATAACCGCGGCGATCGGCGGGACAGCCCTCACCAACATCAAGGTTGCGGCGAACGGCTCGAGCTTCACGGCGACCACGGGAGCGCGGGCCGCGGACACCGGGCTGGCACTGACCGTCAACACGCCGGGTGGCACGGTGAGCAGTCTGGATCCGGACAACAACGGTATCGACGACGATCCGTCGATCCCGTTCAGCTACACCAACGGCATAACGATCAGCCCCACCCTCGCCGCCGCCGGCAGCCTCGTCACCGTCGACGTTCTGGGCGCCGGATTCTCACAACTCAGTTTCGACCACGGCAGCCCGACGACCGCCAATGCGCATGTCTTCCTCGTCAACGGGACCTATGACGCGGCAGCCAACCGGGGCGTCGCCGAATGTAAGAACGCGTCGGTGATCAGCGACGCCGAGCTGATCTGCACCCTCAACCTCGCCGACAGCCGTCTCAACCCGGTTACCAGCGCGTCGCTTCCGGGCTCGGAGATCTTCGAAGGCGCTTACACCCTGACCGTGGTGGCGAACGGGTCGACCAGCGCCGGCAGCGCGGCGGGCGCGTCGATCGTCAGCAGTGGGGCCACCTTCACCGTCGGGCCGTACTGATCTATCGCTACTACCCGACTGCAACCCACAAAAGAATGATCGCCCGCAGAGGGCCGCCGATGCTCCTTCCCGACCGCAACGGGAGGGACTTCGAAGATGAAGGTTCAGCTGCTCCGCTACGTCGCCGGTGCTGTGACGGCGGGTGCGCTCGCCGCCGTGGGCGTCTACGCGCTGCCCACCGGGAGTTCGGAATGGACGCCGGTCACCTACGGGTTGACCCAGGACGCCGACGAGATCCTGCCGGCGGTTGTCAGCAAGGCGCAGCCGGCCCGGGTGGTCAGTACCACGCTCGACGAGGACGGCCGGCCGGTCGTCACCGTCAAGGAGGCCACCGACAAGGCGTCGGCCGCGAAGCTGGTCCAGGACGCCCAGAAGGCGGACGGCGCGGTCAGCGTCGAGATGGATGCTCCTGTGCACGCGCTCGGCGTACCGTCGGGATCTGATCCTTATCGGTCTCAGCAGTGGGATTTCACGAAGATCCGAGTGGCTGACGCCTGGCAGAAGTCGACAGGCAGCGGCGTGGTCGTCGCGGTGATCGACACCGGGGTCGACTCGACGCATCCGGACCTCAAGGGCAACGTCCTGTCGGGGTACGACGCGATCGCGAACCGAGTGACGGCCGGCACCGACGGCAACGGGCACGGCACCCATGTGGCGGGCACGATCGCCGCGGTGACCGGTAACGGCGTCGGGGTGTCGGGTGTCGCCCCAGATGTGAAGATCCTGCCGGTCAAGGTGCTGAGTGACAGCGGCAGCGGCACCATGTCGGACACCGCCGAGGGCATCGTCTGGGCCGCCGACCACGGCGCTCAGGTGATCAACATGTCGCTGGGTTCGTCGAGCAAGGTCACCGCGGTGAGCAACGCCATCGCGTACGCCCGGAGCAAGGGTGTCACCGTGGTGGCGGCGGCGGGCAACGAGCGTGCGTCCGGAAGCCCGACCTCGTATCCGGGCGCCGACGCCGGGGTGATCGCCGTCGCGGCCACTGACTCGGCCGACCGGGTCGCCTCCTACTCGAACGCCGGTAGCTACGTCGACGTGGCCGCCCCGGGCAGCGCCATCATCAGCACCTACAAGGGCTCCTACGCCTCCCTGAACGGCACCTCGATGGCGTCGCCGCACGTGGCCGCCGTCGCCGCGCTGCTCAAGGGCTACCAGAACGCGCTGACCCCGGACCAGATCGAGGCGGCTCTGGAGAAGTCCGCCGTCGACCTGGGCACGAAGGGATTCGACAACGACTTCGGTAACGGCCGCATCGACGCCGTCGCCGCCCTCGCCGCGGTCGCACCCCCGACGACCGCGCCGACCACGGCGCCGACGACCCCGCCCACCACGGCGCCGACGACCGCCCCGCCGACGACCACCCCCACCAGCACGCCGACGGACAGCCCGACCGCGACCCCGACGACCAGCCCCACCACCGCCCCGACCACCGCGCCGCCCAAGCCGAAGCTCAACCCCCTCATCACCTCGAACGTCGCCACCCGTGAGGTGGCCTATGGCACCGCCACCGCCACCACGTTCACCGTCCGGGTGGCGGGCAGCCCGTGGGCGAACAAGCCGGCGTCGGTCTGCATCGCCGAGGCGGGGGCCGGTTTCTCCTGCACCGACACCAAGACCAGCATCAACGGGACGGTGACGGTCTCCCGCACGGCTGCGGCCGGCTTCCAGGTGTACGTGAAGACGGCCGAGACCGAGACGACCGCGGCCGCGACCTCACCGGTCACCACGTACACGGTCCGGGCGAAGGTGGCCGCGAGTCTGGCCGGCCGGGGCGTCATGACGGTGACCATCAACGGGGTGGCCGGCCAGCGGGCCGAGATCCAGATCTACAACTCGGTCACCCGCGACTGGACCACGGTGGCCGGTTACCAGGCGGTCGCCCGGGTCTCGGTGAGCGGCCTGGTCAGCGGTCAGCGATACCGGGTTCTGGTGCCCGACACCACGGCCGTCCTCGGCGCCACGAGCGGGACGGTGCTGGCCTGAGACCCTGCTCCCGACCGGCAACGGCCCGGCACCGGCGGTGACAACTCTTCCCCTGGAATCTGATGTCAGTCCAGTTGTTCGAGGGGAAGAGGAACCGTTTTGAAGAACGTCCAGATCCGTAAGTTCGCCTTCGGTGCCGTCGCTGCTGGTGCGCTCGCCGCGGTCGGTGCCCTCGCCCTCCCGGGCGGGTCGGCGGACTGGGCTCCGGTCAGCTACGGGCTGACCGCGGCACCGGAGCGGATTGTTCCGGCGACGGTCACCGAGGCCCAGCCGGCGCGGGTCGTTTCGACCACGATCGACAAGGACGGCCGCCCGGTCGTCACGGTCAAGGAGGCCACCGACAAGGCCTCCGCGATCAAGCTGGTCGAGGCGGCGCAGAAGGCGGACGGCGCGATCGGCGTGGAGATGGACGCCAAGGTGTACGCCCTGGGCGCCCCGACCGGCACGGACCAGTACCGCGCCAAGCAGTGGGACATCCCGAAGATCCACACGACGGACGCGTGGCAGAAGTCGACCGGCGCCGGTGTGGTCGTCGCCGTGATCGACAGCGGTGTCGACGGCACCCACCCGGACCTCGCCGCCAACATGGTCAGCGGCTTCGACGCCACCACCGACCGGGCCGGCACCACCACCGACCGGCACGGGCACGGCACCCACGTGGCGGGCACCGTCGCCGCCGTCACCGGCAACGCCACGGGTATCTCCGGCGTCGCCCCGGACGTCAAGATCATGCCGGTGAAGGTGCTCGGCGACGACGGCAGCGGCAACATGTCGGACACCGCCGAGGGCATCACGTGGGCCGCCGACCACGGCGCCCAGGTGATCAACATGTCGCTCGGCGGCACCCAGAAGGTCACCGCGGTGAGCAACGCGATCGCCTACGCCCGCAGCAAGGGCGTCACCGTCGTGGCCGCCGTCGGCAACAGCCGTGAGCAGGGCAGCCCCACGTCGTACCCGGCCGCCGACGCCGGTGTCATCGGCGTGGCCGCGACCGACTCGAACGACCGGGTCGGCGTCTACTCGAACGCCGGCAACTACGTCGACGTCGCCGCGCCCGGCACCGACATCTTCAGCCTCGCCCCGAACGGCCAGTACAAGACGATGAGCGGCACCTCGATGGCGTCGCCGCACGTCGCCGGCCTCGCCGCGCTGCTGAAGAGCTACCAGAAGTCGCTCACCCCGGACCAGATCGAGGCCACCCTGGAGAAGTCGGCCGTGGACCTGGGCCCGGTCGGGTTCGACAACGACTTCGGCAACGGCCGTGTCGACGCGCTCGCCGCCCTGAACGCGCTGGCCCCGGCGACCACCGCCCCGACCACGCCGCCGACCACCGCGCCGGTGACCAAGGCGCCGACGACGGCTCCGACCACGCCGCCCACCAAGGCCCCGACCACGCCGACCACGCCGCCCACCAAGGCGCCGATCACCACCGCCCCGGTGAAGGGCGCGCCGGTGATCACCGCGGACACCACCGGCGGGAACGTCATCTACGGCACCACGACCGTCACCACGTTCGCCGTCAAGTCCGGTGAGCAGGCGTGGTCCCGCAAGGCCGTCTCGGTCTGCGTGACCGAGTCCGGCGCCGCGCAGCAGTGCACCGAGACCAGCACCGACGACCTCGGCCAGGTCCGGGTCGAGCGTGCCGCCAAGGCGTCCTACCAGGTCGTCGTCAAGGCCGGCGGGGCCACCTCGGCCACGGTCGGCTACCAGGTCCGGGCCGCGGTCACCGTGATCAAGGCCGGCTTCGGCCAGATGCAGGTGACCCTCACCGGCGCGATCGGCCGCCCGGCCGAGATCCAGCAGAAGATCAACGGCACCTGGCGTGCCGTCGGCTCCTACACCGCGCCGACCTCGCCGGCCAAGGCCGTCGTCACCCGCCTGATGCCGGGCCAGACCTACCGCGTCGTGGTCGCCGACAGCGCCGCGATCCTGGGCGCCACCAGCGGCGAGTTCGTCGCCTGACCGATCCGCGCAAGCAACCGCGGCGGGACCCCTCGGGTCCCGCCGCGGTTCGCGTTCCCGCTGGTCAGTTCGGTTTCGGCCATTCGGTTTCGAGCAGGGTGGCGGCGACACCGACCGCCTCGGCGCCGGCCGGTGTCGCGGTCGAGACGACCACCACGCTCCGGGACGCCGACGTGCGCCAGCACAGCAGCGTGGCGGGCGGGCCCGGATCCCGGGCCGGATCGTTGCGGATCCGGGTCGTGCAGCGGACCCCGTTTCCGGCGGGCGTGCCCTGGTCCCTCGCCAGCCGCAGCAGCGGCTCACCGGTGGCATCCCGCCAGAAGCTGACGACCTGCATCTCGCCGTCAGCGTAGGGATGCTCGACGATCTTGGTGCGTTCGCTGACCCGAAGACGTTCGCGCAACTCGTCGATGGCGGCCGAGGCCCGGGCCTCGGCCGAGTCCGGGCTCGCCGGACGGCTCGCCTCGACCGAGGGGACCGGGCTCAATTCGACGGGTGCGGCATGCCTGGTGATTTTGGGGGTACGGCTGACCGGCGCCGTCTCCTCCGGAGTGGACGAGGCGGTCGCCGGGGCGGTCTGCGGCGCCAGTGCCTCCGGCTCGGGCAGGCTCGGCTGCTGCTCGTTCATCAGCTGGACGGTCAGGAACCCGGCGGCGACCAGGGCCACGGCGGCCACCGTGGTCGAGGCGACCAGCCGTCTCCGGTGTCGGACCGACGGGTCGGGTCCGGTCGCGGCCGCGGAGGCGTAGAGGCCGCCCTCGTGCGCCGTGTAGTCATCGTGATCGTGGTGCTCGTCGTAGGCCATGTCACCGTCCCGCGCCCGTTCCTCTGCGATCTTGTCGAGTTCGAGCGCGCCGGTCACGCGGCTCGGGTTTCGCCCGTCGACTTGCCTCATGCTTCCAAAGAACGGTACATATCGGGCGGGATTCGGATCATCGGTAGGTACTGTCGGCATCTCGTCAGCCGGGTGGCGTGGGGGCGTGCTCCGGCCGTACCCCCGAATCGGAATCCGCCTTTGCCGCAGCATGCGGCGGCAGCCGCCGGGGTGGACCCTGCGTGACCGGATCGGAACGACCGGTGCCGATGCCTCTGCCGGGCGTCACCCGGACCGGCGAGGGGCGGGTCCGGGCGGTTGACCGTCGGGCCGATGCACGCGCATCGTGTGGGCACGCGGGTTCGAGGGCGGGCGGATCCGGAGGTGATCCGTCGTTGCCCGCCGCCGAAACAGCAGGTGGGGAGGTGGCGGCAGGTGACCGGCGACCAGGCGGACCATGATCCGGCCCGGCCGTCGTGGGACTGCCGGGCCTGCGGCCGTCCCTGGCCGTGCGACCCGGCGCGCGAGCAACTGGCGGGCGCCAACGGCCGGGTCGAACTGGCCGTCCTCATGTGGGATCACCTGGAGGAGGCCGCCCGGGACATGCCCCAGACGCCCGCCTCGGAGCTCTTCGAACGCTTCCTGCGCTGGACCGACCGCCCACCCGGCCCGTCCTGACCAGCGCGCCTCGCGTCCGCCGATTTGTGCAGGCCGACGATGAGTCCGGGCGGGATCAGTTCGGTCAGCGGAGGCCGGCGACCGCCGCGTCGACGCCGCCGCGCCAGATGATGCCCGCCTCCCGGAAACCGGCCGTGCGCAGCGCCTCGATGTGCCACGACACCGGTGGCGTCCACTCCTGACTGTGCCGGTGCGACGGGTAGATCCGCTCCCGTTCGACCGCCTTCGGCGCCAACTGCTCGTCGGCGGCTACGAGTGCCCACCACTGTGGCCAGGAGGTGGCCGCTCCGGTCGCATACCACGCCTCGCGCCGCACCCGGGCGTGATCGTGCAACCGGCGAGACAGCTCCGGTAGACCCTCGTCCTCCATCTGCTCGGCGTTCGCGAACAGGCCGCCCGGGCGCAGCACCTCCCGGATCTCCGCATACAGCGCGGCGACCCGTTCGGCAGGCAGCCAGTGCAGCGCGGTC
The DNA here is from genome assembly GCF_033097365.1 of Actinoplanes sichuanensis. Lineage (NCBI taxonomy): Bacteria > Bacillati > Actinomycetota > Actinomycetes > Micromonosporales > Micromonosporaceae > Actinoplanes > Actinoplanes sichuanensis. Next base: position 11,413,618 of record NZ_AP028461.1, read on the forward strand.
GCGGTCAGCACCGCGTCGAACGGCTCGGTCGGCAGTTTGGCCCGCCAGCCGGGATCGCCCAGGTCGGCGTCGACCACCGTGGCCCGGTCCCGCAGCGAGGAACCGGCGATCGTCAGCAGCACCGGATCCTGATCGAGGACGGTGACCTGTGCTCCGGGAAAGCGGGCCAGCGCACGCAGCGAGATGGTCCCGGTGCCGCCGGCCAGATCGAGCAGTCGTGGCGCCTCGCCATCGGTCACCGCGGCCACGGCGTCGAGCATCGCCGCGAACCGCTCCTCCCGGTCCGGCATGAAGGCGGTCTGTTGTCGGTCCCAGCTTTCCTGCCACTCGCGATGGTTCGTCAGGTAAGCACTCATACTCCTTACGGTAGTTACATTCCAGGGCTCGCTCAAGAGGCGGGCTCGGCCGGCCGCTCGGCGAAGGCACGCAGATCCCGGCGCTCGATCGCCGCCGCCATCAGGTCCGGGAACGCGTCCGGAGTGCACGCGAACGCCGGCACCCCGAGCGCCGCGAGGGCCGCCGCGTTCTCGTGGTCGTAGGCCGGGGCGCCCTCGTCGGAGAGCGCCAGCAGCACCACCACCTGCACACCGGCCGCGGTCATCTCGGCCACCCGGCGCAGCATCTCCTCCCGGACGCCACCCTCGTACAGATCGCTGATCAGCACGAAGATGCTGTCCCGTGGTCGGGTGATCAGCTGCTGCGAGTAGGCGATCGCCCGGTTGATGTCGGTGCCCCCGCCCAGTTGCGTGCCGAACAGCACCTCCACCGGATCGGCCAGCTGATCGGTCAGGTCCACCACCGCGGTGTCGAACACCACGAGCGACGTGCGCAGCGACCGCATCGAGGCCAGCACCGCCGCGAACACCCCGGCGAACACCACCGACGCGGCCATCGAACCCGACTGGTCGACACACAACACCACGTCCCGCTGGACCGCGGTGCCCCGCCGCCCGTACCCGACGAGCCGTTCGGGGATCACCGTCCGGTGCTCCGGCTGATAGTGCTTCAGGTTCGCCCGGATCGTCCGGTCCCAGTCGATGTCGGCATGCCGCGGCCGGCTGATCCGTGCGGCCCGGTTCAGTGCGCCGGTCACCGCGGTGCGGGTCGGTTGCGCGATGCGACGTTCAAGTTCTGCCACGACGGTACGGACCACCTGTCGCGCCGTCTCCCGGGCCGCGTCGGGCATCACCCGGTTCAGCGAGAGCAACGTGCCGACCAGGTGCACATCCGGCTCGACGGCGGCGAGCATCTCCGGTTCGAGCAGCAGGCGGGTCAGATCCAGCCGCTCGATGGCGTCGGCCTGCATCACCTGCACCACGGTGCCCGGAAAATACTCCCGGATGTCGCCGAGCCAGCGGGCCACCTTCGGCGCCGAGCCACCGAGCCCCGCCGATCGTTTCGTCGACGGCTCATCGGCGTCCCCGGCGTCGTAGAGCGCCGCCATCGCGGCATCCATCGCACCGTCCCGCCCCTCGGCCTTACCGAGCGGTTCCTCCGCGGCCCCGCCGAGCACCAGCCGCCACCGGCGCCGCCGCTCCGCACCCACCTGCTCGTCGTCGCTCAACCCGCACCCCCTACCCGTCGCAGCCCGGAGCGTTCCGGCTCAGTGGCACCTGCCGGCTTTGTGTCACGTTCCGGCTCAGCGGCACGTTCCGGCTTTGTGGCACGTGCCGGCTTTGTGGCACGTGCCGGCTTTGTGGTGCGGGTCGCGCCGTCGGTCACCACGCGGTCTCGCCTGGAGTCAAGTGGCGGCCGAGCAGGGCGCTCAGCGTCGCCAACGGTGCCGCCGCCCGGTCCGGGTCGATCTCGGCGAGCACTCCGGCCCGTGCCGCCCCACCCCCGGCGATCCGCTCGCCGATGGCCCGCCGCTCACCCGGATCGAAACCGCCGAACGTACGCCGCAACAACGGCAGCACACTGTCGAACGCGTCCGTTGGAATGTCCGCCAGCCAGTCGTCCACCAGCGACAACAGCGCCTCGTCGTGGACCAGCAGCAGCCCGCCCCCGGACAGGAACCCCTCCACCCAGGCCGCCGCGTGCGCCGGTGGCGTCCCGATGGTCAGCGGCAGCCGCAGCCTCCGGCGCACCTCGGCACCGTCCAGCCGGCCGGCGTCCGACAGTAACCGGGTCAGCCGCCCGGCGGGCAGTCCGTGCAGCCCCGGCCGGGACGCCAACGATCCGATCGTGACCAGCCAGCGGTCCCGTAACGACTCGTCGTCGAGAAGCCCGACCGCCCGGTGCACCCCGTCCATGCCGTCCCGCAACTGCCGGGCCGCCTCGTCGGAGAGTGCACCGGCCGCCGACGGCAGCGCCGCGCACACCCGGCCCAACAGGCTCGCCGTCACCGTGGCCAGCCCGGCCACGTCGGTGCGGCGGACGTCCCCGTACCGCAAGGTTCGGGCCAGCGCCGGGATCGCCGCCATCAGGTGATGCACGTCGGTGTCCAGCGCGGCGCGGGTGTCCAGAGCGGCGAGCACCGACGGATACGCCCCGGCGAGATCCGCGAGCAGGCAGGTCTCCACCAGTTCGGTGACCTCGGCCAGGGTCGCCGCCTCCCGGGCGCGCCGGGTGACCCGGGCGGTCGCCGCCGCCACCACGGTCGTGCCCCACATGCTGCCCTCGACCAGCCGGACCGCGAACTCCGGCTGCCACGCCAGCCGCCATTCCTCCCGGAACGTTCCGGTCCCGCGCCGGGCCGCGGCCCGCTGCCCCCACGGCACCCCCAGAACCGTGAGCCGATGCAGCAACCGGCTGCGTTTGAGGTCGTTGTCCTGCCGCAGATCCAGGTCGAGAGGGCGCTCGGTGGCCTCCGGCTTGAGCCGCAACGACCGTTGCTGCGCGGTCAGGTCCCGCACCAGCGGCACCGACGGCATGTCCTCCGGCACTGTCCCGAGACGCTCGCCGACGACCAGCCGACGAGCGATCAACTCGGACCGCAACGGCTCGCCGTCACACATCACCGCCTCGGCGGCCTCGGTCACCTCGGCCAGCCCGGCGAGCGGTCGCCCGCGCATCGTGGCCAGGGCTTCCGCGAGCCGTACGGCCTCGATCACGTGCGCCGACGAGGTGGGCACCCCTTCGGCCCGCAGCACACCCGCCGCGTCCACCAGCCAGCGGGCGACCACGTCGTCCCCGGTGGTGAACAGGTGGTGATACCAGCCCGGCGACCGCACCCCGGCCCCGTAGCCCGACCACGACGCGAGCCGCCCGTAGGTCCACGGCACCCAGGTGAACGCCACCTTCCCCCTACGCCGCCCCTTGAGCAGCGCGGTGTCGTCCTTGACGGCGACCTTCCGGGTCAGCGCCGGCACGTGCCACGCCCCGCACACCACGGCGATGTCGTGGTGCCGGCGGCGCTCCTCCCGCAGCACCGACCGCATGAACGCCTCGCGCACCAGATCGTCCGGATCCTCCGGCGCGTGCTCCCGGATGGCGGCCATCGCCTCGGCGACCGCCTCGAACGCCGGCATACCCCGGTGCTCGACGACGTCCTCCCACCAGCGCTCCGGATCGTCGTACCCGGCCGCGGCCGCCAGCTCCGCGATCGGATCCACCGGCCGCACCGGCCCCACGTCGACGGCGGGCTCACCGCCCGAGCCGGAGTCCGGGGCGACTCCGGACGGCGGACGGACGGCGCTCCTGGTCGCGGCCTCCGGCGGCGTCTCGGTGTCCGCCGACGGCGCGACGCGGTAGCCGTACGGAAGATCGAAGAAACGGACGCGGACGCCGCGCCGGACCGCCCATCGGATGGCCTGCCATTCCGGTGAGAAGACCGCGAACGGCCAGAACGCCGCCTTCCCCGGGTCGTCGACGGCGTAGCCGAGCAGGGCGACGGGCGGCTCCAGGCCGCCGTCGGCGGCCCACCGGACCAGGTCGTCGGCTTCCGGCGGGCCCTCGATCAGCAGCACCTCCGGCGGGTGCGCGTCGAGTTCCCGCACCACCGCGCGGGCCGAGCCCGGACCGTGGTGCCGGATCCCGTAGATCCGTTCAGGCATCGCGGGCGGCCCGGTAGAAGTCGAGCCAGCCGGACCGCTCCCGGACCACCGTCTCCAGATACTCGCGCCAGACCACGCCGTCCGACACCGGGTCCTTGATCACCGCGCCGACGATGCCGGCGGCCACATCGCCGGGATGCAGCGTGCCGTCACCGAAGTGGGCGGCCAGCGCCATCCCGTTGGTCACCACCGAGATGGCCTCGGCCGTCGAGAGGGTCCCGGTCGGCGACTTCAAGGTGGTACGGCCGTCCTCCGTCATCCCGGACCGCAACTCCCGGAAGACCGTCACCACCCGGCGGATCTCCTCCATCGCGGCCGGCACCTCGGGCAGTTCCAGGGCCCGGCCGAGCTGGGCGACCCGCCGCGCGACGATCTCCACCTCGTCGTCGGCGCTGGCCGGCATCGGCAGCACCACCGTGTTGAACCGGCGCCGCAACGCGCTGGACAGCTCGTTGACCCCGCGGTCCCGGTCATTGGCGGTGGCGATCAGGTTGAACCCGCGCCGCGCCTGGACCTCGGTGTTCAGCTCGGGAACCGGCAGCGTCTTCTCGGACAACACGGTGATCAGTGCGTCCTGCACGTCGGACGGCACCCGGGTCAGCTCCTCGACGCGGGCGATCGACCCGGTCCGCATGGCCCGCATGATCGGGCTCGGCACCAGCGCCGCGTCGGTCGGTCCTTCGGCGAGCAGGCGGGCATAGTTCCACCCGTAGCGGATCGCCTCCTCGGCGGTGCCCGCGGTGCCCTGCACGAGCAGTGTCGAGTCACCGGAGACGGCCGCCGCGAGATGCTCGGACACCCACGTCTTGGCGGTGCCGGGCACCCCGAGCAGCAGCAGCGCCCGGTCGGTGGCCAGGGTGGAGACGGCCACCTCCATGAGTCGACGTGGCCCCACGTACTTCGGGGTGATCTTGGCGCCGTCGCCGAGCAGATAGGTGACGACGGCCTGCGGCGACAGTCGCCAGCCGGGCGGACGGGGCCGGTCGTCGGCCGCCGCGAGCAGGGCCAATTCCTCGGAATACTGGTCCTCGGCGTGCGGTCGCAGAGTCTCCGAGGTCGGGGTCGTGCCGTCGTTCACTGGAGCTCCTGAAGCATCTCGTGGCGGAAGGTGAGAGTGCGGGCGAGTTCGGCGACCGGGCGGACCCGGGCCGGGTCGACGATCTGGTCGAGGCCGGCGGCCAGTCGCCCGGCCAGGTCGGCGTAGCCGGGTGGCATGGCCAGTCCGGCCGCCCGGCAGAGCTCGCCGAGCTGCCAGGTGTGCCGGTCGGTACGGGCCCGCTGCTCGACCGCCTCCAGGACGGCCACCGAGAGTCCGTCCGGCCACGGCCCCGGATGCAGCCCGAGCAGCCGCTGGGCCGAACCGTCCTCGGAGCGCAGTGCCGCGGTGGCGAGCCGGGCCAGCACATCCGGCGGCAGCACCAGGTGCAGATCCCACCGGACGGCCTCCCGCAGCATCCCGTTGTCGGCCGCGAGCAGCGCCGAAGCCCACCGGGCGTCCCGCTGGACGACGGCCGCCTTGGCCCACCCGTGCAGCAGCGGATTGGCCCAGTCGTGCCCACGGGCCGCCGCGATCCACCCGGCGGGTTCAAGCCGTGCGCCGCCCAGGCGATCCGGCAGACCGCCCCGCGACCCACCCGACCCGACCCCCACCGCACCGGAGCCCGAGCCGATCCCCGCCGCACCGGGGCCTGCGGCGGGCCCTGACGTGCCGGGGCCTGCGCCGATCCCCGACGCACCGGAGCCCGCGCCGGGCCCTGACGTGTCGGGGCCCTCACCGAGCCCCGACGGGCCGGGTTCGGGGCCGGTCCAGGTGTCGAGTGGTGTGCCGGCCAGCACCTCCTCGAGGAGCCACGCCCCCACACCGACGCCGCGGACCGGCGTCGCGCCGACGCCGTCGCGCCGCAGGTCACGGTCGAGTTCGGTGGGTGGTTCGACGGTCAGCCGCCCGGACTCGCCGCGCCGGACCGCGGCGTGGGCCCGGGCGGCCATCCGCCTGCCGAGAGCGGCCCCGGGCAGTTGCCGCAGCAGATCGAGCGCCGCCTCGCGGACCTCCTTGCGCCGGTCGTCGAGGGCGCGTTCGAGGAGTGGTTCGTCGGCGGCGGACAGCCCGGGACCGAACGTCGCGAGGAACCGGGCACGGTTCTCCGACGATTCCTCAGCCCAGGTGCTTTCCAACAACTCCCGGGCCCGGCCGGGATCGGTGGCCCGCAACGCGGTGAGGTGACCGAGGCGTTCGGAGGTGGTCGCCATGGTCCACTCGCAAGTCAGGGCCGTGGCCGCCTCGTTGAGCAGCCAGCGCCAGTCGGCGCGCCGCGCGGCCAGCCAGGCCCCGCGCCGCCCGGCGACCCGGGCCAGGTCGGCGCGCACCGATGTGTTGCGGCGACCGGCCTCCAGCAGATCCGGAAGGATCACCGGCGGCACGACACCACCCCGCGCCGCGGCGGCGGTCAACCACTGGGCCAGCAGCTCCTGCTCGTGGTGGCCACCGCCGGGGGCCCCGCCGCCGAGGATCCGGGCCAGCCGCGCCCCGGCCGCCGCCGGCAGGGGAGTGTCGGTCTCGGCCGGGGCGGCGGCCAGCGGAACCCGTCCGCTCTCCGGCTCGACCCCGGCCCGTCGGCAGACCAACGCCACCGCCGCCGCCTCGAGAAGAGCAGCTCCAGCCCCATCCCCGTCAAGAGCAGACGGAGAAGGGCCCTGAACCGCAGATACAGAGGCGCCGGGAATGCCAGAAAAATCAGGTGATGGTGGGTTGCTGACGCTCGGAATGCCGGAAAGGCCAGGACGAACTGAAGCCGAATAGTCCGAACTGACCGGAGAATCCGAAGCGGCGGCGGCGGCGGCGGCGGTGGCGGCGGCAGAGGCGGTGGCGGAGGTGGTGGCGGTGCCGGCGGTGGTGGCGGCGGAGGTGGTGGCGGCAGAGGCGGAGGGGGTGGCGGAGGTGGTTGTGGCGGAGGCGGCAGAGGCGGAGGGGGAGGTGGTGGCGGTGGCAGGGGAAGCGGAGTGTGCGGGATGGCCGGCACTGGCCCCGGGCGGAGGGCCCGCCGCTGAAGCGGAGGCCAGATCGACCGTCAGGGCACCGACTCGCAGCGAGGACGCCGACCACGGCCGCCGCCCGGTGCCGAGCAGGGCGGCCGTCAACAGTTCGGGTGGCAACTCGGCTGAGCGCCGCGCCCCGGAGTCCGGCACCGGTGGCGCGGCCGGGACGAATCGCCCCTCCGCCCAGGCCGCGAGTGGTCGCAACCCGGCCGGTGACCACTCCGCGGCGACGGTGGCCGGAGCGGCACCGGCGGCCGCGAGCAGCCACCACGGCTCGCGGTGGCCCGGCGCGAGGGGCAGGGCGGATCCCTCGGCGTCGACCAGGAAGCCGTCCGCCGTCGGTCGGACCGCGGACAGCAGCATCGGTGCGTCGTACCGCCAGGGGTCGGCAGCGATGAGTGCCGCCGACCGGGACAAGCCCGCCCGGATCGACCCGGCGCCGTCGGGGGAGCCGAACGGCTCGGCCGCCGAGACGCGCTCGGCGACCAGCGCCCGCAGCGGCGCCGCGCTCGGATGAAAGCACAGGTCACCGCGGAACTCGGTGCCCGGGACCAGATCGACGGCCAGGGGCTGGCCGGGTGCCGCGAACGACAGGACCAGCGCGAATCGCCCGGCCGAACCGTGCAGCCAGGTCCGGCGGCTGGTCAGCGAACCCTCGTCGGTCTCCACCTGCCCGAGAACCTGCCAGCGATCACTGACCCGGGGCCCGGCCAGCACCTCCTCGGACGGGGTGGGAAAACCGATCCGCGACCGGACGGTGGCCGCCAGCCCCGGATCGAGCGTGCCCAGCCGGGAATGACCGGCGACCAGCAGCCGCAGCAGCGCCAGCTCGCCGAGCAGACGGTCGGCCCAGTGTGGCCCGACCCCGGCGAAGCCGCCGAGCCGACGGACCGCGCCGGCCGCCCCGGGGGCCTGCGCGTCGACCAGCCGGGCCGCCATCGTCTCGAACGGCTCCGGACCGGACCGGCCGGCCACCGCCAGACCCTGCTCGATCTGGTCGTCGAGCCATCGCCGCAGCTCGGCCAGACCACCGGCGACCCGGTCGGCGCGGCCCTGGGCGCGCTTGGCCGCGGCCACCGGATCGGGGGTGGAGGTCGCTTTGGGCCGGGCCCGTGCGGCCTGCCACCGGGCGGCGAAGTCGGGCGCCGGGAGATCGGCGGCACCCGACTCGGACCAGCGCAACAACAGGCCGAGCACGTGCTTGCAGGGGATCTTGCGACTCGGGCAGGAGCACTTGAAAGCCGGCCCGGTCAGGTCGGCGGCGACCTGGTAACCCCGACACAGTCCCCAGAGGATGTCGCCGGTCCGGCCGGTGGTGGAGAACTGGCCGGCGGCTCCGCGCGCGTTGCGCAGCGAGGCGGGATCGGGCGCTAGCGCCTCGACCTGGGCGGCGGACCACCGTTCAACTGACACACGACGACCCTAGGCCCGGGGTACGACGTTTTTCCGCCCCCGCACGCGGCACACTGGTGACGTGCGGGTGATCGTTTTCGGGGCGACCGGGATGGTGGGTCAGGGTGTGCTGCGAGAGTGCCTGCTCGCGCCGGATGTGACCGAGGTGCTGGTGGTGACCCGCCGCCCGACGGGTGTCGAGCATTCGAAACTGCGTGAGGTGATGCTCGACGACTTCGCCGACCTGAGCCCGATCGCCGGCGAGCTCACCGGTTATGACGCCTGTTTCTACTGCCTGGGCGTGTCATCGGTGGGGATGGACGAGGCGGCCTACACCCGGGTGTCCTACGACTTCCCGATGGCCGCGGCCCGGCTGCTGGCCCCGCTCGGCGAGGACCTGACCTTCGTCTACGTCTCCGGTGAGGGCACCGACGCGGACAGCCGTCTGATGTGGTCCCGGGTGAAGGCCCGCACCGAGCGGGAGATCATGGCGATGTTCCGCAACGGCTTCGCCTTCCGTCCCGGGTTCATCCAGCCCACGCACGGTGTGCGCGCGAAGACCGGCTGGTACGACACCGCCTACACGGTGATCGCGCCGCTGGTCCCGCTGATCCGCCGGGTCGCGCCGCGCTACATCACCACCACCGACGAGCTCGGCCGGGCCATGCTGCGTGCCGCCCGCGGCGGTTACGTCGAGCGCATCGTCACGACGGCGGACATGCACTGACGACTGTCCCCACACGACCGCGCCGAAGGCCAGCGTCATCCCGGCCAGCTGCACCGGGGTCAGCGTCTGGCCGAGCGCGGCCCAGCCGACCACCGTCGCGGTGAGCGGCGCGAACAGGCTGAGCAGCGACACCCGCGCCGCCGGTAGGCGATCCAGCCCGCGGAACCAGAGCGTGTAGGCCAGCGCCGTCCCGATCAGGCTCAGGTAGCCGTACCCCCAGAGGTTTGTCACTGACAGTGCGGGAATCGGACCCTCCGCCAGGAGGGTGACCGGGACCAGCAGCAGACCTCCCATGGTCAATTGCCAGCCGGTCACGGTGAGCAATGAGACGCCGGGGCGGCCCCAGCGCTTGGTGAGGACCAGGCCGAACGCCATCGAGCCGGCGCCGGCCAGGCCGGCGAGGACACCGATCGGGTCCAGGCGGGCGGAGGCGGTCAGCACCGCGAGGGAGACGCCGAAAACCCCGATCAAACCCGCGGCGACGGTACGGCCGGAGACGCGCTCGGACAGCAGGAGCACGCTGAGGCCGGCCACGAGCAGCGGTTGAACCGCCCCGAGGACCGCCGCCATCCCGCCCGGCAGCCGGTAGGCGCTGACGAAGAGCAGCGCGAAGAAGATGCCGATGTTGAGCGCACCGAGCACCGCCGACTTCCACCACCAGGCGCCGCGCGGCAACCGGCGGGTGATGGCGAGCAGCACCAGACCCGCCGGCAGCGCCCGCAGCATCCCGCTGAGCAGCGGCCGATCGGGCGGCAGGAACTCGGTGGTGACCGCATACGTCGTCCCCCACAGCACCGGCGTGAGGGCGGTGACCATCAGTGTCCGCATGAGACCCAACTCCCTCGACAGAAAGTATCTCGACGTAAAGATAAACTTTGCCGAGAAGCTTGTCATCAAGAGAATGGAGAACGTGACCGACGACATCGACCGGATCCTGGCCCAGTGGGCCGACGAACGCCCCGACCTGGACACCGAGGCGATGGGCGTTTTCGGACGCATCTACCGCCTGTCCCGCCTGGCCGGGGATGCCACCGAGCGCGCCTACGCCAGGTTCGGGATAGCCCGCGCCGACTTCGACGTGCTGGCCACCCTGCGGCGTTCAGGCGCCCCGTTCCAGTTGTCGCCGGGCGCGCTGGCCGCGTCGATGATGCTGAGCACCGGCGGCACCACGGCCCGCCTCGACCGGCTGGAGAAGGCCGGCCTGGTGGCCCGTTCCCCCGACCCGAACGACCGCCGGGGCATCCTGGTCCGCCTCACCCCGGAGGGCCGGGCCATCGCCGACGAGGCGGTCACCGCCGGCCTGGCCGAGCAGCAGCGCCTGCTGGCCCATCTTCCCCCGGCGAAGCGGGCCCAGATCGGCGAACTGTTACGCGACCTTCTGAACGGCCTCTGAGGGCGGCGGCGGTGGCGGGGGAGTGCCGTCGCCGAAGGGGCGGCCGCCCAGGGCCTCCCGGCCGTGCGGGGTCAGCCAGCCGCGCGGGTCCGGCCCGGACGGGACGATGCCGCTCGGATTGATGTCCCGGTGCACCTCGTAGTAGTGCCGTTTGATGTGCGTGAAATCGATCGTGTCCCCGAACCCGGGCGTCTGGAACAGGTCGCGCGCGTAGGCCCACAGCACCGGCATCTCGGTCAGCTTGGACCGGTTGCACTTGAAATGGCCGTGATAGACGGCGTCGAATCGGGCCAGGGTGGTGAAGAGTCGGACGTCCGCCTCGGTGATCGTGTCACCGACCAGATAACGCTGTCCGGAAAGGCGCTCCGAGAGCTGATCGAGCCGGGCGAACAACCTGTCGTACGCCTTCGTGTAGGCCTCCTGCGTGCCCGCGAAGCCGGCCCGGTAGACGCCGTTGTTGACGTCGGCGAAAACGCCCTCGTTCACCTCGTCGATCTCGTCCCGCAGGTGCGCCGGATAGAGGAGCGGTGCTCCGGGCCGGTGGAATGCGGTCCACTCCAGCGACATGTCGAGGGTGATCTGGGCGAAGTCGTTGGTGACGACCTTTCCGCTGGTCACATCCACGATCGCGGGCACTGTGACGCCCTTGTCGTAATCCGGGAAACGGGCCAGGAAAGCGTCCTGGAGCCGTTCGATTCCGAGCACCGGATCACGTCCGCCCGGATCCAGATCGAACGTCCAGCTCCGTTCGTCGTGCGTCGGCCCGCAGATGCCCATCGACAGCGCGTCGCCGATTCCGAGCAGCCGCCGCACGATGATCGCGCGGTTCGCCCACGGGCAGGCCCGGGCCACCACGAGCCGATAACGCCCCGCTTCGACCGGAAAACCATCCCGCCCGTCCGCGGTGATCCGGGTGGCGATGTACCGCTGATCGCGGGTGAACTCACCCGCCGGATTCACATAGGCCATGCCGTCCATCGTTCCCGAACGACAGAACCCGAACCCCCTTTTCCGGTACGCCGTCGGCCGCCCACACCCGCAATCCACTCCGCCCGTGGTGTGCCACGCGAGCGGGCGGCCGGTCACCGCCGAAACGCGACCGCCGGGCGGTGGCCCGGGGAGACGGTCATACCCGGTTATCCGGTGACGGTCATAACCGGTCATCCGGTGGGGAAAGGGGCGAGGCATCCCCCCGTGCTCGACGCCTCGCCCCTGCTCGTAGCCCCGGCTGTCGCCTTTATAGCACGTTGGGAAAGCGCTTCCCGAGTCTTTCTGGGAGCGCGCCCAGGATCGATCGTCCGCTGGTCATGGCCCGGAGACGGTCGATGTCGCCCGGCCCGGTGCGACACGCACACATCACCCGGTCGGGTCAGCCGATCCCTTACCTTCCCCGAACGTTCCGGAGGCCCGCCCGGCGGCATGATGACCTGGTGACGATAGGCGGGCGGGCCGATGATGGGCCGGTGACGGACGCGCCGGGCAGAGGGTTGGTCCTCGTGGTCGAGGACGAACGGCCGATCGCCGACCTGGTTCGGCTCTATCTGAGCCGCGAGGGGTTCGGTGTGCACGTCGAACGGGACGGCCCGGCCGGGCTGGCCGCCGCCCGCCGGCTTCGACCGGTCGCCTGCATCCTGGACATCGCCCTGCCCGGCCTGGACGGCACCGAGATCTGCCGCCGGTTGCGTGCCGACGGCGACTGGACGCCGGTGATCTTCCTGACCGCGCGCGACGACGAGGTGGACCGGATCCTCGGGTTGGAGCTGGGCGGCGACGACTACGTGACGAAACCGTTCAGTCCGCGTGAGCTGGTGACCCGGGTCAAGGCGCTGCTGCGGCGCGCGGCGGTCGCCGGGGAGACCGATCGGGTGCGAACCCTCGGCCCCCTCACCCTCGACCCGGGCCGCCGGGCCGTCACCGTGGACGGCGCCCCGCTGGTTCTGACGGCCACCGAGTTCGACCTGCTCGCCCACCTGCTGGGCCGCCCGGGTCGGGTGTTCACCCGGGAGGAGCTGCTGGCCGCGGTGTGGGGCTACGCGTCGCATGCCGGTACCCGTACGGTCGACGTGCACGTGGCGCAGGTGCGGGCCAAGCTCGGCCCGTCCGCCGGTCTGATCCGGACCGTCCGCGGGGTCGGGTACACCGCCGATGCGTGACTTCTTCCGGACCCTGACCGGCCGGGCCGTGCTCGTCACCGCCGCGACCGCGGTGGTCGCCGTGATCGTGACCGCCCTGGTCGCCGTGCCGATCGCGATCCGCTCGGTGAACACCCAGATCCGCGCCGAGCTGATGGACAAGACGGTCCTCGCGGTCGAGTCGCTGACCGACGAGCGGCCGGCCGCCCGCAAGCGGATCACCGACCGGCTACGCGCGCAGGACATCGAGATCTACCTGATCAGAAACGGTCGGATCGATCGGGAGGGGCTGCCGCCCCGGGTGGTCCGCCGGGTTCTCGACGGGGAGACCGTCGACATCCGCGGCCCGGTCGGCGGTCGGCCCTCGTTCATCGCCGGCCGCCCGCTCCCGGGTGCCGCCGCCGGGGTGATCCTCACCCGCCGGGTCGCCTCCGGCGTCGCGCTGCGGGTGCTCAGCGGTGTCTGGGTGGCGCTGGTGGCCGGTCTGCTCGGCGGGGTGCTGGCCGGAGCCCTGCTGGCCCGGTTCGTGGTCCGGCCGATCGGACTGGCCGCGGCCGCCGCCGGCCGGCTCTCCGCCGGGGACCGCTCGGTGCGGATCGCCCGCGCCGGTCCGGCCGAGGCGGTCCGGCTCGCCGACGCGTTCAACCAGTTGGCGTCCGCCCTGCAGACGAGCGAGGGCCGGGAACGCGACTTCCTGCTGTCGGTGTCACACGAACTGCGGACTCCACTCGCGACGATCCGTGGCTACGCCGAGGCGCTGGCCGACGGGGTGATCACCGGAGACGACACGACCGCCGCCGGATCGACGGTCCTGGCCGAGGCACAGCGCCTGGACCGGCTCATCTCCGACCTGCTGGTGCTCTCCCGTCTGGAGGCCGCCGACCTGCCGCTCGACGTCACCGACGTGGAGTTGGGCGACCTGGTCCGGCAGGCCGGTCAGGCGTGGGCCGCGCGATGCGCCGACGGCGGCCCGACGCTGACCGTGGAGATCCCCGACATGCCGGTCGTCGTCGGCACCGACCCGGGCCGGATCCGGCAGGTCCTCGACGGCCTGTGCGAGAACGCGCTGCGGGTGGTCCCGGCCGGCGCGCCACTGGTCCTGGCGGTCCGACCCGGCGATCAGGGCGGCATCATCGAGGTACGCGACGGCGGCCCCGGCTTCACCGACGACGACTTGGCCGTGGCCTTCGAACGGGGCGAACTGAACCGCCGTTACCGGGGTGTCCGCAAGGTCGGCAGCGGCTTGGGTCTGGCCCTGGCGGCCCGCCTGGTGACCCGTCTGGGCGGCCGGATAACCGCGGCTCACGCCCCCGAGGGTGGGGCGATGTTCCGGGTGGAGCTGCCCTACCGTCCGGCCGGCTCCAGCCCATCCCCACCGCCGTAGCCTCGGGCCTCGCCGATGCGGCCCGGATGGTGGGTTCGTCATCGTGGCGGTGGTCGACCTCGGCTCGCGGGGTTCTTACCGAACTCGAACATCTGCCTGATACGGCCCGATCGCGTCATGTCGAACATCGATCGCATGGCTCGTACATCCGTGCAGGTTTTGATCTTCGCTGTTGCTCTCGCGGTGACCGGATGCGGCGCGCAAGCGCCCGCCCACGTCGCCGACGCCGCCATCGAGATGGCGGCTCTCCAGGAGGTCGGGTTCGACGCCGGAGACGCCGGAGATGTCGGACCCGCCGCCTCGGACTCGCCCGGCGTGCGGCCTCGGGCCGTGCGGCGGCTGCTGCGGCAGAACACGCTGCACGGCGAGGTCGTGGTGCGGACCCGGGAGGGCGAGGACCGCACCATCGTGGTGCAGCGTGGTGAGGTCACCACCGCGGACGACAAGGGTTTCACCGTGAAGTCGTCCGACGGCTACGTGCTGACCTGGACCTTCGGTGACCCGCTGCGGGTGGCCCAGAATCGCGAGAAGACCGAGCGCAGCGCGGTGAAGGCGGGCGTGCAGGTGGGCGTCGGCGGGGTCCGTGACGGCTCGGCCGTCACGGCCCGGCTGATCATCGTGAAGTGAACCGACGCCCTTACTGGAGGAAGCTGCCGAACGGCGACAGCAGCAGTTTGCCGAGGCCGGTGGCGGTGTGGTCGAGACGGCGACGCTCCTTGTCGAGCGCGCTCAGATCGTGTCGGAGCGCCCAGATCTTCTGGGCGTTGCGCCAGGCGACATTGCGCGTGTACTCCACCATCTCGCCCTGCCACCAGTCGTCCAGATCACCGTTCATCGTGTCGATGAGCAGCTGCCAACGGTCCAGATAGCCGCGGCGCAGACCCGGGATCTCCTCGGCGAAGATGTCGTTCACCTGGAGGTAGTCGTGGTGCTGGTCGCTGCCGTCGACCGGGTCGCTGCCCAGGTGGTCGAAGGTGGTCACCAGCGCGAACGGCAGGTCGAAGTTGATGTGCGCGTTGACCCCGGCGACCGCCGAGGGCAGAGCACGCGCGTCCGGCCCGGGGATCCGGGTGAACAGGCCGGCCCACACGCCCGGGCAGGCCGGGCTGCCCTCGGTCCAGTAGCGCAGGGCGTCGAAATAGCGGGCGGCGAATTCGACATCGAGCCGGGCCAGGAAGGCCGGGTCCTTGAACTTGCCGGCGTAGAGACGCTCCAGCACGTTCTCGGTGATCGTGAGATAGAGCCTGTTGAAGTCGGCCAGCGGGTTGCTATCCAGCAACGGTGGCACTCGGCACAGCACGACCTGTACTTGTGCGAGTAGGTCGACCACTCCGGGGACGTCGTCGGGGTGCCGTTGCAGGAGGTCGGACATCTCCTGCTGTACGGGGCCCCAGATGGGCTGGGTCATGGGTTCCTCCGTGGGTGATGCAAAGGCAACGGAGGGCCCCCAGCACCGCCCGGCGAAGCCTGTCGCCGGGCGGTGCTCCCCCGTGGCGCCTACACTTCCACCGGGGGTCCGTCATCGGATCGGTAGAACGACGTATTCCGTGTACGTATGTCACGGCAGCGTAACGATCCCCTGGTCAGGCCGCTGTCAGATAGACGCGACTGGCCTGCACGCGAGTGCGCACCTGCAACTTGTCGAAGATGTGCCCGAGATGCACGCCGACGGTGCGCTCGCTGATGAACAGCAACTCACCTATCTCGCGATTGGTCAAGCCCTCGGCCACCGCGGCCAGGACCTCCCGCTCCCGCCCGGTCAGTGCGGACAGCTCGTCGGCGGCCCGCTCCGGCCCGGCCGGCAGCACCTGGACGTCGTCGCCGAGCGTGACCCGGAACCGTTGCGCCACCCCGATGATCTCGTTGGCGAACGGGCGGGCGCCCATCGCGGTCGCCGTGGCGTACGCCTGGCGCAGCCCGGTGATCGCCGACGTCCGCCGCACCCGGCGCTGCAACGAGACCTCGGCGTGCCGGAGGCGGGAGTACGCCGCCGGGTACGGCTGCTGGCGCCGGTCCCAGATGGCGGCCGCCCGGGCCCACGGCTCGGGATCCTGCCGGTCCTCGACCCGGCTCAGCTCGGCGGTGCACAGGTCCAGGTAGCCGTCGACCACCGCACGAACCGGCGCGGGTGCCTCGCCCACACCCTTGACCAGGCGATCCATCACCGTCCGGAGGCGGCGGATGGCCCCCGGATCGGTCGGCTGCCCGGCCACGTGCGCCTCCGCCTCGGCCCGCAGGCCGTGCCAGGCCAGCACGCCGAGCAGCACCAGGTCGTCGGAGCGGGTCTCGGTCAGGCCACGCTGCACGGCGGCCCGCGCCTCGGCGTGCTCGCCCTGCCACATCGCCAGGCCGGCCCGCAGCGTCAGCATCGGCAGCACGTGCCGCGCTCCGCCACCGGCCAGCAGGGTCGCCACCGCGTCCAGGTCGCGGCGGGCATTGTCCACCTCCCCGAAACCGACCCAGAGCTGGGAGCGGGCGAGCAGCAACTCGACCGCGTCGGCGCCGGACGGGTGGTAACGCATGGCGGTCTCCAGCACGGCGTACGCCTCGGACCACTGACCGTTCCGGAACAGCCCCTTGGCGGCGATCGCCAGCAGCCGGGTCTGATAGGTGCGGCCCACCCCGCGGGCGGCGAGCAGGTCGGCGCCCCGGCGGGCCACCAGCACACCCTCCTCGATGCTGTTCAGCGGGCCGGCCAGCAGCTCGGCCAGGTGCAGGTAGGCCACGCCCAGGTCGTCCGGGTGCCCGGACCGCTCGGCGATCTCCACGGCGTGCCTGATCACGGCCAGCCCGGCGTCCGGGTCCTCGCGGAACGCGGCACTGAAACCCAGCGCGGCGCTCGCCCGGACCAGGTCGGTGGTGGCCCCGTTCACCGCGGCCAGTTCGAGCGCCTCCCGCGCGTGCTGGTTGGCGTCCGCATAGCGGCCGAGATGCAAGAGCAGTTCAGCGAGGTACGCCGCAGCCGACGCCCGCCGGCGCGGGGTGCAGTCCGGTGCCTCCAGAGCACGCTGGTACTCCACCTCGGCGGTCGCCGAACGCCCGGCCGCGGCCAGATAACGCGCCCGCCGCAGGTGCAGCTCGGACTGGCCGGGTGCGTCCGGGCGGCCGGCCAGCTCCTCCAGCCGGGCCAGCGCCAGCAGATGCTCGCCGCACTGGTGGGCCGACTCGGCGGCGTGCCCCAGCAACTCGGTGCGGCGCTCGTCGGCCTCACCGGCCAGCTGCAGCGCGATGGTCCAGTAGCGGTGCGCCTCGGCGAAGCCGTACATCCGCTCGGCTGCGCGGGCCGAGGCCACCACCGGGGGCAGCGCCCGATCCGGCTCGCCGGCCCGCTGCCAGTGGTGGGCCAGGCGCGCGTTGTCCGGCTCGCCCTCCACCGACTCCAGGGTCTCGGCGTAGCGCCGGTGCAGCGACGCCGCCTCGGCCGGCAGCACCTCCTGCTCCAGCACCTCGGCGACCAGCCGGTGCCGCAGCTTGTAACCGTCCGGGTCACTGGCCACGAACCGGTGTGTGACCGCCGCCCGGACCGCCTCGATCAGCTGGTCCTCCGGCAGCGGGACCACCCCGGCCAGCACCGCGTGCTCGACCGGCTCGACACCGGCCGCGATGGCGTGCACCACGGTGTGCGCGTGCGGCGGCAGCTCGTCGACCCGGGACAGGAAGATCTCGCGCAGCGTGTCGGACAGCTCGACCCGGCCGTCGCGCAGGTCACGGGAGAGCTCCTCGACCACGAACGGGTTGCCGCCGCTGCGCTTGAAGACCCGGTCGGCGTCCTCCAGGGCCACCGTGCCGCCGACGATCGCGGTCACCAGCTCGTGGGTGTGCTCCTGACTCAGCGGGGCCAGGTCGACCACCCGGACCGAGCGCAGGCGCCGCAGCTCGGCCAGCACCCGGCGCAGCGGGTGGGTGCCGTGCAGCGCCTCGGCCCGGATCGCGGCGAGCACCGACACCCGGACGTCACCGAGCCCGGCGAGCAGATAGAGCAGCAGCTGACGGGTGCTCCGGTCGGCCCACTGCAGGTCGTCCAGGACGAGCAGGAGCTGCTGGTCACCGGCGATCGCCCGGAGGTCGCGCGACACCCGTTCGAGCAGCGCCCCGGCGTCGTCGGCGGCACCGGCCGGGGTCGAGCCGTCGAGCCGGCGCAGCGCCTGCAGCACCGGGTGCAGCGGCGAGGCGTCACCGATGTCCAGGCAGGTGCCGAACAGCACCGAGAAGCCCGTCTCGCGCAACGCGTCGGCGGTCTCGTGCAGCAGCCGTGTCTTACCGACACCGCTCTCCCCGGTCACGAACACCGCAGCGGTGCCGCCGGTACCGACGTTGCGGAGGTTTGACTGAACGTCGGCCAGCGTGCCGGTGCGCCCGACAAGCGGCCCCTCGTCCCCCTGTCTGGCCATGCCCGGCAGCCTAATCCGTATCCGCCTATCACTATGTCGTCGGTTCGGACTGTTCTGCGTCACAAAAACGACGGAATTCGATGCTGTCAGAGATACGTCGTTCTGCGGATCCGCGTCTTGTCCGAGGCTGGCACCGTACTCCCGGTCAACGCAGTGATCTGGGGGAGCGAAGACATGAGCACCGTCAGCAGTGCCGTTCAGGAGCGTAGGCAGACCGTAACCGTGCTGTTCATCGACATCGTCGGGTTCACCTCTCTGGTGGACCGGTTGGACTGCGCGGAGGTGCGGGCGCTCCAGAGGGACTACTTCTCGGCCGTCTCGGCCGTGGTCCGTGACAACGGCGGGATCGTCGAGAAGTACGTGGGGGACGCGGTGATGGCGGTGTTCGGCGCCGCGGAGGGGGGATTCGGGCCGGGGGCGGCCGCCTCCGCGGTCCAGGCGGGCCTGTCGGTTCAGGAGTCGTTGAGGGGGCGTCTCCTGGCCGGCAGGTTCCCCGTCCGGACCCGGGTCGGTCTGGCCACCGGCGAGGTGATCGTCGACCCGATGGCCGCCTTCGACGGCGGTTACGGGATGATCAGTGGCAGCGTGGTGAGTACGGCGGCCCGTCTCCAGGCCTATGCGCCGCACGACACCGTCGTGGTCTGCTCGGCCACCCGGGACGTGACCGACGCGCTCATCGCCTACCAGGAGCTGCCACCGGTGTCGGTTCCGGGCAAGCCCTATCCGCTGGACCTCTTCCGGGCACTCCAGCCGCAGACCGTGTCCTTTGCGACTGTGGCGTAGCGCACTTCTTGGGGTGGATCATCCCTATTTTGGCCACGGACTGGTCTAGACCTGCCTCGCCTGGGGCAGAAGTGTCATAGGCGCCGGGTAGGCTCGCGCCGTCCTTGACCACCATGGCTTGACCGGGAGTGCCGCCTCGTGACCGCGCAACCAGAGACCTTGTACGGGGCTGACGACCTCACGCACCTGGAAGGGCTCGACGCTGTCCGCAAACGCCCGGGCATGTACATCGGGTCCACCGACAGCAGAGGCATCAACCACCTCGCAAACGAGATCATCGACAACTGCACCGACGAGGGAGTCGGCGGCCACGCCACCCGCATCGCCGTGACGCTGCACAGCGACGGCTCGGTCCAGGTCGACGACGACGGCCGGGGCATCCCCACCGACGTGCACGCCAAGTCCGGGCTGAGCGGCGTCGAGCTGGTGCTGACCCGGCTGCACGCCGGCGGCAAGTTCGGCGGCTCCGGCTACAAGACGTCGGGCGGCCTGCACGGCGTCGGCGCGTCCGCGGTCAACGCGCTCGCCCACCGCTTCGACGTGACCGTCAAGCGGGACGGCAAGGTCCACGAGATCTCGTTCCAGCGGGGCGTGCCCGGCGTCTTCGACGGCCCCGGGCCGGACGCGCCGTTCACCCGTGAGCCCGGCCTGCGGGTGGCCCGCCGGATGAAGCGGGGCGAGCCCAGCGGCACCTCGATCCGGTATTGGTATGACGCCCGCTACTTCGAGACCGGCGCCCGGCTCGACGTCGACGCCGTCCGCACCAAGCTGCGCAACACCGCGTTCCTGGTCCCCGGCGTGCAGTACACACTCTTCGACGCGGGCGCCGAGGAGCCGGCCACCGAGACGTTCCACTACCCCAACGGCCTGGCCGACATGGTGGACTTCCTCACTCCGGCCTCGGACAAGCCGGTCTCCGGCACGCTGCTGGTCACCGGCGAGGGCACCTACAAGGAGAATGCCGCCGACGCCAACGGCGTGATGCAGTCCAACGTCGTCCGGCACGCGCAGGTCGAGGTGGCCTTCCGCTGGGGCACCGGCTACGAGCGCACCGTCGAGTGCTTCACCAACACCATCCGCAACATGCACGGCGGCACCCACCGCAAGGGCTTCGAGCGCGCTCTCGTGCGGGCCCTGACCGAGGCCATCCGCAACGCCCGGGGGCTGCTCAAGCCCAAGGAGGAGCCGCCCGTCCTGGACGACTTCCTGGAGGGCATGACCGCGGTCATCCACGTGCGGGTGCCGGAGCCGCAGTTCACCTCGCAGACCAAGGACGAGCTGTCCACGGCCGGTGTCGCCCGGGTGATGCAGAGCCTGGTCGAGGCGTATCTGAAGGAGTGGATCGACGGCCGGCGGACCAAGACCGAGGCCCGCACCGTCCTGCAGAAGGTGGTGGACGCGGCCCGCGTCCGGCTCACCCAGAAACAGCAGAAGGACGCGGCCCGCCGCAAGACCGCCCTGGAGGGCGCGTCGATGCCGGCCAAGCTGGTCGACTGTCGGGCGATCGGCATCGACCGGTCCGAGCTGTTCATCGTCGAGGGTGACTCGGCGCTCGGCACCGCCCGGATGGCCCGCTCCTCGGAATACCAGGCGTTGCTGCCGATCCGCGGCAAGATCCTCAACGTGCAGAAGGCGAGCCTCCAGCAGGTCCTCGACAACGCCGAGTGCTCGGCGATCGTCCAGGTCCTCGGGGCCGGCTCGGGCCGCACGTTCGACATCGGCTCGATGCGCTACGGCCGCGTCATGATCATGGCGGACGCCGACGTCGACGGCTCGCACATCCGGACCCTGCTGATCACGCTCTTCGCGAAGTACATGCGGCCGGTCATCGAGAACGGTCGGCTCTTCGCCGCGATGCCACCCCTGCACAAGGTGGTCACCAAGGGCCGTAACTCGGAGACCCTCTACACGTACACCCAGCAGGAGATGGAGAGCACGGTCGGCCGCCTGGAGCGGGCCGGCCGGCAGGTGCAGAAACCGGTGCCCCGGTTCAAGGGTCTCGGTGAGATGGACGCCGACGAGCTGTGGGACACCACGATGAACCCGGCCGAGCGCACCGTCCGCCGGATCACCATCGAGGACGCCGAGCGCGCCGAAGCCACCCTCGAGCTGCTCATGGGTGAACGGGTCGAGCCCCGGAAGAACTGGTTGATCGAGGCCGCGGGCCGGATCGACCAAGAGACGATCGACGCCTGAGAGGTCCGCTACCAATGGCACGCCGCAAATCCGACAAGCGCGTCGACCTGTCCGCGTTCGACCAGGCGGGCGCCCGGGTCATCGACAACCCGCTCACCACCGAGGTGGAGGACTCCTACCTGGAGTACGCCTACTCGGTCATCCACTCACGTGCGCTGCCCGACGCCCGGGACGGGCTGAAGCCGGTGCACCGGCGGATCCTCTGGTCCATGTCCGAGCAGGGGCAGCGCCCCGACCGGCCCTATGTGAAATCGGCCCGCGTCGTCGGCGACGTGATGGGTAAGTACCACCCGCACGGTGACGTCGCGATCTACGACGCCCTGGTCCGGCTGGCCCAGGACTTCTCGCTCAACACGCCGCTCATCGACGGCCACGGCAACTTCGGCTCGCCCGACGACGGTCCGGCCGCCGCCCGGTACACCGAGGCCCGGATGTCCCGCGAGGCGATGCTGCTGGTCGGCGAGCTCGGTGAGGGCACCGTCGACTTCAAGCCCACCTACGACGGCTCCGAGACCGAGCCCAAGGTGCTGCCCGCCGCCTTCCCGAACCTGCTGGTCAACGGCACGTCCGGGATCGCCGTCGGGATGGCGACGAACATGATCCCGCACAACCTCGGTGAGGTCGTGGCGGCCGCCCGGCACCTGATCAAGAAGCCCGCGGCCGACCTCGACGAGCTGATGCGCTTCGTGCCCGGCCCCGACCTGCCCACCGGCGGCCAGCTGCTCGGGCTCGACGAGGTGCGCCGGGCGTATGAGACCGGTCGCGGCGTCGTCCGGATCCGGGCCCGCGCCGAGACCGGCCTGCTCGAGGGCGGCCGCGGCCGGCAGGCCATCACCGTCACCGAGCTGCCCTACGGCGTCGGCGCCGAGAAGATCATCGAGGCGATCACCGACGAGGTGAAGGGCAAGGTCATCACCTCCGGCCCGCGGCGTGGCCAGCGCCAGGCGGCCCGCCTGACCGGGATCGCCGACGTCAAGGACCTCACCGACCGCGAGCACGGCACCCGGCTCGTCATCGAGTGCAAGGTCGGCGTCAACCCGCAGGCCCTGCTGGCCGACCTCTACCGGCTCACCCCGTTGGAGAGCTCGTTCGGCATCAACAACCTGGTCCTGGTCGACGGGCAGCCCCGTACGCTCGGGTTGAAGGCTCTTCTCGAAGTCTTCGTGCAGCACCGCTACGACGTCGTGACCAGGCGCACGCTTTACCGGCGGACCAAGCGCGAGGACCGTCTGCACCTGGTCGACGGCCTGCTCATCGCCCTGATCGACATCGACCGGGTGGTCGCGCTGATCCGGGCCAGCGACGACGCGGCCGCGGCCAAGGCCGGTCTGATGACCGAGTTCGGGCTCTCCGACATCCAGGCGACCTACATTCTGGACACTCCGTTGCGGCGGCTCACCCGGTTCGACCGGATCGAGCTGGAGGCCGAGCAGGACCGGCTCCGCAGCGAGATCGCCGACCTCACCCGGATCCTCGACAACGAGGACGTCCTCAAGAAGGTCGTCTCCGACGAGCTGGCCGCCGTGGCCAAGGAGTTCGGGGCCGCCCGCCGGACCACCCTGATCGACGGTGACCTGAAGGAGGTCCTCGCCGCCTCGGTGCCGGCCGGTCCGCTCGAGGTCGCCGACGACCCCTGCCAGGTGATCCTCTCCGCGTCCGGTCTGATCGCCCGGACCGCGGCCGAGAGCGAGGAGTCCACCGAGGCCCGTAAGCGCAGCGGTCGCGTCAAACACGACGCGGTCCGCGCGATCATCCACTCCACCGCCCGCGGCCGGATCCTGCTCGTCACCAACCGGGGCCGGGCGTTCAAGACCGATGTGCTCACCCTGCCGGTCCTGCCCGAGCAGTCGGGGACCGTCTCGCTGCGCGGCGGCATGTCCGCGTCCGAGCTGGTGCCCCTGCACAAGGGCGAGCGGGTCGTCGGCATGGCCCCGCTCGGCGGCGGCGAGTCGCCCGGCATCGCGATGGGCACCAAGTTCGGCATCGTCAAGGTGTGCGCCCCGGAGTGGCCGGTCCGGTCCGACGAGTTCGAGGTGATCACGCTCAAGGAGGGTGACGAGGTCCTGCAGGCGACCTGGCTCACCGACGGCGCCGAGTCCCTCGTCTTCGTCACGTCCGACGCCAACCTGCTTCGCTTCCCGGCGAAACTGGTGCGGCCACAGGGCCTCAAGGGCGGCGGCATGGCCGGGGTCAACGTCGGCCCGGAGGCCGAGGTGATCTCCTTCAACGCGGTCGTCACGTCCGACAGCGCCCACGGCGAACCCATGGTCGTCACCTCCACCGGTACCCAGGTCAAGGTGTCACCGTTCGCGTCCTACCCGGCCAAGGGCCGCGCCACCGGCGGTGTCCGGGTGCAGCGGTTCCTCAAGGGCGAGACGCAGCTCGTCGTCGCCTGGGTCGGGCCGCGGCCGGTCGGCGCCTCCAACACCGGCGATCCGGTCGAGCTCCCCGAACCGGACGCGCGCCGCGACGGGTCCGGCAACGCGGTCATCATGGGGCCGCAGCTCATCGGGCATCTGATCGAACGGGACTGACGGGTTCTAACACCGATCGCCGGGCGGTTCTCTGCCGCCCGGCGGGCGCGGCTTCGCCGGGCGGGCGCGGCTTCGCCCGGCCGATCGTCATCGATCAGGTCAGCAGTCGGGCTTCGGCGGCCTGCGGTTCCAGTTCGGCGGTGTGGGCGGCGGTGGCTTCCGGGTGGCCGTGGTATTGAGCCGGGGTGTTCTGGAAGAGGATGACGCGCCAGCCGGGGAGCCGTCGTTCGGCGACCAGGGTCTGAACCGCGTTGGTGGCCGGGTTGAGCGTGTCCGTGCCGGGCGGGATCATGCCGGCGATCGATCGGAGCAGGACGGCTCCGGGGCCGAGGACACGAATCTCCCGGATCCTGGCCACGTAGGCGGCGGTCGGGTGGTCCTGGAAGATCGGCGTGAGGTGTTTGCCGATCTCGGGCCCGTCCACCTGGCTGCCGTCGAATCCGATCAGGACGCCGTCGTCCGCGAACAGGCCCGCGAATCGTTCCGCGTCCCGCTCGTTCCAGGCGGTGAGTAGTTCCCGGTACAGCTCTCGGACGACTGATTCAGCACGAGTCTCACCCATGCCGAAACCCTCCCACGCCGGCACCGTCCACGGCGACCACTCCATCGACTGAGTGCGAGCCCGCGGGCCGAGGCCGGTCCGGGCGGCTGGTTGTGCGGGCTGGGGGTCGGTGGCCGGGACAGCACCCAGGGCCAGCCGAGGCCACCGGTGACGACGGAGCCGGGGCTACCAGATGGGGCGGATTCGGCCCGGGGTGGCGAGCCGGGTCAGGGCGGTTCGCAGGGCCGCTGTCTGGGCCGGGGTCAGGGTGGCGGCCAGGGGGGCCAGGGTCCGGGCGGCGGCCTCTTCGGCGGCCCGCGTGCAGGCGTGACCCTTTTCGGTCAGGACCAGGAGGCGGGCGCGGGCATCGGTGGGGTGCGGGCGGCGTTCGATGTAGCCCTTGCGGATCAGTTCCTCGGCCATCTGGCTGGCCGCCTGTTTGGTGATCTCCAGGTGCTCGGCCAGGTCGGTGACGGTGGCGCCGGTGCCGGACAGGCGGGCGAAGGCGAAGCCGTGTGCGGGCCGCAGGTCGGTGAAACCGCCGGCCCGCACCCCGGAGTCGATGCCGTCCACCAGCGCGCGAGCAGCGCTGAGCAGGAGCACCGGGAGGTCGTGGAGATCGTCGCGCACGGAAGGAGTTTGACATGGCAGTCAAGCTGCTTGACTATATCGTCAAGCAGCTTGACTAATTTGGGGAGTGGAGATGGCGATCTATCGCGGTACCGAAGCAGTGGTTCACCGGTTGCACGGGAGCGTGTTCCACGCGTTCGCGTCCCCGTCGACGGGCAGCCGGGAGCTGTGCGCCTGGCGGGTCGAGATCGCGGCCGGCGTGTCCGGTGTGCCGCACCGGGTGGGGCGCGACGAGGTTCTGATGGTCTCGGCCGGCGAGCTGTCGGTCAGCCTCGACGGTGTCGCCGGCCGGGTCTCCGCCGGGGATGTGCTGCTGGTGCCGTCCGGGACCGAGTTCCGGGTGGACAACGAGGGGACCGAGACCGCCGCGGCCTGGGTGACCACCAGCGCCGGCTTCGAGGCGACCCTGCCGGACGGCACCACGATCACCCCGCCCTGGGTGAGCTGAGCGGCCACCGCGGCGGGGCGGGGCGATCAAAGGGCGGGGCGATCAAGGGGCGGGCCGATCAAGGGGCGGGCCGATCAAAGGGCGGGCCGATCAAAGGGCGGGCCGATCAAAGGGTGAGGCGATCAAGGGGCGGGGCGATCAGTCGGTGAGGGCGTCGATCGCCTTGAGTTCGTCGGCGGTGAGCGGGCCCCGGGCCTCGGCGGCCAGGCATTCGGCGAGTTCGGCGCGATTCTTGACGCCGAGAATGACCGTGGCGACGCCGGGGACGCTGAGGGCGTAGCGGTGTGCGAGTGAGGCCGCGCTCTCACCGAACGAGGCGGCCAGGGCGCGGAACGGCGCGGCCCGCGCGAAGTCGGCGGCCGCCGGGTGATCGGCGGGAACCGAGCGGTCGAGCCCGTCGGTGAGCGAGCCCGCGGCGACGACCCGGATCGCGGTGACCGCGACCCCGGCCGCCTCGGCCGCCCGGACCAGCCCGGCGTTGTCCGGCCGGACGCCATCTCCGTGGATCCACAGGTCACCGCTCTGGTCGAGGGCGTTGACCACGATCTGCGCGGTGTCCGGCCGGGGCGCGGCACCGAAGGCGTCCAGCAGCGGCACCGGATCGCCGACCGCGGTGATCCCCCAGGCACGGATGAGTCCCTCGTCGCGCAGGGACTCGAAGACCGGGACGATCTCGTCGCGATATCCGGCCGGGTCG